>JAFXRG010000038.1 GCA_017526525.1 Clostridia bacterium | reverse complement strand
ATATACCTGTCCAGATTCTCCCTGCTCCTGCCTATGAACCCGGCAGTGGACTCAGCATCGATCAACTCATATACAGCACCGTAGCAGCTGCCGACCTTCACTATATCGAAGGAAATGGCCGTCGGGAGGCCGAGAATAAGGGCCCTTCTGGATTTTTCCTTTTCCTGTTGGATTTTTGAGAACGGTATATCCTCTCTGTAGACTTTGACGATTTCATCGGGAGCGATTCTGTAAACCTTGCTATGGGCCCCGCTTCCTATCATCTTACAGCCTTCGATGCTTATCTGTCTTAGGTTTTCTTTATCAAACACAATACCCTTCCTTTCTGCAAGCCTCCGCCCCGGTGCTGGCCGCTCTCAACGGTTCCAGATCCTGATCCGTCATTTTGCGAATCATCAGCTTCATATGCATTTCCGGACCAGATCTTCATCATCGATCGCAGCATCCAGCAACCGGCTTAGAAAGCCTGTATATCCTTTCCCGTATTGTTTGGCCTTTTTCAGTGTGGCAGTCGAAATGCGCAGGGAGATCGTCGGCTTGGTCCGGTCCTTCTCTTCATCCCATTCAAAGGAAGCTTTCGTCAGATCTGTTCAAAATGCTCAAACATAAGTGCCTTCCTGTTCCATTATACACAGATATGACACGATTGGCATTACAATTTGTATAGAAAACGGATACAACAGGAAACCCCAAATATGGACAAAAGGGGAACATCCCGGGACGCATTGCCACAGGGAGGGCGGGATGATATAATCCGTACTGAAAAAAAACGCGCCCCCGGGAAGACCGGCGGCGCGCAGCAGGAGAAAGCATGAACATATTGTTTATCCACCCGTACATACCGGGACAGTTTGAATACCTGATCAACGACCTCGCAGGGGATCCGTCCATGCGGGTGGCGGTGCTGTGCCGGAAGCTGCATGGACAGGTGCCCGAGAACGTGCTGGTGCGGACGTATACGCCGAACCTGGACAACACCACCGCACTGGAGGAGTGCGCCCGGGAAGCCGGGGCTGTTGCCCTGGCGATGAAGCAGATGGAGCAGGAGGACGGGTACGTTCCGGACGTTGTATACGGCCACAGCGGATGGGGATCCCTGATGTACGTCAAAGCCTTCTATCCTTCCGCGCGGCTGATCGGCTATTTCGAGTGGTATCACTGCATGATGCCGGAATTCAAAGGCGCCTGGTTCACGAACCGGACGGACGACGAGCGCCGGCTGTATATCGCGCAGATGAACGCGGCGTTCCTGTACCAGCTGGAATCCTGCGACGTGCGGATCAGCCCGACGAAGTGGCAGCGGGACGTGTTTCCAGAAAGATACCGGGGGGATATCCGGGTAATCCACGAAGGGGTGGACACGGAGTACTACGCGCCGGGAAGGAAATGCTCGGATGAAATCATCACCTACGTAACCCGGGGGATGGAGCCGACCCGGTGCTTCCCCGCGTTCATGGACGCGATCCGGATCGTGCTGGAAAAGCGGCCGAAGTGCCATGTGCTGATCGCGGGGGGCGAGAAGACCCATTACGGATCCAAACCGCAGGACGGGAAGACCTGGAAACAGATGGAGGTCGAGAAAGGCGGATACGACCCGGAGCGGGTGCATTTCCTCGGATGGATCAAAAGGGAATCCTTCCGGACGATGCTGCAGGCATCCACGGTGCACGTGTACCTGACGCTGCCATACGTGCTGAGCTGGTCTGTTCTGCAGTCCATGTCCGCCGGATGCTGCCTGGTATCGTCGGCGACGGCGCCGGTGCAGGAAGTTGTGGAAGACGGGGTGAACGGGTTGCTGGCGGACGTGAATTCGCCGGAGGAGATCGCGGGGAAAATCATCCGGGCGTTGGAGGACAGCGAACTGCGGGCGCGCCTCGGCGCCGCGGCCCGGCAGACCGTGATCGACAGGTACAATTTGCCTGATTGTCTGAAGATACAGAAAGAACTGATTACGGGTCCGGCGTAAAGGCCTGGACAGAGGCGAGCATCAGGGCGGCCACGGAAGCGAAGCCCTCCTCCGAGTACGGAGTGAAGGAGAACTGCAGCAGGCCGTCCGCGCCGGGGACTTCGAAGAGGACGTTCAGACTGTCCCGGGCGGAGTCCGTATAAGCCAGGGCGGGGATATCGTTGACGGAGAGGAGGGACGCGTCCGCATAGCCGTAGCGGAGGAGTCCCTGCCGCCAGGCCTGCAGGGAAACGCCCCTGCCGTCCGCCTTCAGGACGGTGACGGAAGCGGAGCCGTCCGGGATGGCAAACCAGGCCAGGACATCCGGGCGGTCTTCCGGGGTTTTATAGGGGAAGAAAACAGAAGGCGTCCACATGCAAAGATGCAGGTCACCGATCTGCAGCATCCTGCCGTCCGGATCCGCGGTCCGGGCGTTTTCAATTGCGTCGGCCCAGGCGAGGGATACAACCTCCGCCTCCTCCACGGGGCGTGCCGGTGAGGGGACGAGGCCCTCCTTCTGAATAGAGGAAGCTATGATGGCCGTGAGGGAGTTCATGGCGCTGTTTGCCATGGGATAGAAGAGGAACTGCAGGAAGCGGCCGGGCTCAAACATGACCATGAGGCTGTATACGTCCGTATCCGGGACCATACAGGTGACCGCTTCCATTCCGTTGATATCCGCCAGGGCGGGATAGAGTTTCAGCTCCTGCATATCGGCGTAGGTGGACTGGATTGTGGCGGTTCCGCCCTCCAGGAGAATAACTTCAATAAAGCCGGAGGCGTCGTCCAGGGAAAAGGCGGCGATCACGCCCCGGGCGGCGTATTCATCCGTGATATTGATGCTTTTGAACAGATGCGGAATCCAGACCCGGACGCCGGTGTCGCCCAAGGGATAAAAGGAGGCTTCGATCCCGCTTTCCGCGATCAGGGATTCATAGGTTTCCCAGCGGACTTCCGTTACGGTTTCCCCCGCGGCAAAAGACGCAGGAAGGGAAAGGAGCAGGAGCGCCAGGGCCAGCGCTGCGGCGATGATTTTCTTCATTCTGGTTTTCCTCCATCGGGTTCAGGATCAGTTCATATGGAATTTACCGTTTTTGAATTCAAAAGTATGTTTGGTTTGATTGCCGAGCAGTCGCAGCAGGTCAAAGCCATCGCCCGCGTCTACGGATATGTCAGCTTCGTTTTCTGCGTTTTCGTCAACTCCCTTGCCCGCGAGACGCAAAGCGTCGTTTTCATTTTTTATGAGACGGAAAAGATCGTCTCCGTCGCCTGATTTCACAGAATCCTCTCCTACGCCTCCGACTACGGATCCCTGAACATTTGCAAGATTGAGATTAGCCACTTCGCCAGAGTTCGAGAAAGCACCACTTATGTCAACGGACACGGAAGCCTCTTCAGTACCTTTAAAATGGATAAAATTACCTCCATCACCGGCGGAGATGGTGGCTTTTCCCGCACCGGCGGTGATGGTGTCTATTCCCGTACCGCCGAAAAGGATATTCTTTCCCTCATCTTCGATAAGGGTATCCTTTCCCGCACCGCCGAAAAGTGTATCATTTCCATCACCGGCGGAGATGGTGAATTTTCCCGCACCGGCGGTGATGGTGTCTATTCCCGTACCGCCGAAAAGGATATTCTTTCCCTCATCTTCGATAAGGGTATCCTTTCCCGCACCGCCGAAAAGTGTATCATTTCCATCGCCTGTCTGCACGGAAGCATCAGCGACACCGCCAACCACGAAAGGACCGCCGTTTTCCTGATTGATCAGCTGCAGGACTTTGGCTACTTCCATACTGGGATCTGAATTTGTCAACAAAAGGGGCATATTATTAAAATTCAAATTAGTGAGATCCGATTCAGTTGTTTTTCTTTGGGGAATTACAAGATTGATTATTCCTTTATCATCCGGATTCTGCGGTTTTTCATTATTCACCTGATTGAGATTATCGTTGACTCCGTCGGCACCCGCGGCGGACACGGAGCCGACGGGCTTTGATTCCAGTGGCTGCAATACACCGAATCCGGCGACTATCTTATCGTTGATATACGATTCGGCTTGTTTGGTGTCACCATACACTGGTTCCAGTAGATATTTATAAGCATAAGAAACATGTGGTAAGTTGCTTGGGTCAAGAGGATCAGGAGTGGGACCCTTCCTTTCCTGGTAATGAGTGGAATCATGCCTGCAGTAACGCCTTTCCATACCATTACCAACATTTTTCCACTGGTTCTCCCAGTCATGTCCCAGCGCGGCAGTCTCCAAGTTTGCGAGTTGAAGTTCCTCGTTCTTGTCGTTGAAATATTTATTGCATTCGCTGCAGTGGTAATATTCAATATGTCCTTTTTCCGAGCAGGTGGCAGCCTGGGCTTCGACGCGAGTCAGCTTGTGGGCGGCGGGAATGATCCAGTCGCCTTCGTTGATTTCCTTGCCGCTGGCGTCGAAGTACTTCTTGCATTCGCTGCAGTAGGAGTAAGCGGAATTACCGTCTGTGGTGCAGGTAGCCGCTTTCGCATCGGTGGTGGTCAGCTTATGGGCGGCGTGAATGACCCAGTCGCCTTCGTTGATTTCCTTGCCGTCAGCGTCGAAGTACTTCTTGCATTCGCTGCAGTAGGAGTAAGCGGAATTACCGTCTGTGGTGCAGGTAGCCGGATTGGCATCGGTGGTGGTCAGCTTATGGGCGGCAGCAATGACCCAGTCGCCTTCGTTGATTTCCTTGCCGTCAGCGTCGAAGTACTTCTTGCATTCGCTGCAGTAGGAGTAAGCGGAATTACCGTCTGTGGTGCAGGT
>JAFXRG010000037.1 GCA_017526525.1 Clostridia bacterium | reverse complement strand
GGGGGGCTGTGGTTGGAGCCTTTCCGAAACCGTCATGCGATAGGGTCGTCCCACCAATCCACAGCATCCCCAGCAGTGTAGCACAAGCTCTTGGAGAGGAGCTCTATAAACTACTACTCTATAATACGAGGGTCGTCCCCATCGTTCCCCTGAACAGAAATCCCCGTCTTCCCGTACCGGGAATTTTCCTGTCCGGATCTTTAAGCACACATGCCGCTTTCCCGGATCGCCGCTTTCTGGGCAAACCGGGCGTAGTAGCAGGCTTCCTGGATGCTGCCGCAGGACCTGGACAGCTGCAGGATCTGGTCCGCGCTCATCTCCAGCAGCGCCTGTTCCTTTTCTTCCTTTGTCACGTACTTCTGCTGAAAATCTTTAATCGCCTTGAAGAATGCTTCACTCATCTCAGAACACCCCTTCAAACAATAATTTCTGCCTTCCTGTTTCCGGCATACTTATTAGACCAATTCAGGTGCGGGAAAAACCCGTCATCTCTCCGGACCATGGTTTTCATTTTCCCGACATCCTTTGTCCCGGCCCGTTTTAACCGGGCACATAAGATAATACGTTTCTCTTTTCCCTGATGGCAGTTGTTTGCGTTGCCTGACGGCAGCCGTTTACGTCTTGTTTTTTCCTTTGTTCCGCTGTACAATCCGAATATCAGTAAATGCAGAATTGCATACAAGCCGGAAAAAGGATGAAACCGAGTCAAAAAAAATTATTGAAGGAGGCAATTTATGAAAAAGTTCATCGCGCTGCTGCTGTGCGCCTTGCTGGCCCTGTCCCCGGCCCTGGCTGAGGACGGAAAAATCCTGGATGGGCGCTGGCTGGCTGCCGACATCCAGGGAAATGTAACCGAAGACACCCCCGCCGTGCTCAGGGACGATTACGGCCTGTTTGTCAACAAGGAATGGATTCTGCACTCGGCGATCCCTGCCGGGGAAACCACGACAGGTTCGCTGGAGGATGCCGATCGTACGCTGAGGGAACGGCAGATCGCGCTGATGAAGGACGACAGCCTCACCGGACACGACGCCGACCTGGTGCACAAGCTGTACGCGCTGGCATCGGACTGGGACTACCGCAACGCCCAGGGCGTGGAACCGGTACTGCCCGTAATGGAGGCGATCCGGGGCATTGACAGCCTGGAGGCGTTCACCGGCTACCTGTGTGACAGGAGGAACATCAAACGATTCTATCCGCTGGGCATGGCGGTAGCCGCTGACCTGACCGACCCGGGCATCTACATAACCACGATCGGCGCGCCCGTCCTGCTGCTCAGGGATTCGGCGGAATACGCCGCACGCACCCCGGCGGGCGAGCTGAACCATACCATATATGAGCAGCTTGGGACGTATATGCTCATGCGGCTGGGCTACAGCGGGGATGAGGCCGCCCAGGCAATCGCGAACGCCTTTGCCTTTGAAGCGTTGATGGCAGCCCACATCAGGCCCGCGGCGGCGCGCTACCAGGCGGATTACTTTGCGAGTATGCTCAACTATTACACCCCGGAGGAGCTGGAGGCGCTCGCGGGCAGCTTCCCGATCCTGGATCTGCTCCGGGCTTTCGGCCTGCAGCCCGGCCGGAAATACCTGGTCACGGAGCCTGACTACATTTCTGCGCTGCCGGAGATCTGCACGGAGGAAAACGTCGTCCTCATGCGGGACTGGATGGCGCTGAAGACGGCGCTTTCCGTAGCAAACCTGCTGGACCGGGAAACCCTTCAGCAGACGGAGGCCATCTCGAACGCCATCCTGGGCGCAAGCGGCGGGAGGAGCGACGACTACCTCGCGCTGCAGACCGTGATGAGCCTGCTGCCCGTGCCGATGGACAACCTGTATATCCAGGCTTATTGCACGGAGCAGCAGCGCCAGGATATGCTGGACATCATCACGGACATCGTTGCTTACTATCGGGTGATGCTGGGATCCGTGGACTGGCTGGGCAACGAAACCCGCGCAAAGGCCATCGAAAAGCTGGACAGCATGCGCATCAACGCGGTCTATCCGGACGAAACGGGCGACTGGTCCGCCCTGGACTTCGCTGGAATCGGGGAAGGCGGCAGCCTGCTGGCTGCAACCGGCGCGGTGGAGGAGTTTTTGGTTTCCCTGCAGTCGCAGAAGGTCGACACCGCCGTGAAACAGGACGAGTGGGACCAGATGCTGATGCCCACCTCGATGGCCAACGCCGCCTACGACGCCCAGAAGAATTCCATCAACATCCTGGCGGGTATCCTCAGCGGCGCGGTTTACAACGAGGATATGAGCTATGAGCAGAAGCTGGGCGGCATCGGCGCGATCATCGGTCATGAGATCAGCCACGCCTTCGACACCAACGGCGCCCAGTTTGACAAGAACGGCGCGCTTTCCAGCTGGTGGACGCAGGAGGATTACGCGGCTTTCCAGGCGCGGGCGGCAAAGCTGGCGGCCTGGTATGACGGCTTCATTCCCTGGGAAGGCGCGGCCTTCTCGGGCCGGCAGGTGCAGACCGAAGCCATTGCGGACATGGCCGGCATGAAGTGCATTCTCGCCATCGCCGCGCAGCATAAGGATTTTGACTACGACGCCTTCTTCCGGCAATATGCCACTGTCTGGCGCATGCAGGGGCTGCCGGCCTTCCTCGTAACGAAGGTTGCGACGGACGTCCACCCCATGCGCTACATGCGCGTCAATGTGACGCTGGCCCAGTTTGACGAGTTTGTTGATTTCTACGGCATCCAGCCCGGCGACGGCATGTACATCGCGCCGGAGGATCGGATCGCCGTGTGGTAAAAATCAAAGGCTCCCGGTCTCTTTTGCCGGGAGCCTTTGGCTCAGTCGTTCATGTGATGATACTGGGGCTCAACGATTTCCGTCTCCACGGCTTCTCCGTCCACCGTGCTGCCGCTTTCTTCCTTCCGGGCTTCATTTTTCTTTTTCAGTCCGAAATAAAGGGCAAGGCCGATCACGATGCCGCCCAGGACGCCGCTGCCGGAGAAAGCACCGGAAGCAAGGGCCTCCAGTCCTGAGAAGATTCCGCCGATGACGGAACCCATCAGGCCAAGCACCCCGCCGATCAGGGCGAGCGCAAACCAGCCGCCGAACATCAGCGCAGGCAGGATAAAAAGGCCTCCAAGGAAACTGCCGTTACGGCGACGATGACGATTGCCACCGAAGATCATGTTTCCGAGAGCCAGAAGTCCAAGCAGGCGCAGCATTGTTTTACCCCTCCGTTTCAGTCGTTTCGCATGTACCGGTCATTCGGTACGTGTACAGGATAAGGCAATGCAGGAGGGAAAAACAGGATCAGAAGGGAAAAATACCCTATGGTATTTCTCCCAAAGAACGAAAAAGGGAACGCCGGGGATGACCCTCGGAGACAGGGGACGGTTCTCTGTCTCCTTCAAAAAAGGAGGGCCCTCGTCGGGCAGCCCCTCCGTTTCATGTGCCTTGCTTTTTACTTCTTCAGCGTATCCTGGTAATCCTTGTATTCCCTGGAATTGGTGAAGTCCTTCATCAACTCAAGCCTTGTTACAGCTTCCTCGCCTTCCAGCTTCGCCTGCCAGTAGGCTACGCCGTCCGGATCCGCATCCCGGTTCAGGAAGAAACGAACAGGCAAAAGGAGACGCAGAACCGTCCCCTGTCTCGCATTCGTTCGGTTCCGTCAGGAAACGAGGGGCGTCCCCATCGTTCTGTTTTGTAAATATGCGATTCCAGCTTGACGGAAGGCCATTTGACCGCATATAATAAAGATGCTTAACAGCGGGTGTATCTCAGCCCCAAATGAGACATTTACAAAGTGAGCTTCTCTTGGCTCCAATCAAGACAGTTAGGAGTGAGTGTTTCGCTACTCAGAATGCGATCGTAACAGGGGCAGGTGCCAGACCTGCCCTTGTTTTATGGAGTAAACGAATGGATAATATCAAGCTATATGAAGTCGATGCCGAATATGTGAATTACCTCACTGCTTTCGCACCACACCTGTTTCACAACAAGGCTGCCGGGCAATCGAATGAGCGAAAGTACATAGGCGTGATCCTCGCGGTCAACGGGATGGATTATTTTGCACCGCTGTCGTCGTTTAAAGCCAAGCATGCGAAAATGCCGGAAGCAATGGACTTCATTAAAATCAAAAACTATGCCGTAATCAATATCAACAATATGTTCCCCGTCCCTGATGGACTGGCGCAATATGTTGATATTTCGAAAGAACGCAATCCCAAGTATAAATCTCTGCTTCTGGCTGAGTATCGAGCAATTAAGGCCATGCAGGAGAAAATCCGGAAGAATGCGAAGATTGTCTACACACACAAGATTGAGAATGGGAATTCCACAGCGCTCGCCAGGCGGTGCAATGATTTCCGGCTTCTCGAGGATGCCTGCAAAAAATACAGATAAAGCAAGTCGCCCGTCTCTATCAGGATGGGCGGCTTTTTTACTACGACCAACAGAGCCTTCCGGCTCCGTGGTCTGCTGCGCTCGGGGAGACAGGGGACGGTTCTCTGTCTCCTTCAAAAAAGGAGGGCCGCCGCCGGGCAGCCCCTCCGTTTTTTCGTCCTGTTTTTACTTTTTCAGCGTATCCTGGTAATCCTTATATTCCTTCGAATTGGTGAAGTCCTTCATCAGCGCAAGCCTTGTTACAGCTTCCTCGCCTGCCAGTATGCTACGCCGTCCGAATCCGCATCCCGGTTCAGGAATAAACGAACAGGCAAAAGGAGACGCAGAACCGTCCCCTGTCTCGCGAATTTAGTTGATATCCATTTCCAATCGCGCTATAATCGGACTGCAGTGGAAATGTTTTCATCACCTACATTATACTGCAAGCGCCCGATTCCTTTTCGGTTTCGGGTGTTTTTGGTATGTTCTTTATCCTTACAAAAAGGACTGCCTCACTTCTTTCTTAGTGAGACAGCCCCTTTTCTATTGATTCACTTTTGAAAACGCTTCCGATATCGCACCAGATCCATCACATCCAGCACGCTGTTTTTATCATAATCCTGCAGGTTCCCCGCAAAGTAATTCATCAGGATCAGGAGATCCTTTTCATCGGCTGTGCCATCGCAGTTCATATCCGCCGTTGCCAGAACAAGCTCCATCGGCATCCCATCCTCATTCTCTTCCCCGGCAAGATATTTCATAAAGTGGAGGACATCGCTCCCGTCCACGACGCCGTCCGTATTAAAGTCTCCGGGCAGCTCCGTCCGTTTTCCGTCCGCGTCAAAATAATATGCTGCACCGTCAACGGTTTGCCAGCCTGTTTGCATTTTTCCGTCCGGCCCGAAATAATAAGTATCGTAACCCATATTGATCAACTTGTTTTCTGCCATTACACCGCTATCATCAAAGTAATACTTGCTTCCGTTGATTTCTTTAACGCAGGCTCTCAGCATCTCTCCGTTTTCCTGGAAATAGAACGTTCCTTCTTTATCTGATCCGGTACCTTCGAAGTATTTTTTTACCTCGTCAACTTTCAGCCTATTCCATCCGGTTACCGGTTTACCTTCCTCTCCGTAGTAGCAAACAACATAATCCCGTTTCTCTTTGTCATATTCAATATTAAAACCTGTAACAATAACATCATAGGAATAGGCTCTCTTTTCTCCGATTAATTTCATAGTGCCTTTTCCCGGGTCCAGTTCAAATTTTACAGTCACTTTTCCAAATGCTTTTTCTGGAATTTTCAGATCAAACGTATTCCCCGTTATTTCAAAATTGTGCAATCCATTGTCATCTTTCACTTCACTCCCCAGGTGAGTTTCTTCTTTGTAATAATCCGCATATAATTCAATTCCGGTCAGATCCCCGACAACTGAAACAGGAATTGGTTTATTCCCGTCGGCAACCTGAGGGAGAACAAACTCCAGATCCTCCGGAATCACAACAGTATCCCTTATTTTTTTCACGGTAACTTTCTTCGGTTTCGTGCCGATCCATTGGCCGTCAACCCTTCCAATTGCCCAAACGGTATAAGTGCCGGGTTCCTGATAACAGTGCAGATGCGTAGGACTGCAGTCAGAAAGACTGCATGATCCTCCGTCGCCATAATGCACCCACCCGAATTCAGGAACCCTGGTCATTCCCGGAAAATAGTACTCATTCACCAGAAGTTGATCCGGAACACCGATCAGTTCATTATTGGGATCCAGCCGAACCACACTGATTCCGTGGATAGTTTGGCCTGCCGCAGCCTCATCTACCCAATAATTTCCAGCTGATGCAGTTAGATTGCTTATATAGTGTTCCTGTCCCAAGTCATCCTCGATATAATAAAAGTAATCCCCGGCCGGCAGAAGCACACTGTATTTCTGGTTATCTGACCTGTCAAAATCAAATGTATATGAAATACTCTCGCTGTCCTCTCCAAGGTCGAATATCCAAAATTCGATGTTTATATGATTGTAATTTTTCCCGCGACCTGAAATACTGAATTCAAAGGTTTCCCCTTCGAGGACCCAGGCGTCATGAGCCATAGCCGGAATTATAAACAGAGCCGAAAAAATGAAGACCAAATAAAACAAAAACCGTTTCATCCTGCAAACACCGTCAGGAAATCCTGACAATCCTTTCTTTGTTTTACGGGGGAGACAGGGGACGGTTCTCTGTCTCCTCCAAAAAAGGAGGGCCGTCGTCATCCTCCTCGAAGGGATTGAAGGGCACGGCCCCGGCTCATTTATCCCGATACACATCTACCACGGGGGAATCCTTGAGGACTGCCCACCACAGGGGAACAGACATGTAAGGCTCTGTCACAACGGTATTTTCAGGCTGATCCTCGAAATCGGCGCCTTCCCAGTTCTCAAAGTCGCCGACCTCCATCCAGAATACGATATCGCAGACGCCGGTGGCGAGGGCTATGCCTCTGGACGCGCAGGTCACGTTGACCATTTCGATGTTCAGTTCCAGCCGCTTTGCGACTTCTGCGATCAGGGCCGTGTTGAAGCCCAGAGGTTCGCCACCTGCAGAAATGTAGTCCATGGGAGGACGGTCTCCCGTCACAGCTACACGGATCGTCTTGGCGTCCTGAAAGACCTGAGGCTCGATGGCTTCGGGTTCTTTTCCCGCAATGACGTCCTCGATGTAGGTCTGCTTCATCAGCTCAACGGTGCCGTCTTTATTCATCTCGGCGATACACGCGGAGATCTGGTCGCGCAGCTCGCTGTCCTCTCCCCGCAGGAGCATACAAAAGATCAGCATATTGGGATTCATGTAGGGCGGGCGATCCACGATATGATCGTTTCTGGATACGATATATCTTACTGTATTCTGATCGGTTTCAAGCGCCACGATATCGCCTCTGTTCAGCGCCATGATCATATCGTTCATCGTGTCATAAAAAACATATCTGTTGCAGATACTGTCAACCATGATATCCTTGAGCACTTCGTTCAATTCATCTTCCGTAATATTCAGCTTGGACAACCGGCCTATGTTGCCATATTTCCGGACTGCGCCGGTATTTTCGGCATCCTCGGCGACACAAACGGACTGGCAGACGAAAAGGGCGAACATGAAAGCAAGAATAAATGTTGCGGTCTTTTTCACAGTAGCACACCTCCATAATAATCTGTTTGTCGGAATATGTTCAGTTGCACGTCCCGTGCAACGGGAACATCGTCACAGTTCAATGCTGATTTGATTTCTGCCATCCGTGTGTCGATAATCCAGCTTTTGGGCCATGTTCTTCAGGACGGTCACGCCCAGAACCTCCTCCTCCTGTTCGAAGGGGTTGAAGGCCACGCCGCCGCAGGAAATGTCGATCTTCGTCGTGCCGTCGGCTTCCGCGTGGGAGACCGTCAGCTTCAGATCCACGTCGTCCCGATTGGGATAGCAGCGGTCCAGCAGCTCGTAGACCAGCTCCTCACAGCAGATTTGCAGCCTGTAGCTCTGCTTCTGGTCCAGGCCGTACTTTTCCCCGAAGTTCTGGATGCCGCCCTGCATCTGCATCAGGTCGAAATCGCGGCGAGTGATCTCGTAGCTGAAATATTTGATCTTGTTGATAAAGGAAATCGTCTTTTCACGCTTCGGCGCGTCGAAGATCTCCGCGGGCGTACCCTGTTCATAGATGCCGCCGTCGGCGAAAAACAGCACGCGGCTGGCTACCTCGCGGGCGAAGTTCATCTCGTGGGTCACGATCAGCATGCTCAGATCCCGCTTTGCCAGCATGCGGATCACCGCCAGCACCTCGCCCACCATCGTGGGATCCAGGGCGGAGGTAGGCTCGTCGAACAGCAGCACCTTCGGCTCCATCATCAGGCAGCGGCAGATGGCGATGCGCTGCTGCTGGCCGCCGGAGAGCACCGTGGGCCAGGCGTGGGCGCGGCTGGCCAGGCCGACCTGCGAAAGCAGCTCCATGGCCTTTTGCTCCGCCGCCTCGCGGGACATTTTCAGGATGCGCGTGGGCGCGAGGCACAGGTTGTCCATCACGTCCATTTCGCTGAACAGGTGGAATTTCTGGAACACCATGCCCATGCTGCGGCGAATCTCGTCCACCTGCCCACCCTTCGCGGCGGTGATCTCCTGCCCGTCAATGCGTATCTGCCCCGCGTCCGGCTTCTCCAGCAGGCACAGCGAGCGCAGGAACACGCTCTTGCCGCAGCCGCTGCCGCCGATGATGGCGATGCGCTCGCCCTGATCCACGGTCAAATCGACGCCCTTCAAAACCTCCAGATGACCGAAGGACTTTTTCAGGCCCTTCACCTCGATCAGACTCATTGTGAAATGTCTCCCTCTTGCGTGTTGTCGTATTCCGGAAGAGCGCTATAACCCTCGTCCGACTTCAAAATCGCCGACGAGGCCAGCACAACATGGGTAAACGCGCCGGTGAGGAATGGCGTTGATACAACGGTGCCCGCGGGCTGATCCTCTACGTCGGCGTTTTCCCAGTTGCCAAAATCGCCCGCTTCCATCCAGAAAATCACATCCGATATTCCCGATTCCAACGTCAGGGCTCTCGCGGCCGTATCGATCGACACGAATTCAACATTCATGCCAAGCCGCCTGCCAACCTCTGAAATGAGCGCCGTATTGAAGCCGATGGGTTCACCGGCAACGGAAAAATAATCCATCGGCGGGCGATCGCCCGTGACCGCCACCTTCAGGGTCTCGCCGCCCTCAAACGCCTCGGGAACAATCGCTTCGGGTTCGATCCCGGCGATGACCTCGTCGATGTACCGCTTCTTCAGCGCGTCCAGCGTGCCGTCGGCCTTCATGGCCTCGATCGCTTCGGAAATACCGTCGCGCAGCCCGGCATCCTCCTCGCGCAGCAGCATCGAGAAATTCAGATTATACGAAGGAGCTGTCTCAGGCGGATTGTAGATCGCAAATTCCCCCGTCCTTGAGAGCAGGTATTCGGCCGTGAATTCATCAAGCGCCATCCCCGCGATGCGCCCGCTTACAAGCGCCTCGATCATGCTGTTGAGATTATCGAAAAAACGATAGCGGGAAAACGGCACTTTGTCAAAGTAGCTTTCCATAATGGCCTGTGTCAGCGTGTCTTCATCCACATTCATCTTGGTCAGGCGTCCGAGCTCGCCCTGATCCCCCGCCAGCGCCGGAAGGCCCAGTGTGGAAAGCGCCACAAGCGCGATCAGTATCAGACAGATTGCTTTCTTCATGGTTGAATCCTCCTGTTTTTCATTCAAGTCGTCGCGCGCGCCTTCTTCTTCAGCTCATCCAACAGCGCAAACAGGCCAAATATGATGTAGGACAGCGCCAGATAGATCAGCATGCCGATGGCGATGGTTAAGAGCGGCTGCATAGTGCGGGAAGCGGTGTTGTTGATGACGCGGGTCAGATCCGTGATGGTAACGTAGCCCACCACGCTGGTCCACTGGATCAGGTTCACGATGGTGGACTGGTAAACCGGCTTGGCGATGCGCAGCACCTGGGGCAGCGTAATCAGCCGGAAGGTATCCCAGGCGGAAAAGCCCAGCGTCCGCGCCGCCTCGGCCTGGCCGCTGTCCGAAGCGCCCAGCGCCGAGCGTAGCAGCTCCGCCACGTGGGCGGACACGTTCAACGCGAACGTGAATACCGCCACCGTCACCGGCTTCAAGCCGGTCCTGGCGAATACGCCGTAATACAGAAGCAGCAGCAGCATCAGCACCGGCGTGCCACGCAGCACGGCGATATACACCGACGCGACCCCCCGGAGGATCGGGTTCTTCCGTGTGCGCAACAGACAGATCGCCGCGCCCAGCACGGTGCCAAGCACCAGCGCCAGCGCGAAGATCTGCACCGTGACCCACAAGCCGCCGAGAATCGTCTTCCAGGAACCGCCCTGGACCAGGATTGTGTAGAGCTTATCGGAAATAGTCATGACTTTCTTCCTTTTCAAAGGGAAATCCGTTGGAATAAATCGTCCTGTTCCCTCTCCCCGTACAAATCCTGTTGGCGTTCGTCATGATTTTGGGTTACGGACTCCCTCCGGCCCCTACGGGATCACCTCCCTCTGAGAGGAAGCTGTCAGCCGCAGGCTGACTGAGGGAGTCATCCCCCAGTTTCCGACGAACGCCATCCTGATTCACGAGAGAACTGAACGGTTACAAATACGTCTTCTGAACGACATCATTATACAGAAGATTTTACCCGCATTTCAAGTGCGAAATATGCAGGACATTCAGGATTATGCCATGGCTGTGCCAAAACGAAAAATGATCATGGAAGCGCTGCAAATGGAGGTACTTTGAAGATGAATCTCAGAGAGCTGATTGACACTGTTCGTGACGAAGGCTATTCCCAGGCAAATGCCGAAGCGCATGTGTGTCAGGATATTCCGGACTACTGTTCCGGAGAAACATCGATGAAATAGCGTTCATAACTGACAGCGTCTGCGTTTCCATCAATCAAAAGGTATGAAGCTCCTTCCAGCCCTATAGCCGAAACAGAAACCACATTCCCTTTCGCAAAATTACGGTGGGAATGCCCGACGACAACAAGTTCATATCCCAGGACTTCTTCGCTTTGGCAAGCCCTGTCAAACCCGCCGTTTTTCAGGCTTGACAGCTGCAGAAAAGGATAATCCGAATGAATATCCGAAAAAAGGAAATGTGAAAAACGGATCATGTGTCCGCAGCAATCTGTCTCATAGATCAACGGCATCTGCCGGATAAACTGCATCTGCCCGGCTGTGAGGTTTTTTCTTACACCGTCATAATAGTCCCTCAGGTATTCCACATCCGGGTCAATATCCACGCCATGCTCTGCATATAGTTCACAGTTTCCTTTCAGACAGATGATTCCGCTGGCTTTCAGCAATTCCAGGCATTCTGTTTCTTCATTCCCGCGTTGAAAAATGTCTCCCAGAAAAATGGTAAGGTCCGGGCTTTTTTCCTTGATCTGTTCCAGAGTGGTCTTCAATGCTTTCAGGTTCCCATGAACATCAGAGAATACGGCTATTTTCACGGTTCTGCCTCCACAATTCGATTTATCAATGGCCATTTAACTCAAAGATAGCCTGAATGACATCATCCGCATGTTTCTTTTCGATGTTGATACATTTGTATCGGATATCAACAACTAAGTTCTGTCCTTCTGCCACTGGTCCCTGGTAATACAGCTGACATAGCCGGTTCGTGTTTCATGCATCAGAGGTACATCAACATCTTCCGATTTCCACTGATACCGGAATCCGACTTTCTCCTGAACACGCCTTGATT
>JAFXRG010000036.1 GCA_017526525.1 Clostridia bacterium | reverse complement strand
GGTCGGGGCTGTGGTAACCTTGCCTTCGTCCCAGGAATGGGCATTGGGGTCGATATCGATTTCTTCCTTTTTCGTGTGCTCCTTGTTCAGCGTGCAGGTAAAAAGCTTTTCGCCCTTTGAAGAGCAGGTCGGGGCCGTGGTAACCTTGCCTTCGTCCCAGGAATGGGCGTTGGGGTCGATATTGATTTCTTCCTTTTTCGTATGAGCCTTATTCAGCGTGCAGGTAAAGGTCTTTTCGCCTTTTGAAGAGCAGGTCGGAGCCGTGGTAACCTTGCCTTCGTCCCAGGAATGGGCATTCTCATCGATGGCGATTTCTTCCTTCATCGTATGAGTATTGTTCAAGGTGCAGGTGAAGGTCAATTCACCCTTTTCCGTGCAGGTGGCCTTTTTCGTAATCTTACCTTTGTCCCAGATGTGGGCATTCGAATCATTCAGGGCTTTTCCCTCCTGAATCCCGCATACTGTGCACTGCCTGGCATGAAACCCGGCTACCATACAAGTTGCCGCTTTCAGGGTTTCTCCGACAAACGCTTTTTTATAGTAACTTTCAAACTGCGCAGGATCTTCAAACCAGTCACCCCACTGATGCCCTTGGGCTTTTATCTCCACTGTCGTGGTTTTTTCGCCAATTTTACCTTCAAACACAGCTGAATATGTGATCGAACCATCTTGCGTACAGGATGTAGTATCGCTTTGGATGGTAGTATTTACCGTTTTTGTTTCCTTGTGATTGGAATTCAATTTACAAACCAGGGTTGCTGTACAGGTACTGTAATCTGCCGCCCAGTTGATTTGTACGTTAGTCCAGTCCCAGTCATGGGCGTCTGGATTTATTTCACCTTCCGTTGTATCCAGGTAGCCATCGCACTTATCATAGCTACCATTATTGCGGGTGCAAAACTTGCGAAGGATCTTTGGTGACATACAGGTCGCCGGGATTTCTGTTATGTTACTTCCATAACTGTGCGCACTCTGTCCGCCGTCTGTTATACAATTATACGCCAGTGCCTCGATCGGCAGCAGGCTGAACACCATCAGCAGGCTCATCAGCAGTGCCAGGAATTTCGTTCTTCTTTCCCGCAGGATCTTCTTATTCATTCTCCTTCTCCTCCTGTTTTCCGGGTTTCCCCAGAATATACCGCAGATGCCGGATGCCGTCCGGCAGGGTTCTCAGTTTGGATTTCCGGTTGGCCCGGCATTTTCGCAGGCGCACCGGGCACTGGCCGATGCGCAGTCCTTTCGTTGCAGCCAGGGCGATCATTTCCGTGGCGAACTCCATTCCTTCCGCCCGGAAGTTCAGCTGCCGGGCGGCTTCCCGGGTGATGCCCCGCAGCCCGCAGTGAAAATCCCGGACTGTCGTATGATATCTTTTGCGAGCCAGAGCGCTCAGGAGCCGGACCCCTGCCTTATGGCTCAGGGGCATCGATCCGCTTTCCATACCTCCCGCGAACCGGTCTCCGATTATTATATCACATTCTCCGCGGGAGAGGGGTCCATAAAGTTTGCCCAATTCCAGAAAATCATAGGTGGTATCGCTGTCCCCCATGAGGATTACCCGGCCTTCCGCCGCGGCGATTCCGGCCCGCAGGGCGTTTCCGTATCCCGGTTTTTCCTCCCGGATGACCCGGGCTCCCAGGCCGCGGGCGATCCCTGCCGACCGGTCCGTGGATCCGTTGTCCGCCACCAGGATTTCGCCCTCCAGGTTTTCCTCCCGGAGGAACTGCCGGATTTCCCGGATACAGTCCCCGATGGCGGCTTCCTCGTTCCGGCAGGGCAGCACCACGGTTACCTCAGGCCTTTCCATGTTTCTTCAGCCCCCATCCCGTCAGCTCCGCCAGCATCAGCACCACCGCAAAAATTGTTGTAAGCTGGGCCCGGTAGGTAAAAAACGCATGCATATAGGAATGATTCATCAGCACCAGGTACCGCAGGAAGGGCACCGCCCCGATGGCGGCGAAGCGCCCGATCAGCGCCTTGTCATACTTCTTCCGGCGGTGGACATACCCGATATAGCCCGCGGCAATCATCGCCGCGATCCCGGCGGCGGTTCCCGCAAAGCCGTAATCCATCGGGAAGAGATAATACACATTCCGGAACAGCGCCCAGAACAGCTCCGAGAAAAAGTCCATTTCCCCGACCTGTCCCACCAGGCGCCGGCTGATGCTGCCCGTTACATAGGGCAGCGCGCTTTCCCCCAGGGCCAGGGATGCCGCAGCCCATTTGATCAGGTACATTCCGCCGTAGCCGATTCCCCACAGGAGCGCCGTTTTTCCCAGGGTTTTCCAGTCCGGCTTCCCGGCGTCCCGCTCCGTCCACAGGAGCATTAGCAGGGGCATCAGCAGCGTCAGGGTTTCGCAGCTCAGGAAATCCAGGTAGTTGGTGATCATTCCGCCGAGCAGGAAGAAGAGGCCCCGCCGGAACCAGTCCTTCGGGAAGAAGCGGGAGATGACCAGGTGCAGCTGAAGAAGCAGGATCAGGAAAACCCAGGTAAACTCCAGGGACCGGGGAATATACCAGCAGGCCGTTCCGATCATGCCGCAAAGGATTCCCGTCGCGGCGATGAAATCCTTCCGGCGGAACAGCCGGAAAAGCAGGCCCGCCGCCAGCAGCCCCAGCAGGATGCTGTGCCAGAGGTAAATCTGCGGCAGGGTCAGGAAGGTCAGCATCGGCCGGACCAGCGCCAGGGATCCGTGCCAGTAGCGCAGGTACAGCTCGTTGGGCAACAGGCCGTGCTCCAGGGCTTCCCGCAGCAGCTCCGGCTTCTGCAGGCCCTCTGCATCGTAATACTCCGCCTTCAGGGCGGAACGGAGGGGATCCTCCGCCTTCATATACCAGGCAATATTCAGCAGCACCGCGTCCGCGTAATGGTCAATCCGGCTGCTTTCGACGCCCTCCGCCGCCATGGCGTATTCGTCCGTCCGGCACAGGTATTCCGCCGATTCCGTTACCTGCTTCCGGATGGCTTCCCGGGGCACCAGCGCAGCGCAGACCAGAAGCCCCAGCATGACCGCCGCCGCCAGGACAAAGCACAGGCACCCCTGAAGGATTTTTTTCATACCGTTATCTCCGATTTACACCTGTATTTCACTCTGATTATCATACCACGCCGGGCCGAACGGCGCAATAAATGCAAAAGAATCCGCAGTTGACAGGAAAGGGATCTTCCTCCTACAATACAGGGGAATTCCATGGTTCCGAAAATAAAGCCACGAGGTGAAAAGTCATGTTCTCAAACATCGGCGGAAAAATCAAGATGCTCGCAAAGGTTCTCTTCTGGATTGGTGTCATTGGTTCTGTGATTATCGGGGGCATCTTCCTGATCAGCCCCAGGGGCACCGCCACCTTCAACTACAGTTACGGCTACAGCACCCAGGTTTCCACGGTCCTGGCCGGCATCATCTTCATCTTCCTGGGCTTCCTGCTGTCCTGGATTTCCTCCATGCTTCTCTACGGTTTCGGCCAGCTGATTGAAAACTCGGACGCCATCCGGGAAAACACATCCAAATAAAATTCCCAGGGAACGGAGAGCTTTTTCCGTTCCCTTTTCTGATTTCTGAGGCAGGTGAACATCCGAATGGAGAAACTGCGGTCGGCTCAGTTCTGGAAACAATTGCTGCTGGTTACGGTTCCGAAAGGCCTGCTGCTTTACGCGGCGGCGCCTGCCCTGCTGCTGTGGCTGCTGGCGGAGCCCATCGGCAGGGCCGTGCGCGCTTCGGACGCGGCGGTGTTCCTGATTCTGCTGGGAGCTGCCGGCGCCGTCTGCCTCAACTGGTACGTGTATTCCCTTCTGCGGCGGAAAAAGCCTGCAAAGCCGGTCTGTGCCTACGGCGTCCTGTGCGTTCTCTGCACTGCGTCGGCGGAGCATCTTTCGCTTCCGGTCATTCATCCGCTGACCTCCGTGCTGGCAATCATCATCTGTTCCCTGGCCCTGCTCCTGATACTGCTGACCAGCTCCTGGCTGGCTGAAAAAAAGACTTTCAAGCCGGCGCTGCTGGCCGCCCTGACCCTGCGGGTGCTCTACTGGGTGTTTCTCTGCATTTTGGTTTACCAGATCTTCCGGGATTGGGAAGTGGGCGAGGTCACGCTGGATACCTGGATCTACCTTGCTGTGATCATCGTTTTCATCATAGCCTTTTTCCTGCCCCGCATCCTGGCCTCCCATCGGCGTAAAGCGGCCCGCAAAAAGGCCGCCGGAACTGCCGGCGGCCGCATTGTACAGATTATCGGCGAAACGCACCTGGACCGGGATGACGACCTGGTGACCGAA
Organism: Clostridia bacterium; assembly: GCA_017526525.1. Lineage (GTDB taxonomy): Bacteria > Bacillota > Clostridia > Christensenellales > Aristaeellaceae > Aristaeella. The sequence goes on along the minus strand of JAFXRG010000036.1, from coordinate 93,080 downwards.
TATCTGGCCCGCGTTCACTACACCGTGAACGACATCGTTTATGAAACCCGGGCCTGCGTCACCCGCTATGCCGTCCGGAGATTCGGACGGGAAAAGCTGCTGGACTGGGTCGTGCCCGTTCATTACAATCCGGCCGATCCCGCCGACGCGTATGTGGACCGGATTGACCGCCGCGTGTTTACCCCTTAACGGCAATGACTTCAATTTCCACCAGCCCGTTTTTCGGCAGCGCGGAAACCTCCACGCAGGACCGGGCCGGCTTGTGATCCCCGAAATACGCGGCGTAAATCCTGTTCACCGCGGCAAAATCCCCCATGTTCCGGATGAACACGGTGGTTTTGATCACGTCCGTCCGTGCCAGTCCCGCTTCCGCCAGGATGGCGTCCACGTTCTTCAGGGACTGTTCGGCCTGGGCCTCCACGCCTTCCGGCAGGCTGCCCGTTTCCGGCTCCAGCCCCAGCTGTCCGGAGGTGATCAGCAGATTTCCCGCCTGAATCGCCTGGGAATAAGGTCCTACCGCAGCCGGAGCGCGGTCCGTATGAATGATTTTTCCTGCCATGTTCTTTTCCTCCTCTGAAGCTTCTTTTTTTTTTACTTTTTTCGCAGGATCCGGGCCATATACGGCGAGTCTTCCCGGATATGGCGCGCATCGTTGGCCAGCTCCAGGCAGGGCGGCGTTTTGCTGCCCGGCTGCCGGTCCAGCCGGAGAATGATGATGCCCGTAAAGTCCAGGTGGAAAATCCCGCAGGCATACGGGAAGGTCAGGTTCAGGACCCGGCCGATGGCCGCGGAGGAGGATCCTCCGTGGCAGAAAAGTGCCACCGTCTTCTGCCGGTCGTCCGGCCGGACGCACCGGTATCCAACATCCTCCCGCTCATAGCCCAGGGACTGCAGCCACCGGTCGGTTTCCCGCGCCACCCGGTCCGCCTCTTCCGTCACGATATTTGACGCAAAATACGGATGGTTCCGCCAGTCCGGGTTCGTCAGGTCCCAGCCTTCCTCGGTCAGCCGGTTCGCCAGGTCCCAGGGATGCCCGCCGGAGGGAATTTCCGTGCCGTCCGTGCTGCCCCAGTGCAGTTCCCGCATATAATCCAGGGTCCGCACCGGCAGCTTCAGGGCCTCCGCCGCAGCCGCGGCGGTTTCCGCCGCCCGCCCCAGGGGAGAGGAAAAGATTTCCTCAATGCCTTCCTCCCGCAGCCGCTCCGCGGCGGCCAGCGCCTGCAGCCTGCCCTTTTCGGTCAGGCAGTCATGCTCATAGTCCGGTTCCCCGTGACGCACAATCACAATCCGCATTTTTCCGTGCTTCCTTTGCTTTTATTCACAAACCCGGATGGGCGCCGACCAGGCTTTCCGGCCCTCCGCGTCCCGGATCTCCACCCGGACGTAACGGTCCCGCTTCTGGACGATATAGCGGCCTTCCGTTATGCCGCGGCCCGTCTGCACCCGGCCGTGGGAGTGGGGCGAATTGGAATAGTAAATGATGCTTTCCGCCTTCGAGCAGCGCACGACGATTTCCGCGTTGTCCCGGTTTTCAACCTGGTAAATCTGCGGCCCGGTGGTGGCGTAAAACCGGCCGGCCCGCAGGGCTTCCATGACAGCGTCCACGGTCAGCGCTTCCGCCTGCACCATGGTGGCCGCCACCCCCGCTTCCTCCCGGTAGTAATGGGAATCGTCGTTGGCAAACAGCGGCAGCAGCTCCCCGCCGGAAGCCCAGGTGACATCCAGCAGCGAGGATGAGTCCGCCCGGTCGCCGTTGTAGGGCAGCGTGGAAACGGAATTCCAGATTTCCACCCCCGCCAGCCCCCGGAAGGAGCGCATCAGCTCCGGCGTGTTCAGGGACCAGGCCGGATGGGCCAGCACCGCGACGCCGCCGAGGCGGTTGATCAGGTCAATGCCTTCCTGGGGCGTGCCCAGCAGGTTCCACCGGGAGGCGATTTCCCCGCTCATGCCCAGGCCCAGGATATGCACCCACTGTTCCGGAAAGGTGTAGTCAATTTCGATTCCGGGAATCAGCAGCAGTTTGTCGCTTTTGGCCTCCGTGACCTTCCGGTGGTCCGTAATGGCCAGGATGTCATATCCGGCCGAGGCATAGAATTTCAGGCACTCCTTCACCGACACCTCCCCGTCCGACCGGTTGGTATGACAGTGAAAATTCGCCTTGTAAAACGGAGTTGTGTCTGAAAACAGTTTTGTCATTCGTTTCGTTCCGCCTTTCCCGCACCCGGTCCGCTCCGGATCAGCGCCTGCTTTTCCTCCCGGGTCATGCGTTTGATATGCCATTCCCGGCTGAGGGCCTCATGCCTGTCTTCAAACTCTTCCCACCAGACCAGTTCCGCCGGAAGACGGCTGCGGGTATATTTCGCGCCTTTTCCGCTGTTATGGGCTTCCGTCCTGGCCTGAAGATCCGTGGTCCAGCCGCAGTACAGGGTTCCGTCCGCGCAGCGAAGCAAATAAACATAGTTCTTTCTCATATTCGTTCCCCGGGCCGGTCAATCCTGCCGGTTTTCCGGATACAGTTCCAGCCGGTGGCATTCATCCAGCAGCTTGGCAAACAGCTTCCGCACCCCGGCCTTTTCATCCGGCCCCTGGTACGGAACATACCGCCGGCCGGCCGGATCGTTTCCGTACACCGTGAAAACGCCCGCTTCCTCAAAGATTCCGAACCGGCAGGGCGACCGGTCGTCCTCCCCCAGGCGGAAACCCATCCGGTCCAGGGGAACCTCCCGTTCCGCGCAGTATTTCCGCAGTTCCTCCAGCGTTTCCGGCGCCCCGGGCAGGCTTTCGCGGTGCTCCACATAATATTCGTTTACCGCACCGCATTCCGGGCACTTTCGGGTATACGCGGAAACCGCGCTGCCGCAGAACGGGCATTTTGCTGTAAAAGCCATGAATTTTCTCCTCCAGACATATGATTTCCCCCGGCCCGGAAACCGCGGCGGTTTACCAGTCCGAATCCCAGTCCGTATCGCTGCTGTCCCAGCTGTCATAGTCGCTGCTGCTCCAGCTGCTGTACCGTTTGGAGTTTTCCGCTTCCCTCTCCCGCTGCTCCTGTGCCTCCCGCACATCCTGCTGGTAGGTCACCAGGGCGGACTCTTCCCGGGTATCCCTGAAACTGCTGCCGCTCCAGCTGTCCGCAAAGGAATCCCCCACGTAATAATCCGACAGGTCATCCACCGGGGAAGAAACGGCAAACCAGCCCCGGCTCTCCTGTTTGAACAGCGTGCTGTCCTTTACATAATACAGGTCATCCCCGTAAGCGTAATACCCTTCCTGGGTTCCGAAGGCGCAGCCGCCGTATTCGGTCTTGTATTCCGTTCCCAGGAACTGCATTCTGTCGTCGGGAGTTTCAATCGACTCCGAAACCCATCTGTATCCGGTTGAATATTTTTTCAGGTATGAGTAATAGTTTACAGTCCCCTCCTTGTAACTGTACCACTGGTGGTCTTCCGTACAGTAATACAGCTGGGGGTCGTTTTTCAGATAGCTGTAGGTTCTGGCAGCGTAATACCCGGGTTTTCCGCCGAACGCTTCGCAGGTCCAGTCTTCCGGTTTTTCTTCTCCGATATAGTAATCCCCGGGAACAACCAGGTATCCGTCCTTGCCGGTTTCGGGAAAGTAAGTGTTATACCAGTGATCGTATAATAATGAATTTACGTTCCATTTGTACCAGGGCTTTGAGTAGCTCTTTCCGTTGTGGTAGTAGTATTCGTCCTGGTACAGGTAGTACCCCTTGTCCCAGTCGTTCCGGAGCGGGAACCGGATGCCGCCCCACGCCGGCTGATATACTTTTTTCTGATAAGCGAAACAGGTTGACAGTTTTCCGGCGGGCTGCTCCGCGGCGATCCATCCTTTTCCGTCATACACATACCAGGTAACCTCGTCCCTGAAAGAATACTTGCTGTAGGCGTAATAGGTTTTGTCCGACAGGCGGTAATATCCCACTTCCGGTTTCAGGTTCGAATACCAGATTCCGACAATCAGGACAACAAAAAACGCCAGGACGGCGCACCAGACGATGCGGCGTTTTTTCGGGCTCATCGGTTTCCGGGCCGTCGGCGTGCTCCGGGTTGCCGCGGGCTTTCCGTCCGGGTAGATGCCCCGCATATGGCATTCTGACAGGAGCTTGGCATGGAGTTCATGAACGGCATGGGCTTCATCCGGGCCACGGTAGCGGATGGCCCGGCTGCCGTCCGCCTTGTTCTTGTAAACGACAAAGTCCGTGCCGTCCTGGTAAATGCCGAAGGCCTTCGGCTCCTTATAGTTTTCCCCCACGAAAAAGCGCATCCGGAGAAGGGGCATTCCCCGCTCCGCACAGTATTCCTTCAGTTCCTGGATGGTTCGGGGGTTGAGGATCCGCCGCGGAGAATCCGCCACAAACCCTTGGTTTTCCGCTCCGCAGCTGGGGCAGATCCGCTCTTCGGAAGAAATCACCGCTCCGCAAAAGGGACATTTTCCGGTGGACGCCATTTTTTTCACTTGCTTTCACTGTAAAATTTCACCAGGCTTGTACCGTTAATATACCACAAACCGGGCCTCTTTGACAAAAGAATCGACGGCGGAAAACCCGGTTGCCAGGGGCGGAAAACTCCGGTATACTTGTCTGCAGCAGATTTTACCGGCCGGCCCGGCGGAATGCTCCGGCTGCATTGGAGATGGGGACAGTGAAGGATTACCTGAACGAGGTGGACACGCGTTTTCCCGTGCGCAACAGCAGGGAACAGAAGGACGCGTTTATTCAGTATGTTTTTGAGGAAACCGGCCGGCTCGGATACTTCACCTCCGAGGAGCACAACGGCGTGCTGAAGGAATCCGAAAAGCACCGGAACCTGGTGATCGGAAGCCCCGAAAACGCGGAGGTTGTATTCACAGCCCACTATGATACGCCGCAGCGGGCGCTGATTCCGAACCTGATGATTCCGCTGAACCCGGTATTGAAATGGGGATATATTTTCCTCCCGGTAGCAGTGATGCTGGCCGTTTCCATCGGCGCCGCCTTCGGCGTCCGCCGCTTATCCGGCCTGGAGGGGGTTCCCGGACGTGCCCTGATGATCGCCGTTTACCTGTTGGTCTATTTCGGCCTTTTCCTTCTGCTGCTGAAGGGGCCCGCCAACCGGCGCAACCGGAACGACAACACCTCCGGCACCGCCGCCGTGCTGTCCCTGGCGGAGAAGCTTTCCGGCGTTCCGGGCGTTGCCTTCATTCTTTTTGATGATGAGGAGAAGGGCAAGAAAGGCAGCAAGGCCTATGCCAAATACAAACCGGAAATCAAGCGCAGCCGGCTGGTGGTGAACCTGGATTGCGTGGGCAACGGGGAGCAGTTCATTGCCAGCGTTCCGGAGGCAGCCGCGTCGGATCCGCATTACCCGGCCCTGTCCGCCGCGCTGGAAGGAATCGGCGCGAAAACCTGTCCCTCCCGGAAAGCCTCCATGAACAGCGACCACAAAAATTTTGACAAGGGCGTCGGCATCTGCGCCTGCCTTTTCCGAAAGGGAATCGGATACTTCACCCCGCGCATTCACACCGCAAAGGACACCGTTGCCTCCCCGGAGAACATCACCCGCCTGACGGACGCGCTCTCCGGGTTTGTCCGGGGCCTGCCGGATAAAGCATAAAACCGGCTGCAAAAAACTGTTACACCGGCATGAAAGGATCCTGCGGGATCGGAGGATGCTATGCAAAAGAATTACGGAAAAACCCTGCGGGCCTGTTACCTGGCCTTCATTACCCAGGCGATCACGGCCAACTTCGCGCCGCTGCTGTTTCTGAAATTCCATACGGACTACACGATTTCCCTGGGGCAGATTGCCCTGATTCCCACCGTTTTCTTTCTGACACAGCTGCTGGTGGACGTTTTCTGCGCCCGGTTTGTGGATTCCATCGGATACCGCCGCAGCATTGTGCTTTCCGAGGTGGCTTCCGGGCTGGGGCTGGCGGGACTGGCTTTCCTGCCGGATCTGTTTGCCGATCCTTTTGCGGGCGTCATTCTCTGCGTGGTGATCTATGCCATCGGCAGCGGCCTGATTGAGGTGCTGGCCAGTCCCATTGTGGAGGCCTGCCCCTTTGATCATAAGGACGCGGTCATGAGCCTGCTTCACTCCTTCTACTGCTGGGGCTCGGTGGGCGTCATCCTGCTGTCCACGCTGTTCTTTTCCGTGTTCGGCATTCAGCACTGGAAGTGGCTGGCCTGCATCTGGGCCCTGGTTCCGCTGTACAATATCTGGAACTTCGCCACCTGCCCCATTGAGCATCTGACGGAGGACGGCCAGGGCATGAAAATCCGGGAGCTGTTCCAGCTTCCGATTTTCTGGACCGCCATTTTGCTGATGATCTGCGCCGGTGCCTCCGAGCTGGCCATGGCCCAGTGGGCCTCCGCCTTCACGGAAGCCGCCCTGGGTTTCTCCAAAACGGTGGGAGACCTGGCCGGGCCCTGCCTGTTTGCCGTCACCATGGGCATCTGCCGGGTGATTTACGGCAAGTTCGGGCCGAAAATGGACCTGATCAAATTCATGATTGGCTCCGGCATCCTGTGCCTGGCCTGCTATTTGCTGGCGGGCCTGTCCGCCTCCCCGGTGCCCGGGCTGATCGGCTGCATCTGCTGCGGCTTCTCCGTGGGCATCATGTGGCCCGGCACCATCAGCATTACCTCCCCGCGCATTCCGAAGGGCGGAACAGCGCTTTTCGCCCTGCTGGCCATGGCCGGCGACCTGGGCGGGGCCTTCGGGCCGAGCCTGGTGGGCACCGTGACCCAGCAGGCGGGGGACAACCTGCGCACCGGGGTGCTGGTGGGCAGTATTTTCCCGCTGGTGCTGATTGCTGCGCTGATCCTGCTGAGCCGGAAAGCCCGGAAGCAGCCGTAAAAAAGAAGCATACGAAAAAACCGGCCGAAGCCGGTTTTTTTGTACAGGGAAAAGGCTTATGCCAGCCGGAGGCGGATTTCCGCCACGGAGCAGGCGGGCATCCGGACGCATAGGTCCTTTCCGCGGAGTTCGAAGTCGCTGAAGGTTTCCGTTTTCAGCGGGGCGTTGTCAAAGTCGTTATAGGCATCCATTTTGCCCTGAAGGATCCGTCCCTCCGCGCCGGAGGCGTCCTCCTGCAGGGAAATCAGCACCTCTTCGCCCTTTTCGGGATTCAGGTTGCTCAGGGTGACCGTAAGGATGCCGTCCTTTTCCGAAGCGGAAGCCGTTACGCCGGGCAGGGAATGCTTTTCCGTTCCCAGGGTTTCGGTTTCGATGCTGCAGGCCAGCTCCTTCGCATCCATGTGATGCTGATACAGGTCGAAAACGTAATAGGTGGGCGTCAGGACCATTTTTTCATCCTTCGTCAGGATAATGGCCTGCAGCACGTTAACGGTCTGGGCAATATTGGCCATCTTCACCCGGTCGCAGTGGCGGTTGAAAATATCCAGGGTGACGGAAGCCACCATGGCGTCCCGCATGGTGTTCTGCTGATACAGGAAGCCGGGATTGGTGCCGGGCTCCACCTGGAACCAGGTGCCCCACTCGTCCACGATGAGGCCGATGCGCTTGTCCGGATCATACTTGTCCATGATTTCCGCATGCATTTTGACCTTGTTGTCCATTTCCGCCGCGCCGGCGAGGGTTTCCCAGTAATCCGCCTCGGTGAATTCCGTGGCCCGGTTCTTGTTTTCCCAGGTGCCGGGAACGGTATAGTAATGCATGCTGAGTCCGTCCATGCAGAAGGCGGCGTTTTTCATGACCACGTCCGTCCAGTTGGTGTCGCCGCCGTTGGGACCGCAGGCGATTTTATACAGCTTGTGATCCCCGTACTGACGGCAGAAATTCTGATACCGGCGGTACACGTCCGCGTAGTACTCCGGCCGCATGATTCCGCCGCAGCCCCAGCTTTCATTGCCCACGCCCCAGAAGCGTACGCCCCAGCTGTCCTGCCGGCCGTTTTCCCGGCGCTCCCGCACCACGGTGGAATCGCCGTCCGAGTTCAGGTATTCCACCCACTCGCTCATTTCCTGGGCCGTTCCGCTGCCCACGTTGCCCGTGATATAGGGTTCGCAGCCGGCCTGGCGGCACAGCTCCATGAATTCGTGGGTGCCGAAGGAGTTATCCTCGGTAACCCCGCCCCAGTTGGTGTTCACCATGTTGCGGCGCTTCTCCTGGGGACCGATGCCGTCCCGCCAGTGATATTCGTCCGCAAAGCAGCCGCCCGGCCAGCGCAGCACCGGCACGTGAATCTTTTTCATGGCCTCCACCACGTCCGTCCGGATGCCGTTTTCGTTGGGAATCCGGCTGTCCTTTCCCACAAAGATGCCTCCGTAAATGCAGTGGCCCAGATGCTCCGCGAAGTGACCGTAGATATACCGGGAAATCGTCCCGGCGGACTGATCCCGGTGAATGCTGATTTTTGTCATAACCTTTTCCCCCGCTGTTTTTTTTCTTGATTATAGCCGTTCGGATCCCTGCTTTGCAACCGTTTTTTCTCTTTTTTTCCCTTGTCTGATGCCCTGCAGGCGGGGTATGATAAAGACAGCAACGCGGCAGAGGTGGAACGTCATGAAAACCTTTGATCTTTCGGGCATCTGGGAATGCTCGCTTCCGGGGCTGCAGGGGCAGGTCGCCCTTCCCGGCACGCTGGACGAGGCCGGCATCGGCTTTCCGGACGACCCCGGAAAGCAGTGGAAGGCGGAGGAAGTGCGGCGCCTGGGCTTCTGGCAGGAGGGCGATCCCATCGTGACCCGCCTGACCCGGAAAAAGACCTGGGAAGGCCCGGCCCGGTTCCGCCGGACGGTTCGGTGGAATCCGCCCGCCGGCAGGCAGGTTTACCTGGAATGCGAAAGAAGCCGGCACCTGCGGGTGGAAATCAACGGGCAGGAGGCGCCCGCCGCGGAAGCGGTGACCCTGTCGGCGCCCTGCGTTTTTGACGTCACCGGCCTGGTGACGGGACAGGACGAGATTGTGCTGACCGTGGACAACAGCTATCCCGGCTGGCCCCGGAACGCCATTGTTTATTCCTCCGCCGCATCCGACGAAACCCAGACCAACTGGAACGGCGTGCTGGGGTATCTGCGCTTCCGGACGGAGGAACCCGACCGGATTGACGCCGTCCGGGTTTATCCGGGGGATGGCACGGCGGAAATCTGTACGGAGCTGCGGCTTTCCCGGGTGCTGAAGGATTCCCTGCGGATTTCCTCCCCCGCCCTGGCCCGGGACGCGGAAATCCCATTGCCGGAAAAAACCGGCGTTTTTGAGGTGCGCTGCACCCTGCCGCTGCATCCGGAGGTCCGCCGCTGGGATCTGGGGGAGGGGCATCTGTACCCGCTGACGGTCCGGGTCGGGGAACTGGAGGAAAAGACCGTAACCTTCGGCGTCCGCTGCTTTGCCCCGAAGGAAGGCCGGCTTACGCTGAACGGACGGCGCTTTTTCCTCCGGGGAGAGGCCAACTGCGCGGTTTTCCCGGAAACGGGATATATCCCCATGGACACGGAAGCCTGGACCGGCATCCTGGAAAAATACCGCTCCTACGGCGTCAACTGCATGCGCTTTCACAGCCACTGTCCGCCGGAGGCCGCCTTTACCGCCGCGGACCGGATGGGCATGCTGATGCAGCCGGAGCTGTCCCACTGGGATCCGGAGGACGCCTTTGCCGCGGAGGAGGCACGAACCTACTACGCGGCCGAGGCCCGGCAGATTCTCCGCCACCTGGCCAACCATCCCTCCTTTGTGATGCTCAGCTTCGGAAACGAGCTGCACTTCCGGGAAGAATTCCGTCCCTTTACGGAGGGCCTGCTGCGGGAGCTGCGGGAAACCGACGCCACAAGGCTGTACGCGGCCGGATCCAACGCGTTTTACGGCACCCGGGGGCCGAACCCCGCCGACGATTTCTATACCTCCAGCGACGACCGGGGACAGATGCTGCGGGCCGCTTCCGCGGAGTTTGCGGGATGGCTGAACCGGGAGGACACGCAGGCCGTTCAGGACTATTCCGCCCAGGGCGCCCGGCTGCGGGCGGAAACCTCCCAGCCGGTTTTCTCCTTTGAGGTGGGCCAGTACGAGGTGCTGCCGGATTTCCGGGAGATCCGGGAATACCGCGGCGTCACCGACCCCTGCAATCTCCGGCAGATGGAGAAGAAAATGCGGGAGGCGGGGCTGGAGGCGGCCTGGCCGGAAATGATCCGGGCCACAGGCGAAAACGCCCTGCAGTGTTACCGGGCGGAAGTGGAAGCCGCTATGCGGACGGAAGCCTTCAGCGGCATTTCCCTGCTGGGGCTGCAGGATTTTCCGGGCCAGGGCACCGCGCTGGTGGGCATGATGAACGCGCACCTGCAGCCCAAACCCTATCCCTTTGCGGATCCGCAGCGGTTTGCCGCCTTTTTCCGGGACGTGCTGCCCCTTTCCCTGCTTTCCCGGTCCGTTTTTACCGCGGGAGAGGAAATCCGTCTTCCGGTGCGGATTGCCAATTACGGCAAAAAAGACCTGGAGGGCCCCTGCTGCTGGAGCCTGACCGGGGAGGACAGCGGGCTTTCCGGGCAGAGCGCTCCTTTCCGCACCGCTGCCGGCAGCCTTTCCGAAACAGCGGAGTTTTCCTTCCGGCTGCCTGCCTGCGCCGGCGCCCGGCAGTGGACGCTGACCCTCCGCTACTGCGGAAGCGTGAATACCTACCCGCTTTGGGTCTATCCGGACGTGCAGCCGGAATGCCCCGGGAACGTGCTGGAATGCCGCGCGCTGGACGAAACCGCCTGGCAGGTGCTCTCGGGCGGCGGCCGGGTTTTCCTTTCCCCGGACAGCACCGCGGAAGCCCTGCCCCGGTCCGTGCAGGCCCAGTTCAGCCCGGATTTCTGGTCGGTATGCACCTTTCCGTCCCAGTCCGGCTGCATGGGGCAGTGGATTGACGCGAAGCATCCCCTGTTCCGCAGTTTTCCCACCGACACCTTCAGCAGCTGGCAGTGGAAACCCATGGCCTGCCGGCGGGCCATGCTGCTGCCCCGCCGGATGAAAACCATTGTTGCGGAAATGGATTCCTGCATGCTGCTGCGGCCCATGGCCCAGCTGTTTGAATGCCGGTGCGGCGGCGGGCGCCTGATGGTTTCCTCCCTGGACCTGCACCGCCTTGAACCGGCGCCCAATGTCCGGGCATTGCAAAAAGCCATATATGACTATATGGCTTCAGATGATTTCCTGCCGGAGGAGGAACTGTCCCCGGACACCGCCGCGGAATTCCTGCCCTGCCGGTAAAACCGGACCGGCTTATCCGGGAACCAGTCCCAGGGCCTTCAGCCCCCGGGCGGCCGCGGCGGCAAACAGTTCCGCCCCGGCCCGCCGGGTATGGGCGTTATCTTCCTGGCCTTCCGGTTTTTCGGGATATTCCCCGGGAGAAAGGTGCATGAACAGGGCCTTGCTGCCTTCCTCCCCCCGGGCCTCCACAATCCGGAAGCTTTCCCCGTAAAGATCCACCAGGGGAACCTTCATCTCCTCCGCAACGGCCCGCATGGCCGCCGGGTATTCGCCGTGGGTCGGCTGCAGCTTTCCCCCGTCCCAGATCCGCATGCAGATGGGGGTCAGCAGCACCGGGATCATGTTCCTTTCCCGGGCAAAGCGAATGAAAAACCGCAGGTTTTCCGAATAATCGGTCCAGGGCGCCACATAGCGCTCCGGTTTTTTTTCGTTTTCATCGTTATGGGCAAACTGAACCAGCAGCAGGTCCCCCGGGGCGCCCTGCTCCGCCGCCGGCCGGAGCCGGTCCTCCGCCAGGAAGGTTTTTGTGCTGCGCCCGGCCATGGCCAGGTTCACCACTTCCGCCTCCGGCAGGTATTCTCCCAGCAGCTGCCCCCAGCCGGTCATCGGCGCCTGCTCCGGCCGGTAGGAGGCCGCGGTGGAATCGCCGCAAATATAAATCCGCATTTTTCTGTTTCTCCGGTTTTCTTACAGTTTTTCCGCCAGGTGCTCCAGGTAAAGCCGCGCCTGCTCCGCGTTGTCCGGAACCGTGTTTTCCAGCGTCATGGGCAGGTTCCTTTCGGCGGCGAAGGACAGCAGCTGCTCATAGCGCATGGATCCCAGGCCGCAGGCGCAGGCGTCCATTTTGCCCTCCGGCGTGATGACGTAGTCCTTCATATGCAGGATCCGCACCCGGTCTCCCAGCAGGGAAATCGCCCGGCGGATGATTTCCTCCGCCCGGTCCGCCTTTTCCGGGGCGATCAGGTTCACCGCATCCAGGATAATCCGGAGCCGGTCGGAGGGCAGCTCTTCCAGCATGCGGGCCGCCCGTTCCGGGGTAGAAACGATATGATACCAGACCGGTTCCACCGCCAGCTCGGCGCCGGTTTCCTCCGCGCAGCGAACCACCGGCTTCAGGCTGTCCATAAACAGGCGGAAGGCTTCCTCGCTTTGGGACGCCGGTTCCGCAAAGCGGGATTCCGGATTGGCATAGGTTTCGGTGCCCACCACCCGGGCGCCGATTTTTGCCGCGAAGCGGAGATGCGCCTTGTAGATTTCCTGGGTCCGGGCCCGGCGTTCCGGATTCGGATCCGCCAGGTTCAGATAGCATCCCAGCACCGCGCATTCCAGCCCCGACTCGTCAAAGTCCTGCCGGACCCGGAGGGCATACTCCTCCGTCAGTTTTTCCGGCGCGTCCGCCATGGAAAAGTCCTCCAGCACCTTGCTGAGGGCCACATGGGCACAGGAAAATCCCTGGGCCCGGGCAAAGGCCAGGCGTTCCTTCAGGGACCCCGGCGCCGTGTCGTGAAGCCGAATTCCGATATTCATACATACCTCCGGGCCGCTGCCGCGGCAGTTATTTCAGGAACGGAACGCAGACGGGGATCCGGCGCATTCCCTCCACCACCAGGCCGCAGATTTTTTCCGCGCCGTAAGCGTTGAAATGGGTTTTGTCATCATGGCCGTCCGGGAAATCCGGGTTTTCGCCCGGGGCGATGCGGACAAACAGTTTGGCGGTTTCCTCCTCCCCCAGGGACAGGTACAGCTCCCGGCTGTCCTTTTTCAGGTCAATGAGGGGAATGTTCTTTTCCGCCGCCAGTTCCCGCACCGCCCGGGGATATTCCCCGTGGGTGTAGAGCATGGAGCCGTTTCCCACAAAGAAGCGGCGGGAAACCGGCGTCAGCAGCACGGGATGCGCTCCCCGGTCCATAGCCTCCCGGCAGTAGCGCCAGAGGTTTTCCGGATAGGTGGAATCCGGATCCGTGTGCCGCTCGTCGTCCTTTTCATCGTTATGGCCAAACTGGATCAGCAGCAGGTCCCCGGCCGAAAGGCCTTTTTCCACCGGCTCCCAGAGGCCTTCCTCCCGGAAGCTGCGGGTGCTGCGGCCGGAAAGGGCATGGTTCTTCACCTCCACGCCTTCCCGCACATACTGCGGCAGCGCCCATCCCCAGCCCCGGAACGGGGGCTTGTTGTTTTCCACTGTGGAGTCACCGATAATATAAATTGCGGGCATTTTCCTTTACCAGTCCTTCCATACCTGATTCAGGTCAATCACGCAGACCTGTCCGTTTCCGTTGGCGTCCGGGTTGGAGAACAGAATCTGATCTCCCCGGCGGTTAAAGGAGGGATGCTGATGATCCGCTCCCGTTTTGCAGTTTCCGGTGGAGGCGATGAACTTTGACTTGCCGGTAGCCCGCTCAAAGAGCACCACGCCCTCCTGCACCGTGGTGCCCAGGTAGCTGATCCGGTCGGCGCACAGCCATTTATGGTCCCGGCTGATGCAGGGATGCAGGATCTGCATGCTTTGGGCGGCCACGTCAAAATGCCGTCCGTCCTTGTCCCCGATGATGATATTGCCGGTGTGGAACTCGCCCTTTGTCCCGTCCACGGGCCCGGCGGGGTCCAGCTTCATGAGGGCCATTTCCGTGCCGTCGGACGCCCAGACCTCGTGGGTGATCCACTCGCTGGGATGCTCCACATAATACGGGCGCACGTAGCGCTCCTTCACGTCAAACATCCAGGTGCGCTGGAAAGCGTCCCCTTCCGTTTCATGAATATAGAAAATCAGGTTTTCATCCGTGGGGCAGATCTGGGCGTGGCCCAGGCGGTAATCGCTCTGGTAAACCACCTCCGCCTCCCGGCCGGGATCCATGATCACCAGGCCGTAATACTTGTTGACCAGGTGATAGCTGCAGGCGATGCGGCCCGTGTCCGCCGCGGTCAGGTGGCCCGTGATGCGGCCGCCTTTGGGCAGGTCCCCGATTTTTTTCTTTTCCCCGGTGGAAAGATCCACCGCGTAAACTTCCGTTTCATTCCTGCAGGTATAGCCGATATTCTTTTCCCGGTCCGTGGCAAAGCCCCGGTAGGAATTGTCCGTGACCTGCTCAATTTCCCCGGTTTCCACGTTGGCCCGGTAGCAGCCGCCGGACAGCTCCTTGCCGGGCTCGTCCAGCTGCTGCTTCATGAAGAAGAAATATTTGTCGTCCACGGAAAAGTTTTCACAGGTGAAATACAGTTTGGCATTCCGTTCCGGGCCTTCCGCATAGCGCCGGATTTCATACCCTGTGACCGGATCCCGATACAGTTCCATTTTTTACGTTCCTCCCCGTTACAGTCTGACCGTTTCGCCGGCCGGCACGCGGATCGCGGCGCCGTCGTTGACCGAAATCCAGCAATCCCGCACGTTGGGATTGGTGACAAAGCTGTTGTCCGCCGCAAACTGCAGGCGGGCGAAATCGTCCATGCAGTCCATGAACTCAATGTTGGTGCAGTACCAGATATCCTCCTTGCCGCCCATCATGGCGCAGAAGGATTCCATCAGGTCCCAGTTGTTTTTGTCGTCAAACTCGTAGCTGTGGCCCCAGACGTACATCAGGTACAGATACTGCTTTTTGAACAGGCCCAGGAACTGTTCCCCCAGCTCCAGCAGCCGGTGGTTGTGATGGCAGGTGGCCTGCCAGCGATAGGGATTTTCCGGCAGGGCAAAGCTGTCAGAAGAGCCCACCACCCGGGAGTAGCGGATGCCCAGCGCCGGAAGCAGGTTCTCAATATCCTTTGTGACGGAGCCGTTGGGATAGCTGAGGCCCCGCACCGGATAGCCGGTGCGGCTTTCCAGGAACTTCCGGTCCTCCAGCACTTCGTGGGCCACCTCCGGCAGCGGACAGCGGGCGATGGTGGGATGGGTCACCGTATGGCAGGCCACCTCATGCCCCGCGTACAGCGCGGGAATTTCCTCCGGCAGCACCCGGTCCCCCCGTTCAAAGAGGCCGCTGTTCAGGTGAAAGGTTCCCTTGATGCCGTTTTTGTTGAAAATTTCAATCAGGCGCCGGTCCTGGGTGCGTCCGTCGTCATAGCTCATGGTCAGCGCCTTGTGTTTTCCCCCGGGAAAGCAGCAGTAGACTCGGTTCATTTTTATTCTCTCCTTCCGCAGTTATACTTCAATTCTCAGCGCGTGGATTCTTTCATCATACTGGACGGAAGCCCCCTCCACCCGGGATACGACGGCATTCACTTCCAGCACCGGGATCCCGTCCGGGTTCAGGTACGGCTGCCCGTCCATCAGGTTTTCCTTTCCGTCCGCCATCAGGTGGGTCACGCCGATCCGGGCCTCCGCGGTATGCCCGCCGGAAACCAGCTTCAGGCTGCCCTGCCCCGGATCCCAGGTGAAGGACAGCTTATCCGGCGCAATGGCGCGGATCCGCTCCAGCACGCACAGGATGTTGCCCCAGATGCTGCCATTGCGGTTCACCGCCCGGACGCCCCGGAAATCCGGCTCCTGGCCGTTCACCAGGATTTTGCAGTAGTCCTCGGTTTCCGGAATATATTTCACCCGGTCCGCTTCCCGGTTGGGCAGGAAGAAGTCCTCCTCCCGGGGCGGCAGGGGCCCGACGCGGTCCCGTATTTCTCCCTGATAAGGGGAAAGCGCCTCCGGATCCGCTTGCACCGTATGCCACACCGCCTCCGCGCTTTCCAGGCCTTCTGCGGACACCCGCAGGCGAACCTCGCCGCCGGTGCTGAGGGACCGCAGCAGCACCCGGTTGGTGCCGCATTCCGCAAACACAAAGGGCTGGTGGATCACGTTATCGCTTCGTCCGTTGCCGTCAAAGCGGCCGCTGTTGTAGCCTCCCAGCAGCACTGCCGGGCCGGTAACCTCCAGGTTCAGCCGCATGTCCGCCAGGGGGCAGACCCGCCCGCTGCGGTCCGTCACTTCCACATCCGCATAGGCCAGGTCTTTCCCGTCCGCCTGCCAGCCCTCCGGCGACGCGCAGGGCGTCAGCCGGATTTTTTCCGGCCGGCCGGCGGTTTCAAGCCGGTCCCGGCACACCGGGGTTCCGGCCGCGTCATACCCCACCGCCTCCAGCACCCCGGGTTCCGTTATGTCCACCCCCGGGAAGGGAAACAGGAAGGTATGCACCGGCCGGTCGCAGCAGCCCAGCAGGCGGCCGTTGAGCCGCAGCTCCGCCCGCATCACCGGATAGCTGGCCGCCGCGTACACCGTTTTCTGTTTCGGATCCCGGCGGAGCATCCGGTCCGTTTCCTCCCAGTAAAGGCCGTTGAAGCGCTTTTCGTGATAAAGGTAACGGTCCCCGCCCTCCGGGGGATAGTTCCAGTGGCCGAGGATCCGGAGCGCCGGGCGTACGCTGTGCATGACCCGGAACAGGTCAAAGCTCTGCTTTTTCACCCGGATGGCATCCACCCGGCCGCTCATCCGGCCGTTTTCGCTCCAGCTCTGCCGGCCGTGCTGGGCCGAGTCCGTCCAGCACAGCGCCGCGCAGGCACTGTACAGGTTCTTTCCGGAGGCGCCGGTGAGCCGGTCATGGAAAAACTCGCTGTAGCCCCGGGCGTTTTCCAGGGCCAGGTCCTCGCTGGTCAGGTCGTAAAAATCCAGCCCCTTTTGCTTTTTGCCGCCCTTGCCCAGCCAGCGGGAGCGGTAATCGTAATCCGGCGGGGAAAAGTCATCCCAGACCCGCCGGGGAGCTTCCTCCCGGGAGTACTCCGTTTCGGTCACCGGCCCGTGCTCCGCCAGGAAGCGCGCGGCGTGGCGGTTCAGCATGGTTCCCACGTATTCGCTTTCCCGGAGCGCTTCCTCGGTGTTTAGCGTCCGGCAGCCCATGAACCGGCCCCCGTGGGGATCCAGCTCCTGCTTCAGCAGGCGCATTTCCCGCATATGCTCCGGGGAAATCACATTGTTGCCGGCCTCCCAGAACAGGATGGCGGGATGGTTCCGGAAAGCGATGATCACATTCCGCATGGCCTCCACCCGCTGGTCCCACTGGCGCCCGAAAGTTTCCCGCTCCTTGTCCCCGGCCGGCTGGGTGCAGATCACCCCGCAGCGGTCGAAGGCGCGGATGTCCTCCGGATAGCCCGCGATATGCATGAAGCGGATATGGTTCGCGCCGCTTTCCCGGATCCAACGGGCGTCCCGGTCCCGCAGCCACTGGGGAACAATGCCCGCGGCGGCCCATTCATTGCTGGCCCGCTGGGCGTAGCCCCGCAGCCATACCGGGCGGCCGTTCAGCAGGATGCCCCGGTCCCGGTCGTATGCCGTCTGCCGGAAGCCGGTTTCAATCACGGTTTCGTCCGTATCCCGGCCGTCGACGCTGAGAATCACCCGCACCCGGTACAGCACCGGCGCGGAAGGCTCCCAGAAGGAAAGCCCCGTCACCCGGCCGGAGAGGCTGATCACCGTTGTGCCGGGAGCGTCCGTGCGGGTCGGCAGCACCCGGTCCTCCTCCAGGGGCACAAACCGACCGGTTTCATCCTGCCGGTAGGCGTCCTCCGGAACCACCGTCAGCTCCGGCAGCACGGCGCCCGCCGCCGCGGTTCCTTCCGCCGGCCCCAGGGTACCGACCAGGCTGCCGGCAGCATCCAGGATCTCCGCCCGGACGGCACAGCAGGCCGCTTTTCCCGAAAGGTTCCGGATCTCCGCCTCCGCGTGGATCCGGGCCGTGCCGGTTTCCGGGTCCATTTCATCCGCCCAGATATAGGTTCCGCGGCTGCGCAGATTGGCATACAGCGGCAGCGTCAGGTGCACCGGGGGCTTGAAATGAATCCGCACCGGGCGGGTCAGGCCCCCCAGGGTCGGATTGAAATCATTGCAGTTCCAGGAAAAGCCCACCCCTTCCCGTTCGGGAGGCACCGGTTCCTCCTGGGCCTGCAGGAATCCCCCGGGCACTGCCTGGGGATGGTTCGGCGTTTCCGCAATGCAGAAGGGAATGTTCCGGGTGCAGGTATTGTCCGTGGCCACGGCGATGCAGTGGGTGTCCCCGGGATGCAGGAACGGCGTCAGGTCAAAGCCGAAGGGGCCCACCCCCGATTCGGTATATCCCGCCAGCGCGCCGTCCGCATACACATAGCAGGTCTGCCGGATGCCCTCAAACTCCATGAGCACCCGCTTTCCCCGGTGTTCCGGCGGAATCACCAGGGTGTTGCGGTAAAAGGCCGCGGTTCGCCGCTGGCCGCTGCCGCCGTCCTCAATGGGCACGGAGAAAAGATCCCCGTCATTGAAGGTATGGGGCACCGACACCGTTTCCCAGGCGCTGTCGTCATAATCCGGCCGGGCAAAGGTGCGCCCGGCCGCGTCCCGGGTCTTTTCCGCGGCCCGGTCCAGCGGAAACGCGTCCGCCCGGCAGAAGCGCCATCCCTGGGAAAAAGAATAAATGTTTGTCATCTTTCTTAAAAAGGGGGCTGCCGCTGCAAAAGCGGCAGCCCCGGGGTTCCTTAACGTTCTGGTTACGGATTCAGGGAATTACTTATGAGCTTCATGATAAGCGGCGTTGAATTCTTCCGTCATCTTGGCGCCGCCCATATCGGCCCACTCATCCCAGGCAGCCTTCAGGGTCGCTTCGTCGATCAGGCCGGCGATGTACTGCACGGCAGCGTCGGAGATGATGGGATCCAGCTGAGCGCCGAAGTTGACCTGGGTCTCACTGTTCAGGCCTGCGCAGACATTCAGCACAGCGTAGGGAGCCAGTTCCACGTTCAGGTCTTCATAGCGCTGGCGCAGTTCGGTCACACCGCGGTTCACGCGGGCCTTGGGGCTTTCCAGGTTGCCGGCAACGCCCATGCCCAGCTGGTTTATGTTGTTGTGATACATCTGGCTGTTCTTGCTGTATTCATCCGCCTTTTCTTCCGGCACATAGCGGAAGCCGTCGGCATCCACATCGTAGGTCAGGCCTTCCAGGCCGGCGTTGATGATGGTCTGGCCTTCGGGGCTGTTGCACCAGTCAAGGAACTTCAGGACCTTGGGCAGGTCTTCTTCCTTCACGGCCTTCTTCATGACCAGGATTTCACCGGCAAAGCCTTCGTTCTGCGGCCACACGGAGATGCTTCCGTCCGCCTTGGCCACCGGGCCGACGCTCTGGAACACCTGCTCGGTGACACCGGCATTGTTCTCGAACCATTCCTGCTGACGATGGGCGTTGTCCAGGCAGTCAAACCGCATGAACGCCTTGTTGGTCCGCTCGATGTTGTCCCACTCGGAGGTGGAGATCTGCGCGAAGTTGGGGTCGATGCCGCCGATTTCGTACAGATGGCGCAGCCAGTTCAGGCCTTCCAGGTAAGCGGGGGACAGATGCGCCGGATAAACGTTGCCGTTCTCGTCCAGGCCCCAGGTGTTGGGAGCGCCGAAAGCCACGGTGATCACGTTGATGGTGCCGGCGGTGTAGGAGCACATATTCAGGGCATAGGTATCGGCGCTGTAGCCGGCCAGCTTCTCAGCCAGTTCGGTCAGGTCGTCAATGGTCTTGACTTCCTTGTCGAAGCCGACTTCCTTGGCGATGTCGCAGCGATAGTAGATGCCGCCGCGGGGGAACGCCCGGCTGCGGTAGATGCCGTAGAGGTGGTCATCCACGGAAATGCTCTTGTAGATGGCCTGGTTGCCGGCGGCCAGGTAGGGATAGTTTTCCGCATCCTTCACCGCTTCGGTCAGATCCCAGAAGGTGCCGCCGCGGGCGGAGTTGATGACCTGGGGATCCCGGGCATTGGTGGCGGAGATCAGCATGGGGGGATTCGCGTCCGCCAGGGTGGTGGAGAAGATTTCAGCATAGGTGGAGTTGGGGCCCCACTGGATTTCCAGCTTCACGCCGGTGAGCTCTTCAATCTTCTTGAGCACGGGGTTGTCTTCCATGACAAAGTCGATGTCCGCAGGGAACTCCGGCAGCAGCACGCTGATGACGAAGGGTTCTTCTGCAGAGGCAAAGCTCATCACCGTGAAGAGCATTGCCAGCGCCAGGAACAGGGAAACAAGTTTCTTCATTGGGTTGTCCTCCTTCATAAGAATAGTGTATTTATGACCGGCGGCTAAGCCGCATAGATCCTTAACCCTTCAGGGCGCCGACCATAACGCCCTTGACGAAGTACTTCTGCAGGAAGGGATAGACGCACATGATGGGAACCGTGGAAACCACGATGACCGCCATCTTGATGGACTGTTCCGGCGGCTGGACAAAGTCGTCCGCCATGTTCGTCAGGTCTCCGGCCGTGCCGTTGCTCATGATGATCAGCTCACGCAGCAGCACCTGCAGCGGCCATTTTTCCTTGGCGCCGGTCATGTAGATCATGGCGCCGAAGTAGGCGTTCCAGTGGCCCACCGCGTAGAACAGGCCGAAGGTGGCCAGCACCGGCAGGCTCAGGGGAAGCACGATCTTCCAGAGGATTCCGATGTCCGTGCATCCGTCGATGGAGGCGGATTCTTCCAGCTCCTGGGGAATGCCCTGGAAGAAGTTTTTCACGATCATCAGGTTGTAGGCGCTGATGGCGCCGGGCAGCAGCACGGACCAGTAGGTGTTTTTCAGTCCCAGCACGTTGGCGATAATGATGTATCCGGGAATCATGCCGCCGGAGAAGAACATGCTGAAGATGACCATGTTCAGGAAGAAGTTCCGGCCCCGCAGCCGCGTTTTGCTCAGCGCGTAGGCCATGGTCACCGTGAAGAACAGGTTGATCAGCGTACCGCAGACCGTAATCAGAGCGCTGTTTCCGAAGCCCCGCAGGATCTTGCTGGAGGAGAAGATGTACTCATAGGCCCCCGTGGATACATCCTGCGGAATAAAGAACATGGGACGGGTGGCAATCTCGTACTCCGTGGCGAAGGAGGCTCCGATCAGGTAGATGAAGGGAATGATCGTGGTCACCGCCACCAGGGTTACGAAAGCATAGTTGAAAATATTGAAGGCGATACTTCCGGGAGTGCGGTTCTGCCCCACCGGGCCCGAGGAGATTTTCATGGCCTTGCCGGTTCTGGGGGAGATCAATGAAATCTTTGTTTCCTTGTTTTTCATGCCGCTTCCCCCTCTCAGTACAGGCCCTGCTCGCCCAGCAGGTGCGCAATCTTGTTGGAGGCAAGCACCAGCGTCACGCTGACGATGGATTTCATCAGGCCGATAGCGGAAGCGTAGCTGAACTGGCCCGCTTTGATACCCTGTTCATACACGAACACGTCCAGGGTCTGGGAAACCTTCCGGTTCAGCGGGTTGGCCATCAGGATCAGGTGATCGTAGCCGGTATCCAGCACGCTGCCCATCCGCAGGATCAGCATCAGCACGATGGTGGAGCGGATAGCCGGCAGGGTGATGTGCCACAGGCGGCGGAGCCGTCCGGCGCCGTCCACCATGGCCGCTTCGTACAGCTGGGTATCCACGTTGGTCAGGGCCGCCAGGAAGATGATGGTGCCCCAGCCGGTTTCCTTCCAGATCGTCTGGCCGATGATCATCCAGCGGAAGGTGTCCGGCGATCCCATGTAGTTGATGGGATGGCCCAGCACCGATTCCGTCGCCTTGTATACGATACCGGAGGGTCCAAACATCACGAAGGTGATGGAAACCACAATCACGATGGAGATGAAGTGCGGCACGTACAGCATGGTCTGCATCAGTTTCTTGTACCGCAGGTTCATCATCTCGTTCAGCAGCAGCGCCAGGATGATCGGCGCCGGGAAGAAGAAGATGATGTTCATCAGGGAAAGAATCAGCGTGTTGGACAGGTACCGGGTCCAGGCCGGGAAGCCGAAAAAGCTTTCAAACCATTTGAAGCCGACCCATTCGCTGTTCAGCACCCCGCTTGCCGGAACGTAATTCTCGAAGGCAATGACGATGCCGAACATCGGCAGGTATTTGAAAACAATAAAGTAGATGAATCCGGGCAGCAGCAGCAGATAAAGCCATTTGTCACGCTTGACCTCCGCGCCCAGGCGCTGCCAGTAAACCCTGCCTGTTCCGTGCACCGCTCTCCTCTCCGCGGTTTTTGATGCCATGTGCGCCTCATCCTTTCCTTTTGCTTATGCGTCCAGTCGATGGGGTTTCTCAGTCAGGCCGGGTATCCCGGATCATCAGCTCTGTCAGCATCAGGAAGGTCAGTCCCTGGCCATAGGCTGTCGGTGTCACGATGATATCCTTGTAATGCTGCAGGTTGTATCCCATGCCGGTTCCGCCGGATACTCCCTGCACCGCGCCGGTTTCGTCAATCTGGTCCAGTACCGCGTGGGCGGAAAGCATGCCCATCTGCTGGTAGGGCTCCTGGGGCAGCCACCCCAGCCGGATGCCCTTCAGCACCCCGTAGGCAATGGCCGCGGTGGCGCTGGTTTCGCAGTAGGTTTCCTCCACGTTGATCAGCGTCGTATACAGTCCGTTCACCCGCTGGTACTTCCACAGGGCCAGCACCTGGTCCAGCCAGGCGGAACGGATCATGCGCATGGCGGCGTTTTCCCGCCGGGTGATGTCGTACAGTTCAATGGCGGCGGCCGTGAACCAGGCATTGCCCCGGGCCCAGAAGGCCTCGGCAAAATTGTGCCGCCGGTCAAAGGTCCATCCGTGGTAGAACAGGCCGTTCACCTTGTTCTGCAGGTACCGGATGTGGATCAGGAACTGGTATTCCGCTTCGTCAATCAGCTCCGGCCTTTCCAGTACCACCCCGGCCTTGGCCAGGAACAGGCACACCATGAACAGCGTGTCGCACCAGAGCTGCTGGTAATGCTTGTTCCACACCGTGCAGTGCTGCAGTCCGCCGTACTCCGTGCGCGGCATTTCCTCCAGCACCCAGTTCAGCCAGCCTTCTATTTCAGGAAGGTATTCCGGATTCTTTGTTTCCTGGTACAGGCAGGTCAGCGTCAGCACCGGCGCCACGGTATTCACGTTGCGGTGCGGCTTTTCCGGCCGGGAAAGCATGTCGCCGTACCAGCCGGTCAGGTAATCCAGAATGGTTTTGTCCCCGCTCTGCTGGTAAGTTTTGTAGATTCCGTAGAGCGCCACCCCGGTGGGCCATTCCCAGTTGTTCATGGTCAGATGGCCCCGGGAGGGATCGTTGCCGTCCGCCCGCTGCAGCATCCCCAGAACCCGGTCCGCTGTCTGCCGGTAGTTTTCAGCCATGGAAAATCACCTGCCTGATTTGTTGTCGCTGTTATGATAGCGCTTACAGTATAAAACCCTCCATCCGATATGTCAAGATATATTCGAAATTTTGCCAAATAATATATTTTTGTCTTGCACTGGCCGATTTTATTGGTTATAATGATAGCGCTTTCATGCAAGATGTAACAGAAGCCCCATACAAATTTCCCCTTTCCGGGACACGGAGGAATTGCCATGAGCAGCGAAAATATCACGATTTACGACATCGCGTCGGATGCCGGCGTATCCATCGCGACCGTCTCCCGTGTGCTGCGCGGAGAAGCAAACGTATCCGAAGCCACCCGGAAAAAAGTGCTGGAGGTCATAGACCGGCGGAATTACCGGCCCAGCTCCATCGCCCGGGGCATGGCCAGCAAAACCACCCACTCCCTGGGCATCGTCCTGCCGAAGCTGCTGAATCCCCATTACGCCATGATTTTCACCGGCGCCCAGGAGGAAGCCCGGAAGCTGGGATATACCATGAGCCTGTTTCCCTGGTCCAGCCTGGACACCCGGGAGTACAACCCGGCCGCCATGCTGGCGGAGCGCCGGCTGGACGGGCTGATTGTGTGCGTGGAATACCTGCCCCATGACCACGACGTGCAGGTGCTGGCCGCCCTGCGGGATTTGCGGCAGTACATGCCGGTGGTGCTGATCGGCTGCGTGCCGCCCAGCTATGATTTCCCGGCGGTCACCAACAATTCCGCCTCCATGCTTCAGGCCATCGTCCGGTACCTGACGGAGCTGGGGCACGAGCGGATCGCCTTTATCGGCGGCGTGGAGGAGGACAACGATCCCCTGCGCCGGGACGTGGGATACGAAAACGGCCTGCGGGATGCCCGCCTTCCTTATATTGCTTCCTACCGGATTTACTGCCGGGGCACCGCGGAGGACGGCGCCGCCGCCCTGAACAGGATGCTGGATTCCCTGAAGCCAGAATACTGGCCCACCGCGGTGATCGCCCTGAACGACCTGGTGGCCATGGGCTGCATGGCGGAGGCGGGACGGCGGGGCATCGCCATTCCGGACCGGCTGTCCGTGGTGGGCTGCGACAACCTGTTCTGCGCCCCGTATCTGACCCCGCCCCTGACCAGCGTCAACACGCACCAGCAGCAGACAGGGGCCCGGGCCGTTCAGCTGCTGATCAGCGGAGAGGATAAACAGGAAACGGCGGGCTGGGATCTGGTGGAACGGGCTTCCTGTGCCCGCGTCAGGCCATAAAAACAGAGGGAGGAGATTCAATATGGAACGTTTCGCGTGGAAAGGCCGCATCAAACCCGGTATGCAGGAGGAATACAAGCGCCGGCATGACGAAATCTGGCCCGAAATGAAAGCCCTTCTGAAGGAAGCCGGCATCCGCAACTACTCCATCTGGAGCGACGGCCGGGATGTCTTCGGATACTACGAATGCGAAAAGGGCATCGAATTTGCCGAAAAGACCCAGGCCGGAAGTCCCGTTGTGGACAAATGGAACGACTATATGGAGGACGTCCTGGACCTGGTGATGGATCCGGAAACCGGCGCCCAGCCCAAGCTCCGGATGATGTTCCTGATGGAATAAACCCGATACTCGGAGGAATCACTGTATGGCACGTCCCAGGCGCGTAATCCTTGAATACCGGAACTATGAGCTGCCGCCGGAGTTTCCGGTGCTGGTGCTCACCGGAGAACGGTGGCACATCAGCCCGGTGCCCGGCAAGCACCTGCATATTCATAACTGCCTGGAAATCGGCCTGTGCCATACTTCCGGCGGAACCATGGTTTTCGGGGATCAGCGGATTCATTTTTCCGCGGGGGACATGACCTGCATCGCCCGGAACGTTCCCCACACCACCTGGTCCGATCCGGAGGCGCCCAGCCGGTGGAGCTACCTTTTCCTGGATGCGGAGGGGCTGCTGGGGGCTTCCGTTCTCCGCCAGCACAGCGGCCTGAAGGACGCGGGGCGTTTCCTGTCCGACTGCCGCCTGCTGCTGCCCGCCGGCAGCCATCCCCGGCTCCGGGCCCTGGCGGAGGAGATCATCGGGGAAATGCAGGAGCAGGCGCCGGGATACCATACCTGTGTCCGCAGCCTCTGCACCGCGCTGCTCATCGGCATGCTGCGGGAATACAGCAAGGAGGACCGGGAAAGCGTCCGGGCGCCCTATATGTCCGCCATTTCCCCCGCGCTGGACTATATTCACGAAAACTATATGCAGGACTTCCCACAGGAAGTGCTCAGCAGCCTGTGCCACCTGAGTCCCACCCATTTCCGGCGGCTTTTCCGGGAGCAGATCGGCACCTCCCCGCTGGCCTTCCTGCATCAGACCCGGGTGCTGAAAAGCTGCACGCTCCTGCGGTCCTCCTCCCTTTCGGTTACGGAGATTGCCGGCCGGGTGGGATACAATTCCCTGAGCAGCTACAACCGGCATTTCTCCCAGGCCCTGGGCATCGCCCCGCGGGACTGGCGAAAGGCTTCCGCCGGCAGCCCGCAGCCGTCGCTGCTGACCTTTACCGGATGGACCGAGGCGGAAGAAAACCCCCGGGAAAGCCGTTGAATGGTCAGAGGGTAAGAAAAAAACAGCCGGGGAGTTAATGGTCGTTTTTGCACAGTTTTCATCGGAATCCGCTTGGAATTTGTACGCTTCCGTGCATATAATGAGTCCACGAGAGCATCGGAAACAGTTTCACAAACATTCCCTGAAAGATCACAGGAGGGTATCAGAATGACTGGAAGAATGACCGCGCGGCCTGCCCGGAGAAGCCGTTTCACCCACTACATGGGCAGATACTGGCCGCTGTATGTGATGCTGCTCTTCCCGATGGCTTTCTGCCTTCTGTTCAAATACTGGCCCATGACCGGCCTTGCCATGGCCTTCAAGAATTTCAAGATCGTCAAAGGCATCTGGGGCAGTCCCTGGAACGGAATTGACAATTTCAAGTACCTGTTCAGCCGGCCGGAATCCGTGGGGGTGATCCTGCAGACGCTGAAGCTGAACCTGCTGGACCTGGCCATCGGTTTCCCGATGCCGATCCTGCTCGCCATCATGCTGAACGAGGTGCGCAACAAGGCCTTCAAGCGCATTACCCAGACCGTGATTTACCTGCCCCATTTCCTTTCCTGGGTCATCATTGCCTCCCTGTTCATCGCCATGCTGCGGACGGAAACCGGCATGCTGAACGTGATCGCCGCCAACATGGGCGGAAGCAAGGTTCCCTACCTGGAGGACAACCTGCTCTGGGAAGTGGTTTACATCTTCATCGGCGTGTGGCAGAGCATGGGCTGGGGCACCATCATTTACCTGGCGGCCATCACCGGCATCTCCTCCGAGCTGTATGAAGCGGCCACGGTGGACGGCGCGGGCCGGTTCGCCAAGATCTGGCACATCACCCTGCCGGGCATCCGGGGCACCATCGTCACCCTGCTGATTATGACCCTGGGCCGGATCCTGGGTTCCTCCTTCGAGCGGGTAAACTCCCTGAGCAATCCCTACGTGGTGCTGAAGAGCGCCAACGTGATTTCCACCTATATTTACCGGGTGGGCCTTTCCAACGGCAAATACCACTATGCCACCGCCATGGGCCTTTTCCAGAACGTGATCGGGGTGCTGCTGATCCTGATTGCGGACCGGACGGCCAAAGCCATGGGCGAAAGCGGACTGATCTGAGAAGGGGGGAACAGAAGAATGCAAAGCAAAGCAACGGCCCTGAAAACCCCGAAAAGGTCCATCCGCGAATCCGTCGGCAGCCGGACGCTGGACATCATCAACTATGTGCTGCTGACCCTGGTGGCCCTGGTCTGCCTGCTGCCCTTCCTGCACGTGGTATCCATGTCCCTTTCCTCCAACGGCGCGGTGATCAGCCAGAAGGTTTACTTCTTCCCGGTGGAGTGGTCCGTGGAAGGATACAAAATGGTGCTGAACGACCCTTCCATGATGCGTTCCCTGGGCATTACGGTGCTCCTGACCGTCGGGTTCACCCTGCTGGGCATGATCCTGACCGTGCTTGCGGCCTATCCGCTGACCAAGAAGGACCTGAAGGGACGCAGCGTGATCTCCTTCATGTTCATGTTCACCATGTATTTCGGCGGCGGCCTGATTCCGGAATACCTGCTGATGAACGACCTGAAGATGCTTAACACCCTCTGGTCCCTGCTGCTGCCGCTGGCCTTCAGCGCGTATAACATCATCATCATGCGGTCCTTCATCGAGTCCTCCATTCCGGTCTCTCTGGAGGAAGCCGCCTTCCTGGACGGCGCCAACTACTGGAGCGTGCTGTTCCGGGTGGTGATTCCGCTGTGCAAGCCGGTGCTGGCCACCCTGTGCCTGTTCTTCGCCGTGGGCCGGTGGAACGCCTACGGGGACGCTCTTTACTACATCTCCACCTCCCGGCTGTATCCGATGCAGCTGAAGCTGTACTACCTGATGGGCATGGCTTCCGACGCGGCCAACCTGGCCGAGGGCGGCGCCGCCAGCTACGTTACCGGCGAAGTGGTCAAGGCCACCTGCGTCATGTTTGCCACCATTCCGATCATTATCCTGTATCCCTTCCTGCAGCGCTATTTCGTGACCGGCATCATGATCGGCGCGGTCAAGGGATAAAAAACCACGGTTCTTTGCGGCGGAAGCCGCTGGAATATACAGAAAAAGGAGGATTAACCCCATGAAGAAACTGGTATCCGTTTTCCTGGCGCTTGTTCTGGTTCTGTCCATGGCAAGCTTCTCCGCCCTGGCGGAGGACAAGGTGGAAACCACCGCGTCCGGCGCCAAAGTCATCACCTACGGCGAACAGATTGAGCTGAAGGTTCCGATCTATCAGCGCAACGGCATCAAGGATCCCATCGAAGACAACTGGTGGACCCACTGGGTTCAGGAAAACTTCGGTGACAAGTACAACATCAAAGTCACCTATGTTCCGATCTCCCGTACGGACGAAGTCAACGACTTCACCCTGAAGATGGGTTCCGCGGACACGGCTCCCGACATGATTTTCCACTACGACAACCCCCAGCTGCTGGCCTACATCGCCCAGGAGTTTGTGCAGGAAATCGATGAGGAAATGGTCAAGGAATACATGCCTGACTACCTGGCCTACGTTGGAGACGCCGCCTACCAGGCCGGCAAGTACAACGTGAACGGCAAGAAGGTCCAGATGTACTTCCCCGCCGCCCGCGACGCCGCGGACAACTGGGCCACCGTCATCCGTGCTGACTGGCTGAAGAAGGTCGGCAAGGAAATGCCCACCAGCGTGGAAGAATACCTGGATGTGCTGCGCGCCTTCCGTGACGCCAACCTGGGCGGCGACTACACCATCCCCGCCACCATGGGCCTGCCGTCCACGACCGGCATGCGCGCCGACTCCTACCGGACCGGCCACACCGATCCCCGCGAGATCGCCATCTACAGCGACCTGCAGGTGGTTTCCCTCGACTGGGAGCCCATCAAGCGGAACTACAAGGTTATGAACACCATGTACAACGAAGGCCTGGTTTCCAAGGACTTCGCGCTGGATACCGACGGATCCCAGGCCAAGTCTGACTTCGTCAACGGCAAGGCCGGCGTGTACGGCTTCTACCTCTCCTCCAACTCCGACGTGATCTCCACCCTGATGGAGAACTGCCCGGACGCCGAACTGGCGATCCTGGATGCCCGCTCCGGCGTGCCTGCCGGCGAAACCCTGTATGACTACATGGCGGACCCGATCGGCATCTCCACCGGTATCACCGCTTACTGCAAGCATCCGGAAGCTGTCATGATGTACATCAACTGGATGTCCCAGCCCGAAGTGCTGGAGTTCCTCGAATACGGCGTGGAAGGCAAGCATCACACCGTGGTCAACGGCCTGAAGGTCCTGAACTCCGAATATGACGGAGAAGACCGCTTCGTTTCCACCAACGCCAACATCGACCTGTTCGTGATGGTCACCCAGACCCGCCGGGATGCCACCTCTAAGGAAGCCATGGCGGCCACCTACTGCCCCAACGGTTTTGAGTACCTGATGGACCAGATCTTCGAGAACAACGCCCGGAAGACCTACATCCAGAACTACCGCTTCACCACCCCGATCCAGAGCCAGGCTGAATACGGCGAGGACCTGCGCACCCGGTTCCAGGCGATCTCCGCCCAGGTCATCACCTGCCCCGAAGCAGAATTCGACGCCACGTATGATTCCCTGGTGAAGGAATACTGCGCCGCCGGCCTGGATGAGATCCACGCCGAGAAGGCCGCCGTGTATGATGCGGAAAATCCCTGATGAAGACCTGACGTAAACCCCTGAAACATCGGTGCGGATTCCGGTCCCTGCGGACCTGGAATCCGCACCTTTTTGAAATCCAGAACCTGAAGAAAACCCCCGGCGCAGCCTTCCGGCCGCATCGGGGGTTTTCAGTTATTCTTTTTGCCGGCGGGATCAGCCCTTCAGGATCCGGTCGATCTCGTCCAGTTCGTCCTGCGAGAAATGCCGGTTCTGCAGGGCCGCCACATTTTCGGTAATCTGGGACGCCCGGGAGGCCCCCAGGATCACGGAAGTCAGGGAATTGCGGAGATCCCAGACGGTAGCCATCTGCGCCAGGGTCTGGCCCCGGTTCCGGGCGATTTCCGCCAGGGCCCGCACCTTGGCCAGCAGTTCTTCGGTAATACGGTTTTCGCTGAGGAAGGGGGAAGCGGAGGCCGCCCGGGAGTCCGCCGGAATGCCGTGCAGGTACCGGTCGGTCAGCAGGCCCTGGGCCAGGGGGCAGAAGCACACAGATCCCATGCCTTCCTTCGCCAGCGTTTCCTCCAGGCCTTCAAAGAATTCCCGGTCCAGCATGTTGTACCGCGGCTGGTGCACCGTCAGCGGCGTTCCCAGCGCCCGCATGAGCCCAGCCATTTTTGCCGTCTGTTCCGGGGTGTAGTTGGACACGCCCACATACAGCGCCTTGCCGCTGCGGACAATCTGGTCCAGGGCGGCGGCGGTTTCCTCCATGGGGGTATCCGGATCCGGCCGGTGATGGTAGAAAATATCCACATACTCCAGCCCCATCCGGCGCAGGCTCTGGTCCAGGGACGCAATCAGGTACTTCCGGGATCCGTGGTCCCCGTAGGGTCCGGGCCACATTTCGTAGCCCGCCTTGGTGGAAATAATCAGCTCATCCCGGTAAGGCCGCAGTTCCCGGCGCAGGATCCGGCCCATGTTTTCCTCCGCGGATCCCGGAACCGGCCCGTAGTTGTTGGCCAGGTCAAAATGCGTGATGCCCAGGTCGAAGGCCGTGGTGACCATCTCCGCCATGTTGGCGTAGGACGCCGCGGAGCCGAAATTATGCCACATGCCCAGGGACATGGCGCTGAGCAGCAGCCCGCTCTTTCCGCAGCGGTTGTAAGTCATTTCGCTGTAACGTTTTTCGTTTGCCTGATACATGGTCTTTCCTCCTTGTTCCGATTCGGTGTCCCGTCAGATCTGCACAAAGCACATTTCCCCGGCGCCGGGGTTTGTCCGGACCGTTTCCGAAGGCAGGGACACGTTGACTTCCAGCGGCCGGTCGCTGTTGTTCATCACCACCAGGGTCCTTTCTGCCGGATACCAGGCGCATTCCGCCAGGGGCTGATCCGTATGGCCGGCAGCTTTTCCGTCCGTGCCCGTCAGGTACAGCAGCATTTCCAGCAGCATGCGGGCCGCGGCCGGCGAATAGGTGAACCCGCCCATATACACCGCTTTCCCTTTTCCGAAGTCATGCAGCGTCAGCACCGGCGTGCCGCCGCAGGCCCGCAGCACCCGGGTTTCCGGATCCGTCAGGCGGATGCCCTCCGTTTTCCCGATGCTCTCTCCGTCGGTAAAGAAGGGAGCGGAATCTTCCTCCGTGAATTCCCAGGGCATATGGCAGGCAAAGGAGCCGTCGTCCCGGTCCACCCCCAGCACATGGGCCAGGGCGAAGTATGAATCCCCGCCTTCCGCCGCGGAAGGCTCCCCGATGCCGATCAGGCATCCGCCCTCCGCCACAAAGCGGGTGACTTCGCTGACGGTTTCCGGGGATTTCCAGGCATCCCCGCCGCTCCAGGCATCCCCGGCCCGGCCGGCGTTGATCAGCACGTCCGTATCCCGGAGGGCGCCGTTCCTGACGTCCTCAAAATGAATGAACTTCACCCGCACCGGCAGCCCCGAAAGCGCCTCGTTCACATGGATCAGCGGGTTCCAGTCGGTTTCGTGGAAGTGGCCTGAAAGCGTCCAGGATCGCAGGGCGCCCCAGGTATGCAGCACGGAAACGGTCAGGGGCAGCTCCGCCGGCGCACAGCGGCTCTGCAGGTCCTTCAGGTGCCGGAAGGCTTTCGCCATTTTCTCAACGGCGTCGTTAAAGGCGTCCTGGCCGATGGTCAGGTGCAGGTATCCGCCCAGGCCGATGCGGTCCACGCACTGCCGCGCCAGGGCCCGGCGCACGTGCAGCCAGTAAGCCCAGGCGTCCTTTTCCGGATGTCCGCCCTCCGAGAACGTGGGCAGGCCGCCCAGCCCCACCGGGAACAGGTACGGATGGAACCGCAGCTCATGCACCGGCACCTCCGCCCCGGCACACAGGCGGCATTCAAAGCCGGAAAACACGCATTTGATCAGCCCGTCAAACCCAATGGACACAAAGTATTTGCCGTAGGGCTCCATGCCCACCCAGCTGTCGTCATAGAAAACATAGGCTTCCTTGCCGAAGGAATGAATGATTTCCACCAGGGTCCGGGCTTTTTCCGCCACAAAGCGCTGGATGAAATCCATATAGTCCCGTTTGCGGGCGGTGGGAGGCCGGTGGGTCGCCTGCAGCTTGCCCTGGTGAATGAAATCCTCCGCCGTCAGGGCGTAGCCGTATTCCTGCTCAAAGGCCTTCAGGGCCGCCGGGCTGACCGTGAAGTCGTAGCTTGCCCAGTCCACAAAGCGGGTCCTCCGGCGCAGGTCGCTGCCGAAAATCCACACGAAATTGTAAAACAGGGAGGTCAGCCGCACCACGTTCGTATCCGGATTGTTCCGGCACCAGTTGCGAAGCCAGTCCTTCAGGTACGTCCAGGCTTCCGGATGGCGCGGGTCCAGCTGGCGCAGGTGCTCGCTCTGCCAGTTGTTGGTGGTATGGTTGTACATATTGATCTCTTCCCAGATCCGCCAGGCCAGGAAGGAAACCGAGTACCGGTGGTAGGGTATACAGCCGCGGACGGTCACCCGTCCCTCTGCGTATTCCCATTCGTCCGGGGAAAGCAGCCGCCCGGCCGTCCGGTCCCACACCTGCCAGTAGGCCATGGCCTCCGGGGAATCGTTCAGCTGGAACTGCTCCTCAAAATATCCCTCCAGCGGGAGGATTTCCAGCCGGTCCCCTTCCGCGGTCCGGGGTTCGGAAAACAGGAAGGTCTGCTGCTGCGCGTCCGGATGGGACCGGGCAAATTCGTTGTGCTCCCGGATAATGCAGATGGTGGAATAAATCCGGTAACCGGCCTCCGTGATTTCCGGGGACAGCTTGGTTCCGTCGGAATCGCGGATCACGTCCGCGCCCCATTTTTTGGCCATTTCCAGCGTCAGTTTTTCGTATCCCGCTTCGCCGGGAAGCGTAAAACCGCCCGAAGTATAATCTTTCATCGTTTTTTTCCCCCGTTCATTTTGTTTTTCGATCTTTTCCTCCTGTATTCCTTTTTTATTCTATCAGACCGAAATGACCGATTCCGCGCATTTTTATCGGTTTGTTTTGCAGTTTTGGCCAAATTCGCCGCCGCGGGCGTTTTTCCGCGAAAGAGCTTTGACACGCGGCTTTCCGCTCTGCTATGATGGGCAGGGTTCCGGAAGAAAAGCCGCAGAAGGGGAAAGCCATGAAAAAAGCAAAGATTTACGAACAGACCGTCACCATTCCGACCTACAAAACCGGCCGGCCGGAAAAGGATCCGCTTTTCATTGAGAAGCGGGCGTACCAGGGTTCCACCGGCAAGGTGTATCCGCTGCCCATCTGTGAAAAGATCAGCGACACCCCGGAGGAGGTTTCCTACCGGGCCGTGATTCTGGAAAACGACTACCTGTACGTCATGATCCTTCCGGAGCTGGGCGGCCGCATTCAGCGGGCCCTGGACAAAACCAACGGTTACGACTTCGTTTACTATAACCGGGTCATCAAGCCCGCCCTGGTGGGACTGACCGGGCCGTGGATTTCCGGCGGCATTGAATTCAACTGGCCGCAGCATCACCGGCCCTCCACCTTCCTGCCGGTGGACTGCGCCTGCCGCGAAAACCCGGACGGCTCCGTGACCGCTGTGCTGGGGGAAACCGACCGCATCAACGGCACCAAGGCCAACGCGGCCGTGACCCTGTATCCGGACCGGGCGTATATCGAAATCCGGGGGCAGCTGTTCAATCCCACGGATTATCCCCAGACCTTCCTTTGGTGGGCCAACCCCGCTGTTTCCGTCAATGACGACACCTTCTCGGTGTTCCCTCCGGACGTGAACGCGGTCATGGACCACGGAAAGCGCGCCGTTTCCACCTTCCCCATCGCCACGGGGGAATACTACAAGGCGGACTATTCCATGGGCGTGGATATTTCCCGGTATAAAAACATCCGGGTTCCCACCTCCTATATGGCCGCCCATTCGGACTTTGATTTTGTGGGCAACTTTGACGAAGGCCGGGACGCGGGACTGCTGCACGTGGCCGATCACCATATCAGCCCCGGCAAAAAACAGTGGACCTGGGGCTGCGGCGATTTCGGCAAAACCTGGGACCGGAACCTGACGGACGAGGACGGCCCCTATATCGAACTGATGACCGGCGTTTTCTGCGACAACCAGCCGGATTTCACCTGGCTGAAGCCCCATGAGGAAAAGAATTTCGTTCAGGTTTTCATGCCCTACAAAACCGTGGGCCGGGTCAGCAACGCCACCCGGGACGTGGTGCTGGGGGTGGACGCCGTGGACGCGCAGGGCCGGGTCCTGAATCCGGATCCCTTTGCCTGCGGCCGGGAAGCCAACGAGGCGCTGTGGCAGGAAGCCGCCGCGGCCCGCATCAAGGTTTACGCCACCGGCGAGTTTCCGGCGGCCTCCATCGTCGTCCGCTCCGGCGGAAAGGAAACCTGCCGCTTCCGGGCGGATCTTTCCCCGCTGAAGGCCTGGGTGGAAACCACGGAGCCCCTGCGGGACTATGAAATCACGGTTTCCGACGCGGAAGGCCGAATCCTGTGCGAATACCGGGAGTACATCCGGGAAAACCGGCCGGTGCCCGAACCCGCCGAGGCGCTGAAGCCGCCGGAGGAAATCCAGTCCCTGGAGGAGCTGTACCTGGCCGGGCAGCACCTGGAACAGTACCGCCACGCCACCTTCCGGCCCGCGGATTATTACCGGGAGGGGCTGCGGCGGGATTCCACCGACATCCGCCTGAACAACGCCTACGGCCTGTACCTGCTCCGGAACGCCCGGATCCGGGAAAGCCTCCCGTATTTCGAGGCCGCGGTGCGGAAACAGACCTGGCGCAATCCCAACCCCTATTCCGGGGAAGGCTACTACAACCTGGGCCTGGCCCTGGAGATGCTGGACCGGCTTCCGGAAGCCGCCGACGCCTTTTACAAGGCGGTCTGGAGCGCCGAAACCGCCGGCACCGCCTTTTTCCACCTGGGCTGCATCCGCCTGCGGCAGGGGCAGGCCGCGGAAGCCCTGCGCATGGCGGAGGAAAGCCTGCTCCGCGGGGGACACGACATGAAAACCCGGAGCCTGAAGGCCTCCGCCCTGCGGCAGCTCCGGGGAGACACCCCCGAATACCGGCGTTTCCTGGAGGAAAGCCTGGCCATCGATCCCCTGTACATGCCCCTGCTGTTCCGGCAGGCCGGAGGAGAAACCTTCCGCCGGACGGCCGGCGAAAGCCCGGAGGATTACCTGAACACCGCCTATGAATTCCTGCGCTTCGGCTGCCCGGAGGACGCCGCGGAAGTGCTGGCCGCCTGCCCGGCGGAGAGCCCCATGAAATACTATACCCTGGCGTTTGCCGCCGCCCGGGCCGGCCGCCCGGAAGAGGCCGCGGAGCATGCCCGGAAGGCGGAACAGCTGCCGACGGATTTCTGCTTCCCCAACAAGCCGGAAGAGCTGCCCATTCTCCTTTTCGCGGTTTCCCTGCTGCCGGCCGCCCCGAAAGCGCACTATTATCTCGGGGAATACTATTATGACCGGAAACAGTACGAGGCTGCCGTGGAGCACTGGCAGGCGGCGGTGCGGGAGCAGCCAGGCCTGGCCCCGGCCCACCGGAATTTGTCCATCGCCTACTACAACCACGGAAACCGGAGCCTGGCGGCCGGGGAAATTGCGGAGGCCGTTCGCCTGGAGCCCGGCAACAGCCGTTTCCTGCTGGAGCAGGATCAGCTGCTGAAGCGCCTGGACCGCCCGGTGAAGGAACGGCTGGCCCTGCTGGAGGCGCGGCCGGAGCTGCTGCCGGACCGCAGCCCCCTGATGCTGGCCTACATCCGCCTGCTGAACGAAGACGGTCAGCACAGGAAAGCCCTGGACCTGCTGACGGGCTATTCCTTCCATGTCTGGGAGGGCGGCGAAGGCAAGGTGGCGGACGAATACAAGGCCGCCCTGTTCGCCCTGGCGGAAGAAGCCCTGGCCGGGGGCCGTCCGGCGGAAGCGGAGGCGTATGCTTCCCGGACCCTTTCCTATCCCGCCAACCTGGGAGAGGGCAAGCTGGACAACGTTCCGGACCACCGGGCCTGGTACCTGATGGGCTGCGCCCGCCGGCAGCTGGGCGATGAGGCCGGCGCCGCGGAATGCTTCGGAAAGGCCTCCGCCGGTTCCCAGTTTCCCGAGCCCGTACGCTACTACAACGACCAGCCCTCCGATTATATTTACTATCAGGGGCTGGCCTTCCATGCGCTGAGAAAAGAGGAAAGCGCCAAACGCGCTTTCCATCAGCTGATTATTTTCGGCGAACGCCACATTTTTGACAGAATCGGCTATGATTTCTTTGCCGTTTCCATGCCGGAGCTGGAAGTATATGAGGACGACATCCAGAAGCGCAGCGACGATTACTGCCGCCGCCTGATGGCCCTGGGCCGCAGGGGCCTGAAGGAAACAGGCCTCTGAGGCTCCCCTCGGATCAGTCCAGGTATCCTTCCCGGGCCTGGATGCCGAACCGCTTTTCCAGCAGGTGCATCTGCTCATCCGTAATCGTGTTGAGCCTGGGAAGATGCGCAATCTTCATGTAAATCTCTGCCGCTTTTTCCGCGGTCTCGATCAGGCCGAAGGTTTCATCCAGGTCCTTCCCGGCCCCGTAAATTCCGTGCTGGCTCCAGACCACCAGTCTGGCGGTCAGCATTTTTTCTGCCGTGGCCTCGCCGATTTCATTGGTGCCGCAAAGCATCCAGGGCAGCACATTCACGCCGTCCGGGAAAACCACCACGCACTCGGTGCACATCTGCCACAGGGTCCGGGTAAACTCCCGCTCATCCAGGGAATGCACATAGGTCATGGCCAGCAGGTTGGCCGGATGGCAATGCATGACCACCCGGTTTTCCGGGTCAGTCTTCAGCCGCGCCACATGGCTCATCATATGGGCCGGGAACTCGCTGGTAAACTTTCCGCCGTCCGCGAAACCCCACAGCAGGTCCGCCTGCTGTCCCTGGTCCCTCAGCCGGACGATGCCCAGGTTCACCTCCGGGGCAATCTGCACGTTCTTGAAATATTTGCCCGTGCCGGTCACCAGGAAAACCTTTCCTTCCAGCTCCGGCGCCTTAAAGCCCGTGGGAATCGTGCGGATCACCTTCTCCGGGTCCAGGTATTCCGCCGTATCCTTTTCATCCAGCATCAGGCTGATGTTTCCGCCGTTGCGTTCATCCCAGCCGTGGTTGTACATCAGCGTGGCAGTGCGGATCATTTCCGCCATGAAGGAAGCTTCCAGAATGTTTTTCATTTCCGGTTCACCAGCACTTTCTTTTCATAGTCTTCAATCTGCGGATACCATTCGCCGTCTGCAGGCTTTCCGCAGCAGCGGCAGTATTCATTCCAGACCTCGCCGAAGGGCAGGGTCTTCATTTCCTCCTGCAGCACCATCAGGCGGCTGAAATTGCCCTTGTCCTGCAGGGCTTTCATTTCTTCAACGGGCTGCAGCAGCGCAAACAGCAGCGCTTTCTGCAGGTTGCGGTAGCCCGTGGTCCAGGCAGAAATCCGGTTGATACTGGCGTCGAAGTAGTCCAGGGCGATGTTCACGCGGCCGTCCAGTCCGCCGCAGCGCACGATTTCCCGGGCGATCTCCCGGGTTTCATCGTCAAAGAGCACCACGTGGTCGCTGTCCCAGCGGATCGGCCGGGTAACATGCAGGGCGATCTCCGGGAAGAAGGCCAGCAGGGCCGGAATCTTGTCGCTGACCACTTCCGTGGGATGATAATGGCCGTTGTCCATCAGCGGAATGCACTTGTCCATGTTCATGGCCGCGTAGGAAAGGGCGAACTCCGCGCTGCCGGCGGTATAGGCTTCCACGCCGATGCCGAACACCTTGCTCTCGATGCAGGGCTTGACCTTCTTGAAGTCATAGGGCTCCCGCAGGATTTCATCAATGGATTCCCGGTAGCGGATCCGGGGACCCATCCGGTCCGCGGGAATATCCTTGAATCCGTCGCCGGTCCAGATGTTCATGACGCAGGGCTGGCCCAGCTCTTCCGCCAGGTAGCTGCTGATGCGGATGCTGGCCTTTCCGTGGTCAATCCAGAACTTCCGGGTTTCCTCGCTGGGGCTGGACAGGGTCAGCGGATCGCATTTGGGATGGGAGAAGAAGGTGGGGTTAAAGTCACAGCCCAGGCCGCGTTCCTTGCAGAACTCCACCCATTTCCGGAAATGCTTCGGCTCCAGCCGGTCCCGGTCCACCCATTCGCCGTTTTCGAAAATGGCATAGCTGGCGTGCAGGTTCATTTTGGGCGTGCCGGGAATCAGGCTCAGCACCATGTCCAGGTCCGCCATCAGCTCTTCCGGGGTCCGGGCCCGGCCCGGATAATTGCCCGTGGTCTGGATTCCGCCGGTCAGGGGCTTGCTGGGATCGGTATCGAATCCCCGTACATCGTCCCCCTGCCAGCAGTGCAGGGAAACCGGAACCTTTTTCAGTGTCTCCATCGCTTTTCCGGCATCAACGCCCAGTTGTGCATACTCTTTTCTGGCTTCCGCGTAACTCATGCTTATTTTCCTCCGTTTTTGATCTGAATTCTGATATTTCCGAGAGCCGTTGCTTCAATGGGGAGCGCGATCACCTGTTTTCCGGTGGCTTCCTCCGTCAGCCGGTTCAGATATCCGTTTTTCGCGCCGCCGCCCACGATATACAGTTTCTGATATGCGGTTCCCGTGTTCCGTTCAATTTCCTCAATGGCCCGGCGATATCCTTCCGCCAGGGACCGGTAGGCGCACCGGAAATATCCGGCCGCGCACTTCGGGGGATGCGGCAATTTTTCGTCAAAGGCGGCCTTCATGCTTTCAGGGGCCAGGAAAACCGGATCGTTCACATCCACCAGGGAATCGAAATGCTTTTCCTCCGCCTCTGCCGTAATCTCATTCCAGGCCCTGCCCGGGCACAGCTCCTCCCGCAGCCGGTTGACCAGCCACATGCCCATGATGTTTTTCTGGTAGCGGTTATAGCCCACCCCGCCCTCGTTGGAGTAATTTGCGGCCTCGCTGCCTGCGTCGGTCAGGGGCCGGGGCGTTTTGACCCCCAGCAGGGACCAGGTGCCGGAGGAAATATACAGCTCGTTTCCCTCCATGGGAATGCCTTCCACCGCGCTGCCCGTATCATGGGTGGCGCAGAGCATCACCCGGACGCCCCGATAGGAGCCGATCACCGTTCCGGGTTGCTGCAGGGGGCGGAAAAAGCTTTCGGGCAGTTCCAGGGCCCGGATGATTTCCCGGTCGTATTCCCCGGTGGCCGCGCTGACCATTCCCCCGGTGGTGGCGTTGGTGTATTCGTGGCTTTCGGCGCCGCACAGCCGGTACATCAGGTACTCCGGCATCATCAGGAAACCGTCCGCCTGCTCCAGCCGTCCCGCCAGCTTGTCCGCATACAGCTGATAGATGGTGTTGAAGGGCTGGAACTGAATGCCCGTGCGGCGGTACAGCTCCGAAAACGGCATCCGCTCATGCACCTTTCCGATGGCCGCCTCCGTCCGGCTGTCCCGGTAGGCGTAGCAGGGCAGCACCGGCCGGCCCTGGTTCATCAGCACATAGTCCACGCCCCAGGTATCCACGGACAGGCTCACGATGCCGGGATGCGCCTTCAGCGCCTCGTCAATGCCCGTCTTCACATGGTGCTCCAGGGCTTCAATATCCCAGGTCAGGGAGCCGTCCTGCTCCCGGACGCCGTTGGGAAAGCGGTATACTTCCTCCGTCCGGATTTCCCCGTTTTCCATCCAGCCGACGATATGCCGTCCGCTGGAGGCTCCGATATCCACCGCCAGGTATTTCTCCATCCGTCTTCCTCATTTCTGCCGGGAGCGTTTGCCGGCCCGGCTCCGTTTTTTCCGGGGTTACTTTTCCGGTCAGGCCCAGGTGCCGTTGCGGAAAACGGGAACCACCGTGCCGTCCGGCCGGATGCCGTCAATATCCAGGTCCTCCGCGCCGATCATGAAATCCACATGGATGATGGAATCATTGATGCCCCGCTTCCGGGCTTCCTCCGCGGAAAGATCCTCTCCGTCCGGAAGAACCTCCCTGAACCCGATGCCCAGGGCGCAGTGGCAGCAGGCGTTTTCATCAAACAGCGTTTCATAAAACAGGATTCCGCTCCGGTTCACCGGGCTTTCCTTCGGCACCAGCGCCACTTCTCCCAGCATGGCGGCGCCTTCGTCCATCCGGATCATTTTTTCCAGCAGTTCCTGTCCCCGGGCAGCCCGGCAGGAAACCGCCCGGCCGTCCCGGAAGGTGATGGAGAAATCCTCAATCAGCTGGCTGTTCCAGGAAAGGGGCTTCACCGCCACCAGGGTGCCCTCGCATTTTCCCGCCATCGGGCTGGTGAAAATTTCCTCCGTGGGCATGTTGGGAATATAGTACGCCCCGTTCCGGCTGTTGACGGCGCCGGCGCCCTCCCAGCGGGCATCGGGAATCAGCTCCACCGTAAAGTCCGTTCCGTTTTTGCTCCGGTACCGCAGAGAGGCAAAATGTTCGCTGTTCAGCCAGTCGGATTTCCGGTTCAGGAATTCCGTATGCTCCTTCCAGGCCTGCACCGGATCGTTGTCCTCCTCCACCCGCACCGTCTTCAGGATCGCGTCCCACAGCCGGTCCACGGCATCCGCCGCGCCCGGAAAGCACTTTGCGGCCCATTTTTCCGAAGGATACGCCGCAATGACCCACTGGTGTTTTCCGTCAATGGCGTCGCGGTAGGGCTTCAGCACGCGGCTCCGGCTGCGGGCTGCCGCGGAAAGCTTTTCGGGATCCACGCCGTTCATGGCGTCCGGATCCTCGGAAGCAATATAGATCCGGCAGGGATAATCCTCCGTCATCTGCTTCATTTTTGCTTCCTCCCAGGGAAGCACGGTGGCAAGGACCTCCTTTTCCGCGTACAGGAAGTTCAGCTTCCGGTGCAGGTCGCTTACCCAGTCGACGTTCACCTTTTTCGCGCCGGCCCGGTAGCATTTCTCAATGATTTTTGCCGCAAACTCATGCTGCTCCACGGAAACGGTCAGCTGAACCACCTGTCCCGGCTGTACGTTGGCGCCCGTGCGGACAATCAGTTCGGCGTATTTTTCCAGCAGTTTTTCCGAAATGGCCATTGGTTTTTCCTCCCGGATGATCTTTTCTTCCGTGCTTCCCGCCCGGCGCTGTTTTGCCGTAAAAGAACAGCAGGCCCGGAGCCTGCGAGCCCATATGATTCCAGAATAATCCCCTTTATTATTTCGCCGAGGCGCTTCCTTTTCCCTGCTTCCGCCGGGGTTCCCGGATCAGATCCTCCCGGTTTCCGGCGGCCCGGAAGCCGTTGATTTTGAAACCGGGAAATGGTATAATCCACACAGAATCTGGTATGAAAATCACCCTGCCAAATGCATAGGACGGAGGAACGGCAATGAACTGGGACAGTATTAAAAATTTTCTGACCACCGCGGGGGTGGACCTGCTGCGGGGGCTCCTGGCACTGGCCGTCGGCCTGTTTCTCGTCCACTGGGCCCTGAAGCTCTTCGACCGGTATGAAAGCCGGATGAAGATCGAGCCCACGCTGAAGAGCTTTGTCAAAAACCTGA
The DNA here is from genome assembly GCA_017526525.1 of Clostridia bacterium. Classification (GTDB taxonomy): domain Bacteria; phylum Bacillota; class Clostridia; order Christensenellales; family Aristaeellaceae; genus Aristaeella. The sequence goes on along the minus strand of JAFXRG010000036.1, from coordinate 51,642 downwards.
TCCGGATTCTCCTGTACGTGATTGTGATCATGACCGCCGCGGGCACCATGGGTATCCCCATGACCTCCATCGTTACCCTGCTCGGTTCCGCGGGCGTGGCGGTCAGCCTGGCCCTGCAGGGCGCCCTGGGCAACCTGGTGGGCGGTTTGATCCTGCTCCTGTTCAAGCCCATCAAAATGGGGGAATATGTGAAAATCGGGGAGAACGAGGGCACCGTAAAAGCCATCGGGGCTTTCTACACGGAAATCACCACGGTGGACAACCGGCGGATCAACCTGCCCAACGGCACCCTGACCAACACCGCCATTGTCAATTACAGCAGGGAAGGAACCCGCCGTCTGGACCTGACCTTCTCCGTCGCCTATGAAAGCGACCAGGACCGGGTTTACGAGGTGCTGAACCGGCTGGTGGCGGAAGAGAAAGCGCTGCTTTCCGAGCCCGCGCCCTCCGTGAACCTGAGCAAATACGGCGACAGCTCGCTGGAGTTCTCCGTCTGGGTCTGGATCAAGGCGTCGGATTACTGGCCGGTGCGTTTCCGCATGCTGGACAAGGGCAAACGTGCCCTGGACGAAGCCGGAATCACCATTCCCTACCCCCAGATGGACGTTCATATGAAGTAACCGTATGCTCCGGCCGGTAGAGCACCTTTATTGTATCTGCCAGATTTCCCCGTCCGGCATCCGCACCACATCCCCGGGAATTGTTTCGGTGATCGTTCCGCATCACTGAAAAAATCCGGTGCTGTCCGGCAGGACCGGTTCATGAAAAAAGGGAGGATCGTATTTGCCATGAAAAAAATATTCCGGAATCTCCCGGCCTGGCTGCTCATTTCCGTGCTGGCTTTCTTCGCGGCGCTTCCGGCCTTTGCCGAATCCGGCGGCGTGCAGCGTCTTTTCCTTTCGTCCGGCGCCGGAAGGGATTCCGCCTTTGTGAGCGTGAATGCTTCCTTCAGCACTTCCGCCGGTCCCCGGAACCTGGTGATGTACGGCCTGCGGGAGGCGCAGAAGGAACCGCTGCTGGCCGCCCTGTCGCAGTCCTATGATCCGAAGGGCACCGTTCCCCTGAAAATTGAGGATCCGGCCTTTGCTGACGCGGAGAAATACGACGCGGATTCGGATCTTGATTCCGCCCTTTGCTGGGCCGCAAGCGTTTCCAACATACTGTGGATGTCCGGCTGGGCCGGGGAGTACACCAGCCCGCGCTCCGGAAAACCGTTTGCTTCCGAGGACGAGGTGTTTGATTACTATTTTTCCAAATTCACCAACCTGGGCATTGATAACATCGCCGGGGCGGTAGACTGGTTTTTCATGGGGGAATTCTATAACCTGACCTACTCCCGGGGCGCGGAACTGCATGCTTCCGATCCCGCGGACGGTCTCCGGAAGGATTTTATCAGCTCACGGATCCAGGAGAGGCTGAACCTGCTCCGGAACCCGCAGCAGATGGAGGCACTGGAACAGTACTGCGACTGGACCAAAGACGGCGCCTCCGTGTTCGAGGCCAACATCGGCTCCCTGTTCATGGGGGAAGCGGAAGAATCGGAGCACGCCGTGACCGTGGCCGGCATTATTACCGACCCCGCCGCCGCGTCCTGGGAGGACCGTTATCAGGCCATCCTGATCATTGACAGCGACGATGACGCCTCCCCGACGGAAGCGGAACGCCCGGAGGAACCGGGTGACGCCGAAATGCTTGCCTCCAGGGCTTCCCGTCCCAACGCGGTGACGGTATACCCCCTGAAATACAGGACAGACAGCCATAACCGGCCCGTCTGGCAGGTTATGGGATACGGGGAGTCCTCCGCCGAGTGGATCATTTTCAGCGTGAACCGGCTGCGTCTCCGGGATCCGGCCTTTTATGACCAGTTCCGGGAAACAGAGGGCACCCGGGACGTGATCCGTACTGCCGACCTGACCCTGGAGCGCCTTTTCACCACGGACCGCACGGAAGCCCTCCGGGATATGTACATGGTGGAAGAGGACGAGGTCATCGTGAACGTTTTCCGTCCCGGCGCGCCCGTAAGCCTGAATTTCTTTATCGCCAACCGGTCCTCCGAAACCAGCCTGAATGAAGAAACCCGACAGGGAAAAACCCTGTCGGTCAGCTGGTCTGTGATGCGCGATACGGACCGGACGGAAATAGCCTCCGGCCGCTCGGCCTGCGAAGGAAATATCGACCACGGGCTGGAAGCCGGTTTCCTGGTCTGCCTGAACGAAAAGGACGGGCAACCCCAATCCTGGCCGGAGGGCACCTATACCGTCCGGCTGGAAGTAAACCCGGATCATGAAATTCCGGAAGCCTATTACGGGAACAACCTTCCGAAGGAATACTCCTTCGAAATCCGCTGAGGGCTTTACAGCCGCTTTCGGTTCTGCATATTCTGCCATAGAACATCCGCCGCTTTTTCCTGCGGGGGCGCCTGTTCTTTGGCTTTCTTCTTTTTGGCCGCCTTTGTCTTTGCCGGGGCCTCGGCCGGGGCTTCCGCCTTTTCCTTCTTTTCCGGCTCCCGCAGCCAGTCCAGCCGACGCTGGGCCACGTCAAAGAGGAACAGCAGGGCCGCCAGCAGGGCGAAAATCCAGGTCAGGTCCCTGCGCTTGCGGGCCGCCGTATCCCGGAAGGACAGCAGCTCTGCGGGGTTTTCCGTATGCACGCCGCCGGTTTCCGCGCTGAGCTTTTCCAAGGATCCGTTATCCCCTTCCCGCACGTCGTATTCCCGGTTCCAGGACCGCACCGCCCCCAGGTCGGTTTCCAGGATTTCGTTGCCCAACCGGTCCCGCAGGGAGATATGCACCGCCCAGGCACCGGAAAGCTCCGTATCCGTTTTTCCCTCAAAGGTGCGCGCGTTCACCTGCTCCAGCTGCACGGTTTCATGCTTTCCGTCCGGCCGGGTCACCTGGGCTTCGGCCTTGGTAACCCGGGTGAGCAGCGCATCCTCCGCCGCGGCGGTAAACACCAGTTTTCCGTCCTCCAGGGCAATTTCCCCGCCGCTTTCCCGCTCCGGCAGCACAAAGGACAGGATGCCGCCGAAGAAGGCGGGCGCCTGGTCCCACTGCAGGAAGGCCGACGACCAGCCCCCCTGCACGTCGCTCGTCCAGCTGGCCACCCGGCCGGCGCCGTACTGCCACCAGGCCAGCACGGGGTCCTGGCGGTCACTGCAGAGGCAGACCGTGGCCAGGGGCTTTTCCACCGTGGCCAGGTAGCCGCTGAGCACCGGGAAGCCCGGAAAACCGGTCATATCGGTGGCGGTCACCGCCGGCGTGAACTGCCGGTTCTGCACATAGGCGCCGGAAATCATCATGGTTTCCTTGGTAAAAATCCGCGGCAGGCTGTCAAAGGGCCCGGCGTAGTACATGCGCCCGCCGCCCATTTCCGCCAGCTTTTTCATGCCGGCGGTATCCGCGCCGTCGCCCACGGCCACCGTCGTCACGGTAATGCCCTGCTCTGCCATCTGCCGGACCACGGTATCGTAACCGGAATCCCCGGCCTCGCCGTCCGTCAGGAAAATCACGTGCTTATACTGGGCCTGCGCGGCGTTCAGCGCGTTTTTCGCCATCACCAGGGGGGAATAAAAGGCGGTACCGCCGCCCAGGCGGATGGTGCGGATCTGCGCCTGCATCGCCGGCACATCCGTTACCGGCGTCATGGGCACCACCCATTTCCCCGTATCATCAAAAGCAATCACGCCGGCGCTGTCCCGTTCGCTCAGGACTTCCAGCGCGCTGCAGGCGGCCTCCCGGGCCAGCTGCAGCCTGGTCATGCCCCAGGCGCTGTCCGCCATGGAGCCGGATTTGTCCAGCACCAGCACCAGCGCCGTGGAAGGCAGGTCCAGCCGGTTCCGGACGTCAATGGTGACCGGCAGCATTTTTTCCAGTGCGCTGCCCCGGTATCCGCCCAGGGCATAACTGGAATCCCCGCCGAAAACCGCCAGGCCGCAGCCCAGGGTACGCACGGCTTCATCCAGCGCCGCGGTCTGTTTCTCGCTCAGGCTTTCCGCGTCCACATTCACCAGGGCGATGGCGTGATAGGCCCACAGGTCCGCGGCCGTTTCGCTGAGCATGGAAGCCGGGATCACCCGGACCTTCATGCCCGCGCTTTCCAGCATCCGCTGCAGCGAAATACCCTCGCCGCTTTTTCCTTCCGCAAGGAGGATATTCATGCTGCCGGAAACCACCGTAAAGGCGCTGTTGGTGTTGTTGGACGGCAGGGTATCGCCGGACATCAGGATCTGCGCCTCGCAGGTGGTAACACCGCCGGAGGCCGCCAGGGATTCAAAGGCGAATGTGTTTTCTCCCTTTCGCAGGGTTACCTGCCGGGTGCGGGGGCTTTCCCCGTTTTCCCGCAGCAGCAGCGTTGCTTCCCCGGCGGCGTTGGCATGCACCGTCACGAGGGTGGTATATTTCTGTCCTTCATAGAGGGTATCCGGCACGGAGATCCCGGTGACCTGGGCGTCTGCTCCGGATTTCCGGTTCACCTTCAGGGTATTCACCGCCAGCGGGCTTCCGCCTTTCAGCCATTCCTCGCTGCCCGTGGAGGTCCCGTCGCTGATGACCGCGATTCCGCCGTTGGAATCCGTCGGCAGCAGGGCCGAAGCCAGGCTGAGGGCTTCACCCAGGTCGCTTCCGCCCCGGTCCACGGAGGCGTGAATCTCCGTCAGCGGGGTATCGCTCCCGAGGGAACGTTCCACCGCCGCATTCCGGCCGAAAACGATGACCCCGGTTTTCCGGTCTCCCGACGCCGTCAGGGCTTGCCGCGCCAATGCAGAAACCTCCTCCTCGTTCACGGAGGCGGAAACGTCCAGCACCAGCCAGGCCGTGCGGTCCGGGCTGGCCGTCAGCAGGCTCACGCCGGCAAAAGCCAGGGCGGTGAGGACAATCAGCACGTGGCGCAGGATATGGGACACCCGCTCCTTCCGGCTCCTGCTTTTCTGCCACAGCGCCGTGGCCAGCACAATGGCGCAGCAGACCGGAATCACCAGCAGGCGAAGCGGATGGGCAATTTCAAAGCTCATACCTTCGCCTCCTTCCTCTTCCTGCGGATCCAGGGCTCCCGGGCCAGCACAAACTCAGCCGTCAGCAGCACCAGGAACACGCAGAGCAAAAGCCCCGTCAGATCCTCGCCGCGGGTCAGGGCCGCGGCGCTCTCCCCGCCCTCCGCGTCCGGAGCCACCGCGCGGACATCGCTTTCCTCCCGGGGAACAATTTCCTCCTCCGCCGCGGCCGCCGCTTCGGTCCGCGGAATCAGCAGGTTCAGGATATTCTGGATCAGGACGGGAAAATCATATTTCATCGGCAGATTGGTATCCCGCAGGCTGAAGCCGATCACGGCTTCCGAATCGGTATACGCGGCCACCGCCTGTCCGCCGGCCCGGATGGCCGCCGTTCCGCCGGTCACCGTGCGGCAGGAGCGCAGCGTCACATCCCGCAGCGTCAGGCCTTCCGTCAGGGGCGTATCCTCCGCCTGCAGGGGACCGGAAACCTCCTCTTCCTCCTCGCTCCAGGTGAATGCCGTCCGGGAGGGATCCTTTGTGAAAAACACCGGGGAGGTGCCGTGGATATACAGATCCGCCGCGGTTTCGGCAGGATCGTTTTCACTCATGCGGACCACCCGCAGGTCCGGGCGGACCTTCAGGGCGCTTTCCAGGAACAGGTTATCCCCGGTCAGGGCCACCGTGCGGGAAGTCAGGTATTTAACAGGGGTCCGGGCCGTATTGTCCGCCGCCAGGGCGTCCGCCTCCCGGATTTTCACCTCCGCCACCGCCGCGTCCGGCGGCAGGGAAAACAGCATGCCCACCGTTTCACCCGCCGGGATTTCAATTTCCCGGGCTTCACACAGCTTTCCGTCCGCCTCGCAGGAAACCGTCAGCACGCAGTCGGCGCCGTAATTGCAGATTCGGGCATAGGCCGTGCCTTCCTCCGCGGCCAGGGCAAAGACGCCCCGGTTGTCCGCCCCGGTTCCGCAGTTTTCCGCCGCAATGCCTTCCGGCGGATCATAGGAATCCGAAAAAACGATGATCCGGGTTCCCCGCTCGGAATCCTCCTTCCGGAGGGCTTCCGCCAGCGCCAGCGCCCGGTTCAGCTCCGCGCCGGCTTTGCCGCAGGCCAGGCCGCGAACGGCCCGGACCGCGTCCTCCCGGTCCGTGGAGGCCGCCAGCACCTGCCGGACCTCCGCGCCTGCCGCCAGCACCGTGATTTCCTCTCCCGGAGGCAGGCCCCGGAGGATCTCCTCCGCCCGGCCCTTTGCTTCCTCCAGCCGGGTCCGGCCCGCGCTGGCGGTCTGCATGCTGGCCGACAGGTCAAAAATCATCACGGTGCGGGACGCCGCGCCGCCGACGCGATAGGGCTGCATCAGGGCCAGGGCCAGCGCCAGGGCCGCCAGCAGCTGCACCGGCAGCAGCAGGTTTTTCCGCAGGCGCTGCAGCGGCCGGTTGGCAGCGGAATCCCGCAGGGCCGTCCGCCAGAGAAAGGTGCTCGGAACCTGCTTCGGCAGGTACTTTCGCCGGAGCAGGTACAGCGCCACGATGGCGGCGGGCAGCAGCAGGAACCATGCGCATTGCGGCGCAGCAAATGAAATCATACGCATCCTCCGGATGGTTCAGCAAAACTCAGATGACTCCGCAGGAAGAAACCAGCGGAATCCATTCTTCCTCAAAATTCTTCCCTGCGTTCAGCAGGCAGCAGGGCACCTCCCGCCGGAAGCAGCATTCCCGGATCTCCTCCAGGAACTGCTCCAGGGCTTTCCGGTAGCGGTCCAGGGCCTCCCGGTCCGCCAGCAGGTTCACGGTTTCCCCGCTTTCGCTGTCCGTCAGCCGCAGGGCGCCTTCCAGGGCGGGATCCAGCTCCTCCGCGGAGAGCACCTGGATCACGGCGCACTCCTGCTTTCGGTATCTCAGGGCGTCCAGCCCCCGTCCGGGCCCGCCATCGGTATAGCAGTCCGAAACCAGGAAGCACAGGCCCTTGGGCAGCGCGTCCAGCCGGAGGATTTTTTCATTCAGGTCCCCGCCGCCCTCCGGGGCGCAGGTATCCAGGAACTGCTCCAGCCGGGCATAGGCCTGGCGTCCCGACAGTACCGGAGACCGGCGGTCCCCGTCCTCCCGCAGGCAGATCACCCGCAGCCGGTCGCCGCCCGTCAGGGCCAGGTATCCCAGCGCTTCGGCAGCCTGCCGCGCCGCTTCCCATTTGTCGCCCATGGAGGCGCTGCCGTCCAGCAGCACCGTCACCGCCGACTCCTGCTCCTCCATGAAAAGCTTCAGGAACAGCCGGTCAAAACGGGCCAGGGCATTCCAGTCAATCCGCCGGATATCATCCCCCGGAATATACTCCCGGTAATCGGAGAATTCCGCGGAAGAACCCGTGTTCCGGGAACGCCGGGTGCCTCCGGCGCCGCCCGAAGCCCGGCCCCGGACCGCCAGGCAAAGCGTATCCAGCCGGGCCAGAAATGCGTCACTTAACATAGCTGTCCACCAGTTCCGCCACAATCTGTTCCATGTCCTTTCCCTCCGTAACGGCGGCAAAGTTCAGGGCAAGCCGGTGGCGCAGGCAGGCGGGCGCCACAAAGCGGATATCCTCATAGGACACGTTGAAGCGTCCCTGTTCCAGGGCCCGGACCCGGGCGGTGGACAGGATGGCCTGCGCGGCCCGGGGACTGGCCCCGAAGCGCAGGTACTTCCGGGAAACCTCCGGCGCGTCCGGCAGTTCCGGATGCGTGGCCAGCACCAGCTTCAAAGCGCTTTCCTGCACGCTGGAGGCCACCGGTACCTGCCGTGCCAGGGCGCGCATCTCCAGCAGTTCCTCCGCGGTGAGCGCCGGCTGGGCTCCCTGTTTTCCCCCGGTTTCCCCAGGAGCAAGGGTCAGGGACACAATGCCGTCCAGCTCCTTCAGCGTGGGGAACGGAACAAGGATTTTGAAAAGGAAACGGTCCAGCTGGGCTTCCGGCAGGGGGTAGGTTCCCTCCTGCTCCACCGGGTTCTGGGTCGCCAGCACGAAGTACGGCTCCGGCAGGCGCATGGTTTTCCCGGCCACCGTGACGCTGTGCTCCTGCATGGCTTCCAGCAGGGCGGCCTGCGTTTTGGGCGTTGCCCGGTTGATTTCATCCGCCAGCACCAGGGAGGAGAACAGGGGACCCGGCTGGAAACGGAAGCTGTTTCCCTCTTCCGTGCGAACCAGGATGTTGGTGCCGGTAATGTCCGCGGGCATCAGGTCCGGGGTAAACTGAATCCGGGAGAAGGGCAGGGACAGCACCTTGCCCAGCACCCGCACCAGATGGGTTTTGCCCAGGCCCGGAACGCCTTCCAGCAGCACGTTGCCGCCGGCAATCACCGCCAGCAGCAGGTGCTCCACCACGTTTTCCTGGCCCACCATTTCCCGGGCGATTTCCTTGCGGACGGCTTCATATTTGGGAGCGAAAAGATTTGCATCCATCGGATTTGTTTCTCCTTTCGGAATGTTCAGGATCACTGCAGGTCCGTCAGCAGGCGGAAATACTCATCCACCCAGCTGCGCTGTTCCCCGGTCAGCGCGGCGGAATCCGCCGCCTCCACTGCTTCCCGGGCATATTCCCCCACCACCTGCCGGTAGGGAACGTTGCCTTCCAGGGTACCTTTGCCCGGGCCGGCCTCCAGCTGTACGGAATCCTCCCCCAGGCGGTTCTGCTCTGTCATCACATCCCGGAAGGCGGCCTCCGCCCGCTCAGGATCATAAATGGTTTCATACTCGCCTTCCCGGTATTCCGGGGGACGGTTTCCGCCGCCGGAGGATCCGGAAGAGCTTTGTCCGGCCTTGCCGCCTTCGTCCTGGTTAGTGGTGCCGGCGCCGGCGCCCGAACCGGGAGACTGGCCCCCCTGTCCGGAGCCGCTGCCCGGAGAACCGGAGGATGAAGAGGAAGAGGACGAAGAGGAAGCCATGGAACCCGCCTGCATTCCGCCGGACATTTGGGCGGTTTGTCCGGAGGACGCGTTCTGCTGCCCGGACAGGGCGGCCTTCATGGCCGAAAGGGTTTGGGAAAGCGCGCCGGCGTTCATTGGCTGCCGCGAGGAAGCCTCGGACGTGTTTCCGGAGCCGGAAGCCCCGGAGGCATTTCCGGCCTGGCTTTCGGAGGACGCCGCCTGGCTGCCTTCCGCGCCTTCTTCCGTTTGCGCGGGCTGTTCCGGAAGGTCTCCGCCGGATTTCTCCGCCGTCTTTCCGGAATCATCGCCGGCTTTCCCCTCGGAGCCTTCCCCGCTTCCTGCGGAGGCGTCCGCGTTGCCGCCGGAAGCATCCCTCTGATAAGCGTCCAGGGCGTCCCCGGCGGTTTTTTGCCGGAGCTCCTCCAGGCGGTTCTCCGCCCGGTCCGCCGCCACCAGGGCTTCCACCGTGTCCCGGCTGGAAGCCAGTTCCCGCTTAAGGTCCGCCGTCAGTTTCCGCAGCTCGTTCCGGTCCGCTTCCGGGAGGCTTTCCTCCTCCAGGGCCTCGGCGCGGTCAATCTGCTCGGTAAAGGAAGCCAGCTGTTCCTCCAGGGCTTTCCGGGCCGCCGCCTGGCGGGGTCCGGGGCCGGAGAGCAGCGCAGGCAGCACGCAAAGCAGCAGCAGGGCCCCGCCTGCCGCCAGGATCCGCCCGGGAACGCGCAGGGGGATTTCCCTCGGGGAAAGCTTCCGGAGACGCTCCGCGGCGTCCTGCCGCTGGGCGTTCGCCAGCGGGGAGTCGGTTGCGGAAGCCAGCTCCAGGGCCGTCACTGCCCGCTCCTGCAGGCCGCAGGCGTCCGCCGCCCGGGCCGCCGAGAAGTCCGTTACAGGGCGCAGCGCGTTCACAAGGGCCCCGAGAACCGTTCCTCCCGCCGCCGCCAACGCCGCCGCAGGCAGTCTTTCCCGCAGGGGTACAAAAAGCGTCACCGCCAGCAGCAGCAGGGCCGCCGCCGCGCCGCACAGGAATCCCCATGCCGCGCCGCGGCACAGGCGGCCCAGGCGCAGACGGCGCCGGAAAGGGGCCAGGGCCCGCAGAATTTCATTTTTCATAGGCATCAGCATCCGGTCTTTTTCCGGAGAATAAGCGCCGACAGCGGCATGAGCAGCGCGCCCAGGGCGGTCATGCAGGCCGTGCAGATCAGGGCAACGGTTTCACCGCCCACGCGGTTCAACAGCATGAATCCGCAAAGCAGGCGGCCGGTATCCCGGTATTCCATGAGTGAGGAAAGAATCCCCGTCTGCCCGTGCAGCAGGAACAACAGCCCGAGGAACGGGTTTGCCAGCAGCGTCGGGAAAACCATGGACAGGGCTTTCCCCGTGCTCATGCGGGCCAGGGCAGCCGGATCATACACCACCGCCGCCATCTCATCCGTAAAGGCGAAAAACAGGGGCACCGTGGTGATCACGGCCACCAGGATCAGCAGCAGGTAGGCCACCACCCCCGAGGCCACCGTGGACCGGCAGAGGGTGGACGCCAGGACGCCCAGGCTCACCGCCGCGAAGGCTATGGCCAGCAGGAAAAGCTCCCCGATCAGCAGCTGCGTCAGGGTCACCGCCCCGGAAAGCAGCGTCAGGCACACGGCCGGAAAACCGCACACCAGCAGCAGCGCCAGCACCGCCAGGCTTTCCGCCACCTTGCCGGTAATCAGCCGGAAGGCACGGGTTTCCGTCACCAGCAGCAGGTCCAGGGTCTGGCGCTCCCGCTCCCCGGCAACGGCGCCGGAGGTCATGGCCGGGGCAATCAGCACCAGGAGGAAGAACTGAAGCACCATCAGGATCGAATAGCACCTGACCCCGGACGAAAGCTGGGACATCGGCACCTCTTCACGGAAAAGGACGAACATGGTCAGCACGGCCGCCGCCAGCATCACCAGCGTATAGGCCCCTGCGATCAGCAGGGTCCGAAAGGAGCGCATGCGGCGGGTGGCGGAAAAGGCAAGGATCGGATTAAGCATCGCCGGTCACCTCCATGAAGACTTTCTCCAGGTTCATCGGGGCCCGGTGGAAATCGCACACGGGAATCTCCTGCCGGATCAGTTCCCGCAGCATCCGGGCGGTTTCCTCCTCCCCGCCTTCCAGGCGGGCCTTCAGGCAGTACGGTTCCTCCTGCAGCAGCTCCTGCAGGAAGGGCATTTCCTTCAGGCAGGCCACCGCACGCTCCACCGTTTCGCCGCCGCAGCCCTCCTGCAGCCGGATGATCAGCGGGGCGTTGCCGTTCATTTTGTCCGACAGCTCCGCAACGCTGCCGGAGAATACCAGGTGCCCGTGATCCAGGATCGTCAGGGAATCACACATCTCGCTCAGTTCCGGCAGGATATGGGAGGAGATCAGCACCGTTTTTCCCATTTCCCGCAGCGTCCGGAGAATGCTTTTCATGTCCGCCCGGGCCCGGGGATCCATTCCCGAGGCCGGTTCGTCCAGCAGCAGGAGCTTCGGATCGTGAATCAGGGCGCGGGCCAGGCAGAGCCGCTGCTTCATGCCCCGGGAAAGGGAATCCACATACGCGTCCCGCTTATCTTCCAGGTGCACCAGCGCCAGCAGGCGGTCCGTCATCTGCTTTCTTTCCTTTGTCCCCAGGCGGTGGCAGCGGGCATAAAAGTCCAGGTATTCCCAGCTTTTCAGGCTGTCGTACACCCCGAAAAAGTCCGGCATCCACCCGATCTGCTTCCGGGCTTCCGCCGGGGAGCGCACCACGTCCGCCCCGTTGACCTGGGCCGTACCGGAGGTGGGCTTCAGCAGGGTGGCCAGGATCCGCATGGTGGTGGTTTTGCCCGCACCGTTGGGGCCCACAAAGCCGTGCAGCTGGCCTTCCCCGATTTCCAGGCTCAGCGCGTCCAGGGCCTGTACCTGGCCGTAGGATTTCGAGAGTTCACAGAGTTTCAGCATATGCTTTCTCCTTTTCAGCGGTCCGCCTGTTTTACGGTTCCTTCCAGGGTCAGGCCCGGGGCGGGAATTTCCGCGTAGCTGTCCGGGGTCACGGGACGGAACTGGACATACAGGCTGCCGGAAGCGTCCAGGTATTTTTCGGGATGGAGAAGCGGGGCGTTCAGTTCCGCCTGCACCCAGGTTTTCAGCCGGGAATGCAGCACATAGCACTGCACATCCGAGGTATACCAGGACTCCATGTTCAGGGACAGGGAAGTAATATTCATGGAAGTCGCATCCTGCAGGGTAAAGCGGAAGGTGGGCATTTCGGAAACCGGATACCAGGCATAACTCCGCCCGGAGGTATCCGACATCACCCCGGCGGGGTTTCCGGATGCATCCAGCTCGCAGCGGACCGCCCGGTCCGTTCCGGGGGGATGGAAAACCACGCCGGTGCGGCCTACCGTCAGGTAACGGATTTCCGCGGTAAACATCGAAAAAGTGGTCAGCGCTCCGGGAGCTTCCCCGTTCACCCGGACGTTTCCGGTGAAGGCCGCTTCCGGCTCCGCGCAGTACAGGAACATACCGGAGGAAAGATCTCCTCCCTTCCTGCCGGTCTGCTGGTCACTCAGCCGCCCCGACGCCGCGGAAACCAGCCCGGACAGGGTGCTTTCCCGGCTGCCGTACCGTTCTTCCCCGCTTCCGTAAAAGTACTGGTTCTGTACGGCGTAAAGGCTGGAGGCCGGCGCGTTCCGCACCATCACTCCGTCGGTATATTCCGGATTCTGCGGATCCGCCGTTGCGCCCGAAAGCAGCGCAAAGGATGCGCTTTCCCCGGGGGCCAGCGCCGGAATCCGCACAAACCCGTAGTTGCACAGCACCGCCCCGGCCTTCAGTCCCCAGGGCTTTCCGTTGCGGATCTGGCCGTGAAGGCCGTCCGCTTCCATCCAGATTTCCGCTTCCACCGTGCCTTCCGCTTCCTCGGAATGCGCGCTGAGGCTCATCAGCTGCCAGGGGGTTTCGGCATTGAAAGCCGCGCCGTTTTCCCGGCCCCGGAAGCGGATCACCCGCAGCTTGGCCGGTTCCTTCGGCGTATCGTCCTCCTCTTCTCCCCAGTAATAATACGGCCCGTCGATCAGGGGCGTTGCCTGTTCGCCGTCCAGGCTGATCCGGTAAATGCCCGCCCGGGGCGCCTCCACGGATACTGCCGTGGCCCGGACCGTTTCCCCGTCCGCGCCCTGGATCCGGTTCTCCGTCACCACCGCCATGGGATGGGTCATGGAGGAGCTGCCGGAAAGCAGCACGAGGGCCGCCGCAGCCGCCGCCGACAGCAGAGGCAGCGCCAGCCACATCCAGCTCGTCGCGCCTTTGCGCTTCAGGATGAACCACAAAAGCAGGCCGATCACCAGGGCACCCGCGGCGATGGCCGCGCCGGCGGCCAGGCCCGTATGCACCTTCAGCCGCGTGTCTCCGTCCGGACCGTATACGCCGGCGCTATCCTCCGACCGGTACAGGATCCGGTTATACAGGTTCGCATCCTGCGTCAGGATCATTTTCTGGTAAAAGACATGCATCAGCCGTTCCGAATTCAGGGTTGCGTCGCCGGCTTCCCATGCCAGGACGACAACGCTGCCGTGGCCCATGGGGATCCAGTACACCAGGTCGTTGCCTTCCGCGTCCCGGATCAGGGGCTCGCCGCCCTTCAGGGAACACAGGGCGATCTCCGGCCGCCGGCCCGAAAGCTGCTGGCCGTGATAGTTTTCCAGCGCTTCCAGCACCCGGTCCGACACCGGAAAGGCATCCGCCTGCAAGGATACCGCATCCCCCAGGAACGCCAGGTTCCGTGGGCCGGCGGTACCGCCGCCCACCATCAGCACATGCCCCGCCGACACCCAGTTCAGCAGCGCGCTCCGCTGTTTTTCCGTCAGCAGCGCCGGATCCGTATCGTCCAGCACCATCATGCCGAAAGCACCCAGCAGGTCCGGGTCCTCCGGCAGGGTTTCCGGGGTCAGGGGCACGGTCTGCCAGTATTCATACCGCAGCAGGGGATCGTCCGCCGCGGAAATATCCAGGTTGGACAGGTTCCTCGGCCGGGAAGAAAGAACCCCGATCAGCATGGCGGACGGGTTGATCGTTCCGGAGGGAACCGCGTTCACCGCCCGGATCACCTTTCCGTCCCGCACGATCTCCGCCGTGAAGACTCCCTGTACGGTATCCGCCTGCACAGGCAGCACGACGGTCCGTTCGCTGCCCGCGGGAACCGACAGTTCCGTTTCAAACCGGTCGTAATCCCTGGAAGATACATAGCCGTTTACCGCCAGGGTGGCTTCCAGGTCCCCGCCCCGGTTCCGCACCGTCACGCGGAGCGGAATCGGTTTTCCATAGGTGATCATCCCGTCGTACCCGATTACCGCCTCGATCTCCAGCTGCTGGTTTTCCACCTCCGTATGCAGGCTTTCCGCCCCGGCGCCCATTCCCCAGGGAGCCGCGGCCAGCAGCAGGCACAGCATTATCAGGATTCCGGTCCATCGGCGCATAGTCATTCCTCCGTCTTCCAGCTTTCAGATTATCTGACGAACCACAGGGGTTCTTTGTTCCAGTTCAGTAAAAAAACGTTTTCCGGAGCATCAGCCGCAGGGGCGGAATAAACGAAGCCACCAGCAGGAATACCCCGGCCAGGACAAAGACGCTCATGACATACAGCGACCAGACAAACATGGGCGTTCCGAAGGTAATATGCTGGAAAAACTCCACCAGCATAAAGCTCAGCCCGATGGCGATCACCAGCAGGCTCATCAGGCGCAGGCGGCCCTGGACAATATACCGCATCATCGCCACGCCCGTGAGCGTCAGCAGCGCCGCCAGCGCCGTTACCGGAAACGCGAAGGACAGGAACCAGCGGCCGCCCGTGGCTTCGCAGATATACAGCAGATAGCCCGCGGCGCAGGCAAAATCCAGCGGCAGGAAAACCATCGGCCGCCACCGCCGGAAGCAGGACGGCAGCACCACCCAGACCCAGAACAGGGCCATTCCCAGTCCGGCGATGCCGCTCCAGGCCACCCCGCCCCGGCTTTTCAGGCAGAAAATCAGACAGCCCAGCGCTGCCGCCAGCAGGATGACCGAGATCAGGGAAATGGTAAGAATCCGGCCCGCCGTGCGTTCCGCCCCGGGATACCTGTCCGGCCAGGCCGAAGCCTCCTGTGTCCCGCCTTCCTCCATAATCTGCACCTTCGTATGGCACAGGGGGCATTCCCGGACGCCCTCCTGCAGGCGCACGCCGCAATAAACACAATACATGAATTCTTCACCGTCCGTTGCTTTCAATATCCACCGGAATGCCCCGCTCCACCAGGGTCGAGAAGAACAGGCGCTCCAGCTCCGAATCCCGGATGCCCCGGATCATGCTGATGTATGTTTTTCCGTTCCAGGTAACCACCGAGCAGTTATTCGGATACGAATACTGCACTCCGATAATAAAATCAAACCGTTCCACATAAGGCTCCATGACTTCCGGCAGGGTAACCACGCCCATGTTGGAGATGTTCAGGCATCCCTTGCTTTCCCCGCTGATGGAATACACCAGCCGCATGGCCAGCGTCTTCAGCGGCAGCGGCACCAGCCGCAGGGCCAGGCTGCGCTGCAGCTGCACATTCGTGGTGACCCGTCCCGCCATCCGCTGGGAAATGGTTTCCGCCGCCAGCTGGTGGTGCATCAGCCGGCAGATTTCTCCCGGCGTATATTCCCCCAGCTCCGGATCAAAGCCGATGTTCACCGCCAGGGTGAAGTTCCGGAGGGTTTCCAGGCCGAAGGTCTTCCGCAGGTTCACCGGAATCGTAATCTTGATATGCCGCCGCCGTCCGGCGTTCGCGTCCTTCTGCTGCCGTTTCAGCACCGCCTCCGCCATCACCGCCGCCAGGTAGGCCGTTACCGTCACGCCCTCCGCGTGCGCCTTTTCCAGCAGCCTGTCCGTGGGCAGGATTCCCGTAACAATATGCCGGAAGAATCCTTCCTCCGGATTGCCCCGAAGCCGGTACGCGTTTTCCTCCGCCCGGGAAATCCCGCGTTTCGCCCCGCACAGCTGGAAACAGTCCCGGGTTTCCTCGGTCTTCGGCGCCTCCGCCGGATCCAGGATCCGGCCCTCCGCGGGGATTTTCAGCCCCTCCTTCAGGCTCAGGTACCGGGCTGTCAGGTTCTGCAGGAACGTCATGCCGCCGTTTCCGTCCGTAACGGAATGGAAAAATTCCACCGCGATCCGGTTCCGGTAATACAGGATCCGGATGCAGCATTTTTTCAGTTTCCGCCGGGACATGGGGGTCAGCGGCCAGGCATAGTCCTCCTCCGCGGCGGGAGCTTCGTCCAGGCTCTCCAGGTAGTACCAGAAAAACCCCGTCCGCAGCCGCACGAAAACAGTCGGAAAACGCGGAAGAAGATCAGAGACCGCCCGGTTCAGCACCGCCGGATCCACCGGATCCTTCAGGGTAGCGGAAACACGGAAAAGGTTGTTCCAGTTCTTCCGCATCACGGCCGGAAAAATCAACGCCGCGTTGTCCAGCCGGTACCATTGCTTTCTCATGATGCCTCCATCCCAAAAAAACATATACCGGAGAATTATACCATTTTCTTTCTCCCCTGTCATCCACCGGGGATTTCAGCCTTGCAATCCCCGGTGAATTCCCTTATACTTTTCCCCGGTAAAGCATTCCGCGCCGCCGCCTGTATGCGGCGTTTTTTCCTGCCCGGAAGCGCAAACCGGAGAAAGGTAGGTTTTCTTTTATGACTGTTCTGGAAAAGCTCAACGGAACCGGAATTTACCTGATCTGCGGCGGAATTGTCCTGTTCATCGCCGCGGTCTGTGTGGTGTTCCTGGTGCGTGCCTGGAAAGCGGGCAAAGCGCTGGGAATGGATCCCGTAAAAATGAAGCGCGCCGTTACCTCCAGCGCCACCTTCTCCCTGCTGCCCAGCGTGGCGATCCTGCTGGGCGTGCTGGCGCTGAGCGGAAGCCTGGGCCTTCCCTGGCCCTGGCTGCGGCTGAGCGTTATCGGCGCCCTGCATTATGAAACCCAGGTTGCCGACGCTGCCGCGGAGCAGGTGGGGGTTTCCCTCTCCCCCGACGCCATGACCACCCAGGCTTTTGCCACCATTGCGCTTCTGATGAGCGTCTGCATTATGTGGGGAATGGTTCTCACGACCCTTTTCAACCGGCGCTATCTCCGGCGCCTCCAGGGCCGGAATCCCGCCGGTGCCTCCGCCGGCCGCGGCTTCGGGGATCAGGCTATGGCCGCCATGTTTATCGGCATGGTCAGCGCCTACCTGGGCAGCTACCTGGGCGGCTTTGTCTCCGGCAGCGGCCTGTTCACCTTCTCCGGCAGCTGGACCCCGCTGGTCACCGCCGCGGTAGCCGCCCTCGCCATGGCCGTCTTCACCTGGCTGGCGGAAAAGAAGCACCTGGCCTGGGTGGATAACTTCTCCATTGCAGGCAGCATGCTGCTGGGCATGGCCGCCGCTGTGGCCATCGGACATTGAAAAGGAGGAGCATTGCCATGAATACGGAAAAAAACGTGAACGTAAAAACAGCCGGCACCGTCGATCCGAAAAAGTATGAAGCCTACCTGAAATCCACGCACCGCCTGGGCCAGGCCGTTTCCCTGCTGACCCTGGCCATGCTTCTGGGCGCGCCCTTCCTGATCGGAAGCCTCCTGGGCACCCTGCCGGACCTGGGAGCCGCCGCCCGGGGATTCCTGTCCGTCGGCCTGGTCTGGACGGTTTCCAGCATTGTGGAATACCTGGTCTACACGCCCATGCTGGGGGCCGGCGGAAGCTACCTGGCCTTTATTACCGGCAACCTGATCAACATGAAAATTCCCTGCGCCATGAACGCCCGGGAGCTCGTTGGCGCCAAAGCCGGCACCCCCGAAAACGAAGTCATTTCCACCCTGTCCATCGCCACCTCCGCCCTGGTCACCATTGTGGTGCTGGCCCTGGGCGTTCTGCTGATCCTTCCCCTGCAGCCCCTGCTGGAAAGCAAGGTCCTGCAGCCCGGCTTTGCCAATGTGGTTCCGGCGCTGTTCGGCGCCATGGCCTATAAGTATTACCGCAAGGATGTCCGCCTGGCGCTGGTGCCCCTGGTCTGCATGTCCCTGCTGTTCATGTTCGTTCCCTCCCTGACTGCCTCCACCAGCTTCATGATCATTCCCAGCGGCGCCCTGGCCATCGGCCTGAGCTGGCTGCGGTACCGGAAAGTCCGGAAGGAGGTCGGTCAGAAATGATCGTCCTGTACATTCTGGGGGCCTGCGCCGGCCTTGTGCTTCTTCTTCTGGCGGCTTCCCTGGTCCGGACCCTGTTCATCACGCCCCGGCGCTCCGCCTATGAACCGGCGCCGGATCCTGCCCGGGCCGGGGCGTACGCGGAAAAGCTTTCCGCCATGATCCGGCAGGAAACCGTTTCCGTTCCCGGCGAAAACCAGCGGGAGAAGTTCCTGGCTTTTCACCGGCTCCTGGAGCAGCTTTTTCCCCGGGTTCACGCGCAGCTGGAAAAAACGGAGCTGGACGGAAACCTGCTCTTTTCCTGGAAAGGAAAATCCTCCGCCCGCCCGCTGGTGCTCATGAGCCATCAGGACGTGGTGCCTGCCGAAGGCGAATGGATTCATCCGCCCTTTTCCGGGGATCTTGCCGACGGCAAGGTCTGGGGGCGGGGCGCCTCGGATACCAAATGCTCCCTCATGGCGTTTTTCCAGGCGGTGGAAGAGCTGCTGGAATCCGGATACGTTCCGGAAAACGATGTGTACCTGTCCTCCTCCTGTACCGAGGAATGGGCCGGCGACGGATGTCCGAAGCTGGTGGCGGAGCTGAAAAAAAGAGGGGTTCATCCCTTCCTGGTCTGCGATGAAGGCGGCGGCATCATCCGGGAGCCGATTGCCGGAATTCCCGGAAACTTCGCCATGATCGGGGTTTTTGAAAAAGGCAAGGCGGATGTCCGCTTTACCGCTGTTTCCGACGGCGGCCATGCCAGCACGCCGAAGCCCCATTCCCCCGTTGCCCGCCTGGCGGACTTTGTGCATGACGTGGAGACGCATTCCGTTTTCCGCCGGAAAATGCCCGGGGAAGTGGCCGCCATGTTTCAGACCCTGGCGCCTTACGCGTCCTTCCCCCTCCGGTGGGTTTTCGGCAACCTGTGGCTTTTCCGGCCCCTGCTGCTGCGGGTTCTGCCCCTCATCAGCGCCCAGGCCGGCGCCATGATCCGGACCACCGTGGCCTTCACCATGCTGTCCGGCTCCGAAGCCTGCAACGTCATGCCCCAGAAAGCCTCCGTCAGCGCCAACATGCGGTTTATTCCCCACCAGGGCATGGAGGAAAGCCTTGCCCTGATCCGGAAACGCGCGGAAAAATACGGCCTGCAGACAGAGGTGCTGCAAGCCGCAGACTATACAAAGCCGACGGATATTCACGGGGAAGCCTTCCGCCTGGTGGTGCAGACCGTGAACGAAACCTTTCCCGGGTGCGCCGGCAGTCCCTACGTGATGACCGGCGCCACGGACGCCCGGTTCTATGAGGATATCTGTGAAAACGTCGTGCGCTTTGCCCCGGTCATTTACGGGCCGGAGCAGATGAAAGGCATGCACGGGCTGAATGAAAACATTGAAATCAGCTGCCTGCCCGGCGCGGTGGACTTTTACCGGAACCTGATCCGCGCCAACACCGCCGTCTGAACGGTGCTTTCCCTTTTCAGCTGCCGGAGGAGCGGTAAAAACGCATGGCTCTTCGGAAGCAAAGCCAGGTGATGCCGAAAACCGCGAACCCGGAAAGCGGCGACACAAACGCCGTCCATTCCGGCCAGTGGAACAGCGGTTTTCCCAGGATCACCGATCCGGGCTGGTGCAGCACCAGCGCAAAAGGCGCCACCGCCGTAAACAGAATCCGCAGGGGTCCCGGAAACGTATCCACAGGATATTCGCACGCGCTGCGCCCTCCGTAGGTCAGCGCGTTTACCAGTTCCACCGATTTTACGCTGTAGATGCAAAAAATGCCTTCAATGATAAACAGCCCGAGAATCAGGAAACAGCCGCAGAGTATCGCCTCCGCCATCAGCAGCACCTTCGCGGCGCTCCACTGCACGGCGGACATCCGGCAGCCCAGCACCAGCGCGGCGATGCCCACCGCAACGCAGGTAATCCGCCGGGGGTCGGCGGCGCTGCAGAGCACCTGGGTCAGTACCCCCCGCGGGCGGACCAGGAAGGTATCCAGCTGGCCGGTCCGGATCAGGAACGGAAAGTTTCCCGTGATTCCCCGGCCGAAAATCTCTGTCAGGTAAAACGTGACGGACATGAGCCCAAAAAAGAAATACAGGTCGCCGGCGCTCCACTGGTTCAGCCGCTCAAAGCGGTTCACCAGCAGAATCACCGCCATCATTTCGCCGCCCTGCATGACCAGCTGGGCCAGGGTCTGCATCACAAAAGAGGCCGGATACTGCAGCTGGCTCCGGATCAGCATGCGCATCGAATGCAGATACAGTCGGATGGTGTTCATGTCTCAGCCCCCCTGTATTTCAATCCGCCGCTGGTTTTTCCGCCAGAACAGAATGCCGCATCCGGTCAGCGCCAGCACCCAGCAGAGCTGAATCAGCAGAATGCCCGGCGCATCCGCCGGCGCGGTATCCCCGGTATACAGCCGGATCGGCGCATCCAGCAGCTGGGCATACGGCAGCAGGGTAATCACCCGTTGCCAGGAATCCGGAAAAAGCGTCAGGGGCAGGATATTTCCGGACAGGATCATCATCAGCATGTTCAGCATTCCCTGCATTCCCCGGGAATCCAGGGTGCGCATGGTAAACCCCATCGTAATGTTTTCCAGGGCCGAAACGCACAGCAGTCCCAGGCCCAGGCCCGCCAGGCTCCAGGCCAGGCCCGCCGCCGAGGCGGGCAGCTGCAGCCCCCATCCCTCCGGCAGCAGGAAAGCGAAAGCCAGCATGGGCACGGCGCGAAGCAGGCTGCCCATCATTTTCTGTGCCAGAATCCGGGCATAATAAAACCCATACAGGTTCAGGGGCCGGCACAGGTCGTAGGCAATGCTTCCCGTACGGATTTTGTCCAGCAGGTCCGGATCCGATGCCAGCAGCATCCGGAAAAAAGCCTGCTGCAGCCATACATAGCTGGAAATCCGGCCCAGGGGCATCGGCTGGGGCTTTCCGGCGTACAGCGCCCGGTAAATTGCAATCAGCACCAGCCCGAAAAAAACCTGGCAGACAATTCCGCCAAGCACGGCTCCCCGGTACTGCATTTCCATTTTCCGCCGCATGCGGAAAGCGGAAAGGTATGCCTTCATAAATCCATCTCCCGATACATATCCGCCACCAGATGATCAATGTTCCGGCTCTGAACCGTCAGCTCCCGGATGGTGCCCGCCTTTTGCAGCAGCGTCACCATTTCCGCCGTGGGAAACTCCGCCGGCGCGTAGGTAATCACCAGGCTTCCGCCATCCCGCTGCACGGGTACGCTCTCCGGCAGCACCGGCCGGGCCTCCGTTTCCTCATACCGCACGGATACCGTTCTTACCGTATCATACCGGCTGAGGAGGTTCCCCAGGGTTCCGTCAAACAGTTTCCGCCCGTGCCCCAGCACCATCACCCGGGGACACAACGCCACAATATCCTCCATATCATGGGTGGTCAGCAGTACGGTGGTTCCGTACTGTCGGTTTTCCCATTTCAGGAAATCCCGCAGCGCCAGCTTGCTGACCGCGTCCAGGCCAATGGTCGGCTCATCCAGAAACAGCAGATCCGGCCGGTGCAGCAGGGATCCGCACAGCTCCGCCCGCATTTTCTGGCCCAGGCTCAGCTGCCGCAGCGGAGTTCGCAGCAGCTCCGTCAGCTGCAGGGCCTCCGCCATTTCACCCAGCCGTTTCCGGTAGTCCGCATCCGGAATCCGGTAAATCTCCTTCAGGAGATCATAGCTGTCCTGGATCGGAACATCCCACCACAGCTGGGTCCGCTGGCCGAAAACCACCCCGATCCTGCGCACATGCTCCTTCCGTTCCTTCCAGGGAATCCTGCCGCCGACGGTCACCTCCCCGCCTTCCGGCGTCAGGATTCCGCTCAGGATTTTTACCGTGGTGGATTTTCCGGCGCCATTGGGGCCGATGTACCCCAGCAGTTCTCCCCGCTCCACGTCAAAGGAAACATTCTGCAGGGCGTGCACCGTTTTCTTTTCCCGGGAAAGCGCTCCCTTTTTCCGTTTTTCCCGGATCACAAAGCGTTTTTCCAGATTCAGAACATGAATGTAGCTCATGGCGGGTCCTGTTTTCCTTTCTTCAGCCAAAAGCAGAACGCCGGCCTTCGCCGGCATTCCGTTTTTTTCTTTCAGCGTTTATCGGATCTGTGCGCAGATTGCATCAAAGGTTTCCTGGGAAATGTCGTGTTCTATCCGGCATGCATCCTCTGTGGCGATTTCCTCCGGCACACCGATCTGCACCAGGAACTGAATCAGTTTCCGGTGACGGTCGTAGATCTTGCGGGCAATGGCATACCCCTTGTCCGTCAGGGAAATCAGGCTGTCCGCCCCCATATGGATATAGCCGTTTTCCCGCAGCTTTTTCATGGCCACGCTGACGGAAGGCTTTGAAACATTCAGCTCTGCGGCAATATCCACGGAACGGACGTACCCCTTCCGCTCCATCAGCATCAGGATTCGCTCCAGGTAGTCTTCTGCGGATTCGTAAATATTCATGAAAGAATTACCTCCCGGGACCGGCATCCGGCTTTATCGTTTTCGCTTTCTGCCATCCATCTTACCAAGAAACGGCCCGGAACGCAACACTTTCCCGTTCTTCGTGTTTCAGGTCCGGTCCGGCGGAAGCGGATTGCCGGCTTTCCGGATCAGGTCCATGAAGCCCCCGGACGGAATCAGCGCCAGGCCGCTGGCTTCATCCCCCAGCACCACCAGCTGATCCCCGGGCTCAATGCTAAACAGCTTGCGGGCCTTGGCCGGAATAATCACCTGTCCCTTTTCGCCCACCGTCACGATGCCGAAAATATGCTTTCCCCGGGGCGGCACCCCCAGTCCGAAGCTGTCCTCCGAATGATGATTGGCCAGCTCGTCCAGGGACACATCAAAAACCTCCGCCAGCAGCCGGGCCTTGTCCAGGTCCGGCATCGTTTCCCCGGATTCCCATTTTCCCACCGCCTGCCGGCTTACGCCCACCCGGTCGGCAACCTCTTCCTGGGTCAGTTGGCGCAGTTTTCTCAGCTGGATCAGATTCTCGCTGAACATGAAGATTCTCCTTTCCTTATGCCAGGTCCGCCCGCATCCGCGTCCGGAAAACCACCGCCGCGCCTGTGCAGATGAGCACGGCGCAGGCCGTGACTATCAGCAGCGGAAGCAGAAAAACGTCTCCCCCGAAATCCAGCCGCAGGGAACTGCGTCCCAGCTTCGTGCAGTAATAGAACGGCAGAAGCCTGCAGATCTTCAGCATCACGCCGCCGAGGCTTTCCGCGTCAAACCAGATGCAGCCCAGGAACGATCCAAGGGAAATCAGGATGGAGCAGAGCCCGGGCGCGGCCTTTTCACTGAACAGCGTTCCGAACAGCAGCCCGATTCCGATAAACATCGCCGAGGAAATCTGCAGCACCAGCAGGGAAACCAGCAGCCCCGCCGCGTTCAGCGGATTTCCGGTAACCAGGGAAAGAATCCAGGAAACCGCATAGATCACGGCATTCTGCATCACGCTGATTTCCAGCATGGGAATCAGGTATCCCAGGATAAAATCCCGGGAATTCGCCGGCGTGGCATACAGCCGCACCAGGAAGGACCCGGCCCGGTCCTTGGAAACATTCAGCGCCGTAAACAGCATCAGGAAGGTCTGCCCGAAAACGGCAACGCCCGGCCCCAGGTTTTCAATCCGGAAAACCGTCATGCCGGCCTCCTTCGGAATGCTTTCATTCACCAGCGTCATGATGGCCAGCATCACCAGCGGAAAGGCCAGGCAGAAAATATAGCTCAGCGGATCCCGGAGCAGCTCCTTCCGGTTTCTCCATGCCATGACCATGGTTCTGTTCATCGTTCTTCCTCCTCTCCGGCAAGGGCGACAAAGGCGTTTTCAAGCCCTGATACCCCGGCCTTCTCCTCAATGTCCGCCAGGGTTCCGCAGGCCCGGATCCGGCCCTTCTGAAGGATGGCAATCCGGTCGGACAGCTGTTCCGCCTCTTCCATATAATGCGTTGTCAGGATAATCGTCCGTTTCTCCTTCAGCCGGCCGATCAGCTTCCAGAGCTCCCGGCGGGCCAGAACGTCCAGGCCCAGCGTCGGCTCATCCAGGAACAGAACCCGGGGCTCCCCGATCATGGCCATGGCGATGGAAAGCTTTCTTTTCCATCCGCCCGACAGGGTCCGGGCCTGCTGGTCCAGCACCTCGCCGAGATGAAAAAGCTCCGTCATCTTTTCGGTCCGCTCCCGGCAAAGGGCTTTCTCCGCCGAGTAAAGCCCCGCCATAAACTCCAGGTTTTCCCGCACCGTCAGGCGTTCCGCCACCGCGGTATCCTGCGGGGAAATCCCGATAATGCGCTTGACTTCCTCCGGATTTTTTGTGCAGCTTTTTCCGTCCACAAACGCCTCTCCGGCGGTAGGCACTGCCAGGCAGGAAAGCATACGGATCGTCGTGGTCTTTCCGGCTCCGTTCACTCCCAGGAGCGCAAACAGTTCCCCTTCACGGACTGACAGGTTCACCCCGTCCACCGCGGTCTTTGCCCCGTATTTCCTGGTCAGTCCCTCCGTCCGGATCATTTCCTTTGTTGCAGCCAATTTCATCTCTCCCTGAAATCATTCACATTACTTTTTTTACAAAAGCAACGATTCCTTACATAGCATAGGATCAAAAAACCGGCATGTCCACCAACTGAAATTAACCCGGAAGTATGATTGATGTTAACTTCAGTTGCATGCCGGTTTCCCGGGCGGGTTGCCCGCGCTTTTCCGTTATTTTCCGGGCCAGTTTTCTTCAATCTTCGCCAGGATGGTTTCGTCCGCCGGCAGCCACCGTACGTCCCGGAGTTCGTTTTTTCCCAGCCATCTGGCGGCTTCGTGCTCCAGCAGCTTCAGCTCTCCCTGCAGGATTTCGCACCGGAAGCACTGCATGGAAAGATGGAATTCCGGATAGTCATATTCCACGTTGCAGACGTGGGCGCCAACGGAAATACGGGTATCCAGCTCTTCCCGGATTTCCCGTTCCAGCGCTTCCTGCGGGGTCTCGCCGGGTTCGATTTTCCCGCCGGGAAATTCCCAGTAATCCCGCCAGGGCCCGTAGCCCCGCTGTGTCGCAAACAGCTTTCCCTGATGAAAAATCAGCGCCGCAACCACCTGAACATTCTTCATGGCCCTGTCCTTTCCGGTTTCCGCCCGCCCGTCTTACGGGTCATTGTATCATTTTCCCCTCCGGATGAGAAGATTTGCCCGTCGTTTTTCTTTACGATCCATGGCATGTTCCGATATAATATCCGTGCATCCCGGTGCGGCGCCGCGGGATTTTGCCGCAGCCATTCTCTGACCGTAAAGGACTGTACAGCCATGAAGCATGAATCCCTCAGCATTCTTTTTCCCCGGCAGGACGAAGTAACCTACCGGGAGCTTCCCGATGCCGCCTGGCATGATCTGGGGCTGGACTCCGTGGTGGAGAAAATAGCAGAACAGCCGCAGGAAATCCCGCTGATCCGGCGGGTCATGACCGCCATGACGGATGATCCGGCCGTCAGCGCGTACCGGTGCGACGTTTTCGAGGACATCCTGAATCATCCGGAAATCCGTGACCGGATGATGAAACTGTTGGAAAACGTAAAAAGCTTTTATGATTACGGCATCGTCAAACGCGGAACGGGCGACGAAGCCGGCCTCTGGGACCTGATGCACCGCCTGGAGGAATACCGCAGCTATGTGATCACCGTGGAAGCCCTCCGTGAGTGCCTTTCCGACCGCGATCTGCATTCCGAGGGGCTGAGACACCTGCTGGAAGCCATCAACCGGATCTATCAGGAAAACGGCTTTTCCGCCCTCCGGAAGGATGTGGAGGAAATGAGCAGCTCCGCCTCCGAGCTGAAAAGCATCACGGTCGGCATCAATCTCAACGAGCGTTTTGAAGCTGTCAGCATGGGACTGATTTCCGTAAACCGGAAGTATTTCACCCGTTCCGGCCTGCTGAAAAACTTTATCAACGCCGTCTCCCCCGGGGACAACCTGCAGGCGGAGGCTGAATGGAACAACAGCATGTCCTGGTATCCCGCCAACGCGGATTCGGGCATCCTGGCCGGCATCGGCCAGATCGCTGAAAAAACCGTAATGATGCGCAATCCCATCGCCGCCCTGTCCATGGCCCGGGTAGCCGGAGCGGACGGGCTCGCCGGCGTTCCGTACCAGATGGATTCCGCAGCCTCCATGCTGGCGTCCCGAATTGCCCGTCGGCTGAAGGAAATGCTTGAAAAATACCTGAATGTCAGCGTCAAGGAAATTTCAGACCTGATTCCGGAGCTCCTGTACTATACCCGCTGGGCGGAATATATCGAGAAAACCCGCCGGGAAGGCTGGACTTTCTGCAAGCCGGAAATCCTTCCGGCCGGTTCCGGCGCCGCGGAAATGCACGCGGAAGGCATTTACAATCTGAAGCTGATCGGCACCCTTCCGCCGAGTCAGGTGATTCCCAACGACCTTTCGTTTGACGCGGAAAAGCGCGTCTATATCCTGACCGGTGCAAACCGCGGCGGCAAAACCACCGTGACCCAGGCCATCGGCCAGCTGTTCATCCTGGCCCAGGGCGGCATCTTTGTTCCCGGCACCCGGCTGGCGCTTTCCCCCGCGGATCTCGTGCTGACCCACTTTCCCGCGGACGAGGACAAAACGCTGGATCTCGGCCGGCTGGGTGAGGAATGCAAGCGTTTCCGGGACCTGTTTGGTTCCGCTTCCGGAAACAGCGTTCTGCTCCTGAATGAAACCTTCTCCACCACTTCCTTCGAGGAAGGCTATTTTATCGCGGTGGATGCCGTCAAGGCCATTCTGGACCGCGGAACGCGGACCATCTACAACACCCATATGCACAAGCTTGCATCCGATCTGGACCGGGCCATCAACAGCCCGGAACGCGCCGGAAAGGCGGTTTCCCTGGTGGCGGAAACCACCGGCGGCCAGAACTCCTTCCGGGTCCGGATCGCTCCGCCGGAAGGCAAATCCTTTGCCCGGAACATCGCGGAAAAATACGGCGTGACCTACGAATCCCTCAAAACATTGCAGGCCGCTCCTGAAGAGGCAGCGCCCTGAAACGCGTCCGGAGCTTCCGGCCTCAGTCCAGCAGGGACATCTGACGGAACTGCTCCGGAAACGCGTTCAGGTAATCAAAGCATTTCTCCGGTCTGCGGATGATTCCGTTTTTTTCACAGAAGGCTTCAAAGAGGTTCATCAGCCGCGCCCGGTTCGGGCTGGACACCTCATAGGCATTCCCGTAGGTCCGGATATACCTGTTTTTCATTCCCGGAAAAAACCGGTCCAGCGCCGCATAAAAGTATTCCCGGTCGCCTTCCCGCAGCGTAAGGCCCATATCAAAGCAAATGATTCCGCGGACCTGCGTCTCCGCGCAGGCCTTCAGGATTTCCGTCACGTTTTCCGCGGTATCGTTGATAAACGGCAGGATCGGCGACAGCCAGACCACCGTCGGGATTCCCCGCTTCCGCATCTCCTCCAGCACTTCAACGCGCCGAACGGTGTTGCAGACATTGGGCTCAATGATGCTGCACAGCCGGTCATCCCAGGTGGTCAGCGTCATCTGCACAACGCATTTTGCCTTCCGGTTGATTTCCTCCAGCAGGTCAAGATCCCGCAGGATCAGGTCGGACTTGGTCTGAACCGCGGCCCCGAAGCCGTACCTGCAGATGATCTCCAGGCATTTCCGCGTCAGCTGCAGCTCTTTTTCACAATGCATGTACGGATCCGACATGGAGCCCGTACCGATCATCGCCTTGCGGCGTTTTGCCTTCAGGGCCTGCTCCAGCAGCTCCGGCGCGTTCTGCTTGACCTCAATGTCCTCAAAGGCATGCGTAAACCGGTAGCAGGTGCTTCGACTGTCGCAGTAGATGCATCCGTGGGAGCAGCCCCGGTAGATGTTCATGCCCCAGCTGCCCTTTCCCCCGGTGAGGATTCCCTTCGCGTCAACAAAATGCATCCCGGATTCCCGCCTTTCCGTTTTCGCCCGGGTTGAAAACATTCCCCGGCTTATGATAAAATTGATCAGCTTGTTCATCCATTTCCTGAACGGCGGATCATCGCAAAGCGAGGCATACCGATGAAAAGAAAAAGAGTTTCCCTGAGCAACCGCTACAAGCGCTTTTTCCTGAGCGAGCGCACCGCCCTGATCGCGGCGGCCGTAAGTCTCCTGGTGCTTCCGGTCATCTATTTTTTCGGAACCCGATCCGGGGAAATGGACCTGCCCGGCACGTACGACCTGCTGATGAGGCTTGCACTGATTGCCACGCTGTTCTGGTCCCTGAAAAAGCATAAGCTTCTGCTCATGCAGGCCGCCACGGTCGGGCTGCTTTTCTGCATGCTGTGCACCCAGTCCCAGTACGCGCTGGGCAATCTGGCCAACCGGGATTCGGAAACCTACATCACCATGGGCCTCCAGGGTTTCATTTTCCTGGCCGGGGAACGAATGATCCTGTTTATCCAGTCCTTTGTGTGCATCAGCCATTTCATCATCCACGCCGCGAAACGGCAGGAAGCGATCCGGGTATCCGTCAACCAGGTGTCTATCCTCTTTCTGCTGGCCCTGGTCATTGTCCAGCTGGTCATCGCCCCGACCCTGAGCTTTGACCTGGAATACGTTCTGTATGTATGGACCCTGCACCTGGATGAACTGTTTATCTTTATTCTGGTCGCATGCGCGGAGCTGATTCTCATGATCGATCAAAGGGAATTCGGAGGGGAGTGACTCGGATGACCGGAAATAAAAACAAAGCCACCTGGTTTCTGTTTACGACCCTGCTGTCGATTTTCAACATCTGCACCATCCGGATTTTCGACGGCTTCAACTGGCCTTTTTACGCGGTAACGGCCAACGCCCTGCTTTCCCTGGGTGGACTGGTTTTCCACATGCACGAGGATAAAACCGCCCGGAAGCGCCTGCTGACGGGAATCGTCAAAATCCTGCTGCTGATCAATTCCGTTTCCGTATTCCTGATGCTGGGGCTGAGTCTGTTTATTCTGACCAGCCAGTACCATAATCCCCAGGCGCCGGACCGGATTCTGGCCTCCCCCGCGGAGCTGGAGCAGGCCATGGAAGATTCCGGGGAAAACGTTACCCTGCTGGCAACGGAAGACCTGTATATTTATTGCCCGGATTACAGCGAAATCTCCTTCGCGGCCGGCGACCGGCCCTCCCGGGACGATGAATCCATCCTGCTGTGCGTGGCCGCGGCCTTCCAGCATTCCTATCAGCTGGATTTCCATCACAGCAATATTGTCGGCTGGCACACTTCCGGCGGCGTGCTGGAGCGGGGCACTCCCCAGAGCCGGCTGGGCGCCTTCACCTATACGGACGGAATTCCCCGCATCTGGAACATTGACGAATCGGAGGAGGCCGTGAAAAACGCCGCCGCCCGGAACGGCACCGGCTATCAGCAGTTCATCGTTCTCTGCGACGGGCAGCGGGGCGGCCATGACAGCAACGAATTCCGCTGCTTCCGCGTGCTTGCGCTGCTGAACGGAAAAGCCTGCATCATTGATTCCCGCACCCAGATGCATTACAACGAGTTTATTCAGGCGCTGGAAAACCTGGGCGTCCGGGACGCGCTTTACTGTGACATGGGAAGCGGCTGGAATTATTCCTGGTACCGGAACCATGAAGGGAAGGCCGTGGATATCATCGGAACTCCCTGGCCCTTCTCCCACAACTGGCTGGTATTCCGGAAATAAAACCGGTGCTTCCGGGGTTCTCAGACAGTCTGGTCCGGACAGTCATAGAAACCGCCCCGGTGGAAGTTTTCATTTCCCAGCGGGGTTGCCGTCAGCCTGAAAATCACACATCCGTCGGGACAGACGATGGTCTTGGTGTATTTGCTGTCGCCGCCGAGATTCTCCAGGTCCCCGCCGCTTCGGACGGCTTCCATCAGCGGATAAAGCATCATCATGGTTTTTGAACAGATGCCGTATCCGTCCCCGTTCACGGGGCAGCCGTAGGTGCACGAATACCGGTCGCCGATTTCTTCCCCGTTCCGGCAGTATCTTTCGGTGTGGTCCCCATGCAGGAATCCCGTTACTTCCACCGTAAACTCATACTCTTCGTCATACCATTTTTTCATATTCTTTTCCTTTTTGTTTTGCGCCGACCGGGTTTCCGCCGCCGAGCCGCAAAATGGACAGGATCCGGCAGGAATCGTCATTTCTGCCGGATTCATAATGTCAGGCTATACTTTTTTCCTGCCCCCTGCGGGAAACCTTTCCCGGATCCCGCAGGCGCATTTCTTACTTCTCAATGGATCCGTACTGGCTGATCGCCTCGTCCACGGTCAGCTCCCCGATGCCGACGCGATAGGCCGCGTTCCGCACCTGGGTGGCAAGCGGATCCGTGATTCCAATCACTTCCGGAGACAGGATCCGTTCGGCGGGCACCGCTGCGAAGGGCTCGTACACCGCGTCAAAGGACAGGTCCTGCGTGGGGGTAACCAGGCGCTTTACCGACGCCATCCGGTTCAGTTCTTCCCGGGTAATCAGGAAGCGCATGAACTCATTGGTCATATCCAGGTTTTCGCAGGTTTTATTGACCGAGAATTCAATGGACACGCTGTCCACAAAATACCCTCCGGCTTCAGACATCGGAATCGGCATGAAGGAATAGCTGAAAGGCGATTTGGAAAACGCTTCGGACTGGCTTTCCCGCTTCCCGGTTCCGGACACGGTGTCCCCCGTGCAGGCCATCATGGGAACGTCCCCTTCAAAGAAGCGGAGAATCAGCTGCGTGTAGTTGTCGCTGATTTCGCCGCATTTTTCCAGGTTGATATAGCCTTTGCCGATCAGCTCCGTCATCGCCTCCAGGCCGTGGCGCATGCACTCGCCCGCGGAGGCGTCCATGTTGTTCGCCGCCTGGAGCATTTCCGCGTTTCCGGCCAGGGCTGCCACCGCTTCCGGATAGACCAGGATGTTCATCAGGCAGCCGGAGGCATCCTTGCTGTAGCCCATCATGGGGCTGGCGTATCCCTTGCTGCGGAACGCCTCGCAAACCGCCAGCAGCTCATCCCAGGTCGTCGGAACCTGAAGGCCTTCCTTCTCGAACAGGCTGTTGTTCACCAGCATTCCGTAGTTCCTGGCAAAAACCGGCACCATCCGCAGTTTTCCGTCGTCTTCATAATTCAGCAGGCTGGGACGGATACAGTCCAGGTTCAGCTCCAGCCCGGGATCTGAAAGTTCCTCCATATGCTCCGCAACGGTACTGTATTTATCATTCCCGCACATCCAGGGATAGGAAAAAAAGATGTTCGGGGTGTCCTTGCCTTCCAGCACCGTTCCCAGCAGGTTATTGTAGTCATCCGGTTTCAGATAAGTCAGTTCAACATTGGGATAAAATTCATTGAAGCGTTCAAATTCAGCTTCCAGGGCTTCAAAGTTGGAATAACTTCCCACCACCGTGATCTCACATTCGGTATCCCGGTCCAGCTTCGGCTGAAACG
Organism: Clostridia bacterium; assembly: GCA_017526525.1. Lineage (GTDB taxonomy): Bacteria > Bacillota > Clostridia > Christensenellales > Aristaeellaceae > Aristaeella. The sequence goes on along the minus strand of JAFXRG010000036.1, from coordinate 20,159 downwards.
CTCCGGCAGAATCCGCCCGGGCCAGGGAAACGCAGGCCATCGGTACAACAGCGAGCAGGGCAGCCAGGATCGTGCAAAGCAGTTTTTTCATTTTCTTTCCTCCTTGATTCTGCGAATTTCCTTGATCACGAGTTTCAGGTCCACCGGTTTGGCAATATGTCCGTTCATTCCCGCCTTCAGGCATTCCGCCACGTTTTCAGAGAAAGCGTCCGCGGTCATGGCGATGATGGGAATGGAAGCAGCCCATTTGTTTTCCAGCTTCCGTATATTCCGTGTGGCGTCCAGGCCGTTCATTTCCGGCATCTGGATATCCATGAAAATCAGCTCATAGCAGCCTTCCGCGGCCTCTGCCATTTTCTCCACGCAGATCTTTCCGTTTTCGGCCCGTTCCGACGTAATGCCCAGCATGCCCAGCATGGTGGAAATGATTTCCCAGTTGATATCGTTGTCTTCCGCAATCAGGATATTCATTCCGGCCAGGTCGGAATAATCATCCTCAGACTCCAGGGGCCTGGTCTCCACCCCCAGCAGCTCATTGATTTTTTCATACAGCCTGGAGCGGAACAGCGGCTTGGCAATAAATCCGTTCGTTCCCGCGTCCTTCGCCGCGTCCTCGATATCGGACCAGTCGTAAGCGGAGGTCAGCAGGATGGGAATCTGTGCGTCAATCTCCGTCCGGATCTTCCGGATGGTGGCCACGCCGTCCATATCCGGCATCTTCCAGTCCAGAATGACCACCTGGTAGTCATTCCCAGCTTCATGCCGCTGGCGGATTTTTTCCACCGCTTCCATGCCGGTTCCCGCCGTATCCGCGCGGATACCCAGGGATTCCAGCGTATCCTTCGCGGTTTCCAGCAGGATCGGGTCGTCGTCCGCAATCAGGACGTCCACGTTTTCAATCCGCATCTCCTCCTGCGGCTTATCCGCAACGGGAAGATCCAGGGTAATGGTGAAGGTGGTGCCTTTTTCAACTTCGCTCTGGCACTCGATGGTTCCGTTCATCAGGTCAACCATCTGCCGGGTAATCGCAAGCCCCAGCCCGGTTCCCTGGATGCTGTTGATCCGGCTGTCCGTCTGCCGGGAAAAAGGCTGGTACATCTTTTCCATAAACTCGGGCGTCATCCCGATTCCGGTATCCGAAACCCGGTAGATGAGCGTGACGCAGCCCGCTTTTTCAGATTCCTCCTCCCGCAGGTCCACGGATACGCTGCCGCCCGGCTGCGTATATTTGATAGCGTTGGAAAGGATATTGATATAGATCTGGTTCAGCCGCAGCTGGTCCGCGTACAGATATTCCTCCTTCATCCGGTTGATGCGGAAAGAAAAATCAATGTTTTTCTCCTTGATCATGGGCTGGGACAGGTTCGTCAGGTTCTGCACGGTTTCAACGATGGAGAAGGTCAGCGGGCTCAGGGTGAGCTTTCCGCTCTCCACCTTGGAAATATCCAGGATATCGTTGATCAGCGTCAGCAGGTGGTTGCTGGCCAGGCTGATTTTCCGCAGGTTCTCTCCCACCGTTTCCCGGTCATCCAGTTTCTTTTCGGTAATGGTGGTCAGGCCGATGATCGCGTTCATCGGGGTGCGGATATCGTGGGACATCGTGGAGAGGAAATCGGTTTTGGCCCTGTTGGCCGCTTCCGCCTCCCGGGCCATGACCTGCAGCTTTTTGTTGAAGGCATGCATATACAGGAAGTCCGTCACCAGCAGAAGCAGCAGTCCAAAGGCAATGACCCCGATCAGGATCCAGTTCTCCGTCACCGCGTTCAGGTCCTGGACCGGAGCGGAGCTCAGCAGCACCCAGCCTTTTGTGGAGGTAATGGGCGCATGGGCAACAATGCATTCCCGGCCTTTGGAATCCTTCATGGTAAAGGAGCCCGGCCTGGACAGGATCTCCTCGAACAGCTGCGTCTGGGCAGCGATTCCCGGCTGGTTGTAGGATTTGTAGTATTCGAAAAAGCTGGCGTTCTTAAAGGAGCGTTCCCGGATCACGTAGTTGCTTTCCATGTCGATGATGGAAAAATCCTCGTTCTCATACTCTTCCTGGGGGAAAACCCATTTTTCCGCCAGGTTGGACGTGGGAACGATCCGCAGCAGGTAGGCCTGCCGCTTTTCCCCGGTTTCCGCGTCCCGCACGGTGATCCGGTTGCAGAAAGCCAGGGACTGTTCCCCGTTCAGCGGGTTCGTATAGGTCCGGGTAATGTTGATGGCCGTGCCGAGATCCGCAATCCAGGCGCCGTCCCCCAGCAGCTCCATCCGCCTGTAGGAAACCCTATAATCGTCCGTGGCGTTCAGCTTTGCCTTGGTGGAGTAGCCTTCCAGCGTTTCCATGTCAATCAGGTGCGCGGACGTATCACTCCGCGCATGCGTAGCCCGGACATACTCCGCCGCTTCTTCCAGCGTCATGTCCCGGCTGTTGATATACATGGCCCAGTTGTCGCAGATTCCCTGTTCCCCTTCCAGGTAGTTTCCCGTTACCTGCTCCATGGCAATCGTCGTGTTGACAAAATGCTCCACCTGGTGCTGATAGTTTTCTTTTCTTTCGTGACTGGAATACAGCGCAACAAAAATCACGATGGCAGCCATCAGGGCTGCATTCGCCATAACAATCCACGATGTTTTCAGACGGCTCATCTCGGCATTTTCCTCCACCCCATCTATCCGTTTTTTGCCGGTTTTCTGCCGATTGGCTGACTTATAGAAATAAATATCCGGTTGTTATTTTTTCTCCGCTGCCGGTTTCCTGCGTTTCCCGGCTCCGGAGCCCGGCCGGAACCGCAGGACCTGCAATCCGCGTAGGTTCGTCCCTCTCATTATATGTGCCGCTCCGGGCGATGTCAATCTGTGCGCAGGCCGAACCGCCGGAAACGGAAGCCGTTTTCCCGGCGGTTCCCCGCTTCGCCGGGCGTCCCGGCTGTCAGGAAAGCTCGATATTCAGCCACTTTCCCTGCCGGATCCGGCGGGCAAGCAGCCGGTCCCTGACAATGGCGTCAATCAGGAAGGCAATCCAGGGCGACAGCACCGCCACCGGCACGCCGGGCCAGGTGTCCGCCAACGGATAGCAGAAAAGCCAGGTCAGGAAAGGCCGAAGAATCGACACGCTGAGCAGGGCGCAGACCGCAACGAACCGGACGTCGCCGGCTCCCCGCAGTACGCCGGACTGCACCACCCGCCCGTTCTGGGGAATCATGGCGATGATGGCCACATAGAAGGAAAGGGTCACGGCGTAAATGATTTCCTCATCATTTGTAAACAGCAGCGCCAGCTGGCGGCTGAAGACGAAAATGACCAGCATCAGCAGCAGCGCCACCATGAAACCGATCCGGGAGGCCGCCTGGGCATAGCCCATGGCCAGGTCCTTGCGCTTGGCCCCCAGGCTCTGCCCTACCAGGGAGGTGGCGGCCGTGCTGACCCCGTCTCCCAGGGTAAAGGAAAGGGAGGTTACCTGGCCGACAATCTGATAGGCGGCAAAGGCATTGGTGCCGATGCCCGCAATCAGCCGGGCCAGGATCAAGAAACCGATCCGGAGGCAGACTGCCTCCACCATGGAACTGGACCCGACCCGGACCAGGCCGCTCAGGGTCGGACGGTCAAACCGGGGACGCGCCAGGTGATAATAGCCGCCTTTATGCAGCGCAAGGGCAACGCAGATCATGCTGGCCGCAATGGTTCCACAGGCCGTGGCGATGGCCGCGCCCCGGACCCCCAGGGCCGGAAAGCCCAGTTTTCCGTTGATCAGGATATAATTGAGAACCACGTTGATCAGGTTGGCTGCGATGTTCGTGAACATGGTGATACGGGTTTTCCCGATCGCCCGCATGGCCGCACAGATGCACAGCTGCCAGCACTGGGGTAAAAAAGCCAGGCTGATGATCCGGAAATAATCCGCGCTCAGCGCAAACGTGTCCTCATTGGCCCCGCCCAGCCGCATCAGTCCCTCCGCGCCGAAATAGCCGATCAGCGTCATCAGGATGCCGATGACCGTAATGATTCCCAGGGACTGGTTCAGGCAGGCGTTGGCCCCGGCCCGGTCCTGCGCGCCTTTCCGGCGGGCGCACAGCGCGGTGGTGCCGATGCAGAGGGCCTGGGCAAAAATGAGCATGATCATCCGGGGCTGGCTGGTCAGTCCGACCGCGGCGATGGATGCCGCTCCGAGGGTTCCCACCATCATCGTATCCACGGAGCTGATAATGCTCAGCAGTGCGCCTTCCACCGTGGAAGGCCAGGCAATGGAAAGCGTATTCCGGTAAAGCTCCTTCGTACAGGAAGGATCAATGGGCTTTCCCGTATGATCTTTTACCCTCAGAAGCCTGTCTGCAAACATGAAAACGCTTTCCCCCGCATGGATGATCACTTATTCTTTGATGCGAAATAATATACCACAATGCACAAACGGCCGCAAGGAACGCGGAGCTTTCTCCGCGCGGATCACAGAAAATCCCCGATCTCCCCGAGCAGCTTTCCGAGGCTGTGATACTTGCCGGAATAAATCACCGGATCCAGAACGGTCAGATCCACGTCAAAAGTATCCCTGCAATGCAGCCGTTCATCCATCTGTATATTCCGGATCGCACAGAAAAACGTCGCGGAGTCTCCCGTTTCCACGGTCCGGGACACTTCGCATTCATAGACCCACCGGCTCTGGTCCAGCACCGGAACATCCAGCACCGCCCCCCGGCTGACGGAGTATTCCATTTCGTCCTTCCGGCCGTTTTCCGCATGCCGGGAACCAAAGTAATCCATCAGCGGAAGCATGTCCGTGCTGACAAGATTTGCGCTGAAGATGCCGGTCCGCAGAACATTCTGCTTTGTCCGTTTCGTTCCGGCCATACTGATCACCAGCAGGTATCCGTCGCCCTTTTCGTGCGTGACGCTGACCCAGGTGATCGGGGCGAAATTCGCCGTCCCGTCCTCATTCCTTGTTCCGATGATAAAAGCGGGCTGTACGCACATTGAATAAACGGGAGCCACCGATCTTCTCTTTGGCGTTTCCATTTTTTCCGATCCTCCCCGGTGTTTTTTACCGGTATCCTGTGTAGTTTTCTCCTCCGATCAGGATGTCCCTCCGGTACTGCTCCATAAAGCGGTCGGTGCATTCTGTCTTTTCATTCCAGAACGCCCTTGCCTCCGGGGTCACCACCGGACAGTCGTGCTGCATCGGATGCGTGTACCGTTCGTAATGGCTGTAGCAGTCGTAGAAGGTTGCCTCCGGTTTCCTGGCCCGGACGATCAGGGTATCCATCACAATTCCCAGAAGGCCCATATCATCCAGCAGGTCCGCTTCCATCAGCATGACCAGGTTCCTGTCCGTTGACGGGTCCTTCAGGCGCCATTTTTCGGAATGCGCCCCCACAAGATTCGCGATATATTCCGTGCGTTCCGGGTCATAACCGGCGGAAAGCAGCCAGTTCCGGGTGATAGGCACGCCGGCTTTTGCGTGATCTCCTCCCTGCCGGGCGGCTGCGCCCCTTCCCACATCATGGAAGATCGCCGCAATCATCAGCTCCTCATAGCGAAGCCCGGTCTTGTCCGGGGTGGCATCGTACAGCCTTTTTGTCCAGCCGAGCACGCGCTTCGTATGCTCGTAGCGGGTATACCCAAACTCCATCTTGTGGGCGCCTTTGGCTGTCTCCGTCTGCATTTCCGCCAGCGTTTGCTCCACAAAGGCAAGCATTCCGGCGTAATCCGCGTTTCCCAGGGCCCGGACGGCATCTTTTTCCGCCGCTTCATAGCATTGCTTCCGAAGGTCTTCATCCACCCGGTCCATCACGCGCATTTCCCGTTCCATAAAGGGTTCCCCGATCCGCTCGAACGCCCGCCGGTTCCGGTGAATCGGAAGCGCCAGGGAATCCACCCAGACCGGTTCGGCGCCGTCCTCTATTTCATGTTCATCCGGCTTTCTCGGAACCGTTTCGTCCGTGATTTCGCACCGGAAATAATAATTCTCCTGTTCAAAGATGCCGTCCGGATCCTTGCTGTCCTGCTGCCTCCTGATCACAATGCCGTATTCCCTGACGGATCCGGGAAGAACCACCCGTCCCGTTTCCTCTGCAACCTCGCGGATCAGCGCCTGTTCCGGAGACTCCCCGGCCTCGATTCCGCCGCCGGGGAACTCATAACAGTCATGCTTCGCAATATAATTCAGGAGGATCTTTCCCTCCTTCAGGATCACCGCCCGGGCGGAAGGCCTTTTATATACCTTCCCTTCCGGATTATAGTTTTTCCTGTCCATGCGAAAAAGTTCCCTCATGGCTTTCCTGCTCCTTTTCCGATTGTTTCCCGGCGGCCCCTTCAGAATTCTTCAACCCGGTGCCCGGCCCCGAAACCGTTGATCCAGGCCCGTTCTTCAAAGAGCCGTTTTTTCGGCACGGAAGGGGTGTCTTCCCCAATGCCCACCGGCAGGATGCAAACCAGTTCATATCCATCCGGAACGCCGAGGATTTCGGCAATCCTGTCCCCGATCCGGTCCTCGTCGGTAATATGCCCTTCATACCAGCAGCTCTGGTATCCCATCGCGGTGATGGCAAGCAGCATGTTTTCAATAGCCGCGGAATAGTCCTGCGTTGCGAAGCACCGGTCCCGGTATGCGTTGATCCTCCGGGTCAGCACGCAGATCATTGCCGGCGCGGTTTCCGCAACCGGCGGATCAATCACCTGGCGCAGCCGGTTCAGCAGCGCCTCGTCGTCCACCGCGATCAGGCTGGTGGTCTGCTTGTTGCAGCCGGAAGGCGCCGCCAGTCCCGCCTTCATGATTTCCGCCAGGTCTTTCCGCGGCACCTTGTCCGGTTTGTACTTTCCCCGGTAACTGCGGCGGTTCATAATCAGTTCCGTCATGGATCCTGCATCCTTCAGGGAAAGCACGTACACCTGGCACGGGTTTGCCTCGTCCCAGTAGGTCGGAAAAACTTCCAGCTCCTTAAACCCGACGTCCAGGTAGAAGCGGTTGGTGCAGTCGTAATCCTCATAGCAGCCCATCCGGACCGTTTTCACCTGCATAAAGTCGTATCCGGCAGCGGCGGCGCAGGCTTTTGCCGCCTGGACCAGCGCTTTCCCGGCCCCCTGGCGGTGGTATTCCTTCCGGATTCCCATCACCGCCAATTCCACCGTGCTTCGGCCGGTTTCCTTCAGGCACAGGAACCCGATGGCCTGCCCGTCCTGCTCCGCCTCAAAAAAGATCTGATCCTCGCTTTCCCGGATATAGGCTTCCCGGCTTTCCGTTACCTCAAACCAGTCGGTCAGCGCCTCCAGGACCGTGCGGGCGATCCGCTTTTTTTGCTCACCGTCGGTAATCCTGATGATCTTCATTGCATTATTTCCCCTTGCTTTTTGTTATTTCAGTTTTTCCGTCCGGACAATATCCTCCGCCTTTCCGGAGCCGGACACTCCTTCCCCGGAAAGAATGAGCACCCGGCCGCGTGTTCTGCTTTCGGGCCGGGAATTATTCTCCGAACAGCTGCGTCGAGAAATACCGTTCCGCCGTGTCAGGCAGAACCGTTACCACAGTTTTTCCCGGTCCCAGCTTCTTCGCCAGTTTCATGGCTGCCGCCACATTGGTGCCGCTGGAGATGCCGCATACCAGTCCCTCCTCCCGCGCCAGCCGCCGGGCGGTAAGGATGGCTTCCTGCTGACAATCAACGGTATTTCCCCCTTATGGATTGCTGAGCGCTATTATAGCACATTTCCCCCGTTCCTGATCACAGACCACGCCTCAATCAGTTCCGGAAGCGTCCACCGGGCGTTGGCCGGGCTGGTCGAAGGCAGGCAGACCGCTTCCCGTCCGGTCAGCGGCCGGATCAGCCTGTCATACTGCTGCCAGGAGGTCTTCCCGTTGCAGCAGATCATGCGGATCGGGCTGTTCTCCAGGATCACGCTCAGGTCGTTCGCCTGTACATCCCGGATGCTGGCGTCCGAAGAGCCGGTAATCTCGCAGCTGGCAATGGAATCCCACAGCGCAAGCCCATGGCTCAGGATCAGTTCCTTTTTCTCCGGAATGGTTTCCGGTACCGGCTGATGATACAGTGCCGCCAGGACCTTCCAGAACCGGTTCTGCGGATGGCCGTAGAAAAAGTTCTGTTCCCTGGACTTCACCGAAGGGAAGGATCCCAGGATCAGCACCCTGCTGTTTCTGTCATACAGCGGGTCAAACGGATGAAAAATGCGCTGTGCCATAAAGGTCCTCCCCCCGGTTCAGTTTTCAGGTACAGAAAGATGATTTGCGCCGGAAATTTTTCTCATTATAGCAAAGGCACCGTTTATAAACAAGAGAAGTTTCACCCTTGCCCCGCCGAAGCAGTTTTTTGTATTGCCAAAAAATGGTAAATTCATTGAAAACATTCAAAGAACATTTTCCCTGTTGACAGGAGGCCGGATAAAGAGTAACTTGTTTTTAAACCGATGAGGGAGAAGAGTAGCATCCCCGCGGCACGGTACAGGGAGCTGCCGATAGTGGAACGGCGGTGCGTGCGGAGGATGGGAATGGGCTCCTGAGGGCGTTCCGAAAGAATAAAGTAGGAAACGACGGGGGACGCACCCGTGATCAGGGCGGCACGTATCAGGGGTACGTGATGAAAAAGATGGCCTTTCCTTTCCGGGAGAGAGCCAAGCTGAGTGGCACCGCGGTTATATACTGCCTCAGCGTGCAGCGATCCTGCGCGCCGGGGTTTTTTATTTTCCGCGGTAAACGGTTCCCCCTGGACACACATAAAACATTTTGTGAAAGGACGGACAAAACAATGAAGAAAATGATGGCGCTGGTACTCACCCTGATCATGGTATTCTCCTTCGGTTCCCTGGCTTCCGCGGAGGAAAAGACATCCTTCAAAATCGGTATCTGCAACTTTGTGGACGACGCAAGCCTGAACCAGATCATCCAGAACATCCGGGAACGCCTCGGCGAAATTGAAAAGGAAAAGAACGTAGCATTTGAGATCGATGAGGACAACTGCAACCTGGACAGCAGCGTCATGCAGCAGATCATCGCGGACTTTATTGCGGATGACAAGGACCTGATGGTCGGCGTGGCGACCCCCGTGGCCATGACGATGCAGGGAATGACGGAGGATAACGGCATTCCGGTGATCTTCGCCGCCGTTTCCGATCCGGTGGGAGCGGGCCTGGTGGAAAGCCTGGAAGCCCCCGGAGCCAACATCACGGGCACTTCCGATTACCTGGACACTGCCGCGGTGCTGAACCTGATTTTCGCCGCCAACCCGGACGCGAAGAAAATCGCCCTGCTCTACAATTCTGCCGAGGATGCCTCCACTGCACCGATTGCCGCCGCGAAGGAAATCCTGGCTGCAAAGGGTGTTGAAGTCAAGGAATACACCGGCAGCACCGTTTCCGAGGTCATGCAGGCGGCGGAAGCCATCGTCAGCGACGGAATGGACGCGGTCTTTACACCCACCGACAATACGATCATGAGCGCGGAACTGTCCATCTATGAAACGCTGGCGAACGCAAAGATTCCGCACTACACCGGCGCGGATTCCTTCGCACTGAACGGCGCCTTCCTGGGTTACGGCGTGGATTACGCAAATCTCGGCCGCGAGACCGCGGACATGATCGCGGATATTCTGCTGAACGGTTCGAACCCCGCGGCGACCCCTGTCAAAACCTTCGACAACGGCACCGCCACCGTGAATACCGAAACCTGCGCAGCCATCGGATTTGATTTCGAAACCATCCGCGAAGCTTTCGCGCCCCTGTGCACCCAGGTGAAAGAGATCAAGACCGCCGAAGCCTTTGAATAAGATTCCGGTTCCGGAACAGTCAGCCCGGAAAGCCGCCGAACGCCCCCCTGGCTGAATATCAGCCAGGCCGGGAAACGATCAGAACGGAAAGAAGATAAGCGATGACCCTGGATAAATTTCTGGCGCTGAGCCAGACATCATTGGAACTCGGCCTGGTAAATTCCCTGACGGTGCTGAGCCTGTTCCTGAGTTATTCCATGCTGAATGTCTGCGACCTGTCCACGGACGGCTGCTTCACGCTCGGCGCGGCTGTCGGCGCACTGGCAGCGATTGCCGGATACCCCTGGCTTTCGCTGCCGCTCGCCATGCTGGCCGGAATGGCTTCCGGCTTTATCACCGCAACCCTGCAGACGCGGATGGGCGTGCAGAGCCTGCTGGCCGGCATTGTCGTGAACACGGGGCTGTATTCGGTCACCATGTCCCTGACGAATAAAAAAGCAACCCTGAGCATGAACAAGGTCCCCACGGTTTTCACCATGGCGAAGGACCTGCTGAAGGATACGCCCCTGGCGGGATACAGCACCCTGCTGGTCATGCTGGCGGCCGTGGCGCTGATCGTCCTCTTCCTTTGCTGGTTCCTGAAAACCAAACTGGGCCTGGCCATCCGGGCCACAGGCAGCAACACGGATATGGTGCGTTCCTCCTCCATCAATCCCACGTTCACCACCACCGTGGGCCTGTGCATTTCCAACGCATTCACCGGCCTGAGCGGCTGCCTCATGGCGCAGCAGGCCAAAAGCTTTGATATCAATATCGGTTCCGGCATGCTGACCGTCGCCCTGGCCAGCCTGCTGATCGGCGGGGTCTTCTTTGCGAAGCACCGGCCGATTCCGCTGCGCGCCGCAGGCGCCGTGCTGGGCGCGTTCCTGTTCCGCCTGGTTTACGGACTGGCCCTCCGGCTGGATATGCCGGCCTACATGCTGAAGCTGGTTTCCTCGGTGATCGTGGTCATCGCCATCTCCGGTCCCTACCTGCGGAAGCAGCTGCCGCTGATGGTACGCCGCTGGCGCGCCGGCCGGGAAGGGAGGCGTGCCGATGCTTGAGCTCAAAGATGTCACCAAAACCTTCCACGCCGGCACGCCCGACGAAAAGAAAGCGCTGGCAGGGATCTCCCTGAAGATCGAAGACGGGGATTTTGTCAGCATCATCGGCGCCAACGGCGCCGGAAAATCCACGCTGTTCAATGCCATCTGCGGCAGTTTTCCGCTGGACTCCGGCTCCGTTATCCTGGGCGGCCGGAATGTGACCATGATGCCGGAACACAAGCGGGCCAAGATGATCGGCCGCCTGTTTCAGGACCCGATGCGGGGCACCGCGCCGGATATGAGCATTGCGGAAAACCTGGCCCTGGCTGCCGGCAACGGCGGATGGCTGAGCCGTGTGTCCGCAGAGGACCGGAAGGCCTTCAGGGATCGGCTGAGCCTGCTGGACATGGGCCTGGAGGACCGGATGCGCCAGCCCGTAGGCCTGCTTTCCGGCGGTCAGCGCCAGGCGCTGACACTGCTTATGGCTACCTACCATATCCCCAAGGTGCTGCTGCTGGATGAACATACGGCGGCGCTGGATCCGGGCACGGCGGAAAAAGTGCTTCACCTGACCCGGAGCATCGTGGAGGAAAACCACATAACCTGCCTCATGATCACCCATAACATGCAGAACGCCCTGGACCTGGGCAACCGCACCCTGATGATGGACCGCGGGCGTGTCATCTACGACGTAACCGGCGAAGAGCGGGGCCGCCTGACGATCAGCGACCTGACGGATAAGTTCCGCCAGCTCAGCGGCCGGGCCCTGGATAACGACCGGATGCTGCTGGAAAACTGAAAATTCAGGGGGGACTTCCTTCACGGAAGTCCCCCTGTTCAGTCCGTATTCTCAAACTCATCGGCGTGTTTTTTGAAAAAATCATAATATACCCTGGGGTTTTTCAGCTCCGTCCAGCTGTCCACCACCCGGGACTGATCATCCAGGTTGATGATCTTTGCTCCCGGCAGCGCCAGCAGGAAGGGTGAATGGGTGCTGATCACCAGCTGGTTTCCGCAGTACCGAACGGATTCTGCCAGGAAATCCGCAAGGATGATCTGGTTTTCCGGGCTCAGGCTGTTTTCCGGCTCATCCAGCAGGCACAGCGTGTCCATTTCGATTTTTCCCTGGAAATACATCAGGGCGCTTTCCCCGTTCGACCGTTCCCGAAGGCTTTTTCCGGATTCATTCTCAATAAACCGGCTTTTCGTCTTGCTCCTTGCCTGGTTGACCTTGTGCAGATGGTCCAGGTCCTCCAGGGACCTGAGCTGGAATTTCTCATGCTTCAGGCTGTAATAATCCTCCGCCAGTTTTTCCCGTCTGCGGTCAATGCCCTCATTGATGGAACGGATATCCAGCATCATGTCAAACACATCGTCACTGGTAATAATCCGGCTTCCGCCGGGGATTGCTTCGTCCACCGCCGCGCGGCACCGGTCCACATAATTCTCAAAAAAGCGGGAACGGTTGTACGCACTGCTCCGGTTCAGCCGGAGCTTTTCAGCGATTACGTTCAGCGCCGTACTTTTGCCGCTGCCGTTTCCGCCGTAAAGCACCGTTACCGGACGAAAGATGATCTCATTGAGCCCGACCTTCGGCAGCACCCCATAGGGATACACCGACTGGTCATAAGTGGTCTTCAGCCCGAACATGAAGTCCGATTCCGCTTCTTCTCCCGGAAAATAAAAAGCGCTCAGAAACAGACTGTCCATCCCTTTTCCTCTCACATCTTTCAGCAATCCCACTGATGCTTTGCCGGATCCGCGCAACCGTTTGGCCTGAACCCGACGTCCTCCGCCTCCGGCAGCTGTCTCTGCCCTCGAAAACCGGGCGCGCATCTTCCGGCGTGATTCACCACCCGGCGGCCTGGATTTTCCCGGAAAAACGTCCTTATGATTCACCGGACGGATCCCCGGCGTCCTCCAGCTTCATATACAGGGAAATAATGTCGTTCATGGTATAGCATCTCCAGGTCGATCACCTGGCCCTCCTCCACGGTAGCCGTCGGCGCTTTCCCGATTCTGTGGAAATCATTCTGGTCGAAATTCTCCGGCCTGTTGATGATGATCTTCGGATCCACATATTCCAGCAGTTCAATGTGTGTCTTTCCTTCCGTCAGGGGCTTGACAGCGGAAGGAATGTTGTATCATTCGCAATGTCCAAACCTCTGTGTTTTCATCTCCTGATGTATTGTTCGTCCGCGCCGAGGTCCTCGCTCACAAAACGTTCCACGGTCATATGCAGGTCATACTTTTCCCGAAGCGCTGCCAGCCGGGCCATCATCGGCGAAGCGTGATGCGCGTCGATCGCAGCTTGGTCGGTCCAGCTGTCGATCAGCAGGACTGTTTCCGGATCATCAAGCGGCTGGAAATACCGGTAGCGAAGATTGCCTTTTTCAGCCCGGATGCTTGCTGCTATGCCGGATGATTCCATTTCTTCGGCAAAAGCCCTGGCGCTGCCGTTGGAACCCTTGTAGTACAGGTTTACTGTGATCATCATGCCTCCTCCTTGTCCCGGTTGGATTTAAATTCATGCCGCTTGCTTTTATCGCTTATTATAGACTGATAAGGATGTTTGTCAAATTCCCGTTCAGCCCCTGAAATTGCCTGAATCACAGCATTCTTCTCTTCCCCGGCAGTTATCGGACGTGACAGGCGAACATTGATAATGCAGGGTTTTTCAGATATAATGAAACCAGATTTTCCTGGGAAAGAGGGGACATGATTATGCAGTACAGGCAATTTGGGAATACTTATATGCTTCGGATCGATTACGGAGAAGAGATTTTGCAGAGCCTGAAGCAGATGTGTGAACAGGAAGGGATCCGCCTGGCACAGGTGAGCGCTATCGGCGCCGTGGATCACGCGATTGTCGGGGTATATGATCTTCAGGAAAAACGGTATCATCAGGAAGAGACAGTAGGTTTTATGGAGATTACAAGCCTGTCAGGCAGCGTGACCTGGATGAATGATCAGCCGTATATCCATCTTCATGTTACCATGGCTGATCAGAAGAATCTTCTTCACGGCGGACACGCAATTGAACTGCGCGTCGGAGCAACCTGCGAGATGTTTGTCCGTGTGCTGGACGGTCATGTGATCCGGGAGAAAGACGAAGAACTCGGAATCAATCTCTGGAAACTGTAATCAGGCGCTTCATATCATCATATGATCCTGTTCCGGTGTGACGCCCGGACAAAAAAGCAAGGAGAAGAGAAGGAACCATGTTTTCAGCAGGAGGACCGAAACTGAAAATCTTCGCCGGGATACTGGCACTGATCGTGCTGATCGTCGGGGTTTATATGACCTTTTTCCAGTCCCGCGGCTTCGTAAAGACCACGGCCGTCATTACCGATGTCCGGATGGACAGCACCGGTGAAAGCACGGTCTATTACCCCACGGTAGAGTACACAGTGAACGGGAAAACCTATACCGCGGAGTTGGATACAGCCAGCAGTTCCTATCGGAGCGGGCAGGCGATTTCCGTGCTGTATGATCCCGGCAATCCGTCTGTCGTGCACGACGGCAGCGGCTTCGGACTCTACCTGATGATCGCCGGCGCCGTGATCCTGGCGGTGGTCGTCTTCTCCGCGATCAGGGAAAAGCAGAGCGGCGGAAGCACGTGAATCCCACGGTCCGGCAGGTTATGCCCTTCCGTTCAGGGCGGAAAACAGAAGCTTTGTTTCCGGACGGAGTTGGATACAGCCGGGGCATGTCAGCGCATCAGGAAATCTGTCTGTTTTGGGGGAGATGAATCTCATGAAAAGGAAAACTGTCATGTCGGTGCCGGCAGCCTGCTTCTGGTCGGTCATCGCGGTGTGCGTACTGGGAATCGTCATCGGTTCCTTCCGGGATTTTGACATCAATGCTGCGCTGGCCAACAAAACGGATCTGGGATCGTTTTTTGCCACCTACGGTTCTTACTTCTCCTATTGCCTGTATCCGGCGGCGGGTGCCTGCCTGTATGCCGGACTGAAGAAGAAGGGCGACAGGTATCGCCTGCTTGCCTGGACGCTGCTGATCCTGGGCTGGTTCATGGCAGTATACTATTCCAACAGCTATAACGGCAAGGTTGTCCGCGCGGTCTTCGGCTACGCGCCCGGAGAATCCTCCGCGGCACTGTCCGTGCTTAGCTGGCTGTTCTGGGCTGTCCTGTACGGATGGGTGCCGTTTGCGGTGATCCGTCTGGCGGATAACAGCAATCCGGACAAGCTGATCGCTGTCGGCGCGGCGATTCTCATCGCGGGCATTGCCGCGGACAATGTGAACCTTTGGCTCAAACAGGTTGCTTCCCGTCCGCGGTACAAATATCTGATCACGCTGGAAGATCCGAAAAGCGAGTTCCGCAACTGGTGGCAGATGATCCCGAACCTGGCGGGCAGCAACGACAACTTCAAAAGCTGGCCCAGCGGCAACATGACCATTGCCAGCATGATGTTCTCCCTTCCGATGCTGGCAGACGTGATGAAAAAGCACAGCGGCAGAAAGAACCTGATTGCATTCGCGCTGGCCTGCGTGTTTGTCCTGGCCTATGGCTATAACAGGATTCACATGACCAACCATTTCATATCAGACGTTTGCTTCGGAACCCTGATCACGTATCTGATTTACGCCCTCATCAGCACCGCTTTTCTGCGCATGTGCAAAGAATAACGGTGCTGCTTCACCATTCCTCACCGAAGCCGCCGTACGGAATGTTGTTCACGAGGCAGTACACAGCGTTTCCGATATCTTCCATGTCCGGTTCCCCGGCATTCTTTTGAATAGTAAACCATATCGGCGTCCCGTTTCACTTCCGTATACCCCAGCCTGGTGTAGAAAGCGTTCGTCCGGGTATTCCATGCAGGAGTGTCAAGCGTAAAAACCTTCACTTCTGGGAACATGGCCTCGATTTCCTGCATCATCAGGGTGCCGTACCCTTTCCGAAAGTGCCTGGGATCGATGAATATTCTTCCGATGTTCAGTGTGTCTCCCTGACGGAACAGGATTGCGCCGCCCATGATCACGCCGTTTTTATCAGACAGTTTGAACAAATGATTCATCCTGGCCATTCTGACATGGAACGGGACAGACTGGTATCCGGGCGGACCGCCGGAAGAAGCGGCTCCAGCCTCAGCATCACTGTTGAAAGCCTGCCTGGAAATGCCGGTCAGCACCAGGGCATCTGCAGTCCCGGCTTTCATAAACTGTAAAATCATCCGTTACCTCCGCTTTCCGGATGTCCGTCATTTGCAGGCCATGTAAACATCCATACTTTCTCCGGCTGTTTCAAAGCATGGGATCACTTCATTCTCCACAAATGCCAGCCCGTTCGTTCTCATAAAGTCTCCCAGGGTATGATAAGCTCCCGGAATGGTGGAAAACGGATTGTCAAAAGGCCGTTCGATGTGGATTGCCGCGTACCTGTGCCCCGCCTGTTCCCTGATCTCAAGCCCGTCCGGTGCAATCCCGTCCGGCAGAATCCATGCCGCGGTATAGCCATGCATCTTGTACACATTGATCTGCTCAACCGACAGCCTGGGGAAATCCCATCCGATCACTTTCGGATGATCAATTCCATTCTCTTTCGCATATTTGTATATCCTGTCCAGCGCGTCGCTCTCCGGCTCTGTGCTGATAACGGTATGATTCACATACCTGAACGCCGGAACCTCTTCAACACGAAGATTTGAATAAATGCTGCTGTGCTGATCCATCTCATCCCGGAAGAGATTATCCAGGGAGCAGTTGAATACTTTGCAGAGTTCAAGCGCCTTGTCCATCTCCGGATTCGCTGCATCCATTTCCCATTTTGAGATCGTCTGGCGGCTTACATTCAGCTTTTCTGCCAGCGCTTCCTGCGTCATGCCCGCGCTGAGCCTGCGCAGATACTGAAGATTCCTTCCGAAGCTCATGTTCGTCCTCCTGTGAATCGTTTTTTGCTGGTTGTAAGGTTCTATGCCCCGCGGCGCAAAAACAGAATAGCAGGGGAAATCTTCAGTCACTACCAACCGATAATTGCATTTTTGCAAAATAACGCAACCTGCAGTTGCACAGGGAACGGGGTTCCCGTCATATCATAATCATACCCTCGTCAATGCCATCCCGGGCTCCCTTATTGCGCATTTCCATTGTTTCTTCGAGATACGATTTTTGAATTTTCCGGATTTTCGCCAGTTTCTGTTCCTGCTCCTCCACTTTCCGTTCAAACGCTGCGAGTACATTATCATCATTCCGGCCGAGCAATGATTTGATCTCCTCGATGGAAAAATCCGCCTGCTGCAGGTTCTTGATCCTCACAAACAGCATGGCCTGCTCTTCTTCATAGTACCGGTAGCCGGTCCATTCATCCACCCTGGCCGGGGCCAGCAGGCCGATCCATCTTTTTCCCTCCGCATTACTTGTTTTTTCGGACAGGAATGCAGATTTCGCTGACATAATCCCGGGAAGACGGATCGCCGGGCAGGTAGTTCTCAATATCATAATCGGGAATCAGCTCGTAATCGGAAACCGGCAGCCACTCTCTGTAAATCTTTTTCCACATAGCCTGGATCGCCCCGGGCATCGGTCCGACACATTTGAAAACCGCCCAGGTGTATTCCGGAATATGGATGATCTCGAACCCTTCAGGGATACCTTCCACATCGGAAGCTTTGCAGCCGATGCCGTACCGGAATTCATCACTGCCGGTCTTTTGCTGGGCACAGAGTCCGAGATATCCCGGGATCTTCCGGTATTCCTCATGGGCGTAGTATTCATCCCAGAACTTCGGAATCTCGCCTTCGCTTGTTTCCGCGTGGAAATCCTTTGCGTGCATGAGAAGGTCCATCGCTTCCCATTTTTCAATTTTGTACTCCATGATACTGCCTCCTTCAATTGTCATCCGGACGGCAAACCGGTTCATGAACTGAACGGGGCTTCCCTTTTTCACCTGCATCGGTGAAACGCCGTGAAACCGTGTAAACGCTTTGGTAAAGCTTTCCGGCGAATCATAGCAATACTTCAAAGCAACGTCGATGACCTTTTCATCTCCGCTGATCAGATCCGTCCCAGCCTGCGACAAGCGCCTTTTCCGAAGATATTCCGCCGGGGACATTTCCGTCAGCAGGGAAAACGCCTTCTGGAAATGAAAGGCCGAAAGATTTACATGCCCCGCGATATCCGCCAGCGTAATCTCCTCTGTCAGATGATTCTCCATGTACTCGATGGCATCATTGATTGTTTTGACCCAGTTCATCCGGTTTCCCTCCTTCGCAATTGATCATAAGGCAGTTCACAGCCAAAATCCTGTCATGAATTGCTTTGTTTTGTCCGTTCATGCGGTTCTTCCGGAAAGCTCCTTGTGAAAAAGGATGTTTTCTTCCTCTTGCATTTATCAATCCTCTTCTTTGCAGAATTATTATATGACAAAAGAAAGGGACGGAAAAAAAACCGTTATATTTCTTTTGCAAACAGCTGATCTGTTGTTCCGTAAATGGTCTTGTAATCACCGATCTTCTCAAAGCCATATTTCTCATACAGGCCCTGTTCGCCGCTCACAATGAACAGTTTTCGATAGCCTAATCCTTTGGCATATCCGATTGCCCGATCAATCATCTGTTCCGATATGCGTTTACCACGGTATTTCTCGTCAACAAATACAAAGCCAATAAATGGGGTATAGCCATATTGCTCCGGTAACTCATCTCTTTCCAAAATCGTACAATAAGCCACAACTTCTTTCTCCTCTGTTGCGACTATCACTCTCTCCCAATTCTGAAAATCGTTTTTGATCATTTTCTCAGCAAGAACAGAACCTGCATTCCAGGTACAATTCATTGCATAAAGGGCGGTCTTTTCCCAGAGTGGATGACCCTGTTTTATCAGTTGAATCCTCATAATCTGACTCTGCTCCTGCTCCAGATTTCTCAGTTCACTGTATTGTTGCTTTTCGATATACCAAACCCATAACGCATCCTTCTCCATGCAGTTTCTGGGCCCTTCCCCGCTGCCATTCTATCAAAGCTCCCGGGCCGTGTCCATCCGGCAAAATCCTGCCATCATACGGGCATTCGGTTCACAGGCCAGGAACTTTTAGCTTTCATTCCGCGAAAAACCGGTTCAACGGGGCATTGTGATCATAGTTTTTTCTGCCGGCACGTCGGAATTCTCTGCCGGAAAGGCCGGAAAAAACTGCCGACAAAAAACCTGCAGATATTATGATCCACAGGTTTTTTTGTCTGTGATGCGTATCAGGAAAGCCCGATACCGTCTGAATGCTGAATTACTTTCTTTCCAGGACCAGAACCGATTTATCGGGCACCTCGGTTACTTTCGGATCGTCTACCGACACGTATCCTTGTTTTCGTGAACAGCCAGGCCGTCATCAAACACGGTGCCGGTCATCCCCAGCGGAAGGAATATGTTCTCACGCAGGAACTCCGCGTAGGACTTATAAAAACCGATAAACATGTGCTTAAAGAGGTAGTCCGATTTTACAAACCTCTGATAATACTCAGATAATCCTGTCGTTGGTCGAATACTGCATAAATCGTAACTTCCTTTTGCTCCTCATCGATCTTGTAAAACACAAGATCCTTTTCAGTAATCAGGACCTTGTACCCCTGTCGTTTCAGCACAGTATATCTTGGATCTGTCCCGATATACGGGTTATCTGCAAGAGCAAGAATAGAAGTTTCCAGCGCATTCAATTTTTTCAGAGCAACATCATTTCCGAATCTTTCGGCAATATAAAGTATGATATTTCTGATGAGGGAATCTGCTGTATCTGTTCTCAGCACCTTATACTTCATCGTTATTCCTCCGACAGAAGATCCCTCATATCATTGAATGTTTCCTGAATAGGCGCAATTCTGCCGTTCTTTACGTCCTCGTCCGCTTCTGCAAGAATTTCCAGGAGCTCTATTCTTGCTTTCAGACGGTTATATTCTTCATAGGCAAGCGAAACGGTATCACCCCGTCCGTTAACTGTAATGATCACTGCTTCCTTGTTCTCCCTGCATTGCCTGGATACTTCATTATAGTGGTTCCTCAGGTCGGCGGACGGCCTGATGGTCTCTCTGAAAGTAAGCATGATAAGAGCCTCCTTGCTTTGCTGTAGACAAATTTTATCATGAAAAGTCTATGTTATCAAGCGCTTGGCAGAATTATTACGTTACCATTCAAACGATTCCCTTATCCAGAGTCATTACAAATACAGCAATGTGCAGGCTGAACAACAGGATCAGTATTCCATCACGTCAATCTTTTTCTGCAGCACAGCTGCATAATCATGTCCGGTTTTCATCACATGCTCCGGATTCATCTGGTAATGAATGTTATAAAGAAGTCCCTCTTCGCCAGTCCTGTCTTCCAGATGATCCTCATCGATATGCACACCCAGCACTTCCAGGCAGATCATCACATGATCGTC
>JAFXRG010000035.1 GCA_017526525.1 Clostridia bacterium | reverse complement strand
CTGTTCAATACGGAAGTTGCCTATGTAAAGGAAGGATACAGCGAGGCAAAGGCGGCCGCGTCGGAGTACGGCTTCATCAGCAGCGCGCCGCAGCGCATGACAATGGAAGAACTTGGCAGTCAGTGCAGCAGTTTTCCGCTGGCTGCTACGCTGGCAAGGTTCGGGAAGGACAAGGCGTCCGCCTTTGTCGTCCCGTGCCCCGGCTGGCTGAAGGAACTGGATCACCTCTGGACGGACGAAAACCTCGACAGGATGAAGCTCCTGACACAGTACAAGGTGCTGATGGAGGTCGTTCCCTTCCTGAGTCCCGAACCGATCAACAGCTTGCGGGAACTGAACCAGCAGCAGCCTTTGGACGCGGCAACCAACCCATGGTTCGTCTGCAACCGGGCGGACACCTTCGGCCACCTGCTGGCGAAGCTTTACACGGAGAAAGTCCTCGGCAATGAAGTGAAGGATCAGCTCACCTCTATCACACAGGGCCTGATCGACACTTACCGCACTCTGATCGAAGAAACGGAGTGGCTCAGCGCGGAAAGCCGGGCAAACGCCCTGGAAAAACTGGATCGCATGCGGCTGAACGTCCTGGAACCGGACGGCGGGTATATCGATTTTTCCGGCCTGAAGCTGACGCCGTCCTCCGAAGGCGGCAGTCTCCTGGACAGCTACCTGACCCTCAAGGCCTACCTGAACGAAACAGAAAACGCATTGATCGGCATGCCTGCCAAGGCGGACCTGCCCTGGAAAGTCATTAATCCGTTGACCACGAACTGTTTCTATGATCCCTTCTCCAATTCGGTCAACCTGCTTCCCGGATTCCTGTTTTCCTGGACCTGCCCCGACGGCGCCTCAGAGGCTCAGGTACTGGGCGGCCTCGGAACCGTGATCGGCCACGAAATCAGCCACGCCTTCGACTACGCCGGCAGCCAGTGCGACGCATACGGGCTGGGCAACCCGATCCTGACCGAAGCGGATCGGGAAGTCTTCCTTGAAAAGGTGAAAGCCGTGGAGAATTACTACGATAACATCACGGTTCTGCCCGGCGTAAACTGCAGGGGAACCTCCCTGCGGGTGGAAAACACCGCGGACCTGGCGGGTCTGAAAGCGGCAGCAGCGCTGGCAAAGGCCAGAGGGCTGGATCTGAAAGCCTTCTTCCAGGAATACGCAAGGACCTATGCCATGGCGGTACCGCAGTCCTATCAGGAAATCCTGAACAACATCGACATGCACGCGCCGGCCTACCTGCGGGTCAATGTCAACGTGCAGATGGCAGAAGAGTTCTATGAGGCCTTCGATGTTCAGGAAGGCGACGGAATGTATGTCAAACCGGAAGACCGGCTGTCGACCTGGGGAAAATAAGCCAGCGGAATAAATCCGTTTGAGAATACTTATTTACACGAACCAGATGACGAGGAGGGAAAACACATGGTGAAACGGATACTTGCACTGTTGACTGCCCTGGCGCTGCTTCTCGGCTGTGCCGCGGCTGAAACCGCCCCGGAAGAGGGGCCGCAAATCCATCAGATTGAGCTGAAGACGGTTCCCGTATACAACTATCCCGCGGGAATAAGCGGCGAAGGCTTTCCGCTGTACTTCGCGGACGGCGCGGACGACCTGGCCTATGTGGACCTGGCCGACTGGGCTGAACTGATAAACAAGACTTTCGCGAATTCTTCCTCGGCCCAAGGTTATGCGGGCTTCCATGTCACCTATGGGGTGGATGGAACCGGAAAGGTGGTCACCCTGACGCGTGAAAGCGGGAATATCATGGCTGTTGATTTTGAAAACAGCCAGATAATCTGGGACGATTATGTCGGCTTCCTGCAAGGAACAAACACGCCTTACCTGGACCTGTCCATGCTGCCGGAAACCAATGAACAGGGAGAGCCGATTCTCCTGAGCCGCACCAATTCCCGGGAACGCCACGGAAACGCTACGCGGCTGAACCTGAAAGACTATTACGGGATCAACATAATCGCCCAGGACGGAAAGTACCTCGTGCCGCTGCAGACGCTTTCGGCATTTACGTTCTATTCGAAGTACATGGGCATGTATTACAACCAGGAAGGGTTATTTGTTGCTCCTGTGAAGGACATGGTCAATATGGAGGAAAAATTGCCCGACATCCTGTACGCGAACGGGCTGATCACGCCGGAGATGATCGCAGAAGCGCAGAAATGCACAACGTCTGCGGAACGGAAGGCATACTTCCTGGATGCAATCAGCCAGACGGAGCAGGGCAAAATGATCCTTGAAGCGATTCAGGCCCAGATTCAGCAGTCCTTCTACGGGCAGTATTCCGCCGCCTCTCCCAAGGGAAAACGCAGCGAGGCGCTGACCGCTTTCGGCTACGGTGAGCTCTGCCTTGAGATGGATTTCTTCTATGGTCTGAAGGACGCACACCATATCAGCCGTTTTTCCGATTTCCTGATGCAGGTCGGACTGGCGGCGGACCTGCTGGATCCTGAGGCCCAAACTGCGGACGACGCGATCTATGATATCACCACATACTGGCTGGATGACGGCCACACCCAGACGATTTCCCGCTCCTATCTGGTTGATCCGGGGTACGACAGGGGTTTAAATGTCGGATTCAGCACCACGTCCCGCGGAAATCTCTTCCGCATGCTGCTCAGCCTCCGGGAGGAATATCCCGAAGCAAAAGAGCCGTACTACGAGGTGGGGGATACCGCCTTTGTGACTTTTGACAATTTCCTCATTGATCCGGCCTTCGATTATTACGGCGGGGCTGAAAAAGGAGAATTGCCCGACATTTCCAAAGATACCGTCAGCTTGATCAGCTACGCCCATCAGCAGATTCTCCGGGAAGACAGCCCAATCAGGAACGTGGTGCTGGACCTGAGCCTGAACGGCGGCGGCCTGGCGCCCGCGGCCATCTGGACGCTTTGCTGGTTTCTCGGCGAGACGCAGTTGTCCATCTACCATACCGCGACGGGGGCAGAAGCCACCAGCACCTACCGCGCTGATGTAAACCTGGATCACCTGTACGACGAAAACGACACGCTGGCTGGAAGGGATCTGAACCTGTACTGCCTCTCCAGCGGCCGTTCCTTCTCCTGCGCCAACCTGGTGCCCTGGGCCTTCAAGGAGGACGGACGGGTGACGCTGCTGGGCCGGACAACCGGCGGTGGAAGCTGTTCTGTCAATTACGTCACAACTGCCTGGGGAACCAGCCTTCAGATCTCCGGTCCGAACCGGCTTTCCTTTGTGAAAAACGGCGCTTACTACGACGTGGACCAGGGTGTTGAACCGGATGTTTTCATCCGGGACTTCCGCAGTTTCTATGACCGGAACGTGCTGGCGGAACTCATCAACGGGCTTCGCTGACAAGCCGGCGCAGGGCAGCACATTACAAGCAACCTGAAGAAAGCGGAGGTTCCATTCAAATACCCGGGAACCCCGGGCGAAAGGAGAATAAGGAAAGAATGGAATACATCCTGGAAACCAGCAACCTGACCAAGGTTTACGGTCAGAATGAGGCCGCCAAAGATGTAAATCTGCATATTCAGCAAGGACAGATTTACGGACTGATCGGCCGGAACGGTGCCGGGAAAACCACGATCATGCGTATGATCAGCGGGCTGTCCAGGCCCACCCGGGGCAGCTATTCCCTTTTCGGGAAAATCGGCATGGCCATGCAGAAACAGCTGAAAAACGTAGGCGTGCTGATCGAGCACCCCGGCCTGTATCCCCGGCTCTCGGCCTATGAGAATGTAAAGATCAAATGCATCGGTATGGGGATCAAACCGAAGGGCTACGTGGAGGACCTGCTGAAGACCGTCGGCCTGGAAAACACGGATGCCAAAAAGGGCGCCGGTTCCTATTCCCTCGGTATGCGGCAGCGCCTGGGTATCGCCCTGGCACTTGTTGGAGATCCCAAACTGATTGTGCTGGATGAGCCGATCAACGGCCTGGATCCGCAGGGCATCGTCGAAGTGCGTGAAATGCTTTCGAAGCTCCGGGATGAGCGGGGCATCACCATCATGATTTCCAGCCACATCCTGGACGAACTGGCCAAGGTGGCGGATGCCTACGGTATCATCCATGAGGGAACGCTGCTGGACGAATTCAGCGCGGAGGAGCTGCACGAACGCTGCGGCAAGAGCCTGATCCTGCGTACGGACAAAACGCCGGAAACGCTGCGGATTCTTGAAAACATGGGGATCCGCGGGGTAATCCACGAGCCGGACGGCAGCCTGCGAGCCGGCAGGGGCATGGATCAGCGCAAGGAGATTTCCAGGGCGATTGTGGGCGCCGGCATCGGCCTGGAGGAGATCTGCCTGCGCACGATGACGCTGGAGGAATACTACCTGGGCATGACCGGAGGTGAGCACAATGGGTAAACTGATCAGAATGGACCTGTATCGGATGCTGAAATGCAAGTCATTCCCGGTCTGCCTCACGATTGCGTTTGTGCTTGCACTGGTGAACGCGCCGGTGGCCAAGCTGATGTATTCGCTGGCCAATTCGCTTTCGTCCGAAATAAAAGAAACCATCCCGGCAGAAGTGAACCTTTCCGCCGTTCTCAGCGATCCGTTCCCGATGATAGGCCTGATGCTGGCCCTGCTGTCCCTTTGTTTCTTCTTTTACGCGGACGTGGAAAACGGATACATCAAGAATATCGCCGGACAGATGCCCATGAAAGGTTTCACGGTGCTTTCAAAGTTCACGGCTTCCGCTGTGCACAACCTGTGCTTTGCCATGGCCGGCATCATCGGAAACCTGATCGGAACCGTGCTCGTTCAGCGGATCGTCATGGACGCGGGCGTGGCGGACAGCATCCGCGTGCTTGTGCTGAAGCTGCTTCTGGTCCAGGGCCTCTGCGCCATGTTGGTGCTGGTGGTATCCACGCTGCGCAGCAAGTCCCTGGGCATGATCCTTGCTGTCCTTTTCGGTCTGGGACTGACCTCGCTGATTTACATGGGCATCAACGAAGGCCTGAAACCGATCTTCGGCCAGAATACGGATATCAGCTCCATTATGCCGGACACCGTCATGAACGAAAAGCCCCTGGACACCCTGAAGGCGCTGGCAGTCGCCGTTGTAACGGGCATCATCTTCCTGCTTCCGGCCATCCGGATCTTAGACAAAAAGGATGTAAAATGACTAAATCGTCGTT
>JAFXRG010000034.1 GCA_017526525.1 Clostridia bacterium | reverse complement strand
TCAGTTGGTAGAGTGCCACCTTGCCAAGGTGGATGTCGCGGGTCCGAGTCCCGTCTACCGCTCCATTTGCGGGTGTAGCTCAATGGTAGAGCTCCAGCCTTCCAAGCTGGTCACGTGGGTTCGATTCCCATCACCCGCTCTCTTTTTTTTGCGGCGGACACCGTGAAAACCCTGCAAAGCAACGGGTTGCGCCCCTGCTCGAGATGAGCCGGGGCGCTTCGCTCTTTCCGGGCGTGTCAGGCGCGCCGTGCTGTCTGCTGCAGTGTTTTTTCAACGGTTCAGCCGGTTTTGCCATGCCCTTCTCCAACAGCGAAAAATTTTTTTCTGTTCATTTGCGCAAATCTGTGTTATGCTGTTATTTGACTGAGTTCCCTGCGGCAGGAAATCCGCCGGATCCGCGGCTTTTCCCTCGCAAAGGGCAACATCTTTTTACAACCAAACAACCCAATTTATGTATTAGGAGAGCTGAACATGGAGTATATCATTGAAAAGCTGAAGCAGTACACCTCGCAAAGACCGGATGAACCGATCCTGTTTGACGACGCGAACAGCAAAGGAATCACCTATGCCCAGCTGGATGAGATGAGCGGAAAGGTTTATGCCTATCTGAAACAGAACGGAATCGGCAAGGAAGACTTTGTACTGCTGAACCTTCCGCGCGGCGTCATGCCGATCATCGCGATGGTCGGCGTGTGGAAAGCCGGCGCTGCCTGGGCCCTGGTGGAGGACACCTACGCACCGGAACGGATCAACTATATCCGCGAAAACTGCGGATGTAAGCTGGAGCTGAATGCGGCGAACTGGCCGGATATCATGCACACGGCGCCGCTGAGCGGATTCGTGACGCCGGATCCTCACGACGCGGCCTACGCCATTTACACCTCCGGCACCACCGGAAACCCCAAGGGCGTTCTTCATGAATACGGCAACCTGGACCGGGCCATCCAGTCCATCCGCCTGAACGGGGAAATTCCCTTCAACGAAAAGGACCGCCTGGCGCTGCTGGCGCCGATGAATTTCGTGGCCTCCGTCATCGTCATTCTGGCCGCGCTGAACGTCTTCTGCGGAAAGACCTATGTCGTCAGCTACGCCACCATCAAGAACCCGGCGTCCCTGGCAAAGTTCTTCCTCATGAAACGGATCACCATTACCTTCCTCACGCCTTCCTATGTACGGAAACTGGGCGACAAGACCGGTCCCTTCCTGCGGATGCTCTTCGTCGGCAGCGAACCGGCAAACAATATCTATAACAAGAACCTCGACCTGATTAATATTTACGCCTGCTCCGAGAGCGGATTTGCGGTGGGCGTGTTCAGGATTGACCAGTCGTATGAAACCTGCCCGATCGGCCAGCCGGCCGTCGAAACGAAAATTATCCGCATCGGCGAGGACGGCAAGGAAGTCTCTGACGATGAAATCGGTGAACTGTGCTTCGAGAATCCGTACGTCCGCGGCTATGTGAACCTGCCGGAGGAAACCAGCAAGGCCTTCGTGAACGGCATCTATCACACCGGCGACCTGGCCCGCAGGGATTCGAACGGCAACTACGTGCTGCTGGGCCGTTCCAACGACATGATCAAGATCAACGGAAACCGGATCGAGCCGGCGGAAATCGAAGCGGCGGTCAAGAGCGCCCTGGGCATTGACTGGGCTGCAGCCCGCGGATTTGACGAGGACGGAAAGAGTTTCCTGTGCGCTTACTATACAGCGAATGTCAAGGTGGATACGGAAAAGCTGCGGCAAGAGATGATGAAGCGGCTTCCCTACTACATGATCCCCTCCTACTATATCCATATCGACGAAGTTCCGCTGAAACCCAATGGCAAGCTGGACCGGAAAGCCCTGCCAAAGCCGGATATCAGCGATTTCCGCAGCGACTATGTTGCGCCGGAAACCGAAATCCAGAAAACGCTGTGCGCCGCCATGGCAAAGGTGCTGAAGCTGGATAAGGTCGGTCTGAACGACGATTTCTACGAAATGGGCGGCGATTCGCTTACCTCCATCGAAATGATCACCGAGAGCGGCCTGCCCGGCCTGGTGGCCAGCCAGATTTTCCGCGGACGCACACCGGAAAAAATCGCCAGGCTCTATGAGGAGTCGGTTGCGCAGGGAGGCGGACTGGATCCGGACGTGGAAAACGAAAAATCCCTGAAGGAGATCCACCGGCTGACACCGGAACAGCTCTATATGTTCGACTATCAGCTGTACACGCCGGCGTCCACCATGTACAACCTCTTCTCCGTCATGAAGATGGACAAGGAACTGTTTGAGCCGGAAAAGCTGGCTGCCGCCCTGGAAGCCGCGATCAGGAACCATCCGGCGCTGCTGACCATGTTCGACTACGACAAGGACGGCGACCTGGTGCAGTGCTGGCGGCCTGACATGATGACGCCCATTCACGTCGAAAAAACAAGCGAATTCGAGTTCCGGTTCCTGAAGGACATGCTGATCTATCCCTTCAAGCTGATTGGCGGACGGATGAACCGCTGCAGGGTTTTCGAGACGGAGAAAGCGCTGTACGTCTTCTTCGACGTACACCACAGCCTGTTCGACGGCACAAGCCTGAAGGTATTCCTCGGATCTATCGGAAAGGCCTATATGGGTATCCCGCTGGATCAGGACTACTACTACCTGATGCTCAAGCAGCGGGAAGAAGCTGAAAAGAGCCCCTTCTACGAAGAAAGCCGCCGCTATTTCGAAGATAAATACGACCATGTCGAATGGAGCAGCTTCCCGAAGACGGACTTCGAATCCCGCGAGAACGAAATGGGCGAGCTGATCACGCCGCTGGGAATTGAGCAGACGGCAATGTCGGAGGCGGAGCGTGCCTTCCGGATCAGCCGGAACGAATTCTTCATCACGGCGGCGGCCATCGCCATCGCCATGTACAACAATAAGTGGGACGTGAAGCTGAGCTGGATCTACAACGGACGCGAGGACCTGCAGATGATGACCACAGTCGGCCTCCTGTTCCGGGATCTGCCGGTCGGCCTGCGCATGAGGGATGATATGACGCTGCGCGATGTATTCGCGGACGTGCATGACCAGGTGCAGAAGGGCATCGAACACAGCTGTTATCCATACGTGGACCTGCATAACCAGGTTGCCAACGGGGAAAGCGCCTACCTGCTCTATCAGCAGGATATCCGGGACATGGGCGGAATGGACGGATTCGACGTCGAAACCGTGGATGTCCGGCAGAACCAGGCAGCTTCCCAGACGATCCTGGATATGGAAATCCTGGACGGATCCGATGGCCTGCAGCTGATGATCGACTATTCAGCGAGCCGTTATAAGGATACAAGTATTGAAAGCTTCCGCGACATCTATGTCCGGGTGGCGAACGTGCTGGTACAGAGCTGCAGCCAGGAGGATATCACCATCGGATCGCTGCGCAGGCATCTGAAGGAACGGAAGAACCTGCTCCAGGTGATGTCCGGTATCCTGCGGAGGAAGAAGTAAGCATGGGTTCCAAAGAAAAAGAACGAATCCGGGAAAGCTGGGGAGAAAACCGGCGGATTACGGACGAATATGATCCGGCGCTGGCCGCAAAGTGCACCAACGGCATCTTTGTCGGCCGCCGGAAAGACTCCCTGCTGGTTTTCCGCGGGATTCCCTTTGCGTGCCCGCCGGTCGGGGAGCTGCGGTGGAAAAAGCCGCAGCCCGTCCCGGACGGGGAGGACGTACAGGAAGCGTACTACAACGGGAAAACGCCGATCCAGACGGAATGGCCCTCCGAGCGCGCCTCCTATTACCCGCAGGGAGAGGATTGCCTGTATCTCAACGTATGGACCGCACCGGAAAAGCAGCCCGAGGGCAAAACCGTCATGGTTTTCATCCACGGGGGCAGCTACGGATGGGGCGGAACGGCAGACCCGCTCTACGACGGGGAGAACTTCGTACGGGCGCATCCGGAGATCGTATTGATCACCATCGGATACCGGGTCGGCCTGATGGGGTTTGTCGATTTTTCACAGATCGAGGGGGGCGAAGAATTTCCGGACGCCCCGAACCTCGGCATATGGGACCAGATTGAAGCGCTGCGCTGGATCCGCAGGAACGCGGACGCCTTCGGCGGAGACCCGGAAAAGGTAACGATTTTCGGTGAATCCGCAGGGGGCGGCAGCGTATCCATCCTGCCGTTCATTCCCGAAGCGAAGGGACTGTTCCGCCGGGTCATCGCTGAAAGCGGATCCGCGGCGCTGACCTACTCCAGGGAGGAATGCGCGGATTTTACCCGGCGCCTGATCAAAGAAACCGGGGCCGCCAGCATGCGCGACCTGATGCTCCTGAGCGAAAGCAGGCTCATGGAAGTCAACGAAAAACTGAATTACTTCAACAACTTTCCCCAGCGGGACGGCGTGCTGATTCCGGAGGATCCCTACGAGCCCTACCGCGAAGGCCGGACGGCGGATATCGATATGCTGATCGGCACCAACGCGGATGAAACCAACTACTGGATCAATGAGGTCGGCGGCATAATTCCCTTCCGGATCGGGCTGCCCATCCAGTACGAAAACAATCTGCGGCTGCTCAGGCCGGAGGACCGGAGGCGCGCGCGGCAGTACATGAAATCGCAGGCGGGACACAGTATCTGGAAAATCTCCGGGTTTTTCACGGAGATCATGTTCCGGCTCCCCGCGGTACGGCAGGCGGAAGAGCACAGCCGCAACGGCGGGAAGGTCTACATGTACTACTGGAAAGAGCACTCCCGCCTGCCGCACCTGCGGGCCTGCCACGCGGTGGAGCTGGCGTACGTATTCGGCAATACGGAAGACACCATTTACACCGGAGAGCCGGCGGATCCCGCGCTGAGCCGCCAGGTTCAGGACCAGTGGATCCGATTCGCGCAAACCGGGGATCCCGGGGACGAAACCCTTCCGTGGCCCGCCTACGACACGGAAAACCGGTGGACCATGATCCTCGCGAACTCCTCCGGCGCGGTAAAAGATCCGCTGTCAGCGCAGCGGAAATTGCTGGAGCCGATTCTCGAATACCGGCTGAACGCTTCCTACGCGGATATGGACTACAACGTTCCCTTTGTATGGAAAACGGCGGGAAAAGGCCTGCTGTTCATCGCCCTGATCGCGTTTGTGCTGTTCATGATTCTGAAATAAGGAATCCTGTTCAGCTGTCGCGGAACCGGCAGGCCGCCATCATCTGTCCTTCAAAAGAAGCACGGCAAACGCCGTGCTTCTTTCATTGGATCCCTTGGTCATTCATCCGTCGGTTTCTGGATAAAAGCCTCCACCCGGGCCGGATCCCCTCCCCGGGCCAGATAATCCTCAATGGCCGCCTGCAGCTGCTGGGTAAACTCCTCCAGGCACAGTCCGTTTTCCTTGATGTACGCCGCCACAGGTTTCCCCACATAGCGCATATGCCAGGGTTCCGTGTTGATTTCGGTAATTTCCTTCTTGTCTGCGGGATAGCGGATAATGAAGCCGAATTCATGGCAATGCTCCGCCATCCACTGGCACTCTGGCTCCTTCATCATCTTGTCGTTCATGCCCCGGTCCTTCCAGTTTTTCGGAACGACGTCGCAGCCCAGCCCCGTCTGATGGTCGCTGGCGCCGGCCATGGAAACCCAGCCGTCATCCTTGCCGTTGTTCTTTTTCAGGCGGTTTTTGTACATGGTGTTCTGCTTTGAATAGGACCGGTAGCCGCTCTTCAGGTAAAGATCCCGGTAGCCGCCTTCCGCCCGGATGGCCGCGTTCAGCTCGCACAGGGCGTTGGCGCATTCCTCCCGCAGATACCAGCCCGTCAGCTTTCCGTCCTGGGAGGAACCAGCCCAGAGGATTCCGCCCTTTTTCGGGTCCTTCGGAACCTTCACCAGATCCGCCGGAACATAATCCTTGCTCAGCAGGTAATGCTTGTTGGCCAGGATGATATATTCCGGGTTCATGTCCTCCAGCGCTACGGGGAAATCCCAGAGAAGGTCGCCCATAGGGATCTCCTCCAGGACCAGGTCCGAAATGTCCAGTTCCTCCTCCGCCAGCACCGTGCCGGCCGCTCCCGCCAGCAGCATTCCCGCCAGCAGTGCGCACAGCAGTTTTTTCAAGGTGTGTCCTCCTCCAGCATTTTCTTCATAACCCGAACCCGGTACTCCGCCAGCCAGGTTTCAAAAGGAACGTTGGCATCGTGAATTTCCTTTGCCAGTTCCTTTCCCACAAAGCGGAAATGCCAGGGTTCATATTTGTATCCGGTAACCTCTTCCCATTCCTCGCCGTAGCGGAGAATAAAGCCGAAGCGCCAGCAGTTTTCCCGCATCCAGATGCCGCCCGTGGTATCCGCGAAGGCATTGGTCAGCGCGGCTTTGCTTTGCTGCCCCACGTCCATCGCCAGTCCCAGGTGATGTTCGCTGGCGCCGGGCGGCGCCACGTATTCCTGGGCTTTGGCCACACTGCCGTTAACCCGCTGCAGCTTCGCCCGGTAAAGGGCGTTCTGCCTTGAATAGGAACGGTATCCGCTGACGGAAGTCAGCTGGGCCTTCGTTTCCTCCTTGCAGGCGGCATACATTTCCTCCAGGGCTGCCGCGGCGTCCTCCCGCAGCTGGCGCACCTGGCCGGGCACCTGGGCCTCCCGCAGCCCCTTCGGCACAAAAGCCGGGGATACCATCTGCTGCCGGTTTACCAGAAACAGCGTTCCATCCGTGTCATGCTGCGGCGCCGCCTCCTTCAGGGTTCCGGACAGCATCATGGCTGCGGCGGCCGCCACCGCCGCCAGTTTTGTCAGTAAATCCATTCTGTCCCTTTCTGCCGGTTCCGCCCGTTACAGAACCTTGTTCAGGAAATCCTGGGTACGTTTCTCCTTCGGATGGCTGAAAATCTCCTCCGGTGTTCCCTCTTCCACGATGATTCCGCCGTCCATAAACAAAACCCGGTCCGCCACCTCCCGGGCGAATCCCATTTCATGGGTCACGCAAACCATGGTCATGCCGCTTTTCGCCAGTTCCTTCATAACGTCCAGCACCTCCCCGACCATTTCCGGGTCCAGGGCGCTGGTGGGCTCGTCAAACAGCATCACCTCGGGCTGCATGCACAGGGCCCGCACAATGGCAATCCGCTGCTTCTGGCCGCCGGAAAGCTGGGCGGGATAGCTGTCCGCCTTGTCCTCCAGGCCGACGCGTTTCAGCAGCTCCCGGGCCTTCTTCTCCGCCTGTTCCCTGTTCATCAGGCCGGTACGGACCGGCGCCAGGATGATGTTCTTCAGGATGGTCATATTGGGGAAAAGATTGAAGTGCTGAAAAACCATCCCCATTTTCTGGCGGATTTTGTTGATATCACATTTTTCGTCCGTGATGGACTGGCCTTCGAAAATGATTTCCCCGCCGGTGGGCGTTTCCAGCAGGTTCAGGCACCGCAGGAACGTGGACTTTCCGCTGCCAGAAGGCCCGATCAGCACCACGCGTTCCCCCTTGCTGATATGCTGGCTGACCCCCTTCAGGACCTCCAGGTCCCCGAAGCTTTTGGAAAGGTTTTTAACGTCGATCACTTGCGCGCAGCCTCCTCTCGAAGATCCCCAGCAGCCAGGTAAACAGCATCACCAGCAGCAGGTAGACAATGGCCGCGCCCACATAGGGATACATCGGCTCATAGTTCCGGGCCGCCACACTGCGGGCCGCATACAGCAGTTCCTTGCCGCCGATCACGCTGATCAGGGAGGTGTCCTTCAGCAGCACGATAAACTCGTTGCCCAGGGCCGGCAGGATGGCCTTGATGGCCTGGGGCACAATGATAAAGCGCATGGTATCCGTATATCCCATGCCCAGGCTGCGGCCGGCCTCCATCTGACCCTGGTCCACGCTCATCAGGCCGCCCCGGATAATCTCCGCCGTGTAGGCGCCGGAGTTGATGCCCAGGGTCAGCGCGCCGACCATCACGAAATCACGGGAGGAAGCAAAGATCACCAGGCCCATGATCATCAGCTGCACCATCATGGGGGTGCCGCGGATCACGGTCACGTAAATCTTCAGCAGGCCGTTGAAAAAGCCCAGGATCGGATTCCGGTGTCCGGGGCGCTGCTGGTCGTGGGCGGTGCGGACCACCGCCACGATAATGCCCAGCACAATGCCCAGCGCCAGCGCCAGCACCGTCACATACAGGGTGGTCAGCACTCCGCTGAGATACTGTTGCCAGCGGTTGTTTTCAATAAATGCCTGATAAAACAGCACGTAGAACTGCTGCCACAGGGTGGTGGGTTCTCCGGCGCTCATCAGTGCCTTCCAGGCCACAAACTGCTCCATGGGAAAGGTTCCTCTCCTTCCTGTCCGGGTCCGTCTGAAATATTATAAGAACGCAGAAAGGAAAAGGCAATACGCCTTTTCCTTCCCGCAAGGAATCAGTTCCGTTCCGGAGCTTATTCGTTCCACTTCAGGATGATTCCTTCGATCGTACCGTCGTCGATCAGCTTCTGCAGCTGTTCGTTGAAGGCATTCAGCAGTTCTTCATTGCCCTTGCCAAAGCCGAAAGCGAATTCTTCCGGATCAAAGCCGGTGGAGATCATTTCCAGCCCGGGGATCTGCTTCACATAGGCCTTGCCCACCATATCGTCCACCATGATGCAGTCCACCTGGCCGTTCTGCAGGGCCTGGAAGGCGATGGAATACTTGTCGTAGGCCACCACGTGATCCTCACCGTAACGATCTACCGCTTCCAGCTGGCCGGTGGTGCCGCTCTGCACGCCGATGTTCTTCTCCGCAATATTGTCCATGGTGATTCCGGCGCCGCTCTTGAAAACAACGCCCTGAACAATCGTCACATAGGGAATGGTGAAATCCATCATGGCCTTCCGTTCTTCCTTCACGGTCACGCCGGAAACCACGGCGTCCGCCTTGCCGTTGCTGGGCGCTACCAGGGCGCTGTCGAAGTCGATGGCATAGGGTTCAGGAGTCAGGCCCAGGTTTTCGCAGATGATGGCCAGGATATCGGGCTCGATTCCGATCACGGTGCCCGCATCGTCCGTGCTTTCAAAGGGCGGGAAATCCGGGCTGGTGGAATAGATGAACTTTCCGGCTTCCACCGTTTTGAACTCGGCGGATGCCGCCGTCAGGCCCAGCACCAGGCACAGGGCCAGCGCAATCGCAAGAATTTTCTTCATGTTTGTTTCCTCCTCTGTCTTACTTTCCTTTGGAATGGACACAGTATAGCACCCGTCCATACCCCTGTCAAGCATTTTTATGCATTTTTATTCATATTATTCCGCAATTATTCAATATTTATGCCATTATGTTGCATAATATTCTGTATATTCTCTGTTTTTATGCAGTCCAGCCGTTCCAGGGCTTCCCGCCGCACTCCCGGCGTCAGCCGGTAGCGGGTCGGATCAAAGTCAGGCGTTTCAGGCTTCATCCGGAAAATGCCGGCTTTGATGGGCACGCCCAGGGCGGTAAACTTCTGTTCGTGTTCGGAAACGTAATTGGGCCGGAAGCCGTCCCGGTGCAGGTCCCGGGTCAGATACACGGTTTCAAATCCGCACAGGTCAAAATAAACCCGGGAATCCTCAAACAGCGTATCGTCGTCCGTTTTGAACCAGATTTCCCCGCCGGGCTTCAGGAATTCCCGGTACTGCATCAGCTGCCGGGGATGGGTCAGCCTCCGTTTGGCGTGCTTGGGATGTTCCGTCCAGGGATTGCAGAAATGGATGTAAATCCGCTCCGCGGCGTCCTCCGGGCCGAAAACCCGGTGAATAAAACAAATATCCGTCCGGAGAATCATCACGTTGTCCGGCTCTCCGCCGCAGGCCTCCGCAATGTTCCGCCGGGCCGTGCCCAGGACATCCGGGCTCATGTCGCAGATAATATAGTTGACTTCCGGGTTGTCTGCGATCATCCGGGCGGTGCTGACGCCTTTCCCGCAGCCCATCTCCATATGCAGGGGCCGGGACGGCACGGCGAAGCGGCCGGTCCATTTTCCTTTTTCCTCTTCCCCGCCGTTTACATAAAAGGAACAGGCCGCGAGTTCCGGCCTGGCCCATTTTTTCTTGCGCATGTGCATGGTTCTGTTTCTCCTGTTCCTTCCCGGATTCTCACGCAACCTCTTCCTGAACCTGCGCGGTATACAACTGATAGTACAGTCCCTTTTTGGCCATCAGCTCATCATGACTGCCCATTTCGGCAATGCCTTTGTTGGAGATATACAGGATCCGATCGCAGTTCTTGATCGTGCTCAGTCGATGCGCCACGATAATGCTGGTGCGGTCCTTCAGCATCTCCCGGATGCCTTCCTGCAGCAGCTTTTCTGTCTGGGTATCGATGGAGGAAGTAGCCTCGTCCAGGATCAGGATGGCCGGGTCGCTCAGCAGGGTCCGGGCAAAAGCAATCAGCTGCTTTTCCCCCTGGCTCAGGTTGCTGCCCCGTTCCTTCACTTCCGTTTTATATCCCATGGGCATCCGCCGGATAAAGGTGTCCGCCCGCACCCGGGCCGCCGCCTCGCGGATTTCCGCGTCCGTGGCATCCAGGCGGCCGTAGCGGATATTGTCCATCACGGTGCCGGAGAAAATGAAGCTGTCCTGCATCATGATGCCCAGGCGGCTCCGCAGGGAATGCAGCGTTACGCGGCTGATGTCCTTTTCGCTGCCGTCCTTGCCGTGGAGAATGATTTTCCCGCCGTTCAGGTTGTAGAAACGGCACAGCAGGTTGATCACCGTGCTCTTGCCTGCGCCGGTGGGACCCACCAGGGCAATGCTCTCCCCGGCGTTTACGTGCAGGTTCACATGCTCCAGCACACTGATGCCCTCCTCATAGCCGAAGGACACATCCTGGAAATCCACTTCGCCGCTCAGGTCCGGAAGCTCCTCCGCATCCGGCGCGTCGTCCACGGTCACCGGCTCGTTCATGGTTTCGAAAATCCGCTCCAGGTAAGCGATGTTATTCACGAAGGAGTTGTAAATATTCGCCAGGTTGGTAATCGGCTGCCAGAAGCGGCTCACATACTGGCTCATGGCCAGGATGACGCCGAAGGAAACCATTTTCCCGCCGCCCAGCCAGTATACCCCGGCGATGTACAGGAACACCAGCACAATCTGGGTCATGGTTTCACTGCTCAGCCACACCATGTTGCTGATGCGCACGGCCTTCATCCAGGCCTTCTGGCAGGCAGCCGCCAGCTCCTTCATGATGCCGATGTTGACCTCCTGCCGGTCAAAGAGCTGGCTCACCCGGACCCCGTCGATGGATTCCGCCAGATAGGCGTTGTAGTTGCTGTTCTTGTTGCTCTGGTTCTGCCAGGCCTTCCGCTGCCGGGGCTTGATGATCAGGATCACCGTGATGAAGAAGGGCAGGCCCGCCACAATCACCGTTGCCAGCGTCGCGTCCGTGGAGAACATGAATACCACAATGAACACCAGGTTGATGATCTCCAGGATCATATTGATGATCCCGTTGGAAAGGATGTCCGATACGGAGTTCACGTAATTGATGACCCGCACCAGGATTTTTCCCGCCGGCCGGCTGTCGTAATAGGTAAAAGGCAGCTTCTGCAGATGGGCAAAAAGATCGCTGCGGATATCATGGATAATCTGCTGGCTGACCTTCACCATGATCCGGGAACGGATGGTGTTCAGCGCGATGCCCAGCAGGATAATGCCCACGAACATGGCCGCCATCCGTCCGATCATTCCCGTGTCCCGGTTGGGAACCGCCTCATCCAGCACCCACTGGGTGATTTTCGGAATATACAGGGCCGTAACGCTGGCCAGCGCGCTGAGCAGCAGCGCCAGCAGCATTTTGTATTTATGCTTGCCCACATACTTTCCCGCCATTTTCAGGTGGCTCCACTGAAACGGGGATTCAAGCTTCTCGTCCACATCAAACTTGTTCCGTGCCATTTCAGACCGCCTCCTTCATGGATATGCCGTACTGCAGGCAGTAGGTCTGCCAGTAATAGCCCCGTTTTTCCAGGAGTTCGCTGTGGGTTCCCCGCTCGGTCACCGTTCCGTTTTCCACCACGAGGATCAGGTCCGCGTCCCGCATGGAGGAGATCCGCTGGGCAATGATAAACTTGGTGCAGGCGAAGGGCAGGTTCCGGAGCTGGTTCTGAATGTACTGTTCCGTCTCGCTGTCCACTGCGGAAGTGGTATCGTCCATCACCAGAATGCCGGGCCGCACCGCCATCGCCCGGGCCAGGGCGATCCGCTGCCGCTGGCCGCCGGAAAGGCCCACGCCCCGCTCGCCGATGATGGTGTCATAGCCTTCCGGCAGATGTTCAATAAATTCCGCCGCGTCCGCCCGGGTGGCAAAGTCCTTCACCTCGTCCAGGGAAAGGCCCTGGTTTCCGAAGGCGATGTTCCCTTCCACCGTATCCGAGAAAAGGAAAACATCCTGCGTAGCGGTTCCGATGCCGCCCCGCAGATCCTGCAGCTTCCATTTCCGCACGTCGCAGCCATCCACCAGCACCTCGCCCTCCGTCACGTCGTAAAAACGGGCCAGCAGGTGAATCAGCGTGGTTTTGCCGCTGCCGGTGGGGCCCATGACCGCCACCGTCTGTCCGGCTTTCACCGCGAAGCTCACATCCCGGAGAATCTCCTTGCCTTCAATGCTGAAGCCCACATTCCGGAATTCAATGTTTCCTTCCACTTTGTCATGGGAAACCGCCTCGTCGGAGTCGGTGATTTCCGGCTGCGCGTAGAACAGCTCAATCACTTTGGCTGCAGAAGTCGAAAAGCGCTGCAGGTCGTTCACCAGGGTGCCCAGCTCCCGCATGGGGTTGGAAACCGCCCAGCTCAGGCCGGTAAAGATCGCCAGTTCCCCGGGCGTAATCTCCCCCTGGATAATGAACAGGCCGCCCACAAAAATCATGACCAGCTGAATGGCGTTCACCAGGATTTCTATCATCGGGAAAAAGGTCAGCCAGACCCGGTTGATTTTCAGGTGGCTGTCCATGAAGGCCTGGTTGCGCTCCTCAAACCGTTCCTTTTCATATTCTTCCCGGGCAAAGGACTTGACCACCCGGTTGCCCGCGATGTTTTCCTGCGCCGCGGTATTCATTTCGGAAAGCTTTTCCCGCATGTACACAAAACGGGGCCGCACCTTTTTGCGCAGGATTTTGCTGATTCCCATCAGTGCCGGCGTGATTACCACCAGCATCAGCGTCATTTTCCAGTTCACCGTAAACAGGTAAATCATGGCAAAAAGGAAGGTGCAGACCGCATCCACGATCCGGTAATTGATGTAGCTCATGAAATGGCGGCACCAGTCCAGGTCCGCGCTCATCCGGGTCATCAGGTCGCCGGTGCGGTGGTCGTCAAAGAAGCGCATGTCGTTGTACTGCATCTTTTCATACAGCCGCTTGCGCAGATTGAAAATCATATTCTGGGAATCCTTTTCCATCAGGATCACCATCACATAGCGCATGCCTTCCCGGCCCACCTTCACCAGCAGCATCACCGCCAGGATGCCCAGCAGCGGCTCCGGATTCTGCGCCATAATGACATCGTCAATCAGCCGGCGGCTCAGCGCCGGGTTCACCAGCAGCAGCACGCAGCTGACCACGCAGATACAAAGGGCCAGAAGCTGAAGCTTCCGGCAGGAAGGGTCCATATTCTGAATCAGCCACTTGACCTGTTTTCGGATCATTTCTGTTTCTCCCGTGGTCCGCTCCGGACGCGCTTCGATCGGTTCCTTCAAATACTTTTGGGACGTGTTCGGGTATTATAATCCTTCCGGTCCTTTTTGACTACCTGTTTTTCCATTAACTGGCTATTTCTGTTAAAAAACATCCCCAAAAAAGCCGTGCCCTTCAGTTGCGCTGAAAAGCACGGCCTGTTGCGTCAGAATCCGTGGCCGCCGCTGCTTCCGCCGCCTCCGCCGCCTCCGCCGCCACCGCCGTGGCCGCCGCCGCCATGGCCGGAGCTGCTCTCATGGTGCACCACCCTTTTCAGCGTGTTGCCCAGGACCACTGTGGCGCCGCCGGCTACCGCCGCCTTCACCACCACGGGCATGCTGACCGCCTGTTCCTTCCTGGCCCAGCCGGAAATCAGGATATATGCCAGCAGGATGGCCGCAATCAGCGCCGTAAACACATTGCTGATGATCTTCATGGGGGTGGCAATCTTTTCGCCCCGCAGCACCTTCGCAATCTGCATGAAGGTTTCCCGGGCGCACTTTCCGTATTCCCGGGCGGAAGCCAGCTTGTACACATTGTCCGCAATGGAGTTTTCCTCCGCCGCGGTCAGGGTGCCGGCCAGCGGCTGGCTGGCGTAAATGTCCAGGTGCCGGGCCCGCATGTCAATGATAAATACCGTAAAACGTTTGGTTGCGCCGAAAACGCTGTTTCCCCATTCCTTGGCCTTGGTGGCGCTGGCCGCGTTGCTGCCGCCCCCCTCCGGATAGGTCAGGAGTCCCACGTTGGCGTACTCGGAAACTTCCCGCATGGCCAAGAGGATGTCCGTCATTTCGGCGGCATCCAGCAGTCCGGCGTTGTCCTCAATCACAATCTGATAACCGGTGGTTTCGTTGCTTTCGCTGACCCGGTCCGCCGCTCCGGCCAGGGAGGGCAGGATGCACAGCAGCGCGCAGAGCAGGATGAGAAGCGCTTTACGCATTGTCCTCACCTCCCGTATGGGTTTCAAACTGCGGCATCGGGTTGGAGCATTCCCGGTTATGGAGCATCAGCATTTCAATGCAGACCCACACCACGCAGGCCATGCACAGCAATGACAGCCCGTACATCACCAGGTCGTCGCTGTGGAAGGGATCCAGCACCAGGTTCAGCGCTCCCAGCGCCATCACCACCAGCGCGGCAATGCAGCCCAGCGGCGTGCGCACCTTCGTCCGGCTTCCCCACCAGATCAGGCCACCCATCACGGCGGTCAGCGCCAGGGCCGCAACTTTGAAAACCTTGGCGTTGTTCAGCCTGGACATCTGGGTCACCAGGAACACAAGCACAATCATCAGTCCGACGCCGCCGATGCTTTCAATGGTGCCGGAGATGCTGCCCTTGGCGTGGCTGGCCATCCGCTTGCGCTGTTTCAGCCGTTTGCTCATGTCGTCCCCGCCTTCCGCGGCGCCCTTCAGCCGTTCCTTCTCGGCAATGTGCTCCCGCCGGCGGTTCACAATATACTGGGCCCCCAGGGCCAGCAGCATGGCCACCATCAGCACCATTTCCGGCCGCAGGGTCAGGAAGCTGTTGAAAAGGAAGAACAGCGGAATGGCCAGGATCAGGGCAATCAGGCCGAACCGGGGAATATCCATGGGAATATCCGCTACCATTTCCCCGGTAACCCCGTTCTGGATGGCATACAGCAGCCGTCCCTTGCTGCGGATGGACATGAACCATACGGGCACCAGCGTCCGGCCGGTGCAGTGGGCATCCGCCATCTTCACAAGCTTCTTTTCCGCCTCTCCCGTGGAGTAGGTGTATCCGCCGGACAGGTCCTGCATCACGTCCTTCAGGCCCAGGCGCACGGCTTCCGCCTTGGCAAAGGGCACATAGGCGTCTTCCTGGACGTCCGCCACGTCCGCATAATACCCGCTGAGGTAGGCCGGGGAGAAAGGCTTGAAGCTTTCCGGCTCCACCCGGGCAATCTTTTCGCTCATGGCGTCGGGCATTTCCCTGGAGGCGTCGTGCAGGATATTGCTGAATTCATGGTCCAGGGACACCGACGTGCTGTAGTAGTAGGTGTCGTTTCCTTTGGTTTCATGGCCCTCCAGCACCGTATCGCCCTTGACGGCGGCGCTGTAAATATAATGCGGAACGTAAATGCCCCGGAAGCTTTCCGGCTTCACGTCCTGCTTCAGGCGGCGGTCGGCGCACAGGCTTTTGCGCACCATGGCCTGGTATTTCTCAAAGCATTCCTCCCGGGTCACCCGGAAAGGCGCCACGGTTTCCGGCGCTTCCATCTCCGCCTCTTTGCTTTCCAGCAGCACGGAGGCGCCGCAATAGCTGCAAAACGCCGCCTGGGCGGTGTTCATGGTGCGGATTTCCGCTCCGCAGGTGGGGCAGGTCAGCAAATCCACGCTGAAATTGCTCCCTGCCTTCCGGGCTTCCCGCTGGTCAGCTTCCTCAATGCTTTCCGTCCGACCGCACCGGCCGCATTTCAGCGACTGGCCTGCAATATCGAACGTCATCACGCTTCCGCATCCCGGGCATCCATACATAGGCAGTTTTCCCCCTTTTCTCCGCAAAAGTAGCTCAACAGATTCATTATACCAGAGCCCGGCAAAAAAGACAAAAAGAAAAGGACGGAAAGCCGTCCTTTTACCGGTTCAGTTTCCGCCGCCCATGGAAGCCGGTGGTGTCGGTTCCGTGTTCTCCGCGGGGGATTCCTCCACCCTCAGCACGGGAACGGATCCCGCCGAGGCCGCATAGGCGCTGTGGAAGGTGGTGGCCGCCGGATTGCTCGTTGCGGGTTCCTCCGCATGGCTCTGAAGATCCCGCAGCAGCTCCTCGTTGGATGCCGCAGCTTCCTGCACCCCGGTCCGGACATTCCGGGCCGTCTGCTCCGCAGTCTTTTCCGCTTCAGCCTGCGTCCGCGCCTGTGCGTTCTGGGCCCGGGCCCTGTCAATCTCCGTCCGGATGGAGCGTGCCGCGTTCACCGCGCTGGTCTTTACGTTCCGGGCCGCGTTGCGGATCCGTTCCTCCAGTTCCTTGTCCTCCTCTTCAGATTCAAAGCGGAACTGATATCCCAGCAGCAGCGCCGCCAGCGCGCCCACAATGGTCATATGCGGCGCAAAAAGCAGGCAGGCCAGGCCGAAAATGCTGGAAACATTGACAATGGGCTTTCCCTGTTTGTTGTCCACCTTTACCCGGAAATGAAACATTTTCTGCAGAATGCTTTTGGCTTTTTCTCCCCTGTTGTTTGTGTTGTTTTCCACGGCTGATTCCTCCTTATTGATCCTCTTTCGGAGTACGCATAAAAGCATACACCCGTCCGCGGAAAAACAAAAGGGGCGGAATGTGAAAAATACAGACGGTTATTTTTCCCCTCCGCCCTGAAGAAGGCTTTTTACGGTGCAGGATCAGGCCCGTTCCGGCTCCTGCAGCTCCAGATAGAAGTCCAGGTACTGCTTTGCGGACTGCTCCCAGGAAACGTCCTTCATCATGTCCCGCCGGACCATGGCGTCCCACCGGGGACGATCGCCGAAGAACAGGGCCTTGGCTTCGTCCACAGCCTGCAGCAGCAGCTCCGGCTTGTACTTGCCGAAGGTGAAGCCGTTCCCCGTGTTCGTTTCCGGGTCATAGGGCAGCACGGTATCCTTCAGCCCGCCGGTTTCCCGCACGATCGGCACCGTGCCGTAATGCATGGCAATCAGCTGGGTCAGCCCGCAGGGCTCAAAGAGGCTGGGTACCAGGAAAGCGTCCGTTCCGGCGTAAATCCGGTGTGCCAGCG
Organism: Clostridia bacterium; assembly: GCA_017526525.1. Lineage (GTDB taxonomy): Bacteria > Bacillota > Clostridia > Christensenellales > Aristaeellaceae > Aristaeella. The sequence goes on along the minus strand of JAFXRG010000034.1, from coordinate 55,745 downwards.
CCTCGTTGTAGGAAATGTAGGCGCAGACATCGCCCTGATACTTCTCTTCATAATAGCGGAAGGCGTTTTCATACCGGGGATCCCCGGTTCCCAGCACGATCACCTGGGTCCTGCCGTCCATGATCTGCGGGAAAATGGTGTCCACCAGGTCCAGGCCCTTCTGATCCGTCAGCCGGGAAACCAGGCCGATCATGATCTTGCTGCCGTCCTCCCGGGACAGGTTCAGCTGCTCCCGCAGTGCCTGCTTGTTCTCCCATTTCTTTTCCAGCACGTTTTCAACGTCGTAGGGTGCCGCCAGCAGCTTGTCCGTGGCGCTGTTCCAGATGTCCGTATCTATGCCGTTCACGATGCCCTTCATGCGAACGGCGTGATACCGCAGGTGGGCGTCCAGGCGTTCCCCGAACTCGGGAGTCTGGATTTCCTTCGCATAGGTGTCGCTGACGGTGGTAATGGCGTCCGCATAGGCCAGGCCACCCTTGAACATGTTGGCTTCTTCCTCGTTCTGTTTGAGAATGGGATAGTTGAACAGCCCGTCGGAAAGTCCGGACCAGTATTTCAGGTGCTGAATGCCGCAGATTCCCTGGAACCGCAGGTTATGGATGGTCAGCATGGTTTTGGACTTCGCCAGGGGGCTGTTCCAGAACTTGGTCCGCAGGTACAGGGGCACCAGGGCCGCCTGCCAGTCATGGCAGTGAATCACGTCCGGAATCCATTTCAGGTAGTTCAGCACGGCCAGGGAAGCCTTGGAGAAATAGCAGTATTTCGGAATGTCCTCCCAAAGGCCGGTGTAGGGATTTCCCCAGTCAAAAAACTCCCGGTTGTCAATAAAGTTGTAAATGACGCCGTCCATCCGGATCTCCATGATGCCCACATAGAAGGTCCGCCCCTCCAGGGTCTGGTCCATCATGAAGGACCCGATGTATTTCATTTTGGTTTTGAACTTTTCGGGAATGCAGTTGTACATCGGCAGGATCACCCGCACCTCGCAGCCTTCCCGGATCAGCGCCCGGGGCAGGGCGTACATCACATCCCCCAGTCCGCCGGTTTTGATAAATGGATAACACTCAGAGCCAACAAATGCAACTTTGCATACCGGGGTTTCTTTTTCAGCCATACCGATCTCCTCCTGTAGGTCCAGTATTTGAATGGCTTTCGCCTTTTTCCCGAAAATGATTTGACATAAAAATCCGCCGGAAATATTTTATCATATCTCCGGCGGATCCGCCACTGTTATTTTCATTTCTCCTGGGGAGCAAAATAATGTTCCAGTGCGTAGGCAAAGTGATCCTCAAACCGGCTCACCGCCTCCCGGGACACCCGGGCCATGGGAACCAGCACGTCATAGGCGTGGAAGAAATCCGGATAGACGTCCACGTCCGCCTCCACGCCGGCGCGCTTCAGTTTTTCCACATAATCCAGGGTTTCCCGGTAAAAGGGCTCAATATCCCCCACAAAGGTGTAGCAGGGCGGCATGCCACTCAGGTCCTGCCGGCGGGCCGGCGCCGCATAAATGCTGACAATATCGCTTCCGTAGGCATCCCGCAGGTACCGCTTCCACGCTTTATGGTTTTTCTTCGTGTTCCAGTTGGGCGCGTGGTTGTCCCGGGACGAATCCGTATCCCGGTCGTCCAGCATGGGATAAAGCGGCATGTGATAGGCAATGTTCACGTCTCCCCGGTCCATCGCCATCATGGTCACCGCGACGCACATCCCGCCGCCGGCGCTCTCGCCGCCCACCATGATCTGGTCGTCCCGGATGCCCAGCTCCTCCGCGTGATCCCGCAGGTAGAGAAGCGTCGCGTAGCAGTCGTGCAGCCCGGCGGGAAAGGGATGCTTCCGGCTCAGACGGTAATCCGGCGCAATCAGCACCGCGCCGAACTTCACCACCAGCGACAGGGCCCGGGTCACATACACGTCCCAGGAGGAACCGGACTGATAACCGCCGCCGTGAATCCAGAGCACCCCAGGTGCCTTTTCGTTTTGCTGCCCCCGGGCCCGGAGGATCCGGATCCGGATTTTATGGTTCACCGCCGTGATCATTCTCTTTTCCACGGTGAAAAGATGCTTTGCTTTTCTTCTTTCCCGCTTTTCCTCCCTGGTAAAGGTTTCCTTTGTTTTTCCCTTCATGCCGTATCCCTTCCGGAGATCAGACCAGCCGTCTCCGCTTGTCTTTCAGCTTGTTTTCCCTGCCCAGCGCCACCAGGCGCTCATACCGCTCCGCGACGGTTTCAAGCACCTTGCTCCAGGGCACCGGGATCGTTTCCCGGGCATTCTCCCCGACCCGGTTCCGTTTTTCCGGATCCGCCAGGATCCCCGTGATCACGCGGGCCAGGTCCTGCGGTTCATTCTCGCAGAGGAAGCCGTTCTCCCCGTCCCGGATAATCTCCGCCGCTGTGCTGCCCCGAACCATGACTGAAGGCGTGCTCATCACCGCCGCCTCCCGCACCACCATGGGCGCCGCGTCATACAGCGACGGGAAGGCGAAAACCGTTGCCCGCCGGTACAGGCCGTCCAGCAGGGAGGTGTCCGTAATGTGGCCCAGCAGCTGGGTTCGGTCCTGGATGTTCAGCTCGCTGACCTTGTCCCGGATGGCGTTCAGGTCAATGCCCTGCCCGGCCAGCAGCAGATGGAACCGCTGTCCCTGCTTTTTGAGCTCCGCGCAGGCCTGAAGCACGGTCAGAATGTTCTTTTTCCAGTCCATCTGGCCCACAAAGAGGATCACCGGATCCTCTTCCAGGGAAAAACGGCGGTTTACCTCCTCCACGTCCGAAGGACGAACCTCCCGCAGGGTGGCGCCGTTGGGCATCACCTGGATTTCCCCTTCGTAGCCGTAGCTGTGCAGCACGTCCGCCGTGTTTTTTCCCACTGCCCAGACCTCGTCGCAGCGGTTATAGTAATTCACCACAAACCTGGTCATCATCCGGGCTACGGATTCCGATTTGGTGGCTTTCAGAAAATCGTCATAATATTTGGAATGGAAGGTGCCCACCAGGGGAAGCTTGCGAACCGCCGCCAGGCGAAGCGCTTCAGACCCGGCGGTAAAGGGGCTGTGGGCATGCACGATGTCCAGGTCGATCATGCGGATCCGCTTGCGGTAATGTGCATCCAGCATGGCCTCCCCCACCCGGTACTGCTTCATGCCGGGCACGCTGGTGCCGATGAATTCCACCAGCTGAAAGGGAAAACCGCCCTGGAATCCCGTGTCATACATGGGTGCCACCACGGTCACCTGATGCCCGAGGGTAGAGAGGTTCTCCGCATACGCCTGCACCACCCGGCCTACACCGTCCACAACCGGCAGGAAGGTGTCGGTGAAAAGTCCAACATTCAACATTTTTTACGCCTCCGCCGCTTATTATCTCATGAAAACAGGGAAAAAGCAAATTTGCGTTTCCCTCCGCTTTGTGTTAGGATTGCAGGCAGTCAGAACGCCCGGAGGAGGAGTGGAAGCAATGAAAAAAAAGCCCCTGGCGGCAGCGGTGATCCTGCTGGCCGCGGCGGCGGTTCTCTGCTGGTTCCTGCTGCGTCCGGGCGCCGGTCCCGGCGGCGTCTCCGTCCGGGTGGACGGCCAGGTCCTTTCCTCCCCGGTGCTGTCCCCGGAAAAAAAGGACGATCTCCGGGTTCACCTGACCCTGGACGGAAAGGAAATTGCTGATCTTCCCTTCGGGGAAGCCCATACCGTGCAGATCCTTCAGGAAAACGGTTTTGAAAACACCCTGCGGATCACCGGGGAAAGCGTCCGCATGGAAAGCGCCAATTGTGAGGGTCAGGACTGCGTGCACATGGAGGAGGTTACCCGGGACAACCTGGAAACCCGCGTCATGTTCGGCATGATCGTATGCCTGCCGCACCGGCTCTCCGTCGAGGTTCGCTGATTTTTTTATCTCACAGAAAAGGAGCAGACGCCATGAAACCCAGCATCCGGCAGCGTCTCCGGGATTATATCCGTACCGCGGGTCCGCGGGAAATCGCCCTTGCCTATCTGCAGATTTTTGCCGGCTGCCTCCTGGGCGGCGCTGCCTATCCCGCCTTTCTGGTTCCCAACAGCATCGCCCCCGGCGGGCTCACCGGTGCCGCAACCATCCTGAACCACGTGTTTCACTGGCCGGTGGGTACGGTATCGCTGATTCTGAATGTTCCGCTGTTTATCCTCGGCTACCGGTCCATGGGCCGGGTTTTTGCCTTTCGCAGCCTGATCGCCACCGTGCTTTTCTCCCTGTGTATCGATATCCTGCCGATCCGGCCTGTCAGCACGGATCCGCTGCTGGGAACGCTCTTCGGCGGCGTGGTGCTGGGCGTGGGGCTGGGCCTGATCCTGCGGGGCGGCGCCACCACCGGCGGCACCGATATGATCGCCCGTATGGTGCACCGGCGGCTGCCCTTCATTTCCGTGGGCATGTTCCTGTTCGTGCTGGACTGCCTGGTGGTCATGTGCGCCGCAGTTTTCATCGGCACGGAGCAGGCCCTTTACGCTTTTATCAATATTTACGCCTGTTCCAAGGTGATTGACGCGGTCATGATGGGCTTCGGCGGCAACAAGGCCTGCTTCATCATGACGCCCCGCTGGGAATCCATTACCGGCCGCCTCATGGAGGAGGTGGGCCGGGGCGTGACCCACCTGAACGCCCGCGGCGCCTACACCGGCAAGCAGCAGCCCGTGGTGCTGTGCGTTGCCTCCCGGCAGGAAATCATGGCCGTCAAGCGCATTGTGCAGGAAGAGGACGAAAGTGCCTTCATGTTCATTACCGACGCCCACGAAGCCCTGGGCGAAGGCTTCTCCCGGCTGGACAGCCAGGACTGAAAAAACGGAAACGGTTTATTCCGCTTCCGTCAGGATTATCTGAACCTCATCCGGACCCGCAAACCGCAGCTCCCGCTGCCCGGTATGCGGGTTTTCCTGGTATTCCCCCGGATCAATGCCCTGCCGCAGCAGGTTTTCCCGCAGCGCCGGAAGCCTGGCCGCGTGCAGCTGCAGGCATTGCTGCGTCAGCAGTGCTTCCCGGCTGCCGCAGCGGATCTCCAGCCGGCTCTGCCCCAGCTGCAGCAGCAGCCGGCTTTCCTCCGGCTTTCCGCTGCAGGAAACCGGCCGGTATCCCAGTTTCTGTACATAAAAATCCCAGGCGGTCTGCCGGTCGGAGGCCCACAGCACCGTGGTGTTGGCTTCAAACATCCGCCGCCGCGGATACAGGGCCAGCTTCCGGGCTTTTTTCCGCCAGGCCCGGCCGTTGTGCAGCTCCTTCCGCCAGTCCGGATGCGTCAGGATATATGCCAGCAGAATGTACAGCGTCTGTCCGATCAGCCCGCCCAGGGAATTGGAAATCATGTCGTCCAGGTCGTACATGCCCCGGCGACTGATCAGCTGCATGTTCTCCGTCACAAAGGAAATCAGGAAGCATACCCCCACCGGCCGGGTCCAGACGCGTTCCCGGAACCACCGGAACGTATAGGGCAGCAGGTATCCCAGGGGAACGAAGAACATAATGTTCGAATAGAACTGGGTAATATCCTGCGGCCGCACCAGCCGTACGTTCTGGAAGGCGGCAAAGCCTTCCTGGAACAGGCGGGCAAACACGTCCGTAAAGCCGTGGTCCGTCCGGAAGGCGTTTTTCAGGTCCTCCAGAGGCGCCACGTGCACCGAGTAAGCGTTCATCGGCTTCCGGGAAAGGAACGCCACCCAGATATAGATAAAAACATAGGCTGCCAGGCCGGTCACCAGGATCCCCTGCCGGATCTTCAGGATCCGGTCCGCCCGGGGATTGGTGCTCACCCCGTGCAGGTTCACTCCCAGGCGGCGGCAAAGGCTCCGGTCCGCCCAGGGAAGCACCGCCACCAGCAGCGCCACCACGGCCGTAACCATCAGGTTTGTGCTCAGGCTGTTGGCGTCCAGCGTCATGCTTTTTTCGTCCTTTCTTCCTTTTTCGGCGGCAGCAGGAAGGATACCGCGGTGTTCCGCGGATCGTCCACCGGCAGGCCGCTGAGGTACGAACGGTTTCCGATCAGCTCTGCCAGGGCTTCCTCCGTTCCCTCCGAAAGGAAAATATACCGGTAAGCGGCTTCAATCATTTCCGCCGCCCTGCGGCGGGCTGTTTCCCGCATTTCACTGAAATCCCGGGTGGAGACCTCTGAGGCCTCGTGGCTGTGGGTCCATTCCGCGTGCCGGATGTTTTCCGCGTCTGTTCCCTCAAAATGGGAATGAAGATAGGTCAGGGACCGCAGAAGCGGATGCCGGGTCCGCCCGGCAATGCGCGTCACCAGTCCCCGGGGATTTTCCAGGAACCGGTAGGTCAGGCGGTACAGGGGGCCGGAGCGGTTCAGGGCCTTCCAGCAGTTGTCCCATCCGTACACCTCCCGGAAAACCGCGTCAAGATCCTCCCGCATGCATTCCGGCAGTTTTGTTTTCGGAAAGTAATGGTCCGTTACGGGATGCTTTTCGCCCCAGACCCCGGCCCGCTCCATTTCCAGCCGGTCCAGGGTATGCTCAAAGCTCATGTGCCCCCGGGGGAACCGGGTGCGCTGTTCCGTCATGTGAATGATGTAGGGGTGGGTTTCCGTATCCAGGGCGTAATGGCACAGGAAACCGGCCAGGTATGAAAACATTTCCTCCGGGCAGCGGCTGCCTTTGGCCTGCCGGATCAGCGCCGTCAGGAAGGCGCCGGTCCGGGTGGTATGCATCCGCCGCCCCCGGCCTTCCCGCCGTTTCCAGGGCTGATACATAAACCAGAGATCCGGCCCGAACAGGGCAAAGGTATAGGGCTCTTTCCGGATCCGCTCCGCGGTTTTCCTGTCCAGGGACGCAAGCACCTCCCGCCCGAAGGCGGCGTGAACGGCAACGTCCGGCATTTCCTGTTTCCCCCTCTTTTTTGCTTTCCGCAGAAGTATACCATCTTTCCCCCGCCGCAACAAGCCGGGCGGACTTTGTACCGCGGGCCGGTTTGTGCTATAATCCCTCCCGGGATACAATTCCGGCTGAAGAAGGTGATTCCGGCATGAAAAAAAACTCCCTGCTCCTTTGCCTGCTGCTGGCACTGGTGCTCTCTGCCTTTTCCGCCTGCGCTGCCCGGGCGGAGGCCGCGGAAACGGATGTGCTTTCCGGAAGCCTCCCCCTGCTGGTCAACAAGGATTATCCGGTGGATGAATCCTTTCTTCCGGCGGATCTGGTGCTGCTGACCGACGTGCTCGACACCTCCCTGGTCCGGGTCAGGAATAAAGGCATCATGGCGGTCCGCACCGCCGCGGAAGCGCTGGAGGTCATGCTGGAGGCCGCCGCGAAGGACGGCGTAAAAAACTGGCAGATCAATACAGCCTTCCGCAGCATCAGCGAACAGAAAAACCTGCTTGAGAATAAAATCAAAAGCTACCGGAAAAGCAATCCCTCCTGGAGCCGGTCCAAAGCCCTGTCCGCCGCCCTGCGCACGGTGGCTGAGCCCGGCTGCAGCGAACATCACCTGGGGCTGGCCTTTGACATCACGGCCAAAGGTGCCTCCGCCTTCAAGGGAACCAAACAGTGCAAATGGCTTCATCTCCACTGCTGGGATTATGGTTTCATTGTCCGCTATCAGCAAGGCAAGGAGGAGATCACCGGTTTTTCCGCCGAGGAATGGCATATCCGCTACGTAGGCCCGGAACATGCCCGGCTCATCCGGGACAACAATTACTGCCTGGAGGAATACCTGGCGTCGGTGGAACCGGATCCGGACAGCTTCCTCGTGGTGGGGGAAATCGAAGAAATCGGGGAAATCCCCCTGGAGGATTTCCCCGTCACCCAATAATCCTGTTTTTTTACTCCAGCTCAAACGCTCCCGTGTAAAGCTGGTAATATTGTCCTTTCTCTTCAATCAGCTGGTCATGACTGCCGCGCTCGATAATCCGTCCGTGATCCAGCACCATGATCACGTCACTGTTCTGCACCGTGGAAAGCCGGTGGGCAATCACGAACACCGTACGGCCTTCCATCAGCTGATCCATGCCTTTCTGCACCAGCGCCTCCGTACGCGTATCGATGGATGAGGTCGCTTCGTCGAGAATCATCACCGGCGGATCCGCCACTGCAGCCCGGGCAATGGAAATCAGCTGCCGCTGGCCCTGGCTCAGTCCGCTTCCGTCGCCCTTCAGCACCGTCTGGTATCCCTCCGGCAGCCGGGTAATAAAGTCGTCCGCGTTGGCCAGTTTGGCGGCGGCGATGCATTCCTCGTCCGTCGCATCCAGCTTGCCGTAGCGGATATTGTCCATAACGGTGCCGGTAAACAGGTTTACCTCCTGCAGCACCACGCCCAGGGAACGGCGCAGGTCGGCTTTGCAGATCTTGTTGATATTGATCCCGTCATAGCGGATCTTGCCGTCCGCAATGTCGTAAAAGCGGTTGATCAGGTTGGTAATGGTGGTTTTTCCCGCGCCGGTGGCCCCCACAAAAGCCACTTTCTGTCCCGGACGGGCAAAGAGCGAAATATCGTGCAGCACGGGTTTTTCCGGATCATAGGCAAAATCCACATGCTCCATCACCACATCGCCGGCAAGCTTTGTGTAGGTAACGGTTCCGTCCGCGCTGTGGGGATGCTTCCAGGCCCAGATCCCGGTATGCTCTTCCGTTTCCTTCAGCTCGCCGTTTTCTTCCTTTGCGTTCACCAGCCGTACGTAGCCCTCGTCCGCCTCCGGCTGCTCGTCCATCAGGGCGAAAATCCGGCCCGCGCCGGCCACCGCCATGGCAATGAAGCTGATCTGCTGCGCCATCTGGTTGATGGGCATCATGAAGTTCCGGCTCAGGGTCAGGAAAGCGGCAATGTTGCCCAGGGTCAGCACCCCGAGCCCGTGCAGGCTCAGGTTGGTCACGTTGCCGATGGCCAGGGCGCCGCCGGTAATGGCCAGCACCACATACAGCAGATGGCCCATGTTGTTGTTCACCGGTCCGAGAATGTTCCCCAGCTTGTTGGCCTCCGTCATGTTTTCGGTCAGTTCGTCGTTCCGGCGGTCAAACTCTTCCTTGGCTTCCGGCTCATGGTTAAAGACCTTGACCACCTTCTGCCCGTTGATCATCTCTTCCACATAGCCGTTCAGGGAAGCCAGGGATTTCTGCTGTTTTCCGAAATACTTGGCGCTGCCGCCGCCGATCTTCATCGTGGCCTTCAGCATCAGCGCCGTGCCTGCCAGCATCACCAGCGTCATCCACACGCTGCAGCCCAGCATGGAAATCAGCACCACCGTCAGCGTAATGACGGAGGAAACGGTCTGCGGCAGCACCTGGCTCATCAGCTGGCGCAGGGTATCCGCGTCGTTGGTGTAGTAGCTCATGACCTCGCCGTGGGTATGGGAATCAAAGTACCGGACCGGAAGCGTCTGCATATGCCCGAACATCTCGTCCCGCACCTTCCGCAGCACGCTCTGGCTGATCACCGCCATAATCCGTGCCTGGGCAAAGGTTGCGGCAATCGCCAGGACATACAGGGCCGCCATCCGGAGAATGGCCCCCACCAGGCCGCTGAAGTCGGGAGAAGCCTGGGCCAGCATCGGCATGATGTGGTTGTCAATCACTTCGCCCAGGAAGGTGGCCGCCGCCGCGGTTGCCACCGCGTTGAGGATGACGCAGACCAGCACCAGCGCCAGCCGGAGCCGGTAGGGTTTCAGATAGGCCAGCAGGCGGACCAGCGCTTTCCGGTCCATGGGCTGCCGGGGTCCGAAGGACCGGGGTCCTCGTCTTTCACTCATTCTCCCCGCCTCCCTTCGTCTGGGAATCATGCACTTCGCGGTAGATTGCGCAGCGCTGCATCAGTTCCCCGTGGGTGCCGGCATCCGCGATTTTTCCATTATCCATCACCACAATAAGATCCGCATCCTTCACGGAAGCCACCCGCTGTGCAATAATCAGCTTGGTGGTTTCGGGAATAAAGCTGCGGAAACCCGCGCGGATCTGGGCGTCCGTCCGGGTATCCACCGCGCTGGTGCTGTCGTCCAGAATCAGGATCTTCGGTTTTTTCAGCAAGGCCCGGGCAATACAGAGCCGCTGCTTCTGTCCGCCGGAAACGTTTGTTCCGCCCTGTTCAATCCAGGTATCATATTTGTCCGGGAAATCCCGGATAAACACGTCCGCCTGGGCCAGCCGGCAGGCCTCCTCAATCTCCTCGTCCGTGGCGTCCTCGTTGCCCCAGCGCAGGTTGTCCCGGATCGTTCCGCTGAACAGTTCGTTTTTCTGCAGCACCATGGCCACCCCGTTCCGCAGGGCGGTCAGGTCATATTTTTTCGCGTCCGTTCCACCGATCCGGACCGTGCCGGAGGTGGCATCGTACAGCCGGGGAATCAGCTGAACCAGGGAGCTCTTGCCGCTGCCGGTTCCGCCCAGGATGCCCACCACGGCGCCGGAAGGAATATGCAGGTCAATGTTGCTCAGCGTTTCCCGTTCGCTGTCCTTCGCATAGCTGAAACTCACATGGTCAAAGTCGATGGAGCCGTCCCGGACCTCCCGCACGGCGTCCGCGGGCGTCGTAATATCCGGTTCCTCGTCCAGCAGCTCCACGATACGCTGGGCGGAAGCCCGGCTCATGGTAATCATCAGGAACGTGAAGGAAAGCATCATCAGGCTGGAAAGAATCTGGATCACGTAGGTAATCAGGCTCATCAGCTGCCCGGTGGTCAGTCCCGCCGCCGGATTGTTGCCGGAAGCGATCACTGCCTTGGCCCCCAGCCAGGAAATCACCAGCGTGCAGGTATAGATGCAGGTCATCATCAGCGGGGACATGAACGCGATGTTCCGTTCCGCCTTGACAAAGTCCCGGTAAATGCTGCCGGAAATGTCCGTGAACTTGCGGGTTTCATAGTCTTCCCGCACAAAGCTCTTGACCACCCGGATGCCCCGTACGTTTTCCTGCACCACATTGTTGAGCTTGTCGTAGGTCTGGAACACCCGGCGGAAAATCGGATGGGTCCGGCTCATGATCAGGTAGATCCCCACGGCCAGCACCGGCAGGGCAAACAGGAACACCATGGAAATCCGCGCATTGATGGTCATCGCCATAATCAGGGAAAACAGCAGCATCAGCGGGGCCCTCACCGCCATGCGCAGGATCATCTGAAAGCTGTTCTGGACATTGGTCACGTCCGTGGTCAGCCGCGTAATAATGGAGGACGTGCTGAATTTGTCAATGTTGGAAAAGGAATAGTCCTGAATCCGGTAGTACATGTCATGCCGCAGGTTCCGGGCAAATCCGGCAGAGGAAACCGCCGCCATCCGGCCGCTCATGACCCCGGAGAACAGGGAGGCCATGGCCGCGGCCAGCAGGATTCCGCCGTAAAGAAAAATCTGTTCAATGCTGCCGGGCCGTTCGTCCGTCCCGATTCCCCGGTCAATCAGCATGGCCATGATCATCGGAATCAGGGCTTCCATCGCCACTTCCCCGATCATGAACAGCGGGGTGGCAATGGCCTGTTTTTTATACTCCCGGACCCTGGACATCAGTTTTTTGATCATACCGTTCCGGTCCTCACTTTCATTGTCTCGAGTCAACAGCGCAACAGATTGATTTTATCACAAGCCCAGGGGAAGTTCAACGACCGTTTCACTGTGTTTTTCATGGATTTTCCGCTGTTTCCCTTGTTCCTTTTTCTCCCGCATGATACAATAACCGGAGTACACTTACTGAAAGGACACCGGTGTATGAAAAGATTCTGGGCCCTCCTTCTGTGCGTTCTCTGTCTCCTTTTTGTGCCGTTTTCCGCCCTGGCGGACTCCGTTTCCTTCGGCGGCATGGAGTTTGATCCGGAAGCCGCCTCTATCGACCTGGGCGATCAGAAGGTAGAGAATTTCAAAGATTTTATCCGCTTTCTCGGCCAGTTTCCGAACCTGAAAAAAGTGGATATGTTTGCCACCCAGATCAAAGCGGACCAGGTGGAAGAGCTGCGCCTCGCCTTTCCGGAGGTTACCTTCGGCTGGACGCTGCAGCTCATGAAATATAAAAACGACCATATCGTCCGCACCGACGCGGAAGCCTTCTCCACCCTCCACGGCCATCACCCCTACCACTACAGCAAGGAATTCGTGCTGCTCAATTACTGCACGGAGCTGCTGGCCCTGGATCTGGGCCATAATTTCCTGTCGGATATTTCCTTCCTGGCCAATATGCCCCGCCTCCGGGTGCTGATCCTGGCGGACAACGGAAACATGAAAAACATTGAAGTCCTCAGCGGGCTGAAGGATCTGGAATACCTGGAACTGTTCACCTGCGGCATCACGGATATCTCCCCGCTGAAAGATCTGCCGAACCTGATGGACCTGAACCTGTGCAACAACAAGGTCAAGGACTGGCGGCCCCTGAAGGAAATGAAGCAGCTGCGCCGGCTCTGGATTTCGAAAATGTGCACCCCCCGAATGACCGCCGCAGAAAAGCAGGAACTGCAGGAAGCCCTGCCGGACACCACCATCGTTTTTGACGGAGAACCCACGGAAAAGGGCTGGCGGAAGGATCCGCACTACGATATCATTTACGAGATTTTCCATACTGGAAAATACATTCCCTTCGCCGAATCCCCGCCCCTCCCCGGGCAGGAAATCCCGGAAACCGAAGCCTTTCCGGGTGAAGCGGAAATAGAGGAAATCGAGATGAGCGGCACGGATGCCGCCGGAAATAAATAACATTTTTCAAGGAGAGCGTTGATTATGGCAGCCATTGAAACCATGTGCGTCCAGGGAGGCTACACGCCCGGAAACGGCGAACCCCGCCAGATTCCGATCATTCAGTCCACCACCTTCAAATACGATACCAGCGAGGATATGGGAAAGCTGTTTGACCTGGAAGCCTCAGGCTATTTCTATTCCCGGCTGCAGAATCCCACCTGCGACAGGGTGGCGGCAAAAATCTGCGCCCTGGAGGGCGGCACCGCCGCCATGCTGACCGGTTCCGGCCAGGCAGCCAATTTCTATGCGGTGTTCAATATTGCTAACGCCGGGGATCATGTGGTGGCCTGCTCCGCCATCTACGGCGGCACCTACAATCTGTTCGCCGTTACCATGAAAAAAATGGGCATCGACTTCACTTTCGTTTCCCCGGACTGCACCGCGGAGGAGCTGGACCGGGCTTTCCGTCCCAACACCAAGGCTGTTTTCGGCGAAACCATCGCCAACCCCGCCCTCTGCGTATTGGATATTGAGCTCTTTGCCGCCGCAGCCCACCGTCACGGCGTGCCGCTGATTGTGGACAACACTTTCGCCACCCCGGTCAACTGCCGGCCTTTCGAATGGGGCGCCGATATCGTAACCCATTCCACCACCAAATATATGGACGGCCACGGCAGTGCCGTGGGCGGCTGCATCGTGGACAGCGGCCGGTTCAACTGGCTGGCGGACCCGGAAAAATTCCCCGGCCTCACCACGCCGGATGAAAGCTACCACGGTATCGTCTATGCTGAAAAATTCGGCCTGGCCGGCGCCTTCATCACCAAGGCCACCAGCCAGCTCATGCGGGATTTCGGTTCCGTTCAGAGCCCCCAGAGTGCTTTCCTGCTGAACCTGGGCCTGGAAAGCCTCCATGTGCGGATGCAGCGCCACTGCGAAAACGCCCAGGCCGTGGCGGAATTCCTTTCCAGCCATGAAAAAGTCTCCTGGGTCAGCTACTGCGGCCTTCCCGGGGACAAATACTACGAGCGTGCCCGGAAATACCTGCCCAACGGCTCCTGCGGCGTGGTTTCCTTCGGCGTCAAGGGCGGCCGCAAGGCTGCGGAGGCCTTTATGAAAAAGCTGAAAATCGCCGCCATCGAAACCCACGTGGCGGATGCCCGCACCTGCTGCCTGCATCCCGCCAGCGCCACCCACCGCCAGATGAATGATGAAGAGTTGCTGGCGGCCGGTGTCTCCCCGGACCTGGTGCGCCTCAGCGTAGGCCTGGAAAATAAAGAAGACCTGATCGCCGATCTGGCGCAGGCCCTTGCATAAATCAGAATGATTGCCCGCGGCGGAGCTTATCCGCCGCTTTTTTCGTGTGTCTTCCGGTCCTTCCGGGCATGTAGCCCGATCTCACCGATTTTCAGCAAATGCAGCAGTTTCAGCAGCTCAAAGGCTTCGGAAAACTTGCTGTAATCGGCGGAATCCTGCAGCAGCAGGCCCAGGTAAAACGGCATAATGGCCAGCACCTGGACAATGGTCATAAAGTCCACCAGGTATCTGAGCCGAGGCCTGGGATGGCCCTTGAACCGGATGTCCGCGGTCCAGAAGCCCAGGATCAGTTCCAGCGTGAAAATGCCGATGGTAATCGTTTCAATCACTTCAAAGGCTTCCAGGTACGGTTCAAACCGTTCCATCTCCGAAAGCACCATAAACAGGATGCTCAGCAGGATCAGGATGATCAGAACCCACGCAAAAACCCGGGCTGCGGGTTTTCCCCGCAGTCCGCCTTCAAGAATTTCCAGCACCTGGTGTTTCAGCTTCTGCCGTTTTTCCACAGAGGATCCCATTCCCTTCCCCTTCCGGATCATTCATCCTGGTCGGCAGGAACCGATCCGTCCATATAGGTCCGGTGCATGGCGTTGTTCTTGCACCATTCGTCCGCGTAGCTGTCCTTCTGCACCCAGACGTTCAGGTCCAGGTCGCAGTGGTAGAACACCATCTCGCCCATCTTGGTCACGCTCTCGGGAATCACGATGCTGAGCAGCCCCGTGCACTCTTCAAAGGCGCTGCTGGAAATCGTGGTGGTTCCGTTGGGAATCGCGATGCCGGTCAGGGAGGAGCAGCCGCAGAAGGCGTTGGTACCGATGGTGCGCAGGCTGCCCGGCAGCTGGATCTCCTTCAGGCGGGAACAGTTCATGAAAGCGCCGTTGCTGATCCGGTTCAGCTTGGCCGGAAGCTCGATGGTCTCCAGCCCGGTGCAATTGTAGAAGGCGTTGTCGGAGATGGCCAGCAGGTTTTCCGGCAGTTTCAGCGTATGCAGCATGTTGCAGAAGGAGAAGGTGCCGTTGGGCAGCACCCGCAGCGCCGCCGGCAGGTGAACCTCTTCCAGGGCGTAGCATCCGTCAAACACCTTTGCGCCCATTTCCGAAACCCCGTCCGGAAGGATAATCTTCGTCAGCCCCTCGCAGTTGCTGAAGGCGCCGGATCCGATGGCGGCCAGGGTTTCCGGCAGCTCCACGCTTTTCAGCCGCCGGCACAGGGCAAAAGCGTCGTCCCCGATCTTTTCCAGGCTTGCCGGCAGTTTGATGTCCGTCAGCATGTCGCAGGACCGGAACGTGGTGGCCGGAATCTCTTTCACGCCGTCCGGCAGGACGATGCTCTTCAGTGCGTAGCAGGATTCAAAGGCCCAGATGCCGATCTCCGTCACGCTGTCCGGAATCTCAACGCTTTCCAGCATGCACCGGCTGAAGGCGTAGTCCCCGATCCGGGTCACGCTCTCCGGCAGGATCACTTTCAGTTTCGGGTCTTCGTCGCTGTCCCGGGGCGCGGTGGCCTCAAAGGCGCTGGTGCCGATTTCCAGCGTGCCCTCCGGCACCCGGAAAACCTCATCCCTCCGCACGTGCGGATAGCACAACAGCGCCAGGGTGCGTTTGTCCATCAGCACGCCTTCCCGCAGCATGAGGGTGGGATGTTCGTCGCTGAGGCGGATTTCCTGCAGGTTCCGGCATCCCACAAAGGGATTGCCCTTCACGTCAATCAGGCTGTCCGGAATATGGAATTCCGTCAGGGTTGTGCAGTCCGCAAACGCCTTGTTTTCCACAATATGCACGCTGGCCGGCAGCTCCACGGCCTGGATGCCCGTGCAGGAATTGAAGGCGCTTTCCTCAATGATTTCAAGCCCTTCCTGCAGGATCACTTCCTGCAGCTCCCTGCATTCCCAGAAGGCGTTTTTCCCGATGACCCGGATTTCCTCCGGCACGGTAAAGGAGGCGCCGTGGGAATCGTGCAGGTAGGTGATCAGCTTGCTCTCCGTCTTGTCCAGCAGCATGCCGTCCCGAACCTCAAAGCGGTCCGATCCGTCCTCCAGCGTAATGTCCGCCAGGTTGTCGCACAGGGCGAAGGGATTGTCCCCGATGGTTTCGATGGCCCCGGGAAGCTTGATTTTTTTCAGCTGCTTGCAGTTGGAAAAGGCCTTGTTTCCCAGGATCCGGAGGGTGTCCGGAATCCGGATGCTCACAATGCCGTCGCAGCCGCTGAAGGCTTTGATGCCGATCCGGGTCACGCCGTCGGGAATGGAAACCCGGTGCAGCTTCCGCTGGTTGATGAAGGCACCGTCCCCGATCTCCACAACGGTGTAGGCGTCCAGCTCCGCCGGAATCACCAGGTCGATCTCGTCCCGGTCCTTGTCCGCCTTCGGCACCGTATATTTCACGATACAGACCGTATTTGCGTCCCCGTCCAGGATTTCAATCTTGTAAGGCCCCACATTTTTGGTTTCTGCCAGGGATACGGATACCGCCGCGGCAAGAATCAGCAGCGTAAGGAGCACTGCCCACAGGGTCTTTTTTATCATCGGTTTTCCACATCCTTCTGAATTTCTTCCCGCATCCGCCCGGGTCAGTAGTTCAGTGTCAGTTCATTTTCCCGGAAGAAAACCGTCACCGGTTCAATGACGTCCCCTTTTCCTTCCCGGAACACAACGCCCGCCACCGGAAGCTTGTCCGGTTCCGGATTCCGGTCCCCGGCTGCTTCCCGGAACAGGATCAGCACCCGGGTGCCGTCCCGCAGGGCAACGGACTTTCCGTCCTCCGTTTTCGGCGGTTCCCCGGGGGTTTCCCGGTAAACCGCCAGGCAGTATCCATACTCCGTGGCTTCCCGGAGGGTCAGGTTCCAGTAAGGCAGCGTCACAAAGCACCCGGCTTCCAGCAGGCAGGCCGTTCCCAGATCCAGCCGGATAATATTCAGAAGCTGCCGGACCTTTCCCTCGTCATCCGTCCGTTCTTCCTGTCCGGTAACAAGAACCGTGGACTTATGGGAAAGGGAGCCGAACGGCACGCAGCCCTTTGCCTCCGGGTCGTAAACCGGCACCGTCCAGTAGGCCTTGTCAAAAATGGAAAACCGGCTGATCATGGGATCGTTGGGTAGGGCGGCAAACCCTACCATTCCGGTGTAGTCGGGCGCTTTCCCTTCCGCGTCCGCCGCGCCGCGTCCCGGCGCCGCGGCGTCGTACCGCACCTGCAGGGGATTCCCGTCCGGTCCCTTCAGGGCAAGCTTTTCCACCGTTTCCCTGGCCAGGATCATATCCGCGTCCGCCGGGGCCAGGGAAACAGCTTTCTCGCCGGCCGCCGCCCCTGTCAGGCAAAACAGAAGCGCAAGAGCAGCCGCAAGAATCCTCCCGGGCATGCGTTTCCGTTGAAGTACGTTCTTTTTCATTTCGGGTGTCCTCCTTTCCGGAATCCGCTCTTTTTCCTGATTCCGGAAGAAAATGGGTTATGTCCCTTTTTGATCGATGTTTCCTTAACAGATGGAGTATATCACACTTTTTTCGGAAAGGCTACCCTTCCGCACTGCCACTTTTTGCCGGAAAAAAATTGACGAGCCGAAAAAAAGGCGATATGATAGGAGAAGAACTATATGCGAGGTGACCCGAAATGAAAAAAATCCCGGCAGTGCTGCTGGTCCTGTGCCTGCTGTTTTTCTCTCTCTCCCCGGCGGCGCTGGCGGAGAATAAAGAGGATCTGACAAGCGGCGATTATCTTTACCGCCTGCAGGCGGACGGCTCCGCGATCCTCACCGGCTACACCGGAAACGGCGATTTCCTGACCGTTCCGGCAGATCTGAACGGTGCGGTGCTGACGGTCATCGGCGCCAACGCTTTCCGGAACAACAATGCCCTGATCTATGTGGAGCTTCCGGAAACCATCACTGAAATCGGCGATTATGCTTTTTTCTACTGCCGGAACCTGTCTTTCATCAACCTGCCGGACAGCATCCGGACCATCGGGCGGAATCCTTTTGCGGCCTGCGAATCCCTGAGTGAAATTACCATTTCCCGCAACCATCCTTTCCTGTCCCTGCAGAACGGCGTTCTGTACAGCCTGCCGGACGCCCGTCTGGTGGCTTATTCCATGACGCTGCCCAAGGGTGATTATGAAGTTCCGGACGGAACCCGGATTATCGGTGCCTCCGCGTTTTATCTGTGCCAGACCCTGACCGGCCTGAGCCTGCCGGATACCGTGACTTCCATCGGAAAACAGGCTTTCTATCAGTGCGAACGGCTGAAAAGCATCAACCTGCCGGACAGCATTTCCTATCTGGGGGACGGTGCCTTCAACGGCTGCAGCAACCTCCGTTCCATTCAATGTCCGAATACCATCACCGAAATCGGTGTCAGCGCTTTTGAAAGCTGCACCAGCCTGCAGGAACTGATCCTGCCGGAAGGCGCCACCAGCATCGGCGACCGGGCCTTCTGCAAGTGCTCCAGCCTGACCTCCGTGGAACTGCCCGAGGGAATTTCCTCCATCGGCCAGAACACGTTCGCCGACTGCAAAAACCTGCAGGCCATCGTCCTGCCCGAGGATGTAACCTATATCGGCGGCGGCGCGTTCCTGAACTGTGAATCCCTCCGGGAAATCAACATTCCCGAGGATGTAACCTATATCGGCAACAGCGCCTTCTACCGCTGCAGCAGCCTGCAGTCCCTGGAGCTGCCGGATACCTGCTTCTATATCGGCTCTTCCGCCTTCTATGCCTGCTCCTCCCTTTCGGAGCTGACCCTGCCGATGATGCTGAACACCATCAACCCCCAGCTGTTCTCCGGCTGCAGCTTCACGGAGCTGGAAATCCCTTCCCGGGTTACCGCCATCGGGGACCAGGCCTTCCTGGGCTGCACCGCCCTGGAAAGCATCGAGCTTCCCGCCCGGGTCACGTCCATCGGGGAAATGGCCTTCCTGGGCTGCACCTCGCTGGAAAGCGTTGAGGTGGATGCGGA
This sequence comes from Clostridia bacterium, assembly GCA_017526525.1. Lineage (GTDB taxonomy): Bacteria > Bacillota > Clostridia > Christensenellales > Aristaeellaceae > Aristaeella. The sequence continues at coordinate 36,891 of JAFXRG010000034.1, read as the reverse complement.
AAACCTGACCTATGTGGCCGCCAATGCTTTTGAACAGTGTCCTTCCCTGACGGGGCTTCCGGATTTCTCCGCCCTGTCGGATTCGGAATAAGGTCTCCGGACCGCTGAACCGCACGCTGCGGCGTGCGGTTTTTTGTTTGGCATCCTTCCCCGGATTTTTCCGCCTGCCCCGGGCGTTTTTGCCCTGCAGTAAAGCTTGAATTCATGCCCCGCAGAGGATATAATGATGCATGCCGTTTTTTTGGCTGTCCGTACCGGCCCACCGTCCCCGGAGGGGAATGATCACCGGAACGGAATTACAAGGTATAAAAGGAGTCCTTTATGTTACGGTTTCGTCATTTTGCAGTGCTGCTTCTCGCGGGGGTGCTGCTTTTCTCCGCCGCCTGTGCGGAGCTTGAGGAATTCGACCCTGCCGACATCGCAACCATCGAGATGGATACGGCGGAGGAGGAAACGGTTTCCTCCCCGGAACTTTCACAGGATGTGTTCACGCCGTCCTACGGCAGCCCCTGGACAGAGGACCAGGGTTCCTCCTTCTGGACCACCCCCATGGACATTACCAATGAGGAAGCCGTCTGGAAAATGCTCATGGAGCCCATCACCGTGGTGGACCGCGGAAAGGTCAAGGGATATACCGCGTCCCAGCTGACCAAGCTGAACATCTATATGTACCGGGAACCGGATACCTCTTCCAAAATCGTCGGGGAAATCACCAACCTGTCCCAGGGCGTCCGGGTCATCAAACACCTGGACAACGGCTGGTCCCTGGTGGAATGCTATTCCAGCTCCTTTTTCTCCAAGCCGGAAACAAAAATCAAGGCCTGGAACATCCTGGTCAGCGGATACGTGGAAACGAAATACCTGAAGCAGGTGGAGCCCACGGACCAGTTGGCCCTGGTGGTGGACAAGCTGGCGCAGCATGTCTATGTTTTCCGGGAAGGCAAAATGATTGCCGACCTGCTCTGCTCCACCGGCCTGGTCCAGTGGAACGGCAAGAAATACCAGCCCTATAACGAAACCCGCTCCGGCGAGTTCCTGCTGATCAATATGACCGGTTCGCTGGACAGCGATACCCTGAAGTGCTCCTACGCCATCCGCTTCAACGCCGGCGATGAAATTCACGAGGTGCCCCATCAGGTGGATCCCCGGGACAAAAGCAAAAAATACAACACCACCGAACCCTATCTCGGGCAGAAAAGAAGTCACGGCTGCATCCGGGTCCAGCGGCAGAAAAACCCGGACGGCATCAATATGGAGTGGATTTACAAAACCGTTCGCCAGAAAAACCTCTGCGGCAAGGTCAAAATTGTCATCTGGGAGGACTGGCAGGGCCGCCAGCTTCCGATACCGGATCCCGATATGCTCCTGTATTACAATCCCAACAAAGGCCAGTATTACCACAGCCAGGATCACTGCCTGTGCACCAAAAAATCCTTCACCTCCTTCCCTTATTCCCAGCTGGATGAAGGCGAATTTGCCAAACTGAAGCCCTGCGCCTGGTGCACGCCGGCGCGCCGGCAGGCGGAAATTGAGGCCATCAACGCCGTCTACGCTCCCGGAAAGGATCATGAAGAGCTGCTCAATTCCCTTCGCAAGGATTATTACGACTATCTTGCCGCGGACTGACGGGTGATTTTTTCCTTGCCCTTCCTTCCCCGGTTTGATATAATAGTAAAAGTGTTCTGATTACTTTATGAACGGAGAGATACCCATGAAAAAACGCGCTTTATTGGCTCTGCTGCTGGTAATGGCCCTGTGCCTGTCTTCCTGCGCCCTGATCGTCAAGGATAAGGAAGTGGACGCGAAAACCGTGATCCTGAAGCTCGGTGACGAGGAAATCACCAAGGCCGAGGTTCAGAATGCCACCAACAGCATGCTTTATCAGCAATACCAGTATTATGCCATGCTGGGCAGCGACATTGACCTCAGCAATCCCGATGTCATCGCCTCCGCCCAGTCCTCTGCGGTCACCCAGCTGAAAAACGAAATGACCCTCCGCGCCAAGGCGAAGGAACTGGGGCTGGATGTGCTGACCGAAGAGGATAACGAGAAAATCAAGGAACGCGCCCAGAGCAACTGGGATGCCGACAAGTCCCTGGTTCAGTCCTCCTATCTGAGTGAAGAAGAGAAAAAGCTGGAAGGCGAAGAGCTGGACAAGGCCATTCTCGCCCAGATGGAAAAAATGGGCCTGAAGATGGAAGATTACGAAAAAGAAGCGAAGGAGTCCATCATCAACTCCAAGGTTCGTGATTATGCCATCAAGGACGTCACGGTTTCCGACGAGGAAGTGAAAGCCGATTACGACAGCAAGGTCGCCGCGGATGAAGAAAAGTATAAAGAAAATGCTTCCTCCTGGGCCTCCGCCGACCGCAACGGCACCACCCTGTACTACGCGCCCGCCGGTCTGCGCCGCGTAAAGCAGATCCTGATCCGCTTCAAGTCGGAGGACCAGACGGCCATCAGCGATGCCAACACCAAGGTTTCCGATGCGCTCACCAAGGTTTCCGACGCCCAGAAGGTGCTGGATGACGAAGCCGCTTCCGAAGAGGACAAGACCAAGGCACAGGAAGCCCTCGCCGCCGCCAATGCCGACCTGGACGCAGCCCAGGCGGAACTGAAAACCGCCGTGGACGCCGCCTTCGCCCGCCTGGACGAGGATGCGGACGCCGTGCTGGCCGCCCTGGAAGCGAATCCGGATGACTGGGACAAACTCCAGGAAGAAAAGAACGAGGATCCCGGCATGAAACCCGGCGCCGTCAACGCTGAAAAAGGCTACGCCGTCTGCGAAAACATGAGCGGTTTCGACTCCGCCTTTGTAAACGCCGCCATGGCGCTGAAAAACGTGGGCGATGTTTCCGGCAAAATCCGGGGAGAAAACAACGGATACTACATCATCAAATATGTCGCGGATGTTACGGAAGGCAGTGTGGACTTCGAATCCGTGAAGGAATCCCTGCATTCCGCTCTGCTGACTTCCAAACAGAACAGCACCTACACCGACACGCTGGCACAGTGGGTCAAGGATGCCGGAATCAAGGAAGATCTCGGAGCTCTGAAAGACTGATTCCGATTTTCGTGAGGGATGCCGTTCGCGGCGTCCCCCTTTTTTATGTAAGGAGAGACGCCCATGATTTATTCATCCGTCTATAAGGCCAAGGCCCGGGAAACCCTCCGGGGCCACTGGCAAACCGCCCTGCTGATCGCGCTGATCGTCAATCTTCCTTCCCTGCTGGTGCAGGGCATCGCGGCTTTTACGAAAAATGATCCCACCCTCCGCCTGGAGGATTTGCTGATCCGGGCCGCCGGCAATGAAGCCGCCATGACGGCCCTGCCGGACGCCCTTCGCGCCATGCTCTCCGAAACGGGAGTCCTGGTGATCATCGGCCTGACCGTGCTGGCCTGGCTGTTGACGCCGGCGCTGTCCCTGGGCATGAATCACTGGGCACTGGACCGGATCCGCGGCCAGGAAGAGCCCGTATCCGCCGTTTTCAGCCGCATCCGCATTTTCGCCAAAGGCATCGGCCTGCGGCTGTTTGTCCTGCTGAAAACCCTGCTGTGGATGCTGCCGGGCATCGCGGTCACCCTGCTTTCCCTGATTCCCCTGTATACCGCCCGGCCCGCCTCCCTTTCGGAGGCCCAGTCCACCGTCTGGATCAGCTCCAGCCTCATTTATACCGGAATGATCCTCATGCTGGTGCTGGGCATCATGGGATATCTGTATTACGCCATGGCGGATTTTATCCTGGCGGATGAGCCGGAGGAGCGGGTCCTCACCTGCGCCCGCCGGAGCCGGGATATGATGAAAGGCCGCCGCGGGCTCCTGATGACCCTGATGCTGAGCTTCCTGCTCTGGTACCTGCTGATCCTGCTGGCCTCCTCCGCGGTGGTCTCCATCGCCGGCCCCGTGGCCGGACTGGTGGTGCAGATGCTGGGCAGCCTGGCGGTCAGCGTGTATATGCTGATGGCCCAGGGGGTTTTCTACGAAGCCCTCTCCCCGGTACGGAACTCCGCGCCCCCGGTTCCGGAGGATTCCGCGGGTCTGGACGAATAATGCACTCTTTTCGTATTATCCTTGCCTTTTGCCCCCAAACCCCGTTATAATACGTGCATTCATATGATGATTGGAGGCTTTCCCCATGGCGCTGTCGATTTCCCACCGCTGTCTGAACATTGCTCCTTCCCTGACGCTGCAGATTGACGCCCGGGCCAAGGAAATGGCTGCTTCCGGCATGAACGTCATCGGTTTCGGTGCCGGTGAGCCGGATTTTCCGACTCCCCCTCATATCTGCGAAGCTGCGAAGGAAGCGCTGGATCGGGGAATGACCCGGTATACCGCTGTTCCCGGAACCATGGAGCTCCGGATGGCGATTACCCGGAAAATGGAACGGGATCACGGCCTCACCTACTCTCCCCAGGAAATCCTTGTCTCCAACGGTGCCAAACATTCTCTTTTCACCATTTTCCAGACCATTCTGGATCCGGGTGACGAAGTGCTGATTCCCACCCCCTGCTGGGTTTCCTATCCGGAAATCGTCCGGATGGCCGGAGGTGTGCCGGTTTTCATCCCCACCAATGAGGAAAACCGTTTCATCCCCAGCAACAAGGATATCGCTTCCCGCGTAACCCGCCGGACCAAGGCGATCATCATCACCTCCCCCTCCAACCCCAACGGTTCCGTCTGGACCCGGGAGCAGCTGCAGTTTGTGGGCAACCTGGCCGTGACCCATCCTTTCTATATCGTGTCCGACGAAATTTACGAAAAACTGCTGTATGACGGACGCAAACACCTGTCCATCGCCCAGCTGGGCGAGCAGATCAAGGCCCAGACCTTTATCGTCAACGGCGTCAGCAAGGCCTTTGCCATGACCGGCTGGCGCATCGGCTACTGCGCCGCGCCCCGGCAGGAAATCGCCGCCATGAGCGCCTTCCAGTCCCAGGCCACCAGCAACGCCAACTCCATTGCGCAGCATGCGGCGGCCGTGGCCCTGGACGGGGACCAGACCTGCGTGGAGGAAATGCGCGAACAGTTCCAGATCCGGCGGGACGTCATGGTGGACCATATCAACCGGATCAACGGCATCAGCTGCCTGAAACCCGAAGGCGCCTTCTACGTGATGATGAACATCCGTTCCCTGCTGGGCCGCAGCTACAACGGTCGCGTCCTGGAGGATTCCATGGACTTCGCGGAGCTGCTCCTGGCGGAAAAGCACGTGGCCGTGGTGCCCGGCATCGCCTTTGAAGCGGAAGGTTTCTGCCGCCTGTCCTACGCAATTTCCACCGAGAAAATCGATGAAGGTCTTTCCCGGATTGAGGACTTCATCAACGAACTGAAATAAGGAGCCTGAAAATGCTGAAGTTTGACCAGACCACAAACCTGCTCATGCAGTCCAAGTATCATTATTCCCTGCAGGATGTGGCAGAACCCAACCTTTACCGGGAAATTTACGACTATTCCCATGTGCCGAAAGTAGCCTTCAACATGCGCCATGTGCCCATGCAGATGCCGGATGAGATCTGGATGACCGATACCACCTTCCGGGACGGCCAGCAGTCCGTCAGCCCCTTTACCCCCGAACAGATTCTTCACCTTTTCAGGCTCATGAGCCGCCTGGGCGGGCCGAAGGGCATGATTCGCCAGAGCGAGTTCTTCCTCTATACCGCCAACGACCAGAAAGCCCTGCGGCTCTGCCAGGACGAGGGCCTTCCTTTCCCGGAAATCACCACCTGGATCCGGGCCAACGAAAAGGACTTTGAGCTGGTCAAGCAGGCCGGGGTGCAGGAAACCGGCATCCTGGTTTCCTGCAGCGACTATCATATTTTCAATAAAATGCACCTGACCCGGGCCCAGGCCATGGACAAGTACCTGGGTATCGTCAAATCCGCCCTGAACTATGGAATCCGCCCCCGCTGCCATTTCGAGGACATCACCCGGGCTGATTTCTACGGCTTTGTGGTGCCCTTTGCCACCGAGCTCATGAAGCTCTCCCGGGAAAGCGGCATTCCCATCAAAATCCGTGCCTGTGATACCATGGGCTACGGCGTCAGCTATCCCGGCGCCGCCCTGCCCCGCAGCGTTCCCGGCATCATTTACGGCCTCCGCCACTATGCGGAAGTGCCTTCCGCCCAGCTGGAATGGCACGGCCACAACGATTTCTACAAGGTGGTTTCCAACGCCGCCACCGCCTGGCTCTACGGCTGCTCCAGCATCAACTGCAGCCTGTTGGGCATCGGGGAGCGCACGGGCAACTGCCCCCTGGAAGCCATGGCCGTTGAGTATGAATCCCTGCGCGGAGAAACCAACGGTATGGATCTGACCGCCGTCACCGAAATTGCGGATTTCATGGAGCGTGAAATCGGTATTGAAATCAGCCCCCGTCAACCCTTCGTCGGCCGTCACTTCAACGTCACCCGGGCCGGCATCCATGCCGACGGCATGCTGAAGGACGAGGAAATTTACAACATCTTCGACACCGCCGCCATTCTGAACCGCCCGGCCTCCGTGGCCGTGGACAGCCGCGGCGGCACCGCCTCCGTGGCTCACTGGATCAATGCCTATTTCCGCCTGAAGGACGATAACATCATCGACAAGAGCGATCCCCTGGTGCAGGCCGTCCGCAGGCAGGTGGACGAGCTTTATGCTGAGGGCCGCAACACGGTCATGGGCGACGAGGAACTGGAAGTCATGGTCCGCCGGGCGGACGTGGCCCGCTACGAGCGGCTGCTCTTCCATCGCAGCAAATAACCGTTCTGTTCCGAACGGCATCATGCTCCGCTGTGATCAGACTGTTCCAACAGGCAAGCGCCGTTCCGGAAATACAAAAGATCCCTGTAAACGCTTGTTTTGCAGGGATCTTTACATGTGCCGAAGGCGGGACTTGAACCCGCACGCTTTTAAGGGCAACGGATTTTGAATCCGCCGCGTCTGCCATTCCGCCACTTCGGCGCTCGACGGAGGGATTATACCATAATCTGTCCGCCTTGACAAGGAATCCGCGTCTTCCCCTGAGAAATTTAGTGTGTTATACTGAAAGGGTTAAGTCGTTCATAAGGAAGTGACTCCCATGAAGAAAATCGTTCTGACCGGCGGCGGCACCCTGGGCCACGTAACGCCCCATCTGGCGCTGATTCCCCGCCTTCAGGAAAAAGGATATGAAATTCATTACGTCGGCACGGAAAACGGTATGGAAGCGCCCAAAATGCGTTCCGTTCCCGGCATCACCTACCACGCTGTCAAAAGCGGCAAGCTCCGCCGGTATTTTTCCTGGCAGAATTTTACGGATCCTTTCCGGGTCATTGCCGGGGCCTTTCAGTCCGCTCACCTCATGGGAAAGCTGAAGCCGGATGTGGTGTTCTCCAAGGGCGGCTTTGTGGCGGTTCCCGTGGTATTCGGCGCCTGGCTGCACCGGATTCCCGTTCTCTGCCATGAAAGCGACCTGACCCCCGGACTGGCCAACAAGCTCTGCAAACCCTTTGCCCGGCGCTTTGCCACTACCTTTCCGGAGTGCGCCGCCGCCCTTGGGTCCAAGGCCGAAATGACCGGCACGCCTTTGCGTCCGGAGCTTTTTTCCGGAAGCCGGGAAAAAGGCCTGTCCCTTCTGGGATTTGACGGCACCCGTCCCGTGCTGCTGATGATGGGCGGTTCCTCCGGCGCCCAGAGCGTCAATGCCTGCCTGCGGAAATCCCTCCCTTCCCTGACGGCCGATTTCGATGTGGCCCATATCTGCGGAAAAGGAAACCTGGATCCCTCCCTGGAAGGCACCCCCGGCTACCGACAGATAGAATTCCTGGACGCGGATCTTCCGGATGTGCTGGCCTGTACGGATCTCGTGCTCAGCCGTGCCGGCGCCAACGCCCTGTGCGAATTTCAGGCCCTGGGCCGCCCCATGCTGCTGATTCCCTATCCGAAGGGCGCCAGCCGGGGGGATCAGATTCTCAACGCCCAAAGCCTGGAAAAGCGCGGCCTGTGCCGGGTGCTGCTGCAGGAAAACATGAATGAGGAATCCCTGGTGGATGCCATCCGGAAAACCTGGGCCGACCGGGAAACCCTGATGGAGGCCCTGCGGAGCGCACCTCCGGCGGACGGAACGTCCCGGGTTCTTGAAATGATTGAGGAAATTCAGAAAAAATAGGGTTCAGAAAAAGCGTTCAGGCTTCGGCGGCCTGAACGCTTTTTCTTCCTTTCCCGGAACTTTTACTGCGGATTGTATTCAACGGTTTCCTGGTAAGCCTTGTAAGTGGTCTTGAAAAGGATTTCCCGCCGGATTTCCCGGTCTCCCTGATACCACACCTTCCAGGTCTGCACCTCATAGCCTTTCCGCCCGGTAATGGTCTTTTTGCTCTCCCCGGGGGCCAGGTTCGGATTCACCACATAGTTGGTTCCTTCCGGCTGGGGAATGGTTCGCACCAGGTCGCTTTCCAGGTCGATCCGGACGCCGGTTCCCAGGCTCATTCCGTAAATGTTCACAGTTACCTTCTGTTTGTTGTATCCGGCAATAATGAAAATCGGCCATTCCGTGTTGTTCCGGAACTTGAAATCCAGTCCGGGCCAGTTCACGGTGGCGTCAAACCCTTTCTCCACATAATTGGAAGGCCAGGCATGGGGGTTCCGTTCGAGGATTTCCAGATCCGCCCGGGCCACGGCGTTGAACAGGGTGGAACTGGTCTGGCACACGCCGCCGCCGATTTCATCCCGGCTCTGGCCCCCCGCAATAGCCGCCGCTTCCTTGTATCCCTTTTCAGCGGTTCGCTCCCCGGTGGCGCCGTTGAAGGAAAAAATCTCCCCGGGCAGCACGGTGACCCCGTTGATTGCCGCCGCGCTGAGCTGGATATTGGTGTTCCGGTTTTTGTTGTTGGTGGTGTTGGTGGTATAGGCGGAAATCAGGCCGAACCGGTTCATCAGCTCCGCCTTGGTCATCTCAGCCTCAATCCGTTCCGGAACCACCCGCACCGTGGAGTTCGTCACCCCGTTGTCCAGCAGGTCGGTCAGCCGGGAATACAGGTCCTCCGGATCCAGTCTGGCTCCGGGCCGGTCCTCCGTAAACGTAAAAGCTTTTGTGCTGAAATTGAAGCTTTCCACCTTGCTGTTTACCGGCTCCCGGTTCACATAATTGACAATTCCGTCCGTCATGGTCCGCAGGGCCTGATGATCATAGTCCTGCCGGGTGGCGAAGGTCTGGGGATAGGACCGCAGCTCCGCTACCTGCCGGACCCGTTCCTCAAAAGGCGTCCCGGTGCCGCCCCGGCTCCCGGCCGAATTGCTCCGGCCGCAGATCCAGGCTTTTTCAACCGTCTCCCGGATATTGCGGGAAACCGGCACCCGCTCGCTGTTCACATGCCAGTTTTCGTTGCCGATGGAAACCACCAGGTCAAACTTCGCGTCCGTTTCCCCGTTCACCTGTTCCACCGCGCGGATAGCTTCCTCCCGCGTCATGCCGCCAACATGGACGTTGTCGATATAGATACCGGAATAAATCCGGTCCGTAAAAAGCTCCTTCCGGTAGCTGTCGTGGATTTCCTCCCTTTTGGCGTCCAGTGAAATCAGGGACCCGTTCATAAAGCCGATATTCGGCAGGAAGCGGTACCGCACCCCGGTCAGCTGCGGCACCATCAGCACCGCCAGAGCCGCCAGGATCACCAGGCAGCCGGTGATCACCGCGATCCATCCCCCGTTGTAGTGCTTCGGCGGTTTCTTTTTCTTCCGTACATCCGGATCGGAAAGGCCGCCGAACCGGTCAAAATCATCAAAAAGCGGTGAAACCTTTCCAAGCCCGTCGTCCTCGTTCCGGGTAAAGTACCTGCTTCTGTTTTCCGGCTTTGCGGCCGGCGGTTTCTTCGCCGGTTCCGGCTTTTCCGTCCGTTCCTGCGGGGGGATGTACTCTTCGGGAATGATTTCCCCGTCCCCCTCGTACAGTTCATATCGCTTCAGCTTTGCCATGTTGCTCCTCAGTTCATCCCTTAGCTTATTCCCTGTGATTCCGCACTTTCCCGCGCAGCAGGTCCCCCGCCTCGCAGGGCGGAAGATCCACCAGAAGGGTTTCCCCGGCAATTCCCAGGGTGTTCACTTCCTCCCCGGTCTTTTCCCGGATCATCCGGTCAACGGTCACCTTCAGGATGCCGCGCCGGGTCATCAGTTCCATTTCCTCCCCGGCAAAAAACCGGTTCTTCAGCAGCAGCCGGATCTTTCCTGTTTTTTCGTCCTTTCCCAGCACCCTGGCGGCGTACTCCCGTTCCTGGTGAAAGCCCTCCGCCTCCCCGGGCGTTTCCGGATTTCCCAGCAGGAAGCCCGTGTCGCTGTCCCGGTGACTGGCGCAGCGCAGCTCCGCCGTCAGCTCCGGCAATGCCCTGCGAAATGCCTCCGGATCCTCTGAAAGCAGGTCCAGCGCCTTCCGGTAGGCGCCGGTCACAACCGCCACGTAATATTCACCCTTCATCCGGCCTTCGATTTTCAGGCTGCTGACGCCCGCCTCGCAAAGTTCCGGCAGGATCGGCATCAGGCAAAGGTCCCTGGCGGAAAACAGGTAGGTGCCCCGTTCATCCTCCGCCACCGGAAAATAGACGCCCGGCCGTTTTTCCTCCACCACGCTGTACTGCCACCGGCAGGGCTGGGTGCATTCTCCCCGGTTGCCGCTGCGTCCGGTCAGGTAGGCGCTCAGCATGCACCGGCCTGAATAGGCCATGCAGCTGGCGCCGTGCACAAAGGTTTCCAGCTGAATGCTGTCCCCCAGGGCCTGTTTCATTTTCCGGATCCGCTCCAGGCTGACCTCCCGGGCCAGGATGACCCGCTCGCATCCCATTTCCCGGTACATTTCCGCCGCCGGGGTATTCACCGTGTTCGCCTGGGTGCTGACATGCACCGGCAGTTCCGGCACTTCCCGGCGCAGCAGCCGGATGGCTCCGGGATCGCTCACAATGGCGGCGTCCGCGCCGGCCTCCGCCGCTTCCCGGGCCGCGAAAACAAACCCTTCCATTTCGTCGTCGAAGGGGTAAATATTCATGGTCACGTAAAACCGCGCCTTTGCCCCGTGGGCCCGTTTCACGGCCTCCCGCAGGCCTTCCCGGTCGAAATTCCCCGCAAAAGCCCGCAGTCCGTAATGCTTCATCCCGCCGTACACGGCGTCCGCGCCGAAATGCAGCGCCGCGTCCAGGGAATCAAGGTTCCCGGCAGGACAAAGCAGTTCAGGTATTTTCATCACTGAATCCCCCGGTTTTCATCATACTGCTTCCACAGCGGCGAGTATGCCGCCACGGCCCGCTGGTGTTCCTCCAGCGTTCGGGAGAAATAGAGCTGCCCGCTTTCGGGTTCCTTCGCGCAGAAATAAAGGTATTTCTCCGCCACCAGCGTGCTGTCCGGATAAAGCGCCGCCCGGATGGCCGCGGCGGACGGGTTGCAGATGGGTCCCGGCGGCAGTCCCTTGTACCGGTAGGTGTTGAAAGCGTTGGCAGCGCTTATGTCCGCATCCGTCAGCGCCATTCTGCGCACCCCGGTAATGTAGTGAATGGTTACGTCGCTTTCCAGCTTCATTCCGGCCTTCAGCCGGTTGTGGAACACAGCGCTGACGCGGGGGAAGTCCTGCGTCTTGGCTTCCTTTTCAATCATGCTGGCCAGCGTCAGGATCTGATCCATGGTCATGCCCATGCTTTCAGCCTGTTCCTGGTATTCCAGCGGGAACACGGCTTCCGTCTGGCTCAGCAGCTTCCGGATCAGGGTTTCCTCGGTAGCGTCGGTGTATACCTCATAGGTATCCGGCGCCAGGTACCCTTCCAGCACATATTTGCGGGAAGCGGCCGTTCCGCTGGAAAGCACGTCGGCAATGTAGTAGTAATCCCTGAAATCCTGTCCGCTTCTGCAGAGCTCCAGGAAGCGGTCCGCGCTCTCCAGCACGCCGTCCTTCACCAGCCTGGCGGCAAACTCCTCCACGGACTCCCCGGGAATCAGGGTAATGTTCCTTACCAGCGGGTTTCCGTCGCCGGCGGTCAGGCGCTCCGCGATATCGGACATGGTCATGTCCCGGCGCAGGGCGTAGGTGCCCACCTGGATTTTCTGCCCCATGCCGGCAAAGTCGCAGTAATACTTGAAAACCGTCTTGCTCCGGATCAGTCCGGCGTTTTCCAGGTTGGAGGCCACCCGGTTCAGGCTCTGCCCGGAGGTGATCTCAAAGGTGTATTCTGACGGATCCTGCTCGTCCACGGGCGCCGCAAACTCACCGTACAGCTTGTTCCATACGGTGTAGCAGATTCCAATGGTCAGCACAATCACGGCCAGCGCCACCAGCACCGGGCGAAGCCCTTTCCACAGCGCGCTGTACCAGAAAAAGCCGTGCTGCCGTTCATCCCGTATCCTGCGGTAGGTGTAGTTCCTGTTATCTTTCAATGCTTACCCCTCTAACCCGGGAATAGCCAGATCCATATCGGCGGCTTCCGTCACAATTTTGAAAATATCCGCCATGGCCTGCTGCAGCCGCATCTCCGCCATCAGGAAATTGCTGACCTCCTGCTTGGAAAACAGCAGCGTGGAAATCCCGGAAAATCTCTGCATATCCTCCGCATCCGCGGTGTTTCCGCTGACGGCGTTCATCTGCAGCGTCATCTGCAGCTTCCGGTATTCCTTAATCAGCGCCGCCGTCGTCTCATCGCTCATCACGGATTTCTTCAGTTCATGGTAGGTTTTATATTCTTCACTGTCGCGGATATCCTGCGCCAGCTTGTAGGTGGATGAATAATCCATTCTTCTTTCTCCCCCTCATAAAAAACGGTCAGAAAGGGGATTTGCTTCCCTTTCTGACCTGTATTATACCGGTTTTGAGCTTCCTGCGCAACGCATCCTCACACATCCAGAATAATCGGCAGGATCATCGGATTCCGTTTGATCCGGTCAAAGATGAACTGATGCACATCGTCCTTGATGAGGTTTTTCAGGTCCGGCCAGTTTTCCCCGGACAAATCGTTGTTGGCCAGGATTTCCCGAACCAGGTTCTGGGTTTCATCAATAATGTCCTCGTTATCCTTCACATAAATGAACCCGCGGCTGACAATATCCGGGCCGCTGATCAGCTTTTTCTGGTCCCGGTCGATAGCCAGGGCCACAATCAGCAGGCCGTCCTGGCTCAGGTGTTTGCGGTCCCGCAGCACAATGTTGCCCACGTCGCCGACGCCCAGGCCGTCCACCAGAACGCCGCCCACGGGCACCTGCTCGCCCAGCGCCAGCACGTTCTCGTTCATTTCGATCACCTGGCCCAGCTCGGGAATTACAATATTCTGGCTCGGAATGCCCATGGATTCCGCCAGGATCGCGTGCTGCCACATCATCCGGTATTCTCCGTGCACCGGAATAAAGTATTTCGGCCGCACCAGCGAATGCAGCAGCTTCAGTTCCTCCTGGCAGGCATGGCCGGAAACATGAACCTCCGCCATGGCGCTGTAAACCACCTGCGCGCCGAGCCGGTACAGCTGGTTGATCACCCGGGAAATGAATTTTTCATTTCCGGGAATCGGCGTGGCGGAAATAATCACCATATCGCTCTGCCGGATCTGGAGTTTTCTGTGCTCCGCATAGGCCATCCGGGTCAGGCCGGCCATCGGCTCGCCCTGGCTGCCGGTGGTCATCACCAGGATTTCGTTGTCCGGATACTGATCCAGCACGTCCATGTCGATCAGGTATTCTTCCGGAATCTGCAGTTCGCCGATGGACATGGCCACCCGGCTGACATTCACCATGCTCCGGCCGATAAAGCATACCCGCCGGCCGTAGCGGATGGCCCCGTCGATAATCATCTGCATCCGGTGGATGTTGCTGGCGAACATGGCCACAATCACCCGGCCCTCCGCCTGGGCGAACATTTTCTCGAAGGTTTCGCCCACCTTCAGTTCGCTCATGGTATATCCGGACCGTTCCACGTTGGTGGATTCACAAAGGAAAGCCAGCACGCCCCGCTCTCCGTAACGGGCAAAGGTCTGAAGATCCGTCACCTGGCCGTCAATGGGCGTATAGTCCACCTTGAAGTCTCCGCTGCAGATCACCGTTCCCGCCGGGCAGGTAATCGCGATGGCGCAGGCCCCCGCAATGGAGTGACTCACATGAATAAACTGGCAGCTGAACTGTCCGAGCTGAACCGTGTCACGGGGCTCCACCACATGCATGGGAATCCCGTCCACCCGGTACTCTTTCAGTTTCAGATCCACCAGCGCCAGCGTCAGCTTGGTGCCGTAAATATGGGAAGGCGCCTGTTTCAGGATATAGGGTGTTGCGCCGATATGATCCTCGTGGCCGTGGGTAAACAGATAGCCCCGGATATGATCCCGCTTGCCCATCAGGTAGGTAATATCGGGAATCACCAGGTCCACGCCCAGCATGTCTTCCTTCGGAAAAACGCTGCCGCAGTCCACCACCACAATATCGTCTTCGTATTCGAAAACATACATGTTCTTGCCGATTTCATCCACACCGCCAAGAGACACGATCCTGAGCCGTCCGATCTCTTTCTTCTGTGTTTTTGTGCTCACTGTAACCGCCTTTCATTTGTGCGTTCGCACGGCTGTGCAGCAGGAAAAGCTATAAATAATCCCCCCGGATCTCTTCCCGTGCTCAAATATTAAACTCACACTTTGATGTATTTTATCATATTTTATTCTGCTTTGCTATATGTTTTCGTTTGAATTTATTAAGAAAAAATAACATTTTCGAAAAAAAAGGACGGTTTCCGCCGAAACCGTCCTTCCCTGTCCGGGGGACATTCTCCGTCAGCCGTTGCCGAACTGCAGGGCTCCCACCGGTACCCATACCCTCCTGGACTGCTGCAGATTTTCATCGAAATACTCGAACTGGGCGTAAGCGCCTTCCTCCTGCCATACCGTTCCGGAGGTGCCGTAGGGAATCTTGTCGTTATACATGGTATAGCCAAACCCGGGGCCCCAGTATCCGAATACGGAGCGGGTCAGCACGGCGTTGCCGATGGCTTCCTCCAGCTGCACCTGGGTTTCCTGCATACGCAGCTGTTTCACGGGGGTGTAGGCTCTCCGTTTTTCGCCGCCGTAGGTAATTTCCGTCTGAATCCACCAGACCTCGGCTTCCTCCTCAAAGGAAGTGGAAAGGGCCTTGACCCAGGTTCCGGCCGGCAGGCCGGATGCCAGGTCGGTATAGTTGGCGCCGGGGCCGGAGCGGGTTTCAGTCTGTTCCGCGGTAAGCACCTGCAGGCCGGGTTCGGGGGTGGCAGTCTCCCGGGGCACGGGCGTCGCGGTGGGAGCCGGCGTCGCGGTAGGCCCGTAGTAAGGCCAGTCCTGCGGCGGGTAGCCGCTGCCTCCGCCGTACACCAGGGTGCTCAGCGCATCCGGCAGGAAGGCGATATCCGAAATCCACATCTGGTAATGGTGTTCGTTGTCCTTGATTTCGCCTTCATACCAGCCCTTGACGAAGAAATCTATCCTTGTCACATGCTCGTACTGCATGGGCAGGCCGAACCGCTGGTATCCGTCGTAAAAGTCGTCCGATACCTCTTCCGAGTCATAATTGTCCTGCAGGTTGTAAAACTGGTTGTAAATCGGGCGCCGGGGGAAATACATGTCCGAGCACGTATCTCCCGTCCACACCACCACGGCCAGATTGCCCATGCGGGCATAATCCCGGTAGTTCGGTTTTTCGCTACCGTTGCGGATCCAGATATCCTTGACCGTCGCGTTGTCGAAATAGAAGCTGATATCGGGAATCTCGTCCCGCGCCACGGCGTCCCAGCAGCCGAACCACATTTCCGTATAGCGGTTGCCGTCCAGCGCGTTTTCCACATACGTCGCAATCGGGCTGCCCCGATGCTCCTGAACCTCCCAGGTATACGGCCGTGCCGCATACTGAATCAGGTTAATGGGCCGGCCGTCGGGATTCACATAGCCTCCGTCGGCGGTTGCCCCTGTCCACAGGGCGCATAATGCCAATGCCATGACCAGGCAGATCCATTTTTTTCTCATGGTTTTTCCCTCCCTTTTCGTCAATAAAACGAGGAAAGCGGAAGTTCCCTTCCCTTTCCCCGGATTTTTTCGTATTTTTTTTACAGCATCGCCCGCTGAATCTTGCCGCTGACCGTCTTGGGCAGTTCCTCCCGGAAGACGACAATCCGGGGATACTTGTACGGCGCGGTATGCTGCTTCACGTAGTTCTGAATTTCCTTCTTCAGTGCCTCCGAGGGTTCCGTTCCCGGGGTCAGCACAATGCTGGCCTTGACCACCTGGCCCCGCACCTCGTCCGGCGCCGCGCTGACGCCGCATTCCAGCACGTAGGGCAGCTCCATGATGACGCTTTCGATTTCAAACGGCCCGATCCGGTAGCCGCTGGACTTGATCACGTCGTCCGCCCGGCCCACATACCAGTAGAAGCCATCCTCGTCGCACCAGGCCAGGTCGCCGGTGTGATACCAGCCGTCATGCATAACTTCCCTGGTTTTTTCCTCATCCCGGTAGTGTTCCCGGAACAAGCCGATCGGGATTCCTTCGGAAATATCCACGCAGATTTCCCCCGGCGTACCGGCGGCCACGGGATTTCCGTCCGGATCCAGCAGTGTCACCCGGTAAATCGGCGCCACCTTGCCCATGGATCCCAGCTTGTGATCCGCTCCCGCCAGGTTGCCGATAATCATCGTGCTTTCCGTCTGGCCGAAGCCTTCCATCACCTGCAGGCCCGTCTGCATCTCGATCTGCCGGTATACCTCCGGGTTCAGCGCTTCCCCGGCGCTGGAGGCGTGGGTTACGGAGGACAGGTCGTACTTGCTCAGGTCCTGTTTGATCAGCATCCGCCACATGGTGGGCGGTGCGCAGAAGGTGGTGATATGATACCGGGCAAACAGCGGCAGGATGTCCGCCGCGTCAAACCGGTCAAAGTCATAGACAAAAATGGCCGCTTCACAAAGCCACTGGCCGTAAATCTTGCCCCAGCCCGCCTTGGCCCAGCCGGTATCGGAAATCGTCAGGTGCAGGCCGTTGGGGTTCACGCAGTGCCAGTACTTGGCGGTATGCAGATGCCCCAGGGGATGCTTGTAGCTGTGGGCTGCAATCTTGGGATAGCCCGTGGTGCCGGAAGTGAAATACATCAGCATCAGGTCATCCCCGCAGGGGGTCTCCTCCGTGCGGTTGAAGTGGGTGGAGTACATCTGGTATTCCTCGTCAAAGGAATGCCAGCCCTCCCGGGTACCGTTCACGATAAGCTTCAGCTTCAGCCCCGGCGCGTTTCTCGCCGCCAGGTCCGCCTGCCGGGCGGTATCCCCGTCCGCCGTGCAGAGGATCGCCTTCACATCGGCAGCGTTGAAGCGGTATTCAAAGTCATGCTCCTGCAGCTGCGCCACGGCCGGAATCGCGATGGCGCCGATTTTCTCCAGGCCCAGAATCGCAAACCAGAACTGGTAATGCCGTTTCAGGACCAGCATGACCCGGTCGCCCTTTTTGATGCCCAGCGCTTTGAAATAATTGGCACAGCGGTTGGAAGCCCGCTTCATATCGTTGAAGGTGAATCGGCGCTCGGTCTTGTCCCGGTCCAGGTGCAGCATCGCCAGCTTGTTCGGCACTTCCTCCGCGATGGCGTCAATCACGTCGAAGGCGAAATTGAACTGGTCGGTGTTCTTGAAGGTAATCTTCACCGGCGTGCCGTTTTCATCCTTCTCCACATCCGCATACCGGTGCCATACCCGGGTCCGGCCGTTTTCCGCCGGGAATTCCTGCAGCGCCGTGCCGGGCGTTGCCTTCTCCGGCGTCAGCTCCGGAATCGGGGCGCCGGTGGGATTCAGGACGATGGCGTAAAACAGGCAGTCCCGGCCGCCCACGGCGATCATCCCGTGGGGGGTGCCGGAATCGTAGTAAATGCTGTCGCCCGGGTTCAGCACGCTGATGTGCTCACCGACCTGCACCTTCAGCTGGCCTTCAATAACGATATCGCACTCCTGGCCTTCATGGGTGGTCAGCTTGATATCTTCCTTTTCCGCCTCCGCGCTGTAGGCCGCCTGCACATACAGGGGCTCGGCAATCCGGTTCCGGAAGGAAGCCGCCATGTTGTAATAAATCATGTCGTGGGCTTCCTCAATCCGCTGGCCTTCACCCCGTCGGGTCACCGTAAAGGAGTTCAGGTTCGGGCTGGAACCCTCAATAATGTCTCCCACGTCCACGCCAAAGGCCAGGGCGCAGCGGTACAGGAACGCGAAGTTCAGATCGCTCCTGCCCATTTCGCAGTCGATGTATTCCTGCTCGGTGACGCCGGTCTTATTTGCCATTTCCGCAATGGTAAAGTTCTCGATCTCCCGCAGTTCGCGGATCCGGTGCGCCATTTCCTGAATCTTGTAGTTCAGCCCTGTGATCTGTGCCATGATCCATCCTCCTGACTCGGAAAATAAAAAATACCGTCCCAAAGCTCAGCTTTGAGACGAGTATGAATTCACACCCGCGGTACCACTCAAATTGCGGCTCGCGCCGCCCCTTCAGGCTCTCCGTGAAGCCCTTTTGCCCTTACGCGGCTGGTTCGGGAAGGTTCTACTTGCGCTGGGCTTTCTTCCTTCCGGCTCCGGAGTGACAGCTGACGGACTCTTCCCGCGGCTCGCACCGACCGCCGCGTCTCTGATTGCCGAGGTTCCGTAACCCTCTCCTTCAAGGCCTTTAACGGGAGTTTACCCTTTTCCCTCCGGCTTGTCAACTCCCGCGGGGGATTTTTCTTGTTTCTTTCCTGCATCGCGGCCGCACTTCCCCCGCCGTTTCCCGGCGGAAGGAGCCTGGCCCTTATACCAGGAACGGTTCCAGCGGCAGCCCGTTCTCCCCGGCCAGGTTCACCCGGTCCGACCAGTCGCACCAGGCGTACCGGGCCGCGGCGGGATGCTTTACCCGGTCCGAGCGGATCCGCAGGAGGTTGCCCTCCGCCGTGCCCTCCGCCGGCACAAACACGCCGTCCTCCCCGGCGATTTCCAGCAGGTTCGGCTTTTGGCCGTCCTTCGTGACAATCTTCTGGCTGATCACCACCGTCAGGGTATCCCCTTCCGTCCGCCTTGCCACCGCCCGGGGGGATTCCTTTCCGTTTCCGCCGTACAGCATGCTTTCCGCCAGCTCCGCCAGGCGCAGGCCCACCGGCTGCTTGTTCACCGGGTGGATGTTTCCGTATTCCCCCTCATCCAGCAGGCAGATCATTCCGGTGTTCCGCACGCTGTCGCGCACCGCCGCCTGGGCCAGCCGGGTTTTTGCCCAGTTGAAGGTGTCTTCCGCCCCGTAGTCCAGCCACATAGGCAGCTGAACAAACAGGAATGGCAGCTCCGCGCTGCGGAAAAGTGTTCTCCAGTACCGGATCATGGCGGTCAGCAGCAGGTCGTAGCAGTCCGTCCGCCAGGTATCCTCCTCGCCCTGGTAAAACAGCGCTGCCGTCAGCGCCGCCGGGGCAATCTCCTTCAGCATGCTTTCCGCCAGCCCTGCGGGGCGGTAGGGAGAGCCGGGGCCGGCCGGCGGATTCCAGGGAAAAGGCCCCAGCAGTTCGGTAATTTCCCGGTCGCTGATGCCGGGACGCTCCGCCCGGGCTGCCTCCGCCTTCCAGTTCCAGTCGTCCATGCCCTGCTGAAAGGCTTTTTCGTCTTCCAGGTACTGCGCCATGGTTTTGCCCCCGCAGCGGGCCTCGTTTTCCTCCAGGTAGCGGGTTCCTTCCCGCAGGGTGCGCAGGGTCGCCTCGTCCATCCAGCAGGTCACGGAGGTGCCGCCCCAGTAGCATCCGATGATGCCTACGGGGATTTCCGGATGTTTCCGGCGCATTTCCGCGGCAAAAATGCTGGCCACGGCGCTGTTGTACCCGGCCGTTTCCCGCCGCACGGGCTGCCAGCGGGTTTCCGTGATTGCCCGCTGCTGTTCCCCGTTCACCACCGCCATCCTCGGCACGTTGAAAAACCGGATCAGGTCGTCATCCGCCATCTGGTCCGTTCCACCCAGGGAATTGCGCAGCTCCAGTTCCATATTGCTCTGGCCGCCGGCCAGGTATACATCCCCGATGGCCACGTCCCGCGCTTCCCACTTTTCCCTGCCGGCGGTGATCACCAGGCGGCAGCCGGTCTGCGCCCTCTGGGGCGGCAGGCATACCAGGAACCTTCCGTCCCTTGTGCCGGCGCTTTCCTCCGCCAGCACAGCCCCCCGGCTGTTCTCCAGCCGGGCGGTCACCGTCCCGTCCGCCCGGCCGAAAATGCGAATTTCCTTTTCGCGGCAAAGCACCGCGCCGTCCGTAAACAAAGAAGCCGGTTTCAGCATGTTTTCGCCCCCGTGAGGCCGGGTCCGGCTCCGGGCCGGTACCCTTTGCCGTTTTTTACTTTCGTCCGAGGAATTCGAGGTTCTTCCGGATCAGCTCCGCCCGCTGCCGCACGCAGTCCGGGCTGCGCAGTGGATCCTCCGGCGTATTGAACACATAGTCCTTCAGGCGCTCGATATCCGTCTCCGCCACGTGCATCCGGGTATCGGAGGAAGCATAGTACAGGTATACCTTTCCGTCGTCGTCCGCGATGGCGCCGTTGGTAAACACCACGTTGCTGACGTCGCCGGTGCGTTCACGGCCCAGCGGTCCCAGCAGCATGCCGGAAGGCTCTGCGATAATCCGGGATGGATCCTGCAGGTCCGTGGCAAACGCGTACAGCACATACCGCAGTCCGGCTGCCGTATTGCGCACGCCGTGGGCCAGGTGAATCCAGCCTTTGTCCGTTTTGATCGGCACGGCGCCTTCGCCGTTCTTGGCTTCCGTGATCGTGTGGTACTTCCGCCGGGAAATGATCTTCTCCTCCCCGATCACCGGATGCAGGATATCGTCGCACAGCCCGAAGCCAATGCCCCCGCCGCTGCCGGTTTCAATAAAATCGTCCATGGGCCGGGTATAGAAGGCATACTTTCCTTCCACAAATTCCGGATGCAGCGCCACATTCCGCTGCTGGGGTGAGTTGAGCGTCACCAGGTTCGGCAGCCGCTCCCATTTCTCCAGGTCCTTCGTCCGCACGATGCCGGCCGCGGCCACCGCCGCGGAAAGGTCCACGCTCTGCTCATCCTTGCTTTCGGAGCAGAAAACGCCGTAAATCCATCCGTCCTCGTGCCGGGTCAGGCGCATGTCGTAAACGTTGGTTTCCTGTTTTTCCGTGTCCGGCAGGATCACCGGGTAATCCCGGAACCGGAATCCCTCCGTGGGACTGTCGCTCTCCGCCACGGCGAAGAAACTCTTCCGGTCCATGCCTTCCACCCGCACCACCAGGCAGTATTTTCCGCCCAGTTTGATAGCGCCGCTGTTCAGCGTGGCGTTGACGCCCAGCCGCTGCATCATGAAGGGGTTGGTTTTCGGGTTCGCATCGTACATCCAGAAGGGCGGAATATGTTCCCGCGTCAGCACCGGATTCCTGTAGCGAGTGAAAATGCCGTTGTAAAAATGCTCATCCGCCGGGTTCGGCCGGCTCAGCAGCCGCTCGTAGGATTCCATCAGGCTCTCAAAACTTCTGCTTCTCATTGAAAAACCTTCCATTCATCCGTTTTTTCAATAGTTGTGAACCGCCTCATCGTCTCCGCCGTGCAGCACGCTGTGCTCCTTGATGTAGCTGACAACGCTATCCACTGTCGTGAAGGCCAGTCCCACATGGGTATCCGCTGCGCCGTAATAGATCGCAATCCTGCCCGTTTCCCCGTCCTGCAGCGTTGCACAGGGGAAAACTACGTTGGGCACAAATCCGGTCACCTCGTAGGGTTCCTCCGGCGTCAGCAGGTGGTTCGCGCAGCGGTACAGCACCTTGCTGGGCTCGTTGATGTCCAGAATCGCAGCGCTCATAGAATATACGAATCCGTTGCAGGTGGTAGCCACCCCGTGGTAGAACATCAGCCATCCCTCGCTGGTTTCAATCGGGGCCGCGCCGGCGCCGATTTTCACGCTCTGCCACCATTCCCCGCCGCTGCCCATCACGTGCCGGTGCTTGCCCCAGAAGGTCATGTCCGGGCTTTCGCTGATGAAGATGTCGCCGAAGGGCGTGTGGCCGCTGTCGGAAGGCCGGCTCAGCAGGCGGTAGGTCCCGTTGATTTTCCGGGGAAACAGCACCGCGTTCCGGTTGAAGGGAATAAAGGGATTCTCAATCCGCGTGAACGTTTTGAAATCCTTGGTTTTCGCCATGCCGATGGAGGCGCCGTAAAAATCCCCGCACCAGATGATGTAGTAGGTATCCTCCACCTTCACCAGGCGGGGGTCATAGGCGTAATGCGGCATTTTCGCTTTTCCGTTCTCATCGGTAAAGGGCACCTTCTGCCGCTCCACGTCCCAGTGAATGCCGTCTTTGGAGTGGCCGAGATATACGTAGGGAACCCCGTTGATCTGCTCTCCCCGCAGCACCGCAATGAAACCGTCCTCCCACGGAACCACCGCGCTGTTGAAAATCCGCGCAATTTCCGGGGTGGGATTGCGGCCCATCACCGGGTTTCCGGAGTACCGCCATACCGGGGATTCCGTCTTCAGGTCCGCCGGCCGTTCCTGCCAGGGAATATTCGGCAGTGAATCCACGTTGATCAGTCTGATCTTGCTCATTTTCTTTTTCTTCTCCTTTACTCATAATAATCCGCACAGGGGGTTATTTTTTCCGAAGCTCCGTTTCGGAATTCCGGTATACCGGCTGGCCGCCCACCACCAGTCTTCCGAAAGGCTTCTTTTCCCCGGCACAGCGCTCCAGCAGGGTTTTCACCGCCAGCTCAATCATTCCGTCCGTATCGATCCGGAAAGTGCTCAGCGGAATCTCGTTTTCGTTTCCCGCCGGATAGTCGTCAAAGCCGGTCACGGAAATATCCTCCGGTACCCGGTATCCTTTTTCTGTCAGTTGGTCAATCACCATCCGGGCTGTCATGTCGCAGTTGCATACAAAAGCCGTGGGCAGTTCCTCCGGTAGCGCCGGCTTCACCAGTCCTCCCGTCATTTCCCGGTCCGGAATGATCCACTCTTCCCGCACGGGAAGATCATTGAGCAGCATGGCCCGGTAATATCCGAGAAAACGGTCCATAATGCTGCTGGTTGCCTTGGTGTTCCCCACAAACCCGATTTTCCGGTGTCCCAGCCGGATCAGATGGCTGGTCAGCCGGTAAGCGCCGTAGCTGTTGTCCCCCGCCACGGCGTCCGCGTTCGCCTGTTCGTCATAAAAATCCAGGAAAACCACCGGCGTTCCGGCCTGGGCCGCTTTCCGGTAGTAGGCCTTGGCCGGTTCCCCCAGCAGGATCAGTCCGTCCACGTGTTTGGTGGTCATAAGGCTGGGCAGCACCAGGTCCCGTTCGTTTTCCGGGTCCAGCAGCTCCAGCAGCCCGAAATGTCCCTGGTCCGCCAGTTTCTTCACCAGCCGTTTATAAATCTCCGCGTAAAAGGAGTCCGCCTCAAAATACCTGTCCGGAATCAGGATGCCGATCTCCAGATGTTCCCGGGGAAGGGCGTGGCTGCTGTGGGGATATTCATATCCCATCTCCGCGGCCTTCTTCAGGATCTTCGTCCGCAACTCGCTGCTCATGCCGGTTTTCCCGGCCATGGCTTTGGATACCGTTACTGCGCTGGTTCCGACCGCCCGGGCGATATCCCGCATCGTGGGCTTTTTCGCTGGCATTTTCCAGCTTCACTCCTTCCTGTTTTCATTTTCCGCCGTTCGGAAAATGCGGTGCTCAGAGTGTTTCCGGCAGGTCCGCCTGCATCAGCCGCAGGCACATCCGGCCGTTGTGATAGGGGCATTTCCATTCCTCCACCAGCGGCTTTTCCTGAACCAGGCTGCCGTCCTCCCGCAGCTCGTTAAACCATTCGCTGCCTTCCCGGGGATCCACCGTTGAATGCTCAATATAGTCCCACTGCGTCCGCATCCGCTGCAGCCACGCTGTATCCCCGGTCTCCCGCCAGCCGAACTCAAAGCCCAGCATCGTTTCCGCCTGCGGCCACCAGGCCCGGGTGGTGTTCTTTTCCCCGTTCACAATCTCATAGGCCAGGCCGTGGTCGGTAAAGCCTCGTTCCGTCGAGCTCTTCAGCAGCTCCAGGCACATGTTCCGCCAAGGTTCCCGTCCGTCCGCCTGGATGAAGGTTTCCGCCGAATCCCAGATCAGCCAGCTGCCCTCGATGTCGTGCCCGTAGCTCTGCATGTCCAGGATTGACCGGAAATCATCGTCAAAGAAAACTTCCATCCGCCGTTTTTTCGGGTTGTAGATTTTGTCCAGGAACTGGTTCAGCCCCTCAACGGCCGCCACCATCACCTGGGCGTCCTTTCCGGCCCGGTAAAGTTCGGTGTAGGCTTCCAGCACGTGCAGCAGCGTGTTCATGGTCCGGGAAGCCATCACGCCGTTTTCGCTCAGCTTTTCGTTGCTTTCCGGCAGGAAATCCGCCTTCAGGGCTTCCAGGTATCCCTTCTCGTCCTTGCACCGGCTTTCGATCACCCGGAACAGGTCCATGGCCTTGTCCAGGGCCTCCTGTTTCCCGGTCAGCCGGTAATAGGCCGCAAGCCCGTAAATCGTAAAAGCCTGGCAATAGGTGTGCTTGGTGGTGTCCGCCGGCTTCCCGTCAAAGGTCACCGACCAGTAAACGCCGCCGTGTTCCGGATCCTCAAACCGCCGGAGGAACTCCATCGCGTGGTCCGCATATTTCCGGTATTCCGCGCTGCCCGTAACCATTGCCGCCGTGGAAAAGGTCCAAAGGATCCGGCTGTTCAGGATGCAGCCCTTGTCGGCCTTGCGGTTTACAATCAGGTTGTTGTCCATGTATCCGTAAAAGCCGCCGTTTTCCTCATCCTTCAGGCCCATCCAGAAAGGCAGGATTTTCTTTTCCAGCTGGTTTCTGATTTCATCTTTAATCATTGTCAGGCTCCTTTTGTTAACCTTTTTGTTAATCTGTCTGTATTGTACCGCAAATTCCCTTGCTGTCAATCCGTTTTTATCCCTTCACCGATCCGCTGGCCAGGCCGGCATAAACCTGTTTCTGGAACACCAGGAAGATAATCAGGCTGGGAATCAGCGTCAGCAGCACGCCGGCACAGATAATGTTGTAGGAGCTCTTGAACGGACCGGAAAAGGAATACAACGCCGTGGAGATGGTCCGCCAGGAATTGGACTGCAGGTAGAGGTTGGCGCTGTAGTATTCGTTGTAAACACCCACGCCCTTCAGCACAGCCACCGTGATGATCGCCGGTTTGGTCAGCGGCAACAGGATTTTGAAGAAAACGCCGAAATAGGTGCATCCCTCCAGCACAGCCGATTCATCCAGCGCCACGTCCAGGTTCTCAAAATACTGCAGGAAGATGTAGATGGAAATTACGTCCGTCCCGCTCATCAGGATCATATAACCCACAATGGAATTCAGGAACCCCAGGTCCTTCATGATCTGGTAGGTGGTCACCTGCATCGCGATGCCGGGAATCAGGGTAGCAATCATGAACAGGTTCCGGATCAGCCCGTTTCCCGGGAACCGGAACCGGTTCAGCACATAGGCCAGCATGGAGCCCATCATCACCGAAACCGTCACCACGACCACCACCACGGAAGCGGAGGTCAGGAATGCCCGGAGCATTTCCCCTTCTGTCCACACCTGCGCATAGTTCCCGAAGTTCAGCCAGTCCTGCGGCAGGGCCATCGCATTTGTGGTGGCATATTCCTCTGCGGTCTTGAAGGAGGTGGTGAATGAGGACCAGATTGGCAGCAGTGCGATGAAGCATGCCAGCACCAGCGCCGCGTATTCCAGCGTCTTGATCACGGTTCGTTTGATCCGGGCGTTCCGGTTCGTATGCCGGACGGCGATCGCCGCGTTTGTCATTTTCCTTCCCCCCTCCTTACCACAGGGCCTTGGCCTTGTTGGCCTTGGCGTTGAAAGTGTTGTCGGCATCCTTCATCACATACCGGAAGAACAGTCGCTGCGCCGCCGTAAACAGCAGGATCAGCCCCATCAGCACCATGGCCATCGAACAGGCCTGGCCCACTTTCTGCGATACGTGCGCCATCTGGTGAATCTTGATGAAGAACGTCGCCGTGCCGTTTGCGCCCATACTGCCCACCACATAAGCCGGTTCAAATGCGGAAAGCGAGCCCGTGATCGACAGGATCAGGTTCAGCATGAACACCGTCTTGATGCCCGGCAGAATAATTGCCTTGAACTGCTGCCAGCGGTTTGCCCCGTCGATCGTCGCCGCCTCATACAGCGTCGGGTCAATGGACGCGATGGCGCCGATGAACAGCACCATGTTCTGGCCGCAGTATTTCCATACGGAGGTAAACACCAGCGACCAGTTGTTCACGCTCTGGTCCCGCAGCCAGTACGGCAGGCTTTCCAGCGGAATCCCGATGGTCTGCAGCACGCTGTCCAGCACAAACCCCCGGGTATAGAAATATTTGAAAATATACCCGATGGCGATGCCGTTCACCAGGAACGGGAAAAACATAATTCCCTTGAAGATCCCGGCGCCGTGAATCCTCTCCAGGCTCAGTACCGAGGCAAAGAACAGCGCCAGCGCCAGCTGTACCACCGCGCCGGCCATGTAGTACAGGCTCAGCAGCATCGCGTCCACATATTCGGGTTTTGTGAAAATTTTGACGTAATTGTCAAACCCCACAAACCCTTTATCCTTGGTATAGCTCATGTTGTGGAAGCTGAACTGGATCATCTTGCCGAAGGGAATGTACGTGAACAGGATCAGCAGGAACATCGGCACAAACGCAAACAGCGTGATCACGGCAACCTTCTGCCAGTTTACTTTTTTCCTGCGCAGGTCAGGCTGTACAGCTTTCAGGACAGTCATTCAGGCACCTCCCGTCCGTTGTAAAAAAGGGTAAAGAAAGAGCGGGGTCAGGAGCCAAGCTCCTGGCCCCGCCGGGGGTTATCGGTGACTTCACCGCTTATTTCACTTCAACATTCAGGGTCTTCTGGGCATCGCTCCAGGCGGCGTTCCAGTCGGCCATGATGTCGTCGAAGGACTTGTCGTGGTTGAAGCCGTGCTCGATGATCTCCTGCACCTTGGTGTTGCCGCCGGCGTTCAGGTTCAGCTCGGATTCAGCATTCAGGTCGCTCAGCAGGGTTTCTTCGCCAGCCAGCGCGTCCGCGTCGGACAGCATGTCGATGCCGTCGAACGCCGCGTACAGGTCCGGATATTCGCCCTTCTTGTCGATCGGAACGCCGCCTTCGCTGTAGGCGAATCCGCTCTCGTGGGTCAGCCACTTCAGGTAGTACAGGGAGGCCAGCTTCTCTTCATAGGAGGCCTGGACGTTGATGGCGAAGTTGTAGTCTCCGCCGGCAGGCGCATACTGTTTGCCGTCAATGGAGATCGGGAACGCCATGTAGCCCACGTCTTCCGGATGCTCGCCGCCCTCTGCGTCACGCATCTGGGTGAAAGCCCAGGAACCCAGGACCATGGAGGCGATCTGGCCGTTGTTCAGCATCGGCTTGCAACCTTCCCAGTCGGTGGTGGTGTAGTCGTCTTCAATCAGGCCTTCCGCGGCAGCGTCATACAGGATTTTGTACACGGCGTAGGGGCCGGTGCCGTTGCCCTGGTCCGCGAAGGGATCCTTGGCGTGGGGCAGATCCTGGTTCATGTAGGTGTCCTTGCCGGTGGCGGCCACGCCGATGTAGGCATCCCAGGCGCCCATGGTCCAGCCGGCAGCGTAGTTGGTGTACAGCGGGATCGCGTCGGTCTTTTCCTTCACAGCCTTCAGGGCGGCGATGAATTCGTCGGGGGTCTTGGGCAACTCGGTCACGCCGGCTTCCGCGAAGATCCGCTTGTTGTACAGGACGCCGTTGGCGTTGCCCGTGGAGGGAATGCCGTAGCATACGCCGTCAAAGGACCAGGAGCTCATGAAGTTGTACAGGCCGCTCAGGGTTTCCAGGGATCCCAGCGGCACGAAGTACTTGGACAGCTCATCCTTCTGCACCGTCGGAATACCCATGATGGTCCAGTCGGTGTTGCCGACCCGCAGCAGCGCGTTCTCGGCATAGTCGGTGATCAGTTCATATTCGATCTCAATGTTGGGGTAGATCTTTTGGAACTCAGCCACATATCCGTTCAGCTTCTCGGGGATGTCCGTCCGGTGATAGACAAAATGGATCTTTGCACTCAGATCGGTATTCTCACCCAGCACAATCTTGTCGAAGGTGGGCAGCTCTTCGTCCGCGGCGGCAAAGGAAGCCATACCGAGCACCAAGCACAGGGCCAGAATCAGGGAAAGCAGTTTCTTCATGGTTTATCCTCCTTTTTTTGTTAGGTTAATCTGTTAACCTTTGTTGCCTAAATATTAAGCTATCAATTTGGGTTTGTCAACCCCTTTTTGTATTTTTTTTATCAAACAACTTTGGGTTCAGGCGCAGGCCAGCAGCACCTGTCCGCTGCCGGCGATTTCCATCGAATCCATGCCCGCGGGAATCAGTACGCTCTGGTACGGCGCCAGCTCCTGGGATCCGTCTCCCCAGCGCAGCGTGCATGCCGCCATCGGGGTCACAAACTGCATCCTCCCGCCGGTCAGAATGCGGCTGCCCTCCAGGTTCACCGCGTACAGCCGGAAATGCGGATCGTCCACCAGCAGTTCGGGTTCCCCGCCGTTCCGGTTTGCCTGCTGTTTTTCCGCCGCCGGCTGTCTGTCCGTTTTCGATACGTCCAGCGCCTGCCGCAGGTGGAGTTCCCTGGGTTTTCCGTCCTTCCCGACCCGGTTCCAGTCCCAGAAGCGGTAGGTCACATCGCTGGACTGCTGGATTTCGTAGCACTGGATTCCGGGCCCCAAGGCATGGATCGTTCCGCTCGGAATATGAAAAACATCACCCGGATGAACCTCCACCCAGTGCAGGTGCTTTTCCAGTTCGCCCTTCTCCACAATAGAGCGCAGTTCCTCGCCTTCCGTGTCGATTCCGTAAACCAGCCGGGCGCCGGGTTCCGCGTCCAGAATGTACCAAGCTTCGCTTTTTCCCGCTTTCCCTTCGTGGCTTTTCGCATATACGTCATCCGGATGAACCTGCACGGACAGGCACTGCCGCGCATCCAGCAGCTTCAGCATTAGCGGAAACTCCCCTTCCGGTTTTCCGGTCAGTTTGTCTCCCAGGATCCGGAACACTTCCCCCAGGCTTTTCCCCCGGTACGCACCGTTCATGACCCGGCTTTCATGCCCCGGCAGCGCGGAGATTTCCAGGCTTTCCCCGGTAATCTCCTCCGGTGTGTCCTTCCCGTACTTTTCCTTCAGCGCCCTGCCGCCCCAGGGAGTGCTCTGCCCGCAGCGGAAAGACGGTTCCATCACCAGCGGATAAATGTCCTCCGTCATTTTTCCTGCCTCCTTGTTTTGTTAACCATTTCGTTAACTTTACGTGTTAGCTTTCCGGCAGCGTTATTGTAAACATCTTTCCGTCCCTTGTCAATCTATTTTCTTCTTCGGATTCCCTTTCGCGTTCGGACAGAGGAAAGTTAGAGTTTCTGAAAAAAAGGATTCATAATTCTGTCATTTTTTTTGATTGACAGACACCCCTTCTTTTCCTATTCTTGTGTCTGTATTGGCTGATTTTTATTTTTGCACAATGATGGGAGGATAAGAGATGGAGAACAACAAACGGCCCGAAAGCATGCAGCGCATCACCACCCCGGAGCTTGCCGCCGCCTTTATTGAGGAGCAGGTGAAAGCCGTAAAGGAGCAGGTGGGAGACAAAAAAGTCCTGCTGGCCCTGTCCGGCGGCGTGGACAGCTCTGTGGTCGCCGCCCTGCTGATCAAAGCCATCGGCCGGAACCTGGTCTGCGTGCACGTCAACCACGGTCTCCTGCGCAAAGGCGAACCGGAGCAGGTGGTCGAGGTATTCCGGAACCAGATGAACGCCAACCTGATCTATGTGGACGCGGTGGATCGTTTCCTGGACAAGCTGGCCGGCGTCAGCGATCCGGAACAGAAACGCAAAATCATCGGTGCCGAGTTTATCCGTGTCTTTGAGGAAGAGGCCCGCAAGCAGGACGGCATCGCCTTCCTGGCCCAGGGAACCATCTATCCGGATATTACCGAAAGCGTCGGCGTCAAGGCGCACCATAACGTGGGTGGCCTGCCGGATGATCTGCAGTTTGAGCTGGTGGAGCCCGTCAAACTTCTGTATAAGGACGAAGTCCGCGTAGTCGGCAAGGCCCTGGGCTTGCCGGACGGCATGGTCTACCGTCAGCCCTTCCCCGGCCCCGGCCTGGGCGTCCGCTGCGTCGGTGCCATCACCCGGGATCGCCTGGAGGCCCTCCGGGAGGCGGATGCCATCGTCCGGGAGGAAATCGGTGCCCTGCCTGATGTTCCGTGGCAGTACTTCTGCGCTGTTCCGGATTTCCAGTCCACCGGCATCAAGTATGTGAACGGAAAAGGCGAACGCTATATGGGCTGGGCCGTGGTGATCCGCGCCGTCAACACTGTGGACGCCGTCACCGCCACCGTTCCGGAAATCCCCTTCAGCGTCCTTTCCCGCATCCGGGACCGGATCATTGAAAACGTAAACGGCGTCAACCGTGTCCTGTGGGACATCTCGGAAAAGCCAGTCGCCACCATCGAGTGGGAGTGAATGGAACAACCCCGGGAACCCAATGTTTATGCGGGTTCCCGGGTTTTTTTATGCCTTAACATTTCCCAAAGCCGAAATTATAGAAAAATTCCCGGTGGCTTTGGGGTTGCGGATTCCCCAGGAGTTCCAGCCCGTCGGACAGTGTTTCCTCTGTGCCGGAACCGTTCAGCAGTTGCTCTATAATACGCATTGTTATCTGAATCATAATGATCCTCCTTCTGTGAGCCAAGGGGGCAGTTCCCCCTGCACAATCCATCCGGCACGGTCTTTTTCAATTACCTGTCCGATAATGTCCCTGGATTTCGGATCAGGCATCCGGCAATCCACGATATTGATTCACAGCCGCCTGTACTGCATGTTCCTTCTCCTCCCGATTCTGTTTCAGTATATCAGATCGCTTTTATTCTCCCACCGGAATCCGTTCATTCAGGCTCTTGTTGCGGTAGTTCAGATTGGTCCGCAGCGAGTACCCCTCTTTTTCCCAGAAGGCGTTGGCCGATACATTATCGGTGAACACCAGCCCGAATATTTTCTGGATTCCTTCCTTCCGCAGCGCTTCCTCCGCCGCGGCCACCAGGTGGGAAGCAATCCCCATCCGTCGGAAATCCGGATGAACGCACAGATGGTGAATCATTCCCCTGCGCCCGTCATGCCCGGTCAGGATCACCCCGATCATCCTTCCCTCCAAGACCGCGGCAAAGCAAGTGCCGGGATTCCGTGCCAGGTACCGCCCGATGCCTTCCCGGCTGTCATCCACCGGGTTCAGGGCCCGGCGGCTCTGTTCCGTCTCCGTCCAAAGCGTATAAATCGCGTCATAATCCTCGATCCTGATATTCCTGATCGAATACTCCATGAAAATTCATCCCCTTTCCCGGGTGGCTGATGTCTGATTATACCATGTCCCCCTGCGGATCTCCATCCGGCCTCTTCATTTTTCTCCAGATCAGCATCACCATCGTGATAAAGCAGGCGGATGCCCCGGTCACCTGGCTGATCAGTTCCGCCCAGAACACGCCGTCGGCTCCCAGCCCAAGCCCGGGCAGCAGCAGCGTCAGCGGCGTCACCAGCACCACCTTGCGCAGCGTGGAAAAACCAGCGCATGCTTCGGGCAGTTCTGCGGGAAGCAGCAAAGTCAGCATCGCCCTGATCGCGGACTGGAAGGAAGCCTGTTTTCGCGTTCCTGTCACCGAATAACAATCAGAGGTGCAGCACCTTGCGGAGCCTGCCGGACAGCTGCAGTGCCAAAGCCAGCTTTACGAGATCCGGAAGGAGAAAGGGGATCACGCACCAGGCAAGTGCCGTACCCAGGGCGATGGCGCCGCTCTGCCGGGCGTACACGAACATGAACCAGGCAGTCCCGAAGGCATAACATAGCAGGAGGCCCAGTATCATGGAAACGATCCTGACACCCCTGACACCCCTGCCGTCCCTGCTCAGCTGCTCCCCGAGCCAGTAAACGAGGCCCATGAGAATGAAACCCAGCAGATACCCTCCGGTGGCTCCGAAGAGGATGCCGATGCCGCCGCTGAAGCCCGCAAACACCGGGACGCCCAGGGCGCCCAGCAGAAGATAGACCAGTATGGCAGCAGTACCCCGCCTGCCGCCCAGGAACCCCAGACTGCAGAAGACGGCAAAAGTCTGCAGTGTAAACGGAACCGCCGCCGGGATGCTGATCCACGAGCACACGGCCATCAGCACGGCGCATACCGCCACATAGGCCAGATCCTTTGTCTGGAATCCCTTAGTCTTCTTTTCCATATATCCATCCCTTCCGCGTGTCCCTGCATAGTCCGAACCACTCGCAGCACCCGCAAACCTTTATAAACGTTTCCTTTTCAAGCACCTGTTCCCTTGCCGTCCGGGCCAGCGTGCTCCAGCTGCGCGTTTCGCCCGCGGAGAAACTGCAGGCCTCCAGTACGCCCCGGTCCAGGCGATTTACCTTTTCCTCGGAATCGCATCTGCTGCCGGCCATGTGCGGGCAGGCAGCGCACAGATCATCCCGTCCTTCGACAAGCGTGACGGCAGTATCAGGGCAGGCTGTCAGCCGGCGCACAAGCGCATCCATGCCGGCCGTAAAAGCGTCATCGTACCCGCTGCCGGTGTATTTCTGGACGCACAGCAAATGATGGGGCCGCAGCTTCATAAGGCAGGCCTCACGCTCACTTCGCCGGAAGAGAGGGCTTCCGAAGAGCCGTCCTCATAGCGGACCAGCAGGCGGCACTCGCCGTCAATGCTGCAGGCCGTGGCCGGACGAACCTCGCCGTTGCGAATCACGTAAACGGGCCGGCCGATCAGGAAGCTCCTCGCTTTATATTCCTCCGCAAAGCCTCCGTTTTCCAGATCCGAGTAAATCTCGCGGAAGCTCTTCAGGAAAGCGGCAGCGATCCGGCTCCTGAGGTCCCGCCGGCGGTTCAGGGCGATGGGCCCGGCGATGGCTTGCAGTTCCCCGGGGAAACCTCCCTCCGGCTCGTACACGTTGAACCCGATGCCCATGATAGCCCAATCCAGTCCTCCGCTTTCCAGATCGACGGAAGCCTCCGTCAGGATGCCGCATGTCTTTCTGCCATCGATCAGGATGTCGTTGACCCATTTGATACACGGCTGCCGTTCCGGGCCTTCCCCGGCGGTGCAGGCCTCTATGGCGCGGCAGGCCGCCACAGCCGCCGCCGTGGTGATCCGTACAGCCTGGCTGGCTGAGAGCTGCGGCGTGAGAAACACGCTCAGGTACACGCCGCTGCCCGCGGGAGAGACAAAGGTCCTGCCCATACGGCCCCGGCCGGCGCTTTGGCACCCGGCGATGACCGTCCGCCAGGGAGCGGCTTCGCCGCCCCCCGCTGCCTTCAGTTCAGCGGCCATGCGTTTGAGATGGTTGTTGGTGGAGTCCACTTCGCTGAGCACCTCCACGTCAAACAGCGGCGCCGCGTCGCCCAGATACCGGAGGACGGCGTTTTTACTGATGGCGTCGCTCTCTTCGCTGAGGCGGTATCCCTTCCGGGCCACCTCGACACGGTAGCCGTCCTCCTCCATCTGGCGGATGCACTTCCATACCGCCGCACGGGTGATGCCCAGCTCTTCCGCAATGGCGTTTCCTGACAGGTATTCCTGCCCGGCTTCCTCCAGAAGTATGGAAACCTGCTGTTTGGCGTTCATGGTCCGCGCCTCCCTTCATGCTGATCGCTCTTTACGCACCGTAAGATAGCACATAAAGCGCAATACGTCAACTTCATGAAGTGCAAAAAGTTTACGTAACCAAAACCCGGAGCCCTTTATTTTCAAACGGGTCCCGTGTTTTCATTTTTTTTCAAAGGTCAATTGGGAAAACTGCCTCTGTTCTTTTCATTATCCGGCAAATAAAGATGAAACCGCTGCCATGACTGTTCCTGATAAGCTGACTTTTTTACATCCAGTCTTTCAGCACGAAATCGGGATTCGGGCATTCCGGCATCGGTTCACCCTTCTTGTGATTCTGAATCAGATACATATAGTGCCGTTCTTCCCATGTGCACTTATTGTAATATACATCGTAATCCTTTGTTTTATATTTGGCGGCAAGATAATCGCAGTACGCAGACCACTCAGGCATGGTGCCGCCGGTTTTTTTCTCCATTGCTTCGGTTGAAAGCCTTTTTTTCAGTTCACTCATTATTGTACAACTCCTTCCAGCGTTGTCGTTCAGGATTTTTTTCATCTGTTTATACACAGCAAAACGCCGGACGGCAGTGCAATGCCTGAAAGGCACTTCCGGTAAAAAACTCAGATCAGTAAACATACAAAAAAGCTGCCTGCGTTCTTTCGTTTCCGCAGGCGGCTTTTTGCGTACCGTCATGATTCAAAGGGGCTCAGATCAGTGAACAGGCACCGGCGAACGATCTCTCTTCAGGACCAGGTTTCCGGGCAGCGTGGAGCAAATCATGCCGCAACCGTTGGACAGGGACTGCCTCCAGTTCAGGAACTGATCCGGACAACGATGATCATCGGGTTGAATCCCCGGGCGCGGATCAGCTCCGGATCCATCTCCATGATCAGCTGTCCCTGCTTCACATTCTCCCCTTCGCTGACATAAACGCTGAAGCCTTCCCCGTTCAGCCGGACAGTATCCAGTCCTGCGTGGATCAGGATCTCTTCCCCGTTTCCCCGCAGGGAGACCGCATGCCTGGTGGCGGCCACCGTCGCCACGGTTCCACTGACGGGTGCGTATATCTTTCCATTCGCCGGGATCACGCCGACGCATTTCCCCATCACGCCGCCGGAAAACACAGGATCCGGAATTTCCGCCATCGGGATCAGTTCTCCCTCCGCGGGGGACCGGATTCCCTCATCCCTTTCTTTCCGGATTTCCCGCGCCATGCTGTCCTCAATCTCTGCCGCCCGTTCGCGGACCTGCGCGAGTTTCGCGGGAGATACGGACAGCTCGTCCACGCCGAGCCGGATCAGTCGTTCCGTCCCCCGGGGGTCCCCGGCCAGCTCGCCGCATACGGCGACCGGGATATGCTTTGCGTGCGCCGCTTCCGTCGCCATCGCGATCATACGTATGACAGCCTCATGCATCGGGTCGCAGTACCGGTCCATGCCGCGCGCCTCCCGGTCCACCGCCAGCGTATACTGCGTCAGGTCGTTTGTCCCGATGCTGAAAAATCGTGCCTTCTCCGCCAGTGCCGCGGCGATTATCACTGCCGCCGGCGTCTCAATCATCACGCCGATTTCCGGAATCCGGTATTGTTCCCTCCGCTGTTCCAGTTCCAACGCAGCTGTCTGCATTTCCCGCAGCACTTCATCCAGTTCCCATTCCGAGGCGATCATCGGGATCATGATCCGGATGTTTCCGTATACCGCGGCGCGGAGCAGAGCCCGCAGCTGTGTCCTGAATAGTTCCCGGTGTTCCAGGGAAACCCTCAGCCCCCGGAGGCCAAGCGCCGGATTGATTTCCTTCGGCATCTCCAGCCATACCGCGTGCTTATCCGATCCGATGTCCATGGTCCGGATCACGGTTTCCCGGCCTTCCATCGCTTCGGCTGCGTGACGGTATGCCTCGAACTGTTCCTCCTCCGTCGGCGCCTTCGCTCCGTTCAGGAACAGCAGTTCCGACCGGAACAGCCCGATTCCGTCCGCTCCCTTCTCCGGGAGTCCGTCCGCTTCCTCCGCCCGGGAGATGTTGGCGCAGATCTTCGTCCGCGTGACCCTCCCGGCCGCCTGCTTTCGCTGTTTTTCCCGGGCCTCCGCGATCTCCGCCTGGCGCGCTTCCGCCTCCCGGATCTTTTCCGCCGGCGGATTCACCCAGACGCCCGCCCCCTCCGGGTCGAGGATCAGATAGTCCTGATGATGCACTTTCTCCGGCAGGTTTTCCAGCCCGTACAGATAGGGAATACCGTAGTTGCCTGCCAGCACGGATACATGGGATGTGGCTGATCCCGTTTCCGTCAGGATTCCCCGGATCATTTCCGGGCCGATCATGGTGATCTGTCCGGGGCTCAGTTCGCTCCCCGCCAGGATGCATGGCTCCGCGGGCGTCTCCAGTCCGCCTGTGATCAGCGCGGTCAGTCCCGCGGCAAGTCCGCGGACATCCTCGCACCGCTGACGGATATAATCCTGTCCGCTTTCCGTGAGCATTCCGCACAGTTTCTCCGCCGCCTGCTTCACCGCCTCCGGTGCGCCCAGCCGTTCCTCCCGGATACCCCGGCGGGCTGAACCGAGGAATTCCTCCCCGTTCAGGATCAGGATCTCCGCGTCAATGACTGCCGACTCCGCCGGATCTGCGTGTTCCTTCCCGGCTTCCAGCCGGCGGTTCATTTCCGCCGCTGCCGTTTCCAGCCGGTCGCTCTCCTCCGCGGGATTCCCCTGCCGGTATTCCCCGGTCCGGTCCGGACGGATGACAAACGCCTTCCCCGCGGCAAATCCTTTCTGGGCAGTCCTGCATTCATATCGGGGCATCAGAGATTCTCCTTCACATATTGATAGAGCGCCTCAAGCGCCTGAGAGCCTTCCGGTCCGGACGCCCGGAATGTAATCCGGGTACCTTCCGCCGCGCCCAGTGACATCAGTGCAATCACGCTGTCCGCGGCGCCGCTTTTCCCTCCGGCTTCCGCGGTTACTTCACAGTTATACTGTTTCACGATTTTCACAATCTCCCCCGCCGGCCGGGCATGGATACCGGTTTTGTCCGTAATGATATATTCAAAGCGGTCTCCGCCCGGAAATACGGCAGGTGCGCTGAAGATCAGATCCTGCGGGGTAACCCTTCGGTGCGTCCCCGGCACCGCCGCCGGAGCAGCCTTTTCCCGGACATCATCCGTTTTCCCGCCGCCGCTTTGCCCGGGCACCGGGGCCGCAGCCTGCGGCCCGCACATTTGTTTCAGTTCATCCGCCACAAACTGCACCGTGGTGCCGACCACAACCTGCAG
>JAFXRG010000033.1 GCA_017526525.1 Clostridia bacterium | reverse complement strand
TTCCTCCGGGTATTCGGGATCGACGGGCAGGAAGGCACCG
Organism: Clostridia bacterium; assembly: GCA_017526525.1. Classification (GTDB taxonomy): domain Bacteria; phylum Bacillota; class Clostridia; order Christensenellales; family Aristaeellaceae; genus Aristaeella. Next base: position 9,859 of record JAFXRG010000033.1, on the reverse strand, counting down.
CCGCTTTTCAGGACGCCCTCGCGCATGACATAGGCATAGCTGTCCCGGTCCGCCATGACGGCCACGATGGTTTCAGGCTTCGCGCCGTGCTCCCGCAGGATCCGGCCGACCGCGTTGGCTTCCGCATTCAGCTCCCGGTAGGTGAGGGTGCGGTCGGCGGCGACCAGCGCCGTCTTTTCCGGGACTTTCTCCGCACTGTCCTGCAGCAGCCGGTAGGCGGGACGCTCCGCAACCGCCACGTCGGTATCATGCAGGGACAGGATCGCCTGCACTTCTTCTTCACCGATCAGGCTGATTTCTCCGACGGTCTCTTTTTCGGTCATCTGCAGAACGATTCTGTCCAGCATCCTGACAAAGCCGTTCATCGTATAGCTGCTGTACCGGGCCGGGTCCCATTCCGCCTGGTATATAATCTGATCGTCTGTGATCTGCAGTTCCACGGAGAAGGGAGAGGGTGTCCGGGACTGTGGCAGATCCACTGCCTTCGCCGGGTGCCCGGCGATCGATATGGTGCCGGCGGTTTTTCCCTGGTAAGCGAACAGTACATCCGAACCGATTCCCCAGGCTTCGCGGATTTCCGCAAAGCTGAAGAGATCATTCGCAGCGGCATCGGAAAGCCAGCGGCCTGTTGCTTCAACCGTGTTTCGGATGGACTGGCCGGGCGCGGGTTCAAGGATGACGGGCAGCGTTTTGACAAACATGGAAACACCGCGGCTGATGCGGGGATCTTTCCGGCCGTGGTAAATGGCGGCAAAAACCGCGGATTCTGAGCCGGTATACGCCTGCAAAGCGATCCCGAACGCGGCGGTGAAGAATGCGCCGGGCTTTACCCCCGAGCCGGCGCACCATTCCTGGACACGGCCGGCGCTGCAGGGGCTGACATACCGGGCGGAAGAGGCTTTTTCGCGGCTGTCCGGGGTTGCGGAAGCGGTGGGCAGCGTCTGCGAATCCCTTCCCTTGCAGACGCTTTCGTACCATTCGCGGGCGGAGGCGAACTGATCGGATTCGCGCCGCTTCTTCTCATCCAGCGCGAATTCAAACCCGCTGAAGCTTTCACGGATGATCTCGCCGCCCTCATAGGCGGTATTGATGTCCTCCAGCAAAATCCGGACCGATGTTCCGTCACAGATGATATGGTGCATATCCAGGAAAAGGTATTTCCCCTCCGGGCTGTCGATGACGGCCGCACGGCAGAGCTTGCCTGAAAGATCGAAGGGAACGATCAGAGCGTCCGTGCCGGGCAGATGATCCAGGAGCTCTGCCTCAATGATATTGCCGTCGCTGCGCCGCGCCATCGGTTCGCCGTTTTCATCATACACAAGGGTCATGGACAGGCAGGGATGGGCCGAGATTGCCCGGTGCACCGCATTCTGCAGACGGGGAATATCCACGCGGTCATCCAGCTGATACAGGCGAGGAATATGATATTTTGTGGTACCCGCCGCGCTGAGGCTTTCCGACAGAATGCCGAGCTGTGTTCTGCTGAGCGGATAGAGTTTACCGGCCTTGTCCGGCTGTCCGGATAACTGACTGATGGTTTGACTCATTTCCTTGCTTCCTCCACAAATATGAACGTACAGTGAAATCAGACGGTTTCTTTTACAGTGGATTTTTCATCCGGATTGCTCAGGACGATCATCAGCCTGCGCATGCCGATAAACTCCGAGCGCAGGCAGGTGTCCGGAGGAACTTCCTCCCGGCTGTTTTCGTCAGCGCCTTCATCGTCCCCGGACAGCTCCGGCAGCGCTTCCAGCAGATCCTTCCCTGACTGGTAGTGCAGGATCGCTGCCGGATGGCCGTCATCCCGTTCCAGAATTTTAAAACAGCTGTCTGGACTGAAATCATCAGACAGGGCATCCCGGAGAGGCCCCGTCATCTTACGCCTGATTGTATCGTACTGCTTTTCGCTGACGACCCGGGCTGCGGCATTTTCAAATTCATCCACCAGGGAAGCGGTAAGCCTTCCGCCCTTCATCAGCAGCAGGTTTTCCCGGTGAAACCTGTGCATTCCCCGGGGCAGATCGCCGCAGAAAACGGTCAGGTAAACCAGCACGGCGACATGGGCAATCAGCGCGGCATACCATGGCGAATTCATATCCGACCATCGATTCAGCAGCAGGGTCATCGGAATCTGAACCGCAAACTGTACAACAAACGCCAGATTGGCCTTTCCTTCCCGCCCGACAGCGGAAAGATAGTCGATCATCATCGTGTCAATGAAGATAAAGAGCTGGCAGAAGGTGACAAGCCGCACAGCGAAAGGCAGCGTTTTCAGCATTACCGGATCTTCAATTTTATAGGGAAGGAAGGCCAGCTGCGGGAACGTGCACAGAAGCGCCACGGGAATGAGCAGCAGGACAAAGCCTGTCTTCGTTAGGGAACGCTTTGAGATCAGCATCCCGCAGCGGTTCTGTTCCCCGTGATACGCGGACGCCATAGGATAGATGGCGTCGGTGCAGCCGGCAATAAAGATGGTAAACATCAGCTCCAGGTTTTCCGTGATGGCTGAATTGCCCAGACCGCTTGTTCCGCCATCCCCGCACAGAACGAAATTCTGAACGGCCAGCTGGACGGCAAAGAAGAAATACATGATCGCTTCCGCTGTGCCGGGTTTCAGGACGGCCCACAGGCTGGGATCGCCCTCCCGCCGTCCGGGACGGACAATATGACACAGCCTGTCCTTCTTCCTGAAATGCAGCAGATAGATACACACGCAGACCGCGGAGCCCAGCACTGTACCCAGCGCAGCGATCCGGATGCCGCAATGAAACACGTAAATGCCGACATAGTCGACGGCCATATTGACCACCGCGCCGGTAATGTCGCCTGCCATCGCCAGCTTCTCATTGTTATCGCTGGCCAGGATGTAATCCCCGGCGAAATTCATGACCATAAAGATGGCGCCCGCCATCGTGATGACCATGTATTCCTTCGCAAGGTCAAAGTTTTCCGGCGTGGCGCTGAGAAGACGGAGCAGCGGATCGGCAAAGATGATGCACGCGGCGGAGAACAAGAGCGACGCGGCAGAAAGCATGATCAGCGTCCGGGTAAATACCCGGGATGCCTTTGCCTTTTCCCCTGCACCCGAACAGCGGGAAATAATCACTCCGCATCCGATGCCGCCCAAGGCGCAGATGATGCTGAATATGTAATTCAAAGGACTGACGATACCGATGGCTGACAGCGCCTCTTCGCCCATGGAACCGGATACAAAGATGCTGTCCACAACAGGTGCCATCTGGGAAAACAACATTCCGAACATCGGAGGGAAAATATACCGGTAACTGCTGCGCCTGATCAGGCGGTTTTCAGAACGGAAATCCAATTCACTCATGTTTCTCCTGCTCCAGAGATTATTTTGGAAACGGGCCCCTGCATCCCTGCTGCCCGGAATACCGGTCACGTATTTCCGGCTGATGCTCAGCGGATGACATGCAGTTCATAGGATCTTGTGCCCAGGCCGATCTTTTCACCGTGCTCCAGGGCTTCTTTCCAGCGGACATTGGGATTGTTATCCAGGAAATGATCGTGGTGATGCTTCCAGTTGGGTCTGGCCAGATGATCTCCCAGCTGACTGTTGCGGATCGGGGCCGCCTGCAGGCAGAGATCGGCGCAGGCCTGGTCCAGCGCCACAGGATCAAAGGACGCCAGCATGCCGATATTGGGGAGAATCGGGGCGTCGTTCTCATCATGGCAGTCACAGTTCGGGGAGACATCCATAATCAGGCTGATATGAAAACAGGGCCGGCCATGGCAGACCGCGTGGGCATACTCCGCGATTTTGCAGCACAGGATTTCATTGGCTGTATCATAGATACTGTCGATGGCACCAAAGTTGCAGGCACCAATACAGCGTCCGCATCCGCGGCACAGATCAGGATCGATGTACGCTTTGCTGTTCTCTCCGTAGGAGATGGCCTGGCTGCCGCAGACTTTTGTGCACTGCCGGCAGCCGCGGCACGCTTTCGGATCAACCGCCGGCGTCCCCTCGTTGTGCTGATGCATCTTGCCGGGACGGCTGCCGCAGCCCATGCCGATATTTTTCAGCGCTCCCCCGAATCCGACATCTTCATGCCCTTTGAAATGGGTCAGGGAGATCAGGACATCGGCTTCCATGATTGTACGGCCGATCCGCGCTGTTTTGCAGTATTCGCCGTTGGGTACCGGCACTTCCACGTCGTCCGTTCCCCGGAGCCCGTCCCCGATGATGATCTGGCAGCCGGTGGTGACGGAATTGAAGCCGTTGATTTCCGCGCAGGACAGGTGTTCCACCGCGTTGCTCCGGCTGCCGGGATAGAGCGTGTTGCAATCCGTCAGGAAAGGCATTCCGCCCAGCTTGCGGATGACATCGGCCACAGCGTGCACATAATTGGGACGCAGATATGCGCAGTTTCCCAATTCGCCGAAATGCATCTTGATGGCGGTAAATTTTCCCTTGAAATCGATGCTGCCGATCCCTGCCGCCCGAATCAGCTTCTGGAGCTTTGTGCACTGACTGACGCCGATCCTGGTTCTGAAATCAGTAAAATATACTGCTGACTTTTCCATGAACCTACCTCTTTTCAGTTAATGATTGGAAATAGTATATGACATCCCGGAAGCATCCGCTGAACGGGCGCTGACCGGGTTCCGCCCGATGCCGGCCCGCCTCCGGGGGAAAGCCCCCTCTGTGTACCGGCGCAAAAACGAAAGGAGCCGCCCGGCTGAATAAAGATCCGCCGGGGGAATCCATACCCATTCATATCAATGATTTTATCATATTTGGATTTGCTTATCAATTCAGTCCGGGGGAATGCGGAGGAATAAACAGGCCGTATTCACCGGATAATCAAAAAAGTGCAGGATGAAACCAATGATGCCTTCATTCGTACGATGCCCGGAGGATATGATTATGTTTTTTTTCCTGTATTTCCGCTTTGCATTTTCACGCTGCAGCGTTATACTTGCGCCCGTCGGATGGGTTCATCCGAAAAAACGAAAGGAGAAACTGAGCAATGAAAAAACTGCTTTCTGTCCTGATGGCCCTGTGCCTGCTGTGCACGGCCGCATCTGCCCTGGCAGAAGAAACGCCCACCTTGGAAAAAATGCCGCAGATTGTGACCGTCGATGAAGGCGTCGAACTGACTGACGCTGACTTCGAAGGCGACTGGATCGCGGACAAGGTTTTCTATGGCACCGACTACTTGACGCCGGAAGAAGTTGAAGCGAAGGGCCTGGCAATTCGCCCGGTGCGCATCGCCGGCGGCAAGGTGATCAACATCGTCACGGACGAAGCAGGAGAACATGAGGTGTCAGCAGAGTACACACTGGAAAATAACCAGATTCTGTTTACGGACGAAGAGGGTATCGAGGCGGTGTTCGATAAGCTGGAAGATGGCAATCTCGTTCTGAGCCTTTTTGTACCGGCTGAAGGCGATACGCCCGTTTGCGTCACCTACTTCATGGTTCATCCTGAAACCTGAATGCTTTAAGGCATACCCACCAGAAGAGAAACCGCATGCCCAATGTCATTCAGATAAGGGTGACGAGAAGGAGGATTGTGATCCGAAAGGATCCAGTCCTCTTTTTTCTTAACAAATTGTAACTATTCAGTCGTGCAGGCTGAGCCGCGCGCGATTTTGTTTGTTTTGAGGGAAGCCGGGCTGCTCCGCGCCTTGCAGGAATTCTTCCGGCGGTCGGAGAAATCGTTAAGATATGGATGCTTGAGACGCTGCGCCTGTAGAAAAGGTTCAGGCCGGAGAAACGGAAAGGATGAAAGCATGGTCCGTGAAAGAAGAGAAAAAGTCCGGAAGATTCTGATCGTTCTGCTGGTCTGCCTTCTGGCCGGCATCATGGGCCAGACGGTGTATATCATTTCCTATAATAACCGTGTCCATACGGTTGAAGGCGCGGATGCGGCGCAGGCGGCCTATGTGGACATTCACAACCGGGACGATGCCACCAGCCAGTGGATCAAGCGGGATTTCGCCCTGAAGGGGCAAACCGTGAACCTGAACGGCCGCACCGTGGACGGCACCTTTATTAACCATTCCGGGGATCTCATCTCTTCCTGGACGATGACCATCCGGATTCATCAGGACTGCTTTGTCAACCAGGCCTGGTGCGGGACGATGGAAATCCGGCAGTATACAGGAACGGAAAAGGAAAACACGCAAACCCTGGATCTGAGAAACTACCGCCTGGAGGACGTCCGGCTGGAATACCTGTATGACGGGGATCTGCTGATTCCCCTGTCCGAGGGGGATCAGCTGATCTACTATCCCTCGGAAAAGGACCGGGAGACGAATCTCGCCCCGCAGTCCGAAATGACCATGGGAATGATCTTCTATTATATGGATGTCCTGGATCTTTCGGATTATACGGTGGAATACCGGTGCCATAAGTCCTTCGCGGAGGGCCTGGGGTTTATCGGCGTCGTTGCCCTGGCGGTGCTCAGCCTGATCCTTGCGGGCGGACAGCTGATCTCCGACATCGCCTACCGGAATGCGATGAAAGAGAATCAGCTTCGCCAGTCCGGCGTGGCCAGCATGTCGGACATCTATGCCATCATCTACTACGTCAATCTGGAAACGGACGAGCTGACGCCGATTCATGAGGACGAAATCTCCGAAAGCCGCCGGCCGAAGGAGCTGGGCGCCCGGGAGCAGCTGCTGGAGATGACCCGCAGGGATGCGGAGGACAGCTACCAGGGAATCACGCGGGAGTTCATCGATATCGCCACCCTGCCGGAGCGGCTGGTACGAGGGAGCGTGGCCTGCGAATATATCAGCCGGGAGCACGGCTGGACCCGCATCCGTTTCTTCCCTGCGGACCGGAAGGACGGGGAACCGCTGACAAAGGTCATTTTCGCGATTCAGGATATCAACGAGGAAAAGGCTGCCCTCCGGAAGTATGAAGAACAGGTGCAGCAGGCGGAAAAGGAAAAGAATGTCCGGAATACCTATCTCGCCGGGATTGCCAGCAGGATGCGGGCCTGGCTGCAGAGCATTCAGGAGCTGAATGCCGGGATCATCGCGGAAAGCGGGGAGGAGACGGTCCTCTCCCGGGCAAAGAAAATCCGCAGCATCGGCCGGATCCTGTCCTTCACCATGGACGGCGGTACGGACGCGTCCCGCCTGGCGGCGGGAACCCTGGAAAGGTTGGAGGAGGAGTATTCTCCGGCAGAGCTGATTTCGGACTTTTCAGAGATTGCCCTGACCATGACGGAAGGCTCCGACGTCACCGTGGAGACGGATATTTCGCCGAAGATCCCCGCGCGGATGCGGGGGGACGTCAAAAGGCTGGAGCAGGTGATCATTCAGCTTTTGTCCAATGCCGTGCATTATACGGAGAAAGGAAGCATCCGCCTGGCGGTATACGGAAAGAACACCGGGGAGCGGGAACATCTGCTTTTCTCGGTCAAGGATACGGGCGGCGGCCTGCCGGACGCCACCCGGCAGGAGCTGGAGGAATTTACGAAGCGCCTGGCGGGCCACGGCCCCGCAGGCACGGTCAGCAACGGCCACGGACTGGAGGTGGCGGCCAGCATCCTGTCTTACCTGGGGTCCCGGCTGGAGGTAATCAGCACCCCCGGAGAGGGAACGGAGTTCTATTTTGAAATTGAACAGACCGTTGTGGATCCGGCCCCTGCCGGAGTGCAGGATCCGCGGCCGGAGCGGGGGGAGGCGCGCGGAAAAGCATGATTACGCACATTTACGGCATCTGCCTCCTGATTTCTGTGGGTTTCTTTATCTACATGGCGCAGAAAAACTACCATACCATGGATGCCTATTTCTGGTCCATCATTCTCCTGTGTCCCATCGTCATCATGGGATACTGGCTGAAGGCCCAGGCGGAAACGACGGAAGCCGTGGCGGTCCTGTTCTGCTTTATCTATCTGGAAAGCACCGTCCTGGTCATAGTGCTTCTCTTTGCCATGCTCCGCAACATGGGAATTCCCGTGCAGGCCTGGATGAAAATCGCCGGTTACGGCGCCGCCGCAGTTCACATGGCCATCGTGTGCCTCAGCGTCCACTCGGGCATGTATTATCAGTCCATTGAGATCATTCCTACGGCCATGGGCAATGCCACAAAGATGACGGACGGTCCCATGAAGCCCTTTCATTATGTGTTCCTCGGCGCCGTCTTCATCTGGCTGATGGTCATGCTGATTCTGGGCATCCGGAGAAACGGCACGTATTCCCGGCGCTCCCTGATTTATTTCGGCAGCGCCCTGGGCATCGGGCTGCTGACCCATCTGCTGGAGGGAATTGCGGATTCGGATTTCACCATCCTGCCCGCGCTCTATGTGCTGGGGGAGCTGATCATTGTTCTGGATTATGATTACACCCATGCCCATGACATTTCCTGCGTCCTGGCGGATCTTCAGGAGGAAAGCCGCAGCCGGGGCTACGTGGCCGTCAGCCGGAACAGGACCTTTCTGGGCTGCAACGACATGGCCAAGTCCTTCCTCGGCTTCCTGAAGGAGCAGCGGGTGGATGAGAAGATCACGGAGGGCGATGAATACAAGCTTCAGGTGCTCCGCCTGATTGACGCCTTTGAGGAAAACGGAACAGGCAGCAGCCGGTTTCAGCTGGGGGAAATGACCTGCGCCTGCGAAATCTCTCCGCTGACTACCCGGAACGGCAAACGGATCATCGGCTATCTGCTGGATCTGCGGGATGCCACGGAGGAACAGAGGAACTATGACATCATCAAGCACTACAACGAGAGCCTGAACGAGGAAATTCAGGAAAAGACGCGCAACATCCGGGATATTCAGCGGAAGGTCGTCCTGGGCATGGCGGATATCATTGAAAACCGGGACAGCAACACCGGCGGCCATGTCAAGCGGACCAGTGACATCATTCACATCATCGTGGATGAAATCAAACGCCAGGGTCATCTTTCACTCACTGAAGAAATGTCCCAGGATATTGTCCGCGCCGCGCCTACCCATGACCTGGGAAAGATCACCATCGATTCCACCATCCTGAACAAGCCCGGCCGTCTGGATGCAAAGGAATTCGAAACCATGAAAACCCACTCCGCCAAGAGCGGCGAGATGGTGCGCATCCTGCTGGAAGGGGTGGAGGAGGCGCGCTTTGTGCAGGTGGCGTACAATGTGGCCCGGTTCCATCATGAGCGGTGGGACGGCCGCGGCTATCCGGAGGGGCTGGTCGGCACGATGATCCCGCTGGAGGCCCGGATCATGGCGGTGGCGGACGTCTATGACGCCCTGGTCAGCAAACGGTGCTACAAGGAACCCATGAGCTTTGAACAGGCCGCGGACATCATGTGTGAAAACATGGGCACGCAGTTTGATCCCAACATGAAGTCGGTTTTCCTGGGCTGCCGGGCACAGCTCGAGGACTATTACCGTCAGCACGCGGAGACGAAGACAGCCGCAGCCGCGCCGGCCTCCTGATTCAGCTTCCCGGGATGCGTCTCCATCCAACGACAGGTTCGACAAACCCACTCCTAAAAGTTTCCGGGAAAAGAGCGGCAGAAAACCTGGCGGACAACCCGGACATAAAGGAAAGGGCATGAAACTTGACCGGGAACCAGATGAGGTTGTACCTCATATTCCTGATAAATGTCAGGGATGCCCGAAGGCATGTCTGTGCACAATGAAATGCCGCGAAACCCGATACGAATACGAAGCGGTAGTCCAGACAAAGCTCATTGCGCATAAAGTGATGAAGTGTACATGCCCCCTTTCCGGTCAATCCGTAAAAGGATCCTTGAGAATGTGGCTTATTTTGAACTGTTACGCCGAGGCTACGATGTAGCTGTCGGAAAAATTGGCAGCCAGGAAATAGACTTCATCGCTACGAAAGATCATGAGAAAATCTATTTTCAGGTAACAGACGATATGACG
>JAFXRG010000032.1 GCA_017526525.1 Clostridia bacterium | reverse complement strand
TTTACAGAAAAGATATTGATTTGGACCGGACTCTTTCTGTGGAAAGGTGGACTCATTGTACGGAACGGCGTACCGGACTCATTGTGCGGAAAGGTTGCTCTGAACGGCGGAAAGACTGCTCTCAGAGCCCGGAATATTCAAAATGATATTTTCAGAAAAGCTGCAAATACTCAGAAAGAATAAAGGATACACGCAAGAGGCTCTTGCAGATAAACTTGGTGTTTCAAGGCAAGCTGTTGCAAAATGGGAATCCGGACAGATTTATCCGGATATTTCCAATCTTATTCAAATCAGTGATCTTATGAGTGTCAGTGTGGATTATCTGGTTAAAGATCAGGATTGTGCAGTGAGTATAAAGCCACAATCGGATACGGATCTTGATGAACTGATAACATTCAGACTGGAAGCAAATGTCAATACATATGCTGCATTTAAAAATGAGGTCGATGCCACCAGGCCTGCATCTCACGATTATAGATATGAGAACGGCAAATATATTTATCACGACACATATGTCGGCGGAGAGGAGTTTGCCGGAGAAGAAGCGGTATGGAAGAATGGACAGGCTGTTTATGCGATGAATTATATGGGACGGGTATTGGCGGATGGCTTTAGTGGTAACTTCCTGAAAGAAGCATTGAGAGCTGCAGATGTGAAAATGCCGTATAGGGGACCTGAAATATATCAATCAGGAGAGTACACGTACAGATGTAAAGTAACAGGTGATTTCTCATGGTTTCAGGGATGCGAGGAGATATATCAGGGCGGTCAAAAGGTATATGAATGCGTATTCCATGGTGGATTACTGAAATAGCATGATCGATTATATAGGCAGTTAATATTACAAAGACATCACTGATCATCTTTATACCCGCTCCAGCTCCATGTTTTAATGGCAGCAACAGCTCAAATTACAGATCCTGCATCTGCAAGCCGGAAAGCAAAAACAAATTATCTCCAAGGCAACCGGGCTGCAGGTCAGGAGGAAAATTTCAAAAAATAATAAAGAGCCCCTGCACTGAACCGCTTCCCGTCAAGTGGACAGTGAAATAAAAAACAAGATGGGAACAGGAAATCTCTGGCGACCAACAACGGTTACCAGAGATTTCCTTTGGAGAATGCATAGCAAATAGCACCCTGCTGTCATCCGGTCAAGGGCTTCGCAAGTGGCCTACGGCCACCCTTGACCGGCTGCCATCAGTGTGCTCAAAGGCAGTCAAGGAGGGTCAGATAAATCTGCCCTCCCGGGCCAATTCTCACTTAAGCAGCGAAGTACATCTCGTGCTTTTCCATGGGAGTGAGTACACCAAGGTTCCGCTGAAGCCGTTTAGTGTTGTAGTACTGAATGAAATCTTCAATCATGGCGTCCAAGCTTGCTCTATCGGTGAAACGCTTCCCGTAATACCGTTCTCGCTTCAGAATTCCCCAGAATCCTTCCATCGGTCCGTTATCAATGCATTTGGCGACCCTGGACATACTCTGGGTCATACCGGCTTCGGTCAACATGTGGTGGAATACGCGGTTGGTGTATTGGAAGCCTCTATCACTGTGGCTCAGAGGGTGTGCATCCGGGTTCGCAGCAATCGCTGTCCGGAATGTGTCAAACACCAGCGGATTGTCGTTTGTATCCCGGATCACATAGCTGACAATCCGTCTGTCATACAGATCCAGGATAGCGCTGAGGTATACTTTCTTTACTTCAGCATTCTTTACTTCGTTTCCAACATAATACTTGAATTCAGTAACATCAGTCAGCCATTTCTGGTTAGGCTTGTCTGCTTTAAAATCCCGGTTCAGCAGATTGTCTGCCAGATAATATGGATTCTTGCCTTGCCGGGTGCAGCCGTGGTTACTGTACTTAATCGTTGACTTAATCCTGCGGCTCCGGCAGATCCGAAGCATCCGTTTGTCATTTACATGGGTATTGTGGTGCCGATCCAGTTCATCCTTGAGCCGACGGTATCCCATCTCTGGATGCTTTTCGTGGATATCTTCAACCAAATCAGCAATGCGTTCATTCTCAGCGGTTCTGGGAGATAGTTCGCCTGTTGCCCATCTGTAATAAGCAGCCCTGGAAATCTTCAGTATCCTACAGGATTGATCTACCGGATACCCGTATTCTTTATGACATTCTTTGACAGTAAAGTATGGATGGGATTGTTTTACTTGCGATAGGCCTTCCTCCTCTCGATTTCGTCCAATTTTTTTAGCAGATCACGCTCCATCTTGGTCAGATATAATTCATGCTTGAGTCGTTCAATTTCTATCTGCGCCTTTTCCAGTTCTGTGCGTGGGGCTTGATCTTTTTTTCGGTGACCACGGCGATCCTCCAAACCAGCCTCTCCAAGCTCTTTGTACTTCTTTACCCACTGGTAGACCTGTTGGTAACTAACATTGTACTTGAGGGCTGTTTCTCCATAGTTCCCTCCATTAGCGATACAGTCTTTGGCTATCTGAATTCTTTCCTCTACAGTCGTAGGGCGTGCTTCTTTCATGCGGCTCCCTCCTGACTTCTTCTGTCGGAATCCTTCGCCGCTATTATACACCTTTACCCAGTTTTTTAGCTGTGCTTCAGAACGCAATCCATATTTGGCTGCAATTTCTCGATAAGATCCTGTCCCTTTCAGATATTCAGTTACTGCTGTCAGTTTCGTCTCTTCTGTATATGTTTGATTGTGTTCCAGTTCTTTGAATGCCAGCGCGCCTTGGGTCATGTATCTTTGTACCCATCCTCGTATTGAAGCTCTGTCTACTCCAGTTTCTCTGGCGGCTTCTGCTTTGGTTTTCTTGCCTTCTGCACATTCCTTTGCTACTCTGAGTTTATCTTCCGGCGATACTTTCCATTTCTTCTTCATACAAATAGCCCCCTCTACAGACAGTTTTTGTTTTTCTGTCTCTTGTAGAGGGAGCATATCACACTGAGCGGGGGCTCATTTGCTTACCGGGGTCAGTCCTTGTGGAGGCGGAGAACCCACTCGCTGTAGGTTTCCGGGGTGTACATCTCAAAGGACTCGTCGCAGCTGTAGCCTTCCGGGTAGTCGATAACCTGGATGTGATAGGCGTCCGGCTTTCCGTCGTAAACAATCATGCCGTCCTCGTCCGATTCGCAGGGGACACAGGCGATATCGGTGCAGAAATTCACGAAAACTTCCGGTACCGGATCGCCGTTCTGGTCGAGTACATGGATTATATAGGCATTGGCCTTGTTCCCGGCTTCGTCGGTTTTCGTCTCATATTCCACGGTGATATTGATGAAACCGGTTTTCTTCAGGTCTTCGATATAGGCGTCGATCGCATCGGAGCTGCGGACGATGTAAAACTGGACCACATCCGGATCATCATTCTCACGCTGGAACCTGTCAAAGTCCATCAGGGCCACAAGCACCTGACCGTCTTCGGGAACCCTGACGTCAGCGGTGAGGATGCCGCGATTATAGTCAAGCATCTCTTTCACGGGCGTGTAGCCTGCGTCAGAGTTGTAGAAAAGCATGCCTGCAGGGTTGTCGGAAGCGGAGATTTCCGCAATGATATGGGCTGTACTGTCCTCCACAATGTAATAAACAATGGAGTCTTCCAAGCCTTCAATGCGTATGGTCGCTTTCTGTGCATCCTCGTTTTCAACCCGCAGGGCACGGGCCGAAGATACCGGCAGCGCAACCGTGGAGGTATCCACCGGAATGGAATACAGAACGGTTGTTTCGGTATACCGGTCTCCCAGGAAGGTGTCGAGGGTGCGGCTCAGTTCATCCGATGTACGGAAGCCGCCGATCTGGCAGAAAGCGGTATTTCCGAAACGGTCGATAATCACGGTGACCGGAACATATTTTGTATTGCAGGCAGCGTACAGCTCGCGGCCTTCATCGCGGCCCATGGGAATGCTCAGGCCGTTGTCCTTCCGGAAAGACGAAATGATTTCGTTTGTATCGGCGGGCTCAGTGGAAAGGGCAATGAAAGCCACCTTGTCCTTGTATTTCTCATACACCTTGTTGATTACCGGGAACTCGTTCCGGCAGGGTCCGCACCAGGTGGCCCAGAAGTTGATCAGCACCGCTTCGTGGGTTTTCAGCTGCTCCGAAAGGGTGAAGGGATTTCCGTCGGCATCCGTCAGGGAAAAATCCTGGAACGGTTTTCCCAGGAGAGAGGACCCGTCCTCCGCAGAAGCGGAAACGGCAAGGAACAGGGCAAGGGCAAGCAGGATCATTATGACTTTTTTCATTATTCAGGATTCTCCTTTCAATTAAAAACATTTATATACCTGTTTATACGCAGCGCGGAAGGGGGATGGCAGCGGAAGGGCGGTCAATGCTCCAGGGCTTGCCTGTACAGCACTTCCAGCTTTTCATAGGTCAGCGGCGCCTGGGCGTTGTAGACCACTACGCCCTGCCTGTCCAGGATGATGGTCTGGGGCATTGCGTCCGCCGCGTTCATCAGCGGCAGCAGGCCTTTTTCCTTGCTGTCCAGGGCGAAATCCAGGTGATCCCATCCCTTGTCCTCCAGGAACGCCTTCGCTTTTTTTGCGCCGGCCCGGTTATGGATCGCAAGGATTTCCACGTCCGGATACTGAACCTTCAGCTGCTCGTAATAGGGAAGTTCCTCAACGCACGGTTCACAGGTCGTTCCCCAGAAGTTGATGATGACCACCCGGCCGCGGCAGTCCGACAAGCGGAAGGTTTCACCGCTCAGCAGGTCAGTGGTGAAGTCCGGCAGGAGATTTCCGATCTCCGTTCCGACGGTGAGATTTGCAGGGGCCGCCGCGGGTTCGCTTTTTTCCGCCGATCCGGATGATTCACCCTGCGTACCGGCTTCGGTTTCCGGCACCGGGGTTTCCGCTTCCGTTCCGGCCGGGGTTCCGGACTGGGCCGGCTGTTCCGTCACGGCCGCGGCGGGAGCGCTGGCCCGGTCTATGGCCGGCTCAATGAAATTGAACCAGGCCACCGCGAACAACAGCACCGCGATGGCGATGCCCCAGGCGACGCGGCCGGCCTTCTTCCTTTTCCGGATTTCCGGTTCGGGGTCGGCGTTCTTTCCGGTTTCAGGCCCGAGGAGGGTAATCTTTCCGCACTTCAGGGAGATGGCTCCCTGGGCGCAGCTGCTGATGCACCTGCCGCAGGAGATGCATTCATGGTCTCCCACGTGCTTCACGTCCATTTCACACTTCTTCACGCACAGGCCGCAGCCGTTGCACCGGTCCGGATTCACCTTCACGCCGGTCAGGGAGAAGCGGTTGAAGAAGCCGTAGATCGCGCCCAGCGGGCAGATGAAACGGCAGAAGGACCGGTAGCAGAAGATGCAGGCCAGGCCGATGATAATCATGATGACCCACTTGTTGGTGAAGAGCGCGCCCAGCTGGTAGAAGGATGTCGCGTTGGCAGGATTCTGCAGCAGGCCGACCGCTCCCTCAAAGGTGCCCGCCGGACAGATATACTTGCAGAAGCCCGGCAGGATGACGCCTTTTCCGACACCCCAGATGAGCGGGATTGCGACGACGAACACCGCCAGGAGAACATATTTCAGGTAGGAAAGCATCCGGGTGATATGGCTCTTCCGGATTTTCCGGGTCGGGATTTTGTGCAGCAGTTCCTGGATCAGGCCCAGGGGGCAGATCCAGCCGCAGATGGTACGGCCCAGGATGACGCCGAAAAGCGCCAGGATGCCCATCACATACCAGGGAGCGGTATGCCCGGCGGCGTTCAGCGCGTTCTGCAGGGAACCCAGGGGACAGCTGGCGATGGCGCCGGGGCAGGAATAGCAGTTGAATCCCGGCACACAGGCAGCCTTCAGGTTTCCGGAATAGATATGTCCGTCAATGAAACCTTTTAAATTCGCGTTGTACAGCAGGGCGGCATACAGCTGCACAAGGCGGCGGGTGTGCGGACGGGCGATTTTCTTATCCAAGGCCGACACACTCCGTACAGATGGCGGCGCCTTTGGCCAGCACGTCCTCCAGGCCGCCGTTGATGATTCCGATGACGATCAGGACCAGCGCGATCACCAGCACCGCCGTCCGCAGGGTCAGGGTTTTCTGATCCGCCTGCTGGTGTACCGCCTTTTCCCGGATGCTGCCGAGATCCCGCAGCAGCTTTTCATCCTTCACGGGTTTGTCCGCGTTTTCATCCCGGATGCCAAGGATCACGCCGGCGATGGTCAGCCCCACCGCGCAGAACAGCAGCGGCAGGACGGGCAGCAGCTTCGCGCCCACCCGCTCCCGGGTAAACATGTAGTAGAAGAGATCGCCTTCGGCCTGCCTGGCCGCGCCGTCCAGGTACAGGCTCAGCGCGCCTGCCGCAAGCAGTGCAGCGATCACCGCGCACAGAACCGCCTGAACGGTCATGAACAGTGCTTTTCGTGTCATATTCTGCCACCTTTTCCATTGGTTTATATGCTGAAGGCTGGAAACATCATAGCAGAGAAACCGCCGGTTGTCCATAAGCAGGCCGCGGTTTCATGGAGGATATTTCAGCCCAATCGGTGAGGCAATCGTTTGCCGGATCCTGAACAATACCGCGCAGAATGCGGATCATCTGCCGATTCGCGTTTCCGCTGCGGCCGGGGATGCTCAGGGGTACATCCTTTTTTCGTTTTGCAGAGAAATACGCTGCCGTAATTCTCCCTTCTGACCCTGTTTTTTTCCCTTGCATTCCCTTATCCTATACACGTACCGAATGACCGGTACAATGCGGAACGACTGAAACGGAGGGACATTACAATGCTGCGCCTGCTTGGTATTCTGGCTCTCGGAAACCTGATCTTCGGTGACAATCGTCATCGCCGTAACGGCGGTTTCCCCGGAAGCCTTTTTATCCTGCCTGCGCTGATGTTTGGCGGATGGATTGCGATTGCCGTCATCGGCGGAGTTTTCGGACTGATCGGGTCCGTTATCGGCGGGATCTTCTCAGGACTGACTTCTCTTGCTTCCACTGCTTTCTCCGGCAGCGGTATCGTGATTGGCATCGTGATCGGTTTTGCCCTGTACTGCTGGCTGAAAAAGAGAAATGAAGCCGGCAAAGAAGAAAAAACCGGCACTGTGGACGGCGAGCCGGTTGAGACTGAAGTTGTTGAACCCCAGCATCGCCATATGAATTACTGAGGCAATGCTGACCGCACCCGTAATAACAGAAACGGGGACAGGCTTTTATATATTGGGGGCAGGAAGCGTTTCCTGCCCCGTCTTTTCTGTCTCCCTGGCATTATACGGGTAAATCCCCACCACTGCAAATGACGGGATCCCTTCATATGATCCAAAGAATCTGACGGTGATAAAAAGGAAAACAGCAGCAGTTCAGCGAATGTATCCTGAGAATTCTTCAGGGAATCCTTTTCCAAAGGGCCTGCAAAGCCTGTATATAAGAATGCTCAATGGAGAGAGATAAAAATGTTCATGAAAAAAAGAAACCTTATTATTCTGCTGTCTGTGACGGTCCTGGCTGCCGTTATCGTTTTTCTGGTTATACGCGGGCCGGCAGGCCCAGGCGGGAATACGGGGGATGAGAACACAATGGGAAGCAGTGATGATGAAGTGCAGATTGCCTGGGGAGACAGCGCCGGTCACCGCCAGATGCCTGAATTTGACCGCGGGAATGTGAAAGAATACGCATTTTACGGTTTCCACGAAGTAAAGCAATCACCGCTGGTAAACTTTACTTTTGACGGAATGGAGACGATTGACGACCCGATTGTCAGTACGGGCTGCATTCCGGGAATTGGAAAGATTTCCGGTTCCGGAAGCGCCTCACTGACTGACGGCCGTTCCGGCCTGGGGAAAGCCCTGCATTTTTCCGGAACAGATACCTGCCTGTCAGCTCCGGACCTGGGGCGGCTGGATGCGCTGACGATTTCCTGCTGGGTAAAGCTCAGAGATGTGCAGACCCGGGAAAATACAGACGCGCCCAGGGAGACCGTGCTCCTGGACTCCGCTGCCGGTACAGGACGGGTAACACTGAAACTGGTACATACAGGAATCCCACCGCATGCTGCTGAAGACCCGGCCGAAACGGACCCGGGCAGCAACAACACAAAGCTTGTTTTTTCCGTGGAAGGAAACGAAGGCGGGACATATGGGCAGGACAGCCTGTATGCGAATAACCAACGGTATTACGAATATGAATACACTTTTGCGGACCGGGCAAACGACTGGACCTGCCATCCTTCCGAACACTGCTGGATTCACGTGGCTGTGGTATACAATCCCGGAAATAGAACAGTAACATTTTATAATTCCGGAAAACGTGATTCGGAACAAAGCTTTACAAAAGCTGAAGCTCCTGTACTGAACGGGATCCGGATCGGCGCCGGAAATGAAGCAGGCCGGTTTCTTGACGGCGCTGTGGATGACATCCGTATCTATGGCGAAGCGCTTGGCGCGGAGGACATAGAGGCGCTGGGAGATTTTGAACGGGATATGTGGGTTTACCGTACGGCCGGAAGCCGGCAGGAGAGCACGACAGTATACTATGTGGACGGCGAAAAAGGCGATGACGGCAATCCCGGCACAAGAGAGGCACCGTTTGCAACGATCCGGAAAGGGGTTGAATCAGTACAAAACCCAGGTACGCGGGTGGTGATCATGCAGGGGCTCTACAGAGAAGCCGGTATTGAACTCACGGCGGACGGTACAGAGCTCCGGCCGGTGATCATAGAAGCGGAAAAACCCGGAGAGGTTATCATTACAGGTTCGACCGTTCTCGGAAACTGGAAGGCGGCCGGCCTGCCTGACGTATACGTTCATGAATGGAGCCGCACTTTCCCTGTATACAATACATCCGGCAACGAATTTGCCTGCCGTACAGATATGCTGTATATTGACGGTCAGCCGATGAAGCCGGTATCCGGGCTGTCGAAACTGCAGACGGACAGCTATTACCTGGATACGGAAGAAAACTGTGTCTATGTGATGACGGGAAAAGCGCCGGAAAGTTTTACGGCGGAAATCCCGGACCTGGGTACAGGCAGGGGAAACAACGGGGAAGCGTACCTGATGAATTGCAACAGCCATGAATATATCGTGCTGCGCGGGCTGACTTTTACCGGCTGCGCCACAACGATTCATTCCGGCATGGTCAAAACAGGGACGGCCAGGCACATGCTGATTGAAGACTGTACTTTCAACAATGCCAACGGCCAGGGGCTGGAGATTGAACACGGGACCGGGGAAAGAATCGCGGAAGATATCATGATACGCCGATGCCGGTTTGACCGTAACGGGTACGGGGCGATACAGGCAGGATTCCGCTCAATGAACATTGTAATTGAAAACTGTGAGTTTACCCGTACGGGCTGGAAGGTGGACTGGGGCGAATACGATGCGCCTGACCCGGCTACCCTGAAAATGATGTTCATGAAGAATGTGATTGTCCGCCGGAACCGCTTCAGCAGCAACCATGACAACGACCTGTGGATCGACAACTCGAACTGGAATGTGGATATCGACGGAAACAGTTTCACCGGCAATGAAACGGAAATCAGCGTCCACACGGAAATCAATCCTTTTGGAATCCAGATCCGCAATAATACCGGGGGAGGAATTCGTTTTGCCAATTCGGAAGGAACGATCGTTACCCATAATATCCTGGCGACCCGCAGCCATCCGTTGATCACCTACTGGGGAACCGAGGTGCGGTATGACGGCAACAACCGGGGCAGGATCAACCAGGGCGGGCCGGGCCTTTCCTGGAAGGATACGGTTCTGACAGACAACACTTTCATTTTGCCCGGGCCCGAAACGAAAGCGGCTGACCTTCCTCCCTTTGAATCGTTTTACCGGATGACGGCATCCGGCAACCGGTTTCTCGCCGGGAAAGTAAAAAAGCACAACAGGGTCTTCTCCGTCCGCGGCAAGGCTGTCGGCTATGATGATTTTATCCGGGCTGTCGGAGATGAGTACGCCAGCTTTGAGGAAGAGCCCTTCAGGGACCGTGAAAAGGCAACCGTGGGGTTCAGGGAGAACGCCTCTGTTTCAAAGCCGGCAGGATTGCCCAACTATATTCCTGTGGCTCTGTCTGAACCGATGGAAAAGCCGGTCAGCGTTTCCTACATTCTCTGGAATGCGGATACGGGAGAGGAAATCGGCAGGGGGGTACTGGACTTTGATCCGTATCAATGTGAAAAAGGGATTTATACCGGAGAAGGCGGAACCAGCGTTCTGGCAGAACTGACAGCCGGCAGGGGAATCCATCCCGGAGAGCAGCTTATCCATTTCCAGACTGCCGGAAAAACGGAACAGGAAGGCGGAACCTCGCCGTAATCATCAGGCAGGGATAACAGAACCGGGGGACATCCCGGGGGAAGAGGCGGCACAGGGGAACATTGCAATCCCGGAAAATAAACGGACAGGAGTTTATGAAGGATGACAGACTTTTCAGGGATTACAGCCTGCGGCGAATGCTGCGCCGGATGCCCCCAAAAGGCGGACGGCAGGTGCCCCGGCTGCATGGAGGCGGACGGGCGCGTACCGGAATGGGCGGAGTCCGGCAGGTGTAAGGTGCATGCCTGCACAAGGGATCATCATGTTCAGTTCTGCGGACTGTGCGCGGAGTTTCCGTGCGCGAAGCTTCCGTCACTGATCTCCTGGAATGAGGACATCGTTGAGCATATGACTGCACTGCGGAACGAATACAGGAGAATCGTTCCCATTGTCGGCGATAACTATTTCGGGAAATGGGACAAAACCCGCACGGCATGCCGGGGGATTATTTTCCGTGATCACCGGCTTTTGCTGTCCTATGAAACGGCCACCGGACAATGGATGCTTCCGGGAGGCGGACTCGAGGCCGGTGAGGATGAACGCCAATGCTGCATCCGGGAAGTTGCGGAAGAAACAGGCTTCAAGATCCGCCCGACGGACTGCGTAATGGAAATTGACGAATACTATGAGGATTTCAAGTGGGTGAACCGGTACTTCTTCGGTGAAATCATCGGAGAAACCGCCATTCACCTGACACAGCGTGAAAAGGAAACGGGCATGGAACCCCGGTGGCTTCCGCCGGACGAAATAATCCGGATTTTTTCGGAGCACGCCTCTTATGCGGATACGGACGAGATGCGGCGCGGCATGTATCTGCGGGAATACACGGCGCTGAGCCGGCTGTGCGGCGGCGTTTCCTCCGGCAGGCAGGTTATCCTGCTGAACGGTCCTTCCAGCAGCGGTAAATCCACCCTGGGCGGGGAACTGCAGAAGCTGATCAGGGAGCAGGAAGCCGGGAACTATGAGGTGGTTTCAATTGATGATTTCATGAAATCCAATCCGATGGAAACCATTTATGAGGAAGATGTTTACGCTGTTTCAGGCGATCTGTGCGAACGGATGCTGGAGGTCCTGGGAGGGGGAGCCGGCGTCATTGCGGATCATGTGATCACAAGCGAACGGATCTTCCGGCAGCTGAAGGAAATGCTGCACGCATACCCCCTGCGTACGGTACAGGTCACCTGCGCCCCGGAAGTGCTGCGGGAAAGGGAACAGGCACGGGGGGACCGGTGCATCGGGTCGGCTGAATCATCCGCGGAATACCTGTTTCCGAAAACCGGATACGATCTGACGGTGGACACCGGAACAAAGCTGCCGCGCGAAAACGCGCAAATCATTTATCAAAGATTTTTTCAGCATCCGGGTGACTGACGCGCTTTTCCGCTTCCGGGCGGCAACGGGAATTGCAATTCCTTCTCCGGTATGCTGCAATGCCGGGAAGGATAAAAAAAGGCCGCAGTTCACGGGAACCGCGGACGGGATTCCATCCTTTTTTTGGAAGGCTGCCGTACCGATACAGTTGCCAGAAAGCTGAATCCACGCTATACTGTTCCGGAAATCCGGCGGCCCTGCCGGATTTGTATCACGGAGGGGTATGAAACGGCGGAGGTTGCAAAATGAAGGTCAGAAATCTTGTGTCCAAGCGCTATAAGGAAACCCCGGCGGATTGCCAGATTGCCAGCCAGGCGCTGATGATCCGCGGAGGCTATATCAAACCGGTGGGCAACGGTATTTTTACGCTGCTTCCCATTACGAAGCGTATCACTTCGAAAATCGAAAACATCATCCGGCAGGAGATGAACCGCATTGACGGCCAGGAGGTTCTTTTCCCGGTTGCGATGCCTGCGGACCTGTGGCGCAAATCCGGACGGTTTGAGTCCATCGGCCCGGAACTGCTTCGGTTCAGGGACCGTTCCGGGGCGGACATGGTGCTGGGCATGACCCACGAGGAAGCCTCTGTGCAGCTGATGACGGATGTGGCGGATTCCTACACGCAATATCCGTTTATGATTTATCAGATCCAGACGAAATTCCGGGACGAGCCCCGCTGCCGCGGTGGCCTGATCCGCGTGCGCGAATTTACGATGAAGGATGCCTATTCCTTCCATACTTCCCAGGAAGACCTGGAAAAGTACTATATGCGCTGCTATGAGGCCTACAACCGCATCTATGCGCGCTGCGGCGTGCCGGAGGTGGTGGCGGTGGCCAGCGACAGCGGCATGATGGGCGGAAAAGTGAGCCATGAATACATGCTGCTGACGGATGTGGGCGAGGACACGATTGTGCTGTGCCGCGAATGCGATTACCGCGCCAATATGGAGGCGGCCCCCTGCCTGATGACCAATGATCCGGGCGAGGCGGCGCCGCTGGAAAAGGTGGATACGCCGGACGTCAAAACCATTGACGAACTGTGCGATTTCCTGAAGATCCAGCCCCGGCAGACCTGCAAGGCTGTGATGTACCAGCGCAACACGGACGATTCCTTCGTGGTTGTGTTTATTCGCGGGGACCTGGATGTGAACGAAACCAAACTGCGCAACCTCCTGAAGACGGAAGTGCATCCGGCGGTGGTTACGGAAGACAGCGGCATCCATGCGGGATTCACAGGCCCCATCGGCTTGCCGGAAGGGGTTACCGTGGTGTATGACCGCTCCCTGAAGGGGATTGAGTGGCTGGCCACCGGCGCCTGTGAAACGGACCGGCACTACATCGGCTTCAACATTGTGCGGGATATCGGCGAAGTGGAATACACGGATGTGGCCAAGGCTTTTGACGGCGGGATCTGCCCGGCCTGCGGCAGGCCTTCCGTCTATATCCGCCGCGGGATCGAGGTAGGCAACATCTTCCAGCTGGGAACGAAATATACGGAGTCCATGGACATGACCTATGTGGACCAGGACGGAAGCCTGAAGCATCCGATCATGGGCTGCTACGGCATCGGCGTGGGGCGCCTGGCGGCTTCTGTCTGCGAGGCGCATCATGATGATTACGGCCCGATCTGGCCCATGAGCATTGCTCCCTGGCATGTTCAGATCTGCTCACTGCGGGCGGACCAGCCGGAAGTGGTTGAAATGAGCCGGAAGATGTACGATGCCCTGACAGCACGTGGAATCGAGGTACTGTGGGATGACCGGGCTGTATCCGCCGGCGTGATGTTCTCCGACGCGGACCTGTTCGGGGTTCCGCTGCGCATGGTGGTCAGCCCCAAGGGACTGAAGAACGGCACCATTGAGATTACAACCCGGGACAAGACGGTGAAAGAACTTGTGCCGGCAGACGAAGCGGAGGACTTTGCGGTTCGCTTTGTGGAAGATGCCCTGGCCCGGCTGGAGTGCCGGCTGTAATTCCTGCGGGATTATTTCCACCGGAGGGCCTGCACCATACCTTCGCAGGCCTCTTCCAGCAGGATATCGGAAGACCAGGCGGCGTTCACCATGGCCATGGCGATTCCGGCCGTGGAGACGGCGTAGGTAAAGAGGATGGATCCTTCGCTTTTTCGCCCTGGAAGGAGAGAGAATTTTCGCTTTGTATGGGTATTCCACATTCCGGTCCGTCATTCCTTCTTCCGGCGGTCCCGTGAAAACGGGGGCCTTTCCTTCGTGCATGGGCTGTAGTACAATCAATCCCGTTTGAAGGAGCGATATACGATATACTGAAATCAATAACAAAGGAGAAAACGGTTATGGCCAATCTGATCATGCGTTTTCCGGGAGGCTTGCCGAAGGCGCTGACCCTGAGTTATGACGATGGAGTGGAACAGGACGAGAGACTGATCGGGATCGTCGAAAAGTTCGGACTGAAAGGGACGTTCAACATTAACAGCGGATGCTTCCCGCCGGAAGATGTCACCTACGCCCCGGGAACCGTTCACAGGCGGATGCCCCTGCAGCGGCTGAAAGAGGTTTATGCAAAGAGCAGCTGGGAAATCGCCGCCCATGCGTACACCCATGCTTCGCTGGTGGGACTGCCGGCCAATCTTGCCGCGGAGGAAGTTCTCCGGGACCGGAAGGAACTGGAAGCCATTTTCGGCAAAGTAATCCGGGGATTTGCCTATCCCTACGGCGCGTATGACGACCGGAGCGTATCGGTTCTGAAAAGCTGCGGGATCTGCTATGCGCGAACCGTGAACAGCACCCATGATTTTCATCTTCCCCAGGACTGGCTCAGGCTGCCGGCTACCTGCCATCATAACGATCCCCGGCTGATGGAGCTTGCGGAACGGTTTGTGGGGATCCGGGACTGGTGGGATCCGATGCTTTTCTACCTGTGGGGACACAGCTATGAGTTTGAAGCCTGCAGCAACTGGAATGTGCTGGAAGAGTTTGCCGCGGCAGTCAGCGGAAAACCGGATATCTGGTATGCGACGAACATTGAGATTTATGATTACTGCGAGGCTTTCAGCCGGCTCAGGTTCAATACGGCCATGACGGTCTGCGAAAACCCTTCGGCCTGCGATTTGTGGTTCGTGTACGGAGAAAAACAAGTATATGTTCCCGCGGGACAGACGGTAGCTTTCTGACATCATGAAGGTGGGAAAAGCTGTTTTAAACGCAATATCCTGCCGCCCTGTGAATTCATGCAGATATAAAGAAAAACCGGTATCCGGGAACGGAACCGGTTTTTTTCAGATCAGGATACCGTTGCAATGGTCGATTTCATGCTGAACGATCTGTGCCTGGAATCCGTCAAGAATGGCGATGTGTTCCTGCATCTGCAGGTCCTGCCAGGAGATGCGGATGCACTTGTAGCGCTTTGTTTTTCGCGTTCCTTCCAGGGAAAGGCAGCCTTCCTCGGTTTCGTATTCTTCGGACTTGCTGAGGATTTTCGGATTCAGCATGGCAATGATCAGCGGGCCGTTGGCAATCACGATGATCCGTTTCGTGCGGCCGATCATATTGGCGGCCAGGCCGACACAGTGATCCAGGTTGGCCCGGAGCGTATCGATCAGATCCGCCGCGATGGGAAGATCCGCCCGGGAAGCCTGCGTGGATTTTCGGCTCAGAAAAACCGGATCATGGACAATTTCACGGATCAATGGTTCACACCTCTGCTTTTCCGGCGCTCATGCCCTCCGAATTCCACCGAATGCGTGCGCTGCTTTGTAATATAAAGCGCCTTGTCCGCTTCGGAAATCAGGGCAAACAACTCATCATAGGAAGCGGGACATCCCTGGGCGTTTCCGATGGAGAGGAGAATTTTTGCCTTATACTTCGGAACGGTGAAATCATAGGTATCGGAACCGTAGTTTTCTTCCGGCATCTTATAGGTCAGTACCAGGAACTCATCTCCGCCGTAACGGTAATAATGGGCGCCGGGATACAGGTGGAGCAGTTCCTCGCTGGCTTGTCTCAGGATTGCGTCCCCGGCCGCGTGCCCGTAACGGTCATTGATTTCCTTGAAATAATTGATATCCACCATGAAAACCGTCATTTTGCGGCCGGTAAGCTTTTCAGCGTCATCCTCCAGCGCAAGACGATTCAGGAGCCTGGTCAGCCCGTCCCGGCGGCTGGCCGCTTTCAGCGCCGCGTTGGCTTCCTTCAGGCGGATTGTCTGGCTGGAACTGTTGATCTGGGCGTGGCAGCGGATTGCATTGCAGGCGACGGACGCGACAGCCAGCATGATAAAGTTCAGCGGCTGAATTCCGGCGGCCTTGTCGATGGAATACGCGGACAGATAGAGGCCCGCATAGGAAGCGCTCACCAGGATGGTTCCGAGCCAGGGCCTGAAAATAACAAAGCAGACCATGATCAGGTTTACAACAAAGAAGGACAGCATCTGATTACCGATTTTGTAATGGCGGATATCGACAAAGATGGCCCAGACGGTAAAAAGAACAAAGAACGTGATTTTGAAAATAAAAAAGCTGCTGTGCCGGAGATCCGCGTTCCGGGACAGCCTCCGGGAAAAAAACAGGGCGGCTCCGCAGAGAACGATGCAAAAGCAGACGCAGCACAGGCTGACTAAATCGTGATGATCCATACGATTCAGGTTCGCGAGAAGAAAGGGAATGACGGATGCCGTTTCAAAAAACAGCACGACGACAGCGATGAAAAAGATACTCCTGAGACTTTTTCGGTCGATGTCATTTTTAACATTCGGCGCCACAGAGGGCACCATGTAACGGAAAAACTTCCAGGTCAGGCTTTTCAGCAAGGGGGAGGGTACCTCCATAAAAATATTACAGATTATTCTACCACTTTTTGGGAAGCTGCTCAATCCTGCGGACTTCAAAAAACAAAGAATGTACGGAGGGAAAGAGCCCAAAAAGGGTGATCCCGGCAGGAGAAAACCGGAGCCTTTTTTCAGGGGGCAGGGAAGGATTCCGGCAGCCGGCTGACCGCGGAGGGGCCGACGACGGTCCAGAGATAACTGAGCATCGGCACTGACTGCATGATATATCCCAGGGAGATTACGCTGCGGTCCTGTCTTTCCCATTGCCAGGTTTTTCCCGCGGCATTGCTGATTTCCTTCGGACTGCCGTACTGCCGGGTAAGATCTTCTGTCAGTTTCCGGCAGATTTCGCCCGGATCGGCCGCGGCGTGGTTTCCGCTTTCCTCAAAGACATGGCTCAGCCGAAGCCATTTTTCGGATTCATGCCCGGAAGTTTCCAGGGTGGAATATACCGGCATGAAGCCAAAGACTTCCCGGCTGTCATAGGTGCGGAAGGAGGTGTTTCCCTGCCGGCGGCTTTCACTCATCGGGCGGAAACCCGCTTCCAGAAGGGCCCGGTCCGCTTCCTCAAAGGTCATGGAAGCGTTCAGCTGCACCTCACCGGTTTTCTTCTGGTAGGCTGCGGACAACATCAGCCATGCTCCGCCGAGGGCGGCGATGAGCAGGATGACCGCCAGCAGCCGGAAATTGCTGAGCCGCGCCTGGCGGTCGGCCTGCTCCGGATCCCAGCGGGAATTTTCTTCAATGGGTTTCATCTGAATCCTCCTGATTTGTCTGCTTTCTGACCGGGCGGCCGCCGGTTACAGGGTGCCGCGTTCCTTGGCTTCCTCCGGATCGGCTACGGTAAAGCCCGGCATAAAGGATCCGCTGCCGTTCATTTTGTAATAGCCGCGGAAAATCCGGTCCACAGCGCCCTGCACGCCCTCGGCCTTGGCGCCCACCAGGATCACCAGGTACTGCCGGCTGCTGTAGCGCGTCAGTACATCCACGCCCCGGATCGTCTGGCGGATGGCCTGTTCCATATAATACATGGCTTTTTCCTGTTCTTCAATATGGATGCCGGTTCCCTCGGCAGGGGTCAGGGTAATCAGGACCAGCTTGAAGGGCTGGGAGAACCGGCTTTCCAGGTTTTCAATGAAATCATAGAGCCTGGCAAAATGCCGGTATTCCACGTTCAGGCCGCCGTCGTACCGGCCGGCGGACCGGATTCCCGGAACCAGGCGGTTCACGTCCGTGGTATCGAGTTCGCTTTCCTCATTGAAGAAGCTGTAGCCGTTTTTGCCGTTCTGCTTGACATGGTAAAGGGCTTTGTCCGCCCGGTTGTAGGCGGTCAGATAGGTATCGGAAGGGGTGCACATGACCAGGCCGGCGGACAGGGTGGCGATGGAGGTGACGGGGTCTGACGCTTTGTTTTCGTTGAATTTGCTGATAAGGATCCGGATCTGCTTTTCGGCGGCTTCCCGGGTGAAGCCCGGCAGGAAGAGAAGGAATTCATCCCCGCCCAGACGGCAGCAGAGGTTTTCCTCTCCCAGGCAGGCCCGGAGGGTTTCGCCCAACTGCCGAAGCGCTTTGTCGCCGGCTTCATGGCCGAGGGTATCGTTGATTTTTTTGAGATTATCCATATCCACAAAGGCAAAGCAGCCGGATTCCTGCTGCATCCGCTTGGCGATGGCGCCTTCCCCCGCGGAACGGGACATGACCCCGGTGGTGATATCCACGGAATCCGCCGCATTCTGGGCAGCAAAGGCCTCCACCACCTCCTGCAGCAGCGCGGAGGGGGATTCCGCGCTGCCGGTGTTTTCGGGCGTGTCCTTTTGCAGGATTTCATCCAGCACGCCTTCCTTCAGCAGCTGAAGAAAGATTCCGGTAAATTCCGGATCGAACTGGGTGCCCCTGCCCTGTTCCAGTTCGCGGCGAATGTATTCCGGGTCACAGGCTTTCCGGTAAATACGGTTGGACGACATGGCGTCAAAGGCATCGGCAATGGCGACAATCCGCGCTTCCTCGGAGATTTCCGCGCCCTTCAGCCCGGCGGGATATCCCCGGCCGTCGAAACGTTCGTGGTGACAGCGGGCGACGTCCTCCGCCGAGCGGATCATGGTGCGGTCCCGCAGGATATCACCGCCCATGGTGGTATGGGATTTGATGATGGAATATTCCACTTCCGAAAGCTTTTTCGGATTGTTGAGGATCGAATCGGGCACGCCGATTTTTCCGATATCATGGAGCAGCGCGGCATACCGCAGGTCGCTGATCCGTTCCGGATTCCAGCCCAGCTTTTCCGCGATCCGGACGGAATACTGGCTGACGCGGGTGGAATGGCCTTTGGTATAGGGGTCCTTCGCGTCGATGGCGTTGGCCAGCGTCTGGATGGTCAGGAAAGACATTTCCTCGATTTTCCGGGCACGCTCTTCCGCCACGGCGGTCTGGCGGGCGACTTCCGCGTTCAGCCGCTCGGTATACCGGATTTCCAGCAGCACATAACGGTGGTACTGGATCATGGCAATGGCGGTGAAGACCGAAAGACTGAAATACGCCAGGGGAAAACGGATCATAAAGGCAGGCGTGTAATAGGCGGCCACCCGGGCTCCGAGGGGGGTAAATGCCAACAGAAAATACAGCAGGGAATAATACAGGGAGAGAAGGATTCCAAGCTTGACCGAAATAAAATAACACATTCCGATGGGCAGCAGCAGGGACCAGAGAATGCCCGTGCCTTCCAGGTACCCGGTGACGGCGTAAACCGTGAACACCACCACGCAGAACAGCGTGGGAATCAGAATGGCGATTTCCCGCTTTTTCAGAACCCGGCTGCAGAAGGCGCACGCGGCGCCGGCTGCGAACGTGACAAAGGACATCAGCACCGCAACATCCGAGAAGGGAAGACGTTGGATCAAAAAATTGTACACGATCAGCACCAGCCCCAGCAGCATCGTAAAGATGCTGACAAAGGTCAGGGCGGACAGGTTTTCCCGCAGGCGATCGCCCACATAGATCGTCTGATTCAGATCATGCCAGACCGTTTTGATCTGTGCGATGAGGGGAGTGCCGCTCCTCTTTTTCATGCTCATTAACCTGCCTTCCGCAATGGGTCCGATCGGGTGCTGATATGCAAACAATCTTTTTTACGTTCCATTATATCACAGGAAGGCCTCTGTTCCACGGTTTCCGGACAGGATTTTCCTGCAGGCCAAAAGAATTTCGCTCAGACGCCGAGGTCATCCAGAAACGCGTTCAGGAAGCGCCCGGCCAGTTTTTCCGGATTGATATTTTTCCGGGCTTCCCCGAAGGAAAACCATCCGAAGGAGTCAATTTCCTCATTCGGATTCATTTCCCGGTCATCCTTCACATAGACCGTAAAGTTGCACATCAGCGTATTGGAGGGCTCGAAAAAACGCGTACGGTTAAAAACCGTCCGATCCGCCGTCAGCCCGGTTTCCTCCTTCAGCTCACGCACGACCGCGTCTTCCAGGATTTCCGTACGATTGACATATCCGGCAACCAGACGGTAAAAATCCTTTCCGTACTGTTTGACCAGGAGCAGGTTCCGGTTTGATTCATTGACGACAATCATGCTGACGGCAACGTTGTACATCGGAAAGCGATAATCTCCGCATTTCGGACAGAAGGGGATGATTCCCTCATGCTCCAGCGGCTTCGGAACCAGCGCGGTTCCGCATTCCTGACAATATTTCATGCTTTATTCCTTTCCGGCGGCTTCCGCCTTTTCCGCAGGATCCGGAACCTGGAAGGGCCGGTTTTCTGTTTTCGGGTGATCAGGTGAACGGGCATATCATACCATATGCGGAAAGACGCCGTCAAAGAAAACGGCGGCGGAAAAGGGAGTCCGCACGGCGGAAAAAACAGAAAACCCGGAGGCGGATGAATTTTTCCGCATCCGGGAGCAGCTGCTGCAGCAGAAAAAACTGATCGGATAACCGAACCGGAAGACCGGGAAACGCCTCAGAAGGAGATGCCTTCAAATCCCTGCCAGACGTTTTTGCCGCTGTAGATCATGGCCTTTGCCTCGCCCCGCAGGACCTTCAGAACGGAGAGACCCATGGTTTCCTGTTCCATTTCCCCCGGATACACCCGGATCGGGGCGATCCATCCGCACCGTTCCCGGATTCCGGCGGCGATATCCTCAAAGCGCATGAGGCCGCCGGTGAGCACAATGGCATCGACTTTTCCGCAGAGGACGGCGCTCATTTCCCCGATGCTTTTGGAAATCTGGTAGATCAGGGTGTTCCAGACCAGCACGGCCTTTTTATCCCCCTGCTCCACCAGTGCGTGGACGGTATCGGAATTGGAGGTGCCGAAAAGGCTGACGAATCCGCCGGAACGGGAACACATCCGCCGGACCTCCTCCACGGAATGCGCTTCGATATAGTCCAGCAGCTCCAGCACCGGGACGCTGCCGATCCGGGTGGGAGCGAAGGGGCCTTCGCCGTCGGCGCCCATGGTGCCGTCGATCATCCGTCCGCCGCTGTGGGCGCCGATGGTGACGCCGCCGTCAATATGCGCGGTGATCAGGTTGCATTCCTCATAGGGCTTGCCCAGGGCCGCGGCATGGGCCTGGGCAACCGCCTTGTGGTTCAGGAAATGGGAATGGGAAACGCGGTAGAGGCCGCGGATGCCCGTCAGGCGCGCATAATCGCAGAATTCATCCACGTTGGTGGGGTTCAGCGTATAGGCCGGCCGTTGATAGGCCTGGGCGAATTTCCAGGCCAGCATGACCCCCAGCTTGGCGGCATGCTCGCTGCCGCCGACGGCAGCGGCTGTATCCTCATACAGCTTCTGATCGATCACGGTGACGCCGCTGGGCTGGGTGCAGGCACTGCCGCCCCGGCCCACAAATACGTCAATATCTGAGGGGTCGGTTCCCTGTTCGGCCAGCATTTCCAGAATGACCTGATAACGGAAGGGCACCTGGTCATTCACATGCGGATACTGCAGCAGAACCGGCGCGTCATGGAACCGGCTGTCGCAGAACCGCTCCGTTTCATTTTCAAAAAGGCTGATTTTGGTGGAGGTTGAGCCGGGATTGATGACCAGCAGCCTGAAGATTTTTTCGCTTTCCATATTGATTCCGTTTCCTCTTTTCTGTTTTGATTGCCGGTGATCCCGGTCAGGTGCGGATCGACAGGTCCTGCTCCAGCTGTCCGTCATCCGGGAAGACCATCAGGTTCCGGATCTGCAACCGGACGTCCTGGCCTGTCTGCAGGGTATCCAGCAGATAGCCGGGGACGGTGACCCGGACCAGGGTATCTCCGATCTGGATCCGGCAGTCATTCACGTCTCCGAGATAATACAACTTTTCCAGTTTTCCGGAAAGGGGGCCGTCTTCTGACAGATAAAGATTTTCAGGCCGGATGGCGGCGATGGCTTTTCCGGTAATGCTGCCGTCATAGGAAACGGCCTGGCCGGCCATGGCCGGGAAAATGATTTTTCCGCTGCCGGCCTCTCCACGGAAAAAGTCCACTTTTCCCAGGAAGTCAGCCACAAAGGGACTGACCGGATGGTTGTAGATTTCCCGGGGCGTTCCGCTCTGCTGCACCACCCCGCGGTTGATCAGGAAGATCCGGTCGCTCATGGCCATGGCCTCGGTCTGGTCATGGGTGACGTACACGACAGTGATGCCGGTTTTCCGCTGGATCTCCTTGATTTCAAAGCGCATGGATTCCCGCAGCTTCGCATCCAGGTTGCTGAGGGGTTCATCCAGCAGCATCAGCTTCGGAGAAGCCACCAGGGCCCGGGCCAGGGCTACACGCTGCTGCTGGCCGCCGGACAGCTGGCTGGGAAGCCGGTCCGCATACTGGGTCAGATGGACGGTTTCCAGCACCCGGTTTACCGCATCCCGGATTTGGTTTTTATCCTGTTTCTGGATCCGCAGGGGGTAGGCGACGTTATCAAACACGTTCATATGGGGCCAGACGGCATAGCTCTGGAATACCATGCCGATTTCGCGCTTTTCCGGGGGCAGGAAGGTCTTCCCGCCGGAAACCAGCTGATCGTTGATATACAGTTCACCGCCGGTGGGCTTTTCAAACCCCGCGATGATGCGCAGCATGGTGGTTTTGCCGCAGCCGGAAGGCCCCAGCAGGGTGATGAACTCCCCGTCCTGAAAGGTTTCATTGAAATCATTCAGGACCATGTTTTTTCCGAACGCTTTGGAAATGTGGCGGATCGATACGGTTGACATCGGTGCTTTTTACTCCTTTCCCGGGAGGCGGAACCTGGCCTCAGATGGAGAATTTGCCTTTGGTCAGGCGGTTGAGTACAAAGTTCAGCAGAATGACGATCAGCAGGATTCCGAAAGCCATGGCACAGCTCATGGGCTGGCTGGTGAAGGTCCAGTACTCATACAGCTGGAAACCGATGGTTTTGGTGGTGCTGGTGTAGAGCAGGGTGGTCATGGACAGCTCGTAGAAGCTGGGAATAAAGATCAGGAACCAGCCTGCGGCGATGGAGGGGAAGATCAGGGGACCGGTGATTTTCAGCATGGTGGTCAGCCATCCGGCGCCGGAAACCTGGCTGCTTTCTTCCAGGGACACATGAATCTGGCTCATGGCGGAGACCACCGTGCGCATTCCCATCATCAGATATTTGATCAGGTAGGCGATGATGAGGATATAGGCGGTATTGTAAATATTGATGCCGAAGCTTCCCCGCATGGTCATGATCAGCCCCAGAGCGATGACCACCGAGGGCGTGCCGGAGCCCAAGGTAATCAGGAAGTTCGGAATCGACCGGCCCCGGATACGGGTGCGCTGCAGCAGATATCCCATTACGCAGGAAATGATCAGCCCCACGGTGGCGGTGACGGACGCGTAGATCAGGGAGTTTTTCAGGCAGCTGAGGGTTTCAGCGCGGGAAAAAACGGAGGTCCAATTGGCGATGGTGAAATTTCCCGGCACCAGCAGGCTTTTGCCGAGATCCACCTTGAGGGAGGTGGACAGGATGGTGGCGAAGGGGATGACCACCATGACGACCGCAAACAGGCCTACCCCCACCGTGAGGGGAATGCGCCAGCGGCGCAGGTCCACCAGCGCCGGCTGCACGGACTTGCCGGAAACCGTAATATACTGCCTGCGGGCCAGCACCACGTCCGAGATGAACAGAATCACCAGCGCCACAATCATCAGGAACAGCGCCAGGCCAATGGCGTCGTTCATGCTTTGCTGCCCCATGGACACATATTCCATGATCCGCGTTGTGACGGTGCTGACATTGCCGGGGGTGCCGATAATGGAGGGAATTCCGTAGCAGCTGGCGGCGGCAATGAAGACCAGCAGCGCGCCGGCAATCAGGGAGGGAAGCATCATCGGAAGCGTTACCGTGAAAAGGGTTTTCAGCGGGGACGCGCCGGAAATGCGGCCGGCTTCCTCCAGGGAGGGATCCATTTTTTCCATTGCCCGGCTGATGGTGATAAAGGCATAGGGATAATAAAAGGTGGTCAGAACCCAGATGAGCCCCGGCAGGGTATACACGTTCAGCGGCCCGGAGGTTCCGCCCAGGCCGAACAGGGACCGCAGAACGAGGTTCACCGTGCCCACGTTCGGGTTCATCAGTCGCAGCCAGGCCATGGCGCCCACATAGGGGGGAACCATATAGGTCATGATAAACAGGCTGCGGAAAAACTTTTTTCCGTACAGGTTGGTGCGGCCCACCAGCCAGGCCAGCGGGAAAGCAATCAGGGTTCCCAGAATCATGGTGGAAAAACCGGCGATCAGCGTGTTTTTCAGCGCCTCCGCGTTCAGGGAATAGCTGAACAGGCGCCGGAGGGTATCCAGGGAGAAGGTTCCCTCCGGGAACAATCCCCGGAAGCCCATATAAAACACCGGCAGCACCTGGAAAAGCAGCAGGAAGTCAATGATCAGCAGGATGATTCCCCACTTGACATTGAACACCCACCGGCGGTCCGCCGCCATCAGCGCGGCCAGGAGAACCACATCCAGGATCAGCACCGCGCCGACCAGGATGACCGTACTGGCGTTGCTGATGATCAGCATCCACAGCCAGGAAAGCTCGCCCCGCGCACACATTTCAAAGGCGGTCAGCAGGCTTTTCTTGTCCCGGACGCTTTTTTTCAGGGCCCGGACATGTTCGGATACCGGATCCTCTGTTCCGCCGGAGGCGGTGACCAACCACTGCAGGAGGGCGGCCTGCCGCTCGGAACCGGTGAGCCCTTCCAGGGCATCTCCCAGGATTTCCGGCGCCGGAAGGGATTCATCCCCCATACAGAGGAGCAGCTGCCGCCGGAGGGCGGAGCGGCTGTCCGCCGGCAGCGCGATGACCGACTTGCGGACGGCCGAGGAAGTTTTGGGCCCGTTTACCAGGGCGGAAACATACAGCATCTTCCACAGGGTTCCGGCGTTTTCCGCGCCGATGCGTTCCGCCCGTTCTCCCGCGCCGGCTTCACGGCTTTCCCAGGTTTCCTTCAGCAGCGCGGAGGCTTTTTCCTCCAGGGGCTTCCGCGCTTCGGCGCCGAGGCTTTCCAGGTCCGCGGACAGGCTGTCGTTCCACGCAGCGGACAGGTCTCCCGACAGGGCGTAGATCGCCTGGTAGCTTTCCTCCGTGCTCAGCGCTTCCGAGGAAAGCTTCTGCCGGCCCCGTATTCCGAGGAATATGAAAACCAGGCCCAGCAGCAAACAAGCTGCCAGCCCGGTTTTTGTAATCAGCGATGCTTTGCTTTTCTGTGTATCCATCGTCCGGAAATGATCCCGTTCAGTTTTTTACTGCGTAACCTTTTCGGTCCACAGGTTCTTGATTTTTTCACGGTCGTGGTACGCCCGCTCCCAGTTGACGCCGATATCCTTTGTAATCAGCTCATCCGTGCTGACCGAATCATAAGGGATCTCCGACATGTTCTTCAGCACGGAGTGCATATAGCCCTTCAGCACGGCTTCCTGGCCGGCGGGGGTCAGGAACCACCGGGCTACGGCTTCCGCTGCATCGGTGTTCACGTTTTTGGACAGCTCCTCCGCCACGATCATCACGGTGGAGGGAATCAGGACCGTTCCGTCCTCCGGATAGATCACCTTCAGGTTGGTGACGGGCGTTCCGGCGGCATCCCCGTCGTGCAGCACTTTCAGGATGGATTCCTCCAGGATCATGAGGGCTGCGCATTCGCCGCTCTGCAGCTTGGCAATGGCGGTGGAACCGGACTCACGCATGACGCTGTTGGCGGCCAGCTTGTCCAGGTATTCCTCTCCGTACTTGTCCGTCAGGGCGACAACGGCGGCGTAGGAGGTGCCGCTGGTCATGGGATCGCCCATGGAGATGAGGTTCTTCAGGGAAGGATCATAGGCAAAGTCGTGGAAGGACTTCGGGATTTTGATGCCCCGGGCGGCAAAATCCTGTTCCTTTTCAGGGTTGCAGGCCAGCACCATGTTGCAGACCCGCATCGGATACCAGTATCCTTCACTGTCATAGGGGAAACGCAGCAGGTTGTCCGCGTCTTCCACCTTAAAGGAATGAAGATAACCGTAATCCTTCAGCTCCAGGGAGAAGGACGGCTCCGCCACCATGAACAGATCGCAGCCCAGCGCCTGATCCCGGTTGGGACCCATTTCACCGTAGATCTTGGTGATCAGGCTGCCGCTTCCGGCCTGGAAAAAGAAGCTGCCGTCATTGCCGGGCTTCAGGTTCGGGAATTCCGCCTTCAGGGCCTGGTCCATCATGTCCACGATTTCCTTGTACATCGAGGTATAGATGACCAGTTCCCCCTCCACGTCCTCGTTGACGGCCAGGGCCGGAACGCAGAAAGAAACGGCCAGCAGCAGGCTGAGAAGCATTGCCAGAACTTTTTTCATGCGTTTTTTCCTCCTTGAAGAACAGCCGCAGAAGCGCGCTGCATTATTTGAATGGTATTTTACAGGGAAAAGGACGAACCCGCAACTGTTTTTTGAGCCTCCTGCTCCCGCGGCCGGACCCGGCCCGGAACCGCTTTTCATTCCGGAAAAACGGGCGGGGGACCCTGCGGGAGCGAAGGAATTACAGGATTTTCAGGGTGTTGGCGCAGATGGAGGGCAGTCGGTCCGGCAGCTGAACCGTCAGCACGCCGAAATTCTGCGCAAAGGGAACGGCACCGACGCCCAGCAGCTCCACGGAACGGACCTGCCGGTCCGCAAAGCTGCGCAGGGTAACCGCATCGCCGCCGGCGGCGCCCATCATGAAGGCGTACACCGCTCCGTCCTTTGTGACAAAGCGGAAATCGCTGCGGTTCCATTCGGTTTTCTGCTCGGTGAAGCCGTCAATTTTGACCCGGGTTTCGCCTTCGCCGAATTCGCGCCAGGGACGGGTGCCGTAAACGGCCTCGCTGTTGACGGCAAACCATTCGCCGATCCGGTCCAGGATGAATACGGCATCATCGTCAATGGTGCCGTCCGGCCGCTGGAGCACATTCAGGAGCATTACGCCGTTTTTGGAGATAATGTCCACCAGCATTTCAATAATCTGTTCCGGTTTCTTGTAGGGGTAATGCACATCATAGAACCAGTTGCCGATGCAGGTGTCCGTATGCCAGGGCTCGGGCATGATGCCGGGAAGCTGGCTCTTTTCAATATCCAGGACGCCGACGCTGAAGATTTCCGGACGGCGGTCCTTCTGGAGATACACAGCACGGTTTTCCCCGTGATCGGCAATGGAGGTGTTATAAAGCCGGGCGACGGCCTCCAGGCCGAGGCGGTAGGCTTCCGGAGACGGATCTCCCTGCTGGTCCATCCAGTGCTCCCCGAAGGGAAGAACGCCGTCGGTATACAGGAGATCCGGATGGAAAAGGTCGATCATTTCACTGACGCAGCGGAGCCAGTAATCCCGGAAAGCCGGGTTGGAGGTATACCAGGGAGCGGCGGCGCCGGGATCCTCCGTTCCGTGCTCCTGGTTGGCGTGGTAGAAATCCTGCCAGGCCGGGTCGTTGCCGTCGTAGGGAACGCCGGCGTAGGGCCCGGACTTGTCGCAGCCCTTGTTGACCCGCCACCAGGAGAAGGAAGCGCCCAGGTGCTCGCTGATGCCGAAAGGCATGCCCAGGCGGTCCGCCGCCTTTTTCCAGAGGGCCAGGATGTCCTTGCCGGGGCCCACGTTGACGCTGTTCATGCGGTTGATTTTTGAGGCGTAATTGAAGAAGTGGTCGTGATGGGTTCCCTGGGTCATCAGGTAACGGGCGCCCGCCTTGTAATACCGATCCGCCAGGGCTTCCGGATCAAAGCGCTCCGCTTTCCAGAGGGCACAGATGTCCTTGTAGCCGAATTTGGAAGGATGGCCGTAGTGACGCAGGTGATATTCATACTGGGGAGTTCCTTCCACATACATGTTGCGGGCGTACCAGTCCCCGAACATCGGAACGCTCTGGGGTCCCCAATGGCTCCAGATGCCGAATTTGGCATCCCGGAACCAGTCCGGGGCGGAATAGGTACGCAGGGATTCAAAAGTAGGCTCAAAATGCTGGCTCATGGGTGATCCTCCCGCTTGTTTTTTCAGTGAATAAATGTAACGGAAAGACGAAAGCCTGTCAAGAAAAACAGAAAGGAAACAGGATCCTATGATATAATCCTTTCCGGAGGATCTCAAAGGGATTCCGAACAACACGGCAAAGGGGATAAAACGATGCGGATTTCAGAACTGCTGAAACGGAACGGGGTCACTTTTTCCCTGGAGGTGTTCCCGCCGAAAACATCAGACGCATACAGCAGAACCGCCGAAACAGCGCGGACCATTGCCCGGCTGAAACCGGATTTCATGAGCGTAACCTACGGCGCCGGCGGCGGAACCGGCGAATTTACCACCGGGATTGCCGCAGATATTCAGAAAACCCTGGGGGTGCCGACGCTGGCGCACCTGACCTGCGTATCCTCTTCCCGGGAACATGTCATGAAGATGCTGAAGCTGTACCGGGAAAACGGCATTGAAAACATCCTGGCGCTGCGGGGGGATATTCCGAAGGACGGGCGGGTTTCGGAGGATTACCGCTACGCGGTGGAGCTGATCCGGGACATCCGGGAAAACGGGGATTTCTGCATCGGCGGGGCCTGCTATCCGGAAGGCCACATTGAAAGCGCTCACAAGGCGGACGATCTTCGCCACCTGAAGGAGAAAACGGACGCGGGACTGGACTTCCTGACCACGCAGATGTTTTTCAACAACGCGGTGTTTTTCAATTTCCTTTACCGGGCGCGGGAAGCGGGAATCAGCGTGCCGATCATTGCCGGGATTATGCCCATAACCAATCCGAAGCAGCTGACCCGCAGCGTGGCCATGTCCGGAACGGATGTGCCGCAGCGGTTCCGCGCCATTGTGGACTATTTCGGCGAAAGCCCCGCGGCCATGAAACAGGCGGGCATCATTTACGCGACGGAGCAGATTATCGACCTGATTGCCAACGGGATCCGCCATATTCATGTTTATACCATGAACAAGCCGGAAGTGGCGGAAGGCATTATGAAGAATCTTTCCGAGATTCTGGGGTGCCGGGAATGAACGGAAGCATCCGGGTGCCGGTGGACGAGGCCTTGCGGTATATGCGGGCTGCCGGCGCGGAAGGGGAAATCCGCCGGATGGCGGAGGAAACGGCCGAAACGCTGGAAAGCCGCGTTACGCCCCGCTGGACCTGGCGGACCTGCCGGATCGAACGGGGCCGGGAAGGCATTGCTTTGCCGGAGGCCGGGCTGACGCTTCCCGGAACCCTGGCGGAGAAAATGCTGGCAGAATGCGACGCCGCGGCGCTGCTGGCGGTGACCCTCGGCGCAGGGTTTGACCGGCTTGAAAAGGAATGGGAGACCAGGGACATGGCCCGGGCGGCCGTGATGGACGCCTGCGGGAGCGCCTGGACGGAGGCCGCCTGCGACGCGGCAGAGGAGGAAATCCGGCAGCGGTTCCAGGGAAAGTACCTGACAGACCGGTTCAGTCCCGGATACGGGGATCTGCCCCTGAGCCTGCAGGCGGACTTCCTGCGGGCGCTGGACGCGGGGAAAAGGCTGGGAGTCACCGCGAACCAGAGCTTCCTGCTGCTGCCCTGCAAGTCCGTGACGGCAATCATCGGCCTGGCGGATATACCGCAGGGAGCCAAAATACGCGGCTGCGCCTGCTGCGGGCTGCGGGAAAACTGCGAATACCGGAAAAGGGGGAAAACCTGTGGAACGTAAGCTTCCGGTGCTGCTGGACGGCGCCATGGGAA
The DNA here is from genome assembly GCA_017526525.1 of Clostridia bacterium. Lineage (GTDB taxonomy): Bacteria > Bacillota > Clostridia > Christensenellales > Aristaeellaceae > Aristaeella. The sequence goes on along the minus strand of JAFXRG010000032.1, from coordinate 27,613 downwards.
CCATGCTGCAGCGAAGCGGCATGAAGCCCGGAACGATTCCGGAGACCCTGAATATTACCGCGCCGGAAATGGTGGCGGAGGTGCAGCGCGCATATATCCGCGCCGGAAGCCGCGCAATTTACGCCAATACCTTCGGGGCCAACGGACTGAAGCTGAAGGATACGGGATACACCGTGAAGGAAATTGTTTCCGCGGGGGTGCGGATTGCGAAGGAATGCGCGGCGGAAACCGGGGCCATGGCCGGCCTGGATGTGGGCCCCCTGGGCGTGATGGTGGAGCCGTTGGGCTCCCTGCCCTTTGAGGAAGCCGTCCGGCTTTACAGGGAAGTGATGAAGGCCGGGGCGGACGCCGGGGCGGACCTGATTGCCATTGAGACCATGAGCGACCTGACGGAAACCCGGGCGGCGGTGATTGCGGCAAAGGAAACCACCGACCTGCCCGTGCTGGTGACCATGAGCTTTGACAGCACGGGGAGAACCTTCACCGGATGCACGCCGGCCTCCATGGCGCGGACCCTTGAAGGCCTCGGGGCGGACGCCGTGGGCGTCAACTGCTCCCTGGGACCGAAGGAAATGATTCCGATCATCCGGGAAATCCGGGCAAATACGACGCTGCCGGTAATTGCCAAGCCCAACGCAGGACTGCCGGATCCGGTGACGGGAAAATACGGGGTGAACGCGGAAGAGTTTGCCGCGGCCATGCAGGAACTGGCGGCTGCCGGCGCGGAAATCCGCGGCGGATGCTGCGGAACGGATCCGACGTTTATTGAAACCCTGGCAAAAACCGTTTTTCCGGCAGCGGAAAGGCCGCCGGTGGGCGGGGCTGTCTGCTCCGGCCCGGTCTGCGTCCGGACGGACGGGATCCGCGTGATCGGCGAGCGGATCAACCCGACCGGAAAGAAACGCCTGCAGCAGGCGCTGCTGGAGGACGACACGGATTACCTGGTGGAAATGGCAATCCGCCAGGCGGACGCCGGGGCGGACCTGCTGGATGTGAATGTGGGGTATCCGGGGGTGGATGAAGTCACCATGCTGCCGAAGGCTGTGAAGGCCATCCAGGCGGCGGTGGACCTTCCGCTGCAGCTGGACACCACGAATCCGGAGGCGCTGGAAGCCGCGCTGCGGGTTTACAGCGGAAAGGCCGCGGTCAACTCCGTGAACGGCAAGGAGGAAAGCCTGCGTACGGTGCTGCCGCTGGTGAAAAAATACGGCGCGGCGGTGGTGGGCCTGACGCTGGATGAAAACGGGATTCCGGACACGGCGGAAAAACGCTTTGCCATAGCGGAAAAAATACTGAACCGGGCCCTGGCGGCCGGGATTCCCCGGGAGGATGTGTGGATCGACTGCCTGACGCTGACGGTTTCGGCGCAGCAGGAGCAGGCCCGGGAAACGTTGAAGGCGGTCCGCATGGTGACGGAAAAGCTGGGACTGCGCACGGTGCTGGGAGTCAGCAATATCTCCTTCGGGCTGCCGAGCCGGATGACGGTGACGACGGCTTTCCTGGCCAGCGCGCTGGAGGCCGGGCTGACGATGCCCATTGTCAACCCGAACACCAAGGAAATCATGGACCTGATTGCCGCCCGCCGGGTGCTCACCGGGGAGGACCGGGAATGCCGGGCCTATGTGGAGCGCTTCGCGGAAGAATCCCCGGAAAACCGTCCCGCGGATGGCAAAACGGCACCGGCGGAGATGACCCTGGGAGAGGCGATCCGCCGGGGGCTGCGGAACGAGGCCGGAAAACTGACCGTCCGGGCGCTGCAGACCCGGAAGGAAATGGAACTTGTGGAGCAGGAGCTGATTCCCGCGCTGGAACAGACCGGGGAAAAATACGAACAGGGAAAGGTTTTCCTGCCGCAGCTGCTTTCCGCCGCCCAGGCAGCCCAGGCGGCTTTTGAGGAAATCCGGGGATCGCTGCTGAAAAAAGGGGAAAAGGGCGCGGACCGCGGAACGCTGATCATGGCGACCGTACAGGGAGATATTCACGACATCGGAAAGAACATCGTGATCACGGTGCTGGAAAACTACGGGTACCGGGTGCGGGACCTGGGACGGGACGTGCCCCCGGAAACCATTGTGAAGGAAACGCAGGAAAAGGGAATCCGGCTGGTGGGGCTCAGCGCGCTGATGACCACCACGCTGCCGGCCATGGCGGAAACCGTGCGCCGGCTGAAAATGCTTGACAATCCGCCGCAGGTGATGGTGGGCGGCGCCGTGGTGACGGAGGACTACGCCCGGAGCATCGGCGCGGACTACTACGCGAAGGATGTGCGGGATGCCGTCAAAATCACCTCCAGGGTTTTCAACGGATAAGCTTTGGGGGGAATCCAAAAGGGCCGGGGAGCGGTAATGCTCTCCGGCCTTTTTGGAAATCCGGCGGGATGTCAGGTCTCTTCGGTTTCAATGGAATCCTTCGCGGTCACCGTGACCTTACGGGAATAGCAGCTGAAGATTTTGTCCACGACCGCCTTGTCGGGAGCCCTGGTCAGCAGGCTGACCAGGGGAACCAGCACCAGGCCGGCGATCATGCAGAAGGCGCCGGCATTGATCGGGGACTGGAGGAAACCGAGATTGATATTCAGCACCTTCAGGTTGCTCAGCATATCGATGATCATGAAGATCGTGGAGAAAAGCATGGAAGCCCAGCAGCCGCGCTTCGTGGTCCGCTTCCAGTACAGGCCGTAGAGGAAGGGAGCCAGGAAGGCGCCGGCCATGGCGCCCCAGCTGACGCCCATGGCCTGGGCGATGAAGGCGATGCTGGAGTTGGCCTGGACAATGGCCAGGGCGGCGGAAATGATGATGAACACAACGATCAGCACCCGCATGACCAGGAGCTGCTTTTTCTCATCCATGTTTTTGACAAGCCGGCCTTTGAGCAGGTCCAGCGTCACGGTGGAGGAGGAAGTCAGTACCAGGGAGGAAAGGGTGGACATGGAGGCGGAAAGCACCAGGATAATGACCACGGCGATCAGGAAGGGAGAAAGCGACTGCAGCATGGTGGGAATGACGTTGTCAAATCCGCCGGCCGGGTTTCCGCCGGCAGCGGCGCCCAGTTCCTCCGCAAAGAGCCGCCCGAAGCCGCCCAGGAAGTAGCAGCCGCCGGCAACCACGATGGCGAAGAAGGTGGAAATGATGGTTCCCTTGTGGATGGCGCCTTCGCTCTTGATGGCATAGAACTTGCCGATCATCTGGGGCAGGCCCCAGGTACCCAGGGACGTCAGCAGGACGACGCCCAGCAGGCTGAGGGGATCCGGCCCGAAGAAGGATCCGAAGATGCCGGGAACGGTCCCGTTGGCAATGCCGGGATCCTGCGCGGCGGCCAGGCCGTTCAGGGAAGCCATGAACCCGCCCTTGCTGCCGAGCACCGCCGCAATGACGGCTACGATGCCGAAGAGCATGATGATGCCCTGGATAAAGTCGTTGACCGCGGTGGCCATGTAGCCGCCGACAATGACGTAGATTGCCGTCAGCACCGCCATGACGATCACGCAGACGGAATAGTCAATGTTGAACGCCATTTTGAACAGGCGGCTCAGGCCGTTGTACAGGGAGGCCGTGTAGGGGATCATAAAAATGAAGATAATCACGGAGGCGGCAATCTTCAGGGAATTCGCGTTGAAACGCTTCTCGAAGAAGTCCGGCATGGTGGCGCTGGAAAGATGCTGCGTCATGATCCGGGTGCGCCGGCCGAGAATGACCCAGGCCAGGAGCGAACCGATGAACGCGTTGCCGATGCCGACCCAGGTGGCTGCAATACCGAATTTCCAGCCGAACTGGCCGGCGTAGCCGACGAAAATAACGGCGGAGAAGTAGGAGGTTCCGTAGGCGAAGGCGGTCAGCCAGGGGCCGACGCTGCGTCCGCCGAGAACGAAGCCGTTTACGTCGGTGGAATGCTTCCGGCAGTAGAAGCCGACGAAGATCATGACACCGAAGAAGACCAGGAGCATACCGAGTTTGAGCGCGAGTTCACCGAATGACATGGACAACCCTTCTTTCCGGGGACCGCTTTCATGAAAAAAGCCCCTGTGCTCAAAAGAGCACAGAGGGCGAATTCACTCGCGGTACCACCTCAGTTTTTCGCTGTCCGCCGGACAGCCTCCGGATACAATCATATCCTTCGCGCGGTAACGGGCGCACCCGGCGTTCCTACTTCCCTAAACGGGGTTGGGATTGCAGCTCCGGAGGGTAATTCGGAAAAAGGCCCTGACCGCCTTGCACCGGCCGGCGGCTCTCTGTACAGGGTGAGCACTTTCCCTACTGGATCTCCTTCATCGCACCGCAATCATAGTACGGCGGAGGGACTGACGTCAAGAATGTGTACAGAGGAAATACAGGATGGCCGATCGGTTGACAGGGGTCAGGAATGTGGTATAATAGTCGCCGTTCCTCAGGAACAAAGTCGCTGGGGGTGCCTTTACGGCTGAGAGGACTTTCGGGTCCGACCCTTGGAACCTGATGTAGGTTATCCTACCGTAGGGAAGCGTGGATCTGTTTTTTCAAGGCGCTTTCTTACGGGAAGCGCCTTTTAATTTTATGATCGGGGAGGATATTTGCCATGGAAGCCAGCGTTGCCATTCAGTCTCTGCCCGCGGTTGCGGACGACGAGGAACTCTGCCGGATTGTGGATGAGGTGATCGCGTATATCGCATCCACGGGATACAACTATTTTGTCGGTCCGTTTGAAACCACGATCGAGGGTCCTTATGACGAACTGATGGACATCGTGAAGGAATGCCAGCATATTGCCATCAGGGCCGGCGCTCCCGCGGTGGCCGCCTATGTCAAGGTTTCCTACAAGCCTGAAGGAGAGGTTCTTTCGATTGAAAAGAAGATCGGAAAGTATCAGGGATAAGCTGCTTCCGGCAGCCGCGTTCCTGCTGATCCTGCTGATCTGGTGGGGACTGTCGGTTTCCGGGCTGATTCCGGATTATATGCTGCCCTCGCCGGTGGATGTGGTGAAAGCCTTCGCAGCGGATTTTCCGAATCTGATGAGCCACGCGTGGGTTTCCGTCGAAGAGGCGCTGACCGGACTGCTGATCGGGACGGCGCTGGCTTTTCTTCTGGCCTGCGGGATGGACCGGTTCCTGAATCTGGAGAAGGCTGTGCTGCCGCTGCTGGTAGCTTCCCAGACGATCCCGACGATCGCCATTGCCCCGCTGCTGGTGCTGTGGATGGGATTCGGCGTGGCACCGAAGATTGCTCTGGTGGTGCTCACCACGTTTTTCCCGATCGCGGTTGGCCTGCTGGACGGGTTCAAGAGCGCGGACGCGGACGCAATCGCGCTGCTCCGTTCCATGGGCGCCACGCGAGGGCAGATTTTCCGGCATGTAAAGTTTGCGGCCGCGCTGCCATACTTCTTCTCGGGACTCCGGATTTCCGCGTCCTACGCGGTGGTGGCCGCGGTGATCTCGGAATGGCTGGGCGGATTTGAGGGACTGGGCGTATATATGACCCGGGTGCGCAAAGCCTATGCGTTTGACAAAATGTTCGCGGTGATCATTCTTGTGGTAATCGTCAGCCTTGTGCTGATGCGCCTGGTGACACTGCTGCGGACGGTTTCCATGCCATGGATGCAAAAGGAAAGGAAGGGAACGGAAAAATGAAGAAAGCAATTGCTCTGATGATGGGCCTGATGATGATTTTCGCCGGGTGCACGGGCGCCTGCGCGGAGGAAAAGAAACTGACAAAGATTGTGTTCTGCCTGGACTGGACGCCAAACACGAATCACACCGGCGTGTATGCTGCGCAGGCGCTGGGATACTACCGGGAAGCCGGGCTGGACGTGACCGTCGTGCAGCCGCCGGAAGACGGCGCGCTGCTGATGTGCGCCGCAGGACAGGCACAGTTTGCGGTGGACGCGCAGGATACCATGGCCCCTGCACTGGACCGGGATGATCCGCTGGGAGTGACCGCCGTGGCGGCGATCCTGCAGCACAATACCTCCGGCATCCTGAGCAGGGCGGGTGACGGCATCACTTCCGCCAAAGGACTGGAGGGACGGGTCTATGCCACATGGGAAATCCCGACGGAGCTGGAAATGATCCGCTACTGCATGGAGAAGGAAGGGGCGGATTTCAGCAAGGTTAAGCTGATTCCGAACAATATCACGGATGAACCCGCCGCACTGGCAGCCCATCAGACGGATGCGGTGTGGGTTTTCTACGGATGGAGCGGCATTGCCGCAAAACTCAGCGGCGTTGCATGCGACTACTGGGACTTTGCCTCCCTGGAGCGTGAGCTGGATTACTACACGCCTGTGATTCTCGCGAACAACGAATTTCTGCAGAACGATCCCGAAACAGCCAAAGCTTTCCTGGCGGCGACCGCAAGGGGATACGCCTACGCTGTCGAACATCCGCAGGAAGCCGCGGACATGCTGATTGCCGGGGACACCACCGGATCGCTGAAGGACGCCCGGGAACTGGTGCTTGCCAGCCAGGAATGGATTTCCACACAGTATCTGGCGGACGCCTCCGGCTGGGGGCGGTTCGACGCGGAGCGCTGGAACGGATTCTACAGCTGGCTGCACCGGAACGGACTGACAGGACGCGACCTGACCGGGAGCGGATTCACCAACGATTACCTGCCTGAGGAATAAAGTGAATGGAACTGCTGAGAGCGGAGGGAATCACTAAGGATTTTGACGGAAAGCCTGTGCTCCGGGATGTGACGGTAAGCCTGGAGGAGGGGGAACTGGTCTCCATCCTGGGACTGAGCGGGTCCGGCAAGACGACGCTGCTGAATATCATCTCCGGGCTGATTTTGCCGGACAGGGGGAAGGTTTTCCTGCAGGGACGGGACGTGACCGGGAAACCCGGGCAGATCAGCTATATGCTTCAGAAAGATCTTCTGCTGGCGCACAAGCGGGTGATCGACAACGTCTGCCTGCCGATGGTCATTGCCGGGATGAAGAAGGAAGAAGCCCGGAAGAAAGCGGACGTGCATTTCAGCACCTTCGGCCTGGAAGGGACGCAGATGCTGTATCCTGCCCAACTCTCAGGAGGTATGCGGCAGCGGGCGGCGCTGATGCGGACATGGCTGTGCTCCCGCGGGGTGGTTCTGCTCGACGAGCCGTTTTCCGCACTGGACATGATCACGCGGGGACAGATGCACGAATGGTATCTGTCTGTGATGCGCAGTATCAGTCTGTCCACAATCCTGATTACGCACGATGTGGATGAAGCAATTCTGCTGTCCGACCGGATCTGCCTGCTGACCGGTTCTCCCGGTATGATCCGGGAGGAAATCCGGATCGAAACGCCCCGGGAGGAGCGGAAGGATTTTGCGCTGACGCCGGAATTTCTGGGGTACAAGCGGCGGGTGACAGCGGCGCTGCGCGGATGAGAGAACGGATAAGGAGACGAAACGCATGGCACGGTGTGTGATTGTCAGCGGGGCTCCGATCGGGGATTACAGCCGGATCCGCAGGTACCTGCGGCCGGACGACTTCTTCGTCTTCTGCGACGGCGGACTGCGCCACCGGGCAGGACTGCATGCGGAGGCGGACCTGATTGTCGGGGATTTTGATTCCTGCGAAAAACCTGCGGGCGGAGCGGAAATTATCGAACTGCCGCGGGAAAAAGACGATACGGACACGGTCTTTGCCGCCCGGGAGGCAGTGCGCCGCGGCTTCGGCGACTTCCTGCTGCTGGGAGCAGCCGGCGGGCGGATGGACCATACGATCGGAAATCTTTCACTGCTCCACTGGCTGGACAAACAGGGGAAAACGGCGATGCTGGCAGACGACTGGTCGGACATCCGGCCTGTCAGCCGGAACAGGGTGCTGATCCCGGACAGCGTAAAGTATTTCTCGCTGCTGAACATCTGCGGTACAGCGCGGGGGATTGACATTACCGGAGCGAAATACCCGCTGAACGGCGGGGAAATCCGTACCGATTGGCAGTACGGGATCAGCAATGAAGTGATTCCGGGGGAGACGGCGTCCGTCTCCGTTCAGGAAGGAAGCCTGCTGCTGATGCAGATCTACCGGGATCCGCAGACGGAGGAAAACCGCAAAAGAGGAAAGGATCCTGTTTGACCGGAAAAACGGAGAAGCGTATAATACAGGGAAACTACCGGAACAAACGGAGGATTGCAGAAAATGCTGCTGACAGACAGCCCGGTCTTTGCGGTTGGATTGATGATTGCCGGCCTGGCAGCCGGCATGGTTTTCTATTTCTTCCGGCTGAAAAAGGAAGGCCTTCCCGGAATTACGGTCCTCTGGACCGCGCTGCTGGGAGTGCTGCTGGGGCTGATTGCCTCCAAGGCAGGGTATCTGGTGCACGACCTGGGCAGCAACCTTTTTGACGGATATTTTGACGAAATGCTTTCGCTGGATCCGACGACGCTTTCCTTCGTCTGCGGATGCGCCGGAATGACCGCCGGCGCCGCGCTTGCGGCGAAAATCGGCGGAATCCGGACCGGGAAAGCGCTGGACCTTTTCGCCGCCCCCGGATGCGTGATGATCTGCCTGGCCCGGGTTGCGGAGGGGTGGATGGATTACATCGGGCTGGGAAACCCGGTGGAGGCGGGGTGGCTGAAGTTCTTCCCCCTGAGCCGGACGAACGCCTGGGGAGACGCCTACCTGAACGTGTTTGTGCTGGAAGCGCTGACAGCGCTGGTCTGCCTGGTTCCTGCCCTGCGCCGGCAAACGGCGGACCGGAGGGACGGAGCGGTTTTCGAACGGACGGCCGTATGCCTGCTGGGGGCGCAGATCTGCTGGGAAATGCTGCTGCAGTATCCCTACATCCGGGCTTTTGTGACCAGCTTTGTCAGCCTGGAACAGGTGTGGTGCGCGGTACTGCTGCTCTGGATCATGATCCGGGGCTGCATCCGGGGAAAACGCTGGTGGCCCCTTCCCGCGGCGGCGGCGCTGCTGGGAATCAGCGCGTTTTTCCAGTTTTTCCGGGACAACAAGATCTCCTTTGTGTTTGAGGAAGGCTGGGAAAAGATCCTGGAGCATTCCGGAACCATTGCCATCGCTGCCTTTGTGCTGGTGTCCGCAGGCCTGGTTTTTTGCGGATTGAAGGCAGTTTCACCGGCAAAAGAAAAGAATTCGTAAAAGATTTCTGTTTTATTGTACGGGATTTGTAACAAACTCTTGCTTTTTTCGAAAAATTAAGATAGAATCGACGTGATATGGAAAACATCAGTCATCGGACGTGAAAGGGTGTTATCGTTGGGAAAGCGGATTCTCCTGGTTGATGATGAGCCTCTGATCCTCAAGGGCCTGAAGTATACGCTGGAACAGGAAGGATACGAGACGGAAAGCGCCATGGACGGAGAAGAAGCGCTCTCCATGTTTGAAGGCGGCAATTTTGACCTGATCCTGCTGGATGTCATGCTGCCGAAGCTGGACGGGATTTCCGTGTGCCAGCGGATTCGCGAACACAGCGATATCCCGATTATCATGCTGACGGCCAAGGGCGAGGACATGGACAAGATCCTGGGCCTTGAATACGGCGCGGACGACTACATGACCAAGCCTTTCAATATTCTTGAGGTCAAGGCGAGAATCAAGACCATTCTCCGCCGGGTATCCGGAAACCTGCAGCAGCAGGAACACCGGAACATCCGGGTGCACGACATGGAAATCAACCTGGTGAAGCGCAGCGTTACCCTGGGAGGCCGGGATGTGAAACTGACCGCCAAGGAGTTTGACCTGCTGCAGATGTTTGTGACCAACCGGGGAACGGTGTTCAGCCGGGAGCAGATGCTGGAAACCGTATGGAAATACGATTACGCCGGCGATGCCCGTACGGTGGACGTGCATATCCGCCGCCTGAGGGAAAAGATTGAACGGGATACTTCAAAGCCTGAATTCATCTTCACCAAATGGGGAGTTGGTTACTATTTCACGGATCAGGACTAAGCAATTTCTCGGAGCCAGCATCAGGTCGAAAATCCTGCTGGCTTTTTTTGTCATTGTGGGAATCAGCTTCGCGGTGGCCGCCACGAACCTGACCGGCCTGGTGAGGGATTATCTTTTCGAACAGAAAACACGGGAGGACAGCCTGCTGACGGAAAAAGCCGCCGCCGCTGCGGCTCCTTTTTTTGCTGCCAATTCCGTGGAAGACCTGAGCCGGGTTGTGCGTGAAAACGCGGAGGCCATGGACGGCCGGCTGATGGTGCTGGACCAGGACGGCAAGGTGCAGTATGACACCCTTCACGAGATGAACGGCCGCCGCCTGCAGCTGGAGGAAGTGCTGCGGGTGCTCGGGGGAAGCGCGGAGCAGGCGTACGGAATGCATTCCCCCGGAGAACCGGACGCGGACCGGATGGGAGGGGACGACTACAGCGGACAGCTGGCCTACAGCGTACACGCCATGGACGGATCGGACGGGCCCATCGGCGCCCTGCTGTTTGTGAGCCGGATCCAGGGCCTGATGGATTCCCTGGGCACCGTGCAGTGGAAGCTGATCAGCGTTTTCGTGCTGATTGCGCTGGCAGCGCTGGTCCTGGCCCTGATCCTGAGCCAGGTTGTGAGCAAACCGATCACGAACCTGAGCCGGACCATGCGGAAGATGGGAAAGGGCGACCTGAGCGTCCGCGTGCCGGTGAAGGGCAGCGGGGAGCTGCGGGAACTGGCGGAAAACTACAATACCATGGCGGCCCAGCTGGAACGGCTGGACAAAACCCGCAACCAGTTTGTTTCCAATGCCAGCCATGAGCTGAAAACCCCGCTGGCCACCATGAAAATCATGCTGGAAACGGTGATGTACCAGCCGGACATGCCGGAGGAGCTGCGGCGGGAGTTCATGCAGGACATGAACCATGAAATTGACCGGCTGACCGGAATTGTTACGGATCTGCTGACACTGACCAAAATGGACAGCGAAAAGGGCGAAATCAAGCGGGAAAGCGTGGATATGAGCGGGCTGACAACGGAGGTGATCCACCTGCTGACCCCGGCGGCGGAAAAGCGCGGCCAGCGGCTGGAATGCCATATTGAACCTGGAATGCAGATGTTCGGGGACCGGGCAAGGCTGAACCAGATTCTTTACAACCTGACAGACAACGCCATCAAGTATTCCCCGGACGGAGGGCAGATTTCCGTTTCCCTCCGGAAGGAAGGGGAGGAACTGGTATGGCGGGTGCGGGACAACGGCGTGGGCATACCGCCGGAGGACCAGGAGCATATTTTTGAACGCTTCTACCGGGTGGACAAGGCGCGGAGCCGGGAAACAGGCGGCACGGGCCTGGGCCTGAGCATCGTCAAGCAGCTGGTAACCATGCACGGGGGCGAAATCACCGTCAGCAGCGAACCGAACCGGGGATCCGAATTCCGGGTGAGCTTTCCGAAAGAAGGTGCGGCGACATGAGGAGAAAAACGGTATGCCTGCTGACGGCGCTCTGCCTGGCGGCAGTGCTGACCGGATGCAGTCGCACGGGCCGGGAGGAAACCGCTCCCGTTGCCACGCTGTCGCCGGCGATCGTCAGCTGGGAAGCGCCGGACGGGGACCGGGTGGTCCGCCAGCCCGGGGATTACCTGCTGTATGTTCCGGAGCAGAAGGAGCAGAAACTGGTGGTGCACAACGTGCACCTGGAGGAAGCGGACCTGCTGGATACCGCAGAGGCGCTGATCCGGAAGCTGCTGGAGGAAATCAACGGAAACCGGTCCCTGGGGCTGCAGCGGGACCTGGAGATTTTCCGGGAAATCCCGGTGGAAATCAGCCGCGGAATCTGCACGGTGAATCTTTCCTCTTCAGCGCTGCAGCTGTCCTACAGCGATTATTACCGGCTTTCCCTGGCCATTTCCACCACCCTGTGCAACCTGGAGGAAATCCGGACGGTGAACGTCCTGACGGCGGGGCAGAGCGTGGCCATGGACAGCGCCGGCCGGCTGCCGATGGGCTCCCTGGCCGGGCACGCGGACGAGAACCTTTCGGTGCTGTGGGAACAGATGGAAGCCCGGCGAACCCCCCAGGGAGGAGATGCCTCCCGGACCGCCCTGAACGCGGAGGCCACCATTTACCGCCCGTTGGAGGACGGCCGGGGAATTGCCTGCGAAAGCCGGCGGATTTCGTTCAGCGGGCAGACCACCAGCCAGCTGTCTTCCGCGCTGCTGGATGCCCTGAGCGAAAGCGTGAAAAGCCGCCTGTCTTCCGCCGGCGTGCCGGATCTCTGGGAATACATGGTGCATGAACCGGTGGTCAGCGAAATGGAGGAGGGCGGAAAGCTGATTACCCTCAGCTTCCGGGACGACCTGCAGGAGCTGGTGGACGGATGGGAGACGGATATTCCCTGCCTGATGGCGGCGGTGACAATGACCCTGACCACCTTCGTGCCCGGAACGGCGGCGGTCTGCTTCCGGATCGGCGACACGCCGGTGACGGAAGTGAACAGCGAGCGGTACCGGGTGGGAACGGTCCTGGGCGGCCTCATGCGCAGGAGTGTTTTCGGCGTTTTCCTGACGGGAAGCGCCCAGGTGTATTTTGAAAAGGCCGGCCGGCTGATCCGGACGGAAAAGGCCGTGGACCGGGAAACTGCCGACAGTCCCCGGGTCCAGTTCGGGGCGCTGCTGCAGGGACCGGACCGCCGGGACGCGGAGGGAGGCATGAATTCTCCCATGCCGGAAAACCTGCAGGAGGATGACCTGCTGGGCGTTGCCTCCCACGGGGATACGCTGCTGGTGAACCTTTCCGGCAAATGCCGGGAGGCGATTGCCGCGGGGGGCGCGGAGAACGAACGGCTGCTGTGCTACGCGGTGATCAATACCCTCTGCGAAAACACCGGGATGAAACGGGTGTGCTTCTTCTTTGAAGGCGTGCAGGAGGAATGGATCGCCGGCGAGATTTACTGGGCGGGCACCTTCCTCTTCAATCCTGAGGTTTAAAACTGAATTGTTCATTTTCCGTTCATATTCCGGACAAAAAGGGCGGATACAATACAGTCGAAACCGAAAGGAGGTTTGCAAAATGATCAGAAAGATTTTCAACAGAAAGACTCTTGGATATATTGCGCTGGCACTTGTGTGCGTGCTGGCGGGAAGCGCGCTGACCGCAGCGCAGACTTCCTCCGCCGCGAAAGCGGATCCCACGACGACGGCCGCCGTGGACTTCACCGTTCCGGTGGCAAAGGTCCGGGACAGCGTGGTGGGCGTCAACAACTACCAGCTGGTGAGCAACTACAGCAACGGCTACGGCAACGGCTATGACTTCTTCGATTTCTTCATCGGCGGAGGCTATGGCAACGGCTACGGCAACGGTTACGGAAACGGCTACGGCAACGGCAACGGAGGAAACAACGGCCGGGGCAGCGACTCCTCCCGGGAAGTCAAGTACGGCAGCGGCAGCGGCGTTGTGATCGCCAAAGGCTATGTGCTGACCAACTACCATGTGGTGGAAGGCGCCAACAGCCTGAAGATCTCCGTGGACAACGATGAGGAAAACCTGTACGATGCCACGGTGGTAGCTTCCGATGAAGCCACGGATGTGGCGGTGCTTTACGCGCCGGAACTGAACCTGAAGCCTGTGGAACTGGGTGACAGCGACGCGCTGGAAGTGGGCGAATGGTGCTTCCTGGTCGGCAATCCCATCGGATTCACCAAGACGGTGACCGCGGGCATCGTTTCCGGTGTGGACCGGCAGATTGAATCCGACTCCACCACCGTCGACCGCTTCGGCCGGAAGGACACCGTTGTGAACACCATGATCCAGACGGACGCGGCCATCAACAGCGGCAACAGCGGCGGCGGCATGTTCAACCTGGACGGACAGCTGGTGGGCATTCCTACCCTGAAGTACACCGGCAGCCGTTACAACGCGTCCTATGTTGAATCCATCGGCATGTGCATTCCGATCAACGACGCCAAGCCGGTGATTGAGGAAGCGCTGGGCAACACTGCGGCCGTGCAACAGGCTGAACAGAAGGAAGAACCCCAGGAAACGGAAGCCGCGCAGAACTCCGGCCGGGTCGGGAAACCTCGCCTGGGCGTCACGGTTGTGACCCTGAACAGCCGCAACGGCATATGGCCCAACGGTGCCTACGTGGTCAGCGTTGACGCCGGAAGCCCCGCGGAGAAGGCCGGGATTCAGGCCGGGGACATCATTGTGGAAGTGGACGGAAACGTCATTTCCAACAATGAAGGCCTGATAAACAGCATGGAAGGCAAAAATGCCGGGGACACCATCAAGCTGACCGTGTGGCGGCCGGACGAGGTGGGCGACACTTCCATGGGCGAAATCAGCGTTGAAGGCAAGTATATTGAAAATATTGAAGCCGGACTGGCTATGCTGGACGAGGTTGCCCAGTAAGCTTCAGGACGGAACCTGAAACAAACAGGGACGCCGGGCGGAAAGCATTCCGCCCGGCGCTTTTTCTGCGGGAATCCGGAAGAAAAAAATCCCGCATGGACGAAAATGAACCGGAATCGACCAAATCATCACTTTTCATAAAAAAGGAATTGTGCTATATTCATTGTGTGTGTGTATTGATCCTTGTGACCGCTGAGGGAGGAGCACCATGACTGATTTCGTGAACAGATGGAACACGGATTCTTTTCTGACTTATCCGGTCGGGCCTCTCGGACTGATTGCCATGCCGGGAACCGAGGAAATCGGCGAAAAGGTCAACAACTGGCTGAAAAAATGGCGGGACTATGCAGAGGAGTCTGAACCCGGAGACATGCGGACGACTCCCGGTATGGAACGCCAGGATTTCCTGATCAATGTTTCCTGCCCCCGCTTCGGCAACGGGGAGGGCAAGGGCATGATCAAGGAAAGCATCCGCGGATATGATATCTATATCCTGACGGATCCGGGGGCGTACAACGTGACCTACGAAATGTTCGGCCAGAAGATTCCCATGAGTCCGGACGAGCATTTTGCAAACCTGAAGCGGATCATTGCAGCCATGAGCGGCAAGGCCAAGCGGATTACCGTGATCATGCCCATGCTGTATGAAGGCCGCCAGCACCGCCGCGCATCCCGGGAAAGCCTGGACTGTGCCATGGCGCTGCAGGAACTGACCAATATGGGCGTGACCAACATCATTACCTTTGACGCCCACGACCCGCGGGTGCAGAACGCGATTCCCAACGCCGGGTTTGAAAGCGTGATGCCCAGCTACCAGATTTTCAAGGCGCTGCTGCGGAACAACAAGACGCTGAAGATTGACCGGGAGCACATGATGATTGTTTCCCCGGACGAGGGAGCGATCGACCGCAATATTTTCTACGCTTCCGTACTGGGACTGGATATGGGCCTGTTTTACAAGCGGAGGGATTACACCCGCGTGGTGAACGGCAGGAACCCCATTGTGGCCCATGAATACCTGGGCGACAGCGTGGAAGGCAAGGACGTTTTCGTGGCGGACGATATGATTTCCAGCGGCGAAAGCATTATCGACCTGGCCAGGGAACTGAAAAAGCGCAAAGCCAACCGTATTTTCGCGGGGTGCACCTTCGCCCTGTTTACCAACGGCCTGGAAGGCTACGAAAAAGCCTACCGGGAAGGACTGATCGACCGGGTGATTTCCACCAACCTGACCTACCGGAATCCGGCGCTGGCCGGAACCGAGTGGTTCGTGGAAGCGGACATGAGCAAATATATTTCCTACATCATTGCCACGCTGAACCATGATCGGAGCCTGAGCGCCCTGCTGAATCCCTACGACCGGATCCATTCGCTGATCAAACGGTACAACAAGGAGCAGACGGAAGCCGGCATGAGGCTGGTATAACAACGGAAGAGCAACGAAAAAGGCGCGTCGGCGACGCGCCTTTTATCCTGCCTGCAGGGGATTATTCCTCCGGGGTGAAGGTTCCGTTTTCAATTTCGGCAATCATATCGATCCGGCGCTGGTGGCGGCCGCCCTCAAACTCGGCGGTGAGCCAGTGGCGGGCGATCATTTTGGCCACTTCGATTCCGACCACGCGGGCACCCATGGTGAGGATGTTGCTGTTGTTATGGCGCTTGCTCAGCTCCGCGCTGTACACATCACTGCAGGTGCAGACCCGGATGCCCTTTACTTTTCCGGCGGCAATGCCGATGCCGATGCCAGTGCCGCAGATCAGGATTCCGCGGTCGCATTCGCCGTCCGCGACGGCCCGGGCCGCCTTGTATCCGTAAACGGGATAATCGTCGTTCCGGTTAGCGGCGTCGTAATTCCCGAAATCCTTCCAGGCAAGCCCCATTTCATCCAGCATTTTCGCAATTTCGGCTTTCATGGCAACCCCGGTATGGTCACAGGCCAGCGCAATCATGATGATGTTCCTCCTATCCGATCTGAAAGATGACAGTCCATGGATTCTATGCTATAATACGCCATTATTCGGCGAAATTCAAGGAGGCCGGCTACGATGCTTCACCACTGCGACCTGTGCCATATCGATCTGGACCGGATATCCGTAAAACGGGGCGGACAGGTGCTGCTGCAGGATGTTTCCATGCATATTCACTGCGGGCAGCTGACGGTGCTGATCGGCCAGAACGGAGCGGGCAAGACCACCCTGATCCGGACCCTGCTGGGCCAGCTTTCCCACACGGGAAGCATCCGGCACGTGGACAGCCGGGGACTGGACATTCCGCATCTACGCACCGGGTATGTGCCGCAGGTGCTGCAGTTTGACCGGGAAATGCCGCTGACGGTGCTGGACTACCTGGCGGCCTCGCTGACGGCGCGGCCGGTCTGGACAGGCGTCAGCAAAAAGACCCGGGAACAGGTCCGGAAAATGCTGGCGGATGTGGATGCTGCGGAGCTGGCGGACCGGCCGCTGGGACGCTGCAGCGGGGGAGAGCTGCAACGGGTGCTGCTGGCCCAGGCGCTGCAGCCGGCCCCGGACCTGCTGCTGCTGGACGAACCGGTCAGCGGGATTGACCGCAACGGCCTGAAGATGTTCCTGGATACGCTGGTGGAGCTGCGGAGAACCCGGCATATGGCCATTCTCCTGGTGAGCCACGACCTGCGGTTCGTGCGGGAATACGCGGACCACGTGGTGCTGCTGGAAAAGAGCGTGCTGGTCCAGGGACGGACGGAAGAGGTTTTTACCTCTCCGGAGTTCGAGTCGGTTTTCGGAACGGGAGAGAAGGAAGAGGAGGGGAATGCCTGATGGAAGGGATTTACGGAATCCTGGAAGCCATTCTTCCCATGGACGCTTTCCGGTTCAACTTTATGAAAAACGCGCTGCTGGCGGTGCTGCTGCTGACGCCGATGCTGGGATTGCTGGGAACGATGGCGGTGAATCACCAGATGGCCTTCTTCTCCGACGCGCTGGGACATTCCGCCCTGACGGGAATCGGCCTGGGCATCGTGCTGGGGCTTCGGAACGATCTGGCGGCCATGCTGATTTTCGGCGTGGTGTGGGCTGTGATGATCTGCCTGATCAAACAGAGCGGCTCCGCCTCCACGGATACCATTATTTCGGTTTTTTCCTCCACGTCTGTGGCGGCGGGACTGCTGATCCTGGCCAGGGGCGGGCAGTTTGCCAAATATTCCTCCCTGCTGATCGGCGACATCCTGGCCGTGACGCCCGGGGACCTGCTGTACCTGCTGCTGGCACTGGCCGGGACGCTGGCCGTGTGGGTACTGCTGTACAACCGGCTGCTGCTGACCAGCGTGGACTCCATGCTGGCCCGGTCCAGGGGGATTCCCACCCGGCTGATTGAGTGCGGGTTCGTGGTGCTGGTGGCGCTGGCAGTGATGCTGAGCATTCGCTGGGTCGGGGTCATGCTGATCAACGCGCTGCTGATCCTGCCGGCGGCGGCGGGCCGGAACCTGGCCCGGAATTCCAGGCAGCACGCGGCCTGGTCTGTCGGAATCGCGATGGTCAGCGGAGTGTCCGGACTGATCCTGTCCTATTACCTGGATACCAGCGCGGGCGCGACCATTGTGCTTTTCTCCGCGGTGTGCTACGCGGCAAGTCTTTTGATTCGGAGTATTCGGAAATGAACAATCGGAACCGGGAATCCAAGCGCCTGATGATCCGGAACGGGCTCCGGGACGGACTGCCCATCGGCCTGGGATATTTTGCGGTGGCTTTTTCCCTGGGAATCACGGCCCGCGGCGCGGGGGTGAGCCCGCTGCAGGGATGGGTTGCCAGCATCCTGAACCACGCGTCGGCGGGGGAATACGCGCTGTATGCGCTGATTGGCGCCCGGGCGGCGGTGTGGGAGATTGCCGCGGTGATCTTCGTGACCAATATGAGGTACCTGCTGATGAGCGCGGCGCTGAGCCAGCGGGTTTCCCCGGATGCCGGGGCCGGCAAACGCCTGGTGACCGGTTTCTGTATTACGGATGAGATTTTCGGCCTGGCAGTGGCCCGGCCGGGGTATGTTTCCTGCACCTACCTGTGGACCGCGTTTATCCTGGCGGACCTGATGTGGGCGGGGGGAACCCTTTGCGGCATCCTGGCGGGAAACGTGCTGCCGGCAGAGGTGGTCATTGCCCTGAGCGTCGCCATCTACGGCATGTTCCTGGCGATTATTATTCCGCCGGCCCGCAAAAACCGGGTGGTGGCCGGCGTGGTGACGGTTTCCTTCCTGCTCAGCTTCGGCGCGGACCGGCTGCTGCCGTCCCTTTCGTCCGGCACCCGGACCGTGGTGCTGACGGTGGTGATCGCAGCGGCGGCAGCCCTGCTGTTTCCCCTAAAGGATGAAGAGACAGGAGGGGAGCAGGCATGACACAGAACGAAATCTGGATTGCAATCCTGGTGGGGGCTGCTGTCAGCCTGGCGGTGCGGGCCCTGCCGCTGACGCTGATCCGGAAACAGATCCGGAACCGTTTTATCCGGTCCTTCCTTTACTATGTGCCGTATGTGACACTGGCCGTCATGACCTTTCCGGCCATGATTGACGCGGCCCGCCATCCCCTGGCAGGGGCCGCGGCACTGGCGGCAGGGGCCGCGGCCGCGTGGCTCGGCGCCGGACTCTTCCCCGTGGCCATCATTGCCTGCGTGGTGGAGTACCTGGCCGGATTGATCTGAAGAAAACAGCTGCCGCATGGCAGCTGTTTTTCAGTAAGACTGAGGGGATTTTCTTTACAAGCCCCCATGAAGAGCGTATAATATATAAGTATTTTTGTGCCCTCGCGGAGAGGACAGAAGGAGATTCCATGGGCAAGATTATTGCGATTACGAACCAGAAAGGCGGCGTCGGCAAGACGACGACGGCGGTGAATCTTTCCGCGGCCCTGGCGGAAGCCGGGAAAAAGGTGCTGATGACAGACCTGGATCCGCAGGGAAATACCACCAGCGGCCTCGGAGGCCGGGTAAACGAGCGGAACTCCGTTTACGACGCCATGATGGGACGAACCCCCCTGCAGGAATGCATCAAAAAGACGGAAATCAAAAAGTTGCACCTGATCGGATCGGATATCCGCCTGGCCGGTGCGGAGGTTGAGCTGGTCAGCGTGGACCGGCGGGAATTTTACCTGAAAAAGCTGCTGGGCCCCGTGGTGAACGATTACGATTATATTTTTGTGGACTGCCCGCCGAGCCTGAGCCTGCTGACGATCAACGCGCTGACGGCGGCAGACACGGTGCTGGTTCCGATCCAGTGCGAATACTACGCGCTGGAGGGGGTTACCAGCCTGATGAACACCATCCAGCGGGTGAAGCGTTCCTTCAATCCCCATCTTGAGATTGAAGGCATCCTGCTGACGATGCTGGACGGCAGAACCAACCTGGGACTGCAGGTGGTGGACCAGGTGAAGAAGCACTTCAAAAAGGCCGTTTTTGCCACGACGATTCCGCGGAACGTCCGGCTGGGGGAGGCGCCCAGCCACGGGCAGCCGATCTGCCTGTATGATCCGAAAAGCACCGGCGCCATGGCCTATGAGGCCCTGGCAAAGGAAGTCCTGGCCCGGAACAAGGGCAAAAAGTAAAAGTGAGATTGGAGTAACGATACAATGCCGAAAAAGACGCACGGGCTCGGACGCGGGCTGGACTCCCTGTTTCCAGGCACGGAAGAATGGGGAACCAGCATACAGGAAATCCCGGTGGGAGAACTGGATCCGAACCCGGAACAGCCCCGGCAGACCTTTGACGATGAAAGCATTGCGCAGCTGTCGGAAAGCATCCGGGAGCAGGGCGTGCTGCAGCCGCTGCTGGTGGTGCCCACCAACGGGGGCAGGTACCGGATTGTGGCCGGTGAACGGCGCTTCCGGGCAGGACGCATGGCGGGCCTGGAAACGCTGCCCTGCATTGTGAAGGACCTGGACATTCTCCGTGAGATGGAAATCGCGCTGATTGAAAACCTCCAGCGGGAAGACCTGAATCCGCTGGAAGCAGCGAAGGGAATCCAGGCGCTGATGAAGCAGTGCGGGTATACCCAGGAAAAGGTCAGCCTGCGCCTGGGCAAAAGCCGCCCGGCGGTGGCCAACCTGCTGCGGATGCTGACGCTGCCGGATGAAATTACGGAGATGGTCCGGACGGGCCTGCTGAGCGCCGGACACGCCCGGGTCCTGGCCGGGGTGGGCGACCGGGAGGAGCAGCTGCGCCTGGCAAAGCGCGCCGCGGACGAGGGCATGAGCGTCCGGCAGCTGGAACAGGCCGCCGCCGCATCAAAGGCGAAGAAACCGGCCCGGGTTCGGAAACCGGCCCAGCTGTCGGCGGAGCTGAACGAACTGCAGGACAAGCTTCGGCTGAAAACCGGGCTGAAAAGCACCCTGACCGGAAACATTCACAAGGGCAGGATTGTGCTGCAGTACAGCACCCGGGAGGAACTGGAACGGCTGAACGACGTGCTGGACGGAATTGAGGACTGACACAGCGGCTGCCGCGGAAGCGGGGCGGGGAACACAGACCGGACGGGAAAGGAGCAAACAGGATGGGGAAAAATGAACTGCCGAAAATGCCGTACTGGGACGGCCCGCTTTCCCATCCTTTTTACAGTAAGGTGGTCAAGCGGCTGCTGGACCTGCTGCTGGCACTGATCCTGCTCCTTCCGGGCCTGCTGCTGATGCTGCCGCTGGCGGTATGGGTCAAGCTGGATTCCAAGGGGCCGGTGCTGTACCGGGCGGTACGGGGAGGCTACCATAACCAGCCCTTCCGGATCTGCAAATTCCGGAGCATGGTGGTGGACGCGGACAAAACCGGCGGCTGCACCGCCAAGAACGACAGCCGGGTGACCCGGGCCGGAAAGATCATGCGGCGGCTGAAACTGGACGAGCTGCCCCAGCTGTTCAACATCCTGAAGGGGGATATGAGCTTTGTGGGCCCCCGGCCGGAGCTGCTGCTGTACACGGAGCAGTATACGAAGGAGCAGCAGTGCATCCTGTGGGTCCGGCCCGGCGTGACGGACCGGAGCAGCATCGTTTACATTTCCCAGGATGAAATTGTGGGCGAGGAGGATCCGGTGGCCAATTTTGAACGGCTGATCCTGCCGGAAAAGAACCGGCTGCGGGTGGAATACGCCAAAACCCAGAGCTTTGCGCTGGACTGCAGGCTGCTGCTGGAAACCATCCGGGGCGTCTTCGGCAAGGCGGAGGACATGGCGCGGGAAAGACGGTCCTGACGGAAAACGCGCAGCCCGACAGAGAGCAGGGAACGGCACCCGGAAGCGGTCCGTTAACGATTGGAGTTAAGCGATGGAAAACTATGAGGAACTGGTTCACCGCGGTTTTGAGGGCGGCCGGCCGGATGTGACCCGGCCGGAAGTGCTGGCCTGGCTGATCCGCCGGAACGGGCTGGAGATGGCCAGGATCAGCCGGGGAAGCCATATCGGCAGCGTCTTCAGCGTGGCGGAGATCATTGCGGTGCTTTATTCGGGCATCCTGCGGGTGAATCCCGCCGACCCGAAAATGCCTGAGCGGGACCGGCTGATTCTCAGCAAAGGGCACGCGGGCAGCGCCGTTTACGCCGCCCTGGCGGAAACGGGCTTTTTCCCGGTTGAAATGCTGAAGCAGCATTACGCCAACGGATCGGTGCTCAGCGGACACGTGAGCCACAAGGGCGTTCCCGGGGTGGAGGTTTCCACCGGCTCCCTGGGACACGGACTGAGCATCGGCGCCGGCATGGCCATGGGCGCCCGGATGAACGGGGAGGACTGGAGAACCTGGGTGGTCCTCGGGGACGGCGAATGCGATGAGGGCTCCGTCTGGGAGGCAGCGCTGCAGGCGGCGCATTTCGGACTGGACCGGCTGTGCGCCATTGTGGACTACAATCATATGCAGAGCCTTTTCTCGGTGGAAAAGACCCTGCGGATGGAACCCTTCGAACAAAAATGGAAGGATTTCGGATGGAACGCCGAAAGCGTGGACGGACATGATGTCCGCGCGCTGCAGGCCGCCTGCCGGCGGGCCATGGAAAACGCGGGAAGCGGAAAGCCCAGCATGATCCTTGCCCATACGGTCAAGGGAAAAGGCGTCAGTTTCATGGAGAACAACATCCTGTGGCATTACCGGACGCCCCAGGGTGAGGAATACGAGGCAGCGCTGAAGGAACTGGAGGCACAAAGACCGTGAGAGACGCTTTCGTAAGGGCCCTGGTCGGGGAAATGGCAGCAAACGACAGGATCCTTCTGATTACGGGGGACCTCGGCTTCGGCGTGCTCCAGCCCATCTGGGACCGCTTTCCGGACCGGATCATCAACGCGGGAATCGCGGAGCAGGGCATGGTGGGAATGGCGGCGGGACTGGCGGCCACGGGCCGGATTGTGCTGGTGTATTCCATCGGAAACTTTCCGACGCTGCGGCCGCTGGAGCAGATCCGGAACGACTGCGCCTATTCCAACGCCAATGTGAAGATTGTCTGCGTGGGCGGAGGCTTTGTATACGGCAGCCTCGGCATGAGCCACCACGCGACGGAGGATATGGCGGTGATGCGCGCGCTTCCCGGCGTGACCTGCTTTGCGCCGGGGGATCCGGCGGAGGCGGAGGCCGTGACCCGGGCAGCGATCCGGACGGAAGGCACCTGCTATATCCGGCTGGGAAGGGGCAACGAACCCAGGGTTCATGAAGGCCCTGTCACCGACTGGTACCTGCCGGCGGCCATGACCCTTCGGAAAGGAACGGACATCGGACTGCTCAGCACCGGCGGGATCCTGACCCAGACGATCAAAGCTGCGGACATGCTGGCGGGGCGCGGGATCAGCGCGGAGGTGGTCAGCTTTCCGTGCTTCAAGCCCATGGACCAGTATACGGTACGGCAGCTGACGGAGCGCTTTCCGATCCTGCTGACGGTGGAAGAACACAATGTGGTGGGCGGATTCGGCAGCGCGGTGTGCGAAATTGCCGCGGAAACCGGAAACGGATGCCGGATCTACCGGGTCGGACTGCATGACCGGTATCCCGCTGTGGTGGGAAACCAGCAGTATCTGCGGGAAGTATACGGAATGGACGCGGAATCCATTGCGGACAGGGCGGAGGCTTTGATCGGTGAAAAAAGAACTGACGCTTGAGGAAATCCACGAGGAGCTGCTGTGCCAGCTGCGGGATATTACGGCCATCTGCGACCGGAACGGCATCGAATACAACCTGATGTGCGGGACGCTGCTGGGCTGCATCCGCCACAAGGGGTTCATTCCCTGGGATGACGATGTGGACCTGCTGATGACCCGGGAGGAATTCACCAAATTCCGGGAGATCTATCCGGCGGAATGCGACCGGCAGTTTGAACTGACCTACCTGGATACCTGGACGCCGCGGGTGATGAACCGGGATCCGGAAAAAGCCGCGGCCTTTACGGATTTCTTTATCCTGGATCCGCTGCCGCCGGAAGGCTTCCGCCGCAGGCTGCACCTGCTGCACCTGCATCTTCTGCAGGGAATGATGAAGAAAAAGGTGGATTACAGCCGCTTCGGACTGAAAAACCGGATCCTGCTGCGGGCAACCCATGTGATGGGGCTGCCCTTCAGCTATGCGTGGAAAGCCAGACGGTACGAAAAGGTTTCGACCCGGTACCGGAAGGGAAACGACCTGCACATGTCCAACGGCGCCTTCGAACTGATGACGCACGTCTGGCACCCGGAGCAGTTCGCGGAGAAAATCCGGATGCCCTTTGAGGATGTGGAATGCCTGGTGCCCAAAAGGTATAAGGAAGTTCTGACGATCCTGTTCGGGCCGGATTATATGACGCCGCCGCCGATGGAGGAACGGGTGGCAAAGCATCTTGATTTATAACAGGGGACACAGGCAATGGAAATGTATTTCTGCCCGCTGTATTCGGGATCCAGCGGCAACGCGCTGTTCTGCCAGTACGGGGATACGCGGATTCTGATTGACGCGGGGAAAAGCGGAAGCATGATCCGGGGCGCGCTGGAGTCCATCGGGGTGAAACCGGAAACCCTCAGCGGCATTCTGATCACCCATGAACACTCGGACCATATTTCGGGAGCCGGAGTCATCGCCCGGAAATACCACCTGCCCATTTACGCCACCCAGGATACCTGGCTGGCGATGAGCGGAAAACTGGGAAAGATCAGCGGGGACCAGGTCCGGACGGTTCAGAGCGGGAAAGGCTTCTGGCTGGGGGAAATCGGCGTGGAGCCCTTTTCCATTCCCCACGACGCGGCGGATCCGGTAGGGTACCGGCTGTGGGGCGGAAAGGTGAGCGTATCCACCGCGACGGACCTGGGACGGTTTACGGAAGAGGTATACCGCCGGATTGAAGGCAGCGACCTGGTGCTGCTGGAAAGCAACCATGACCCGGACCTGTTGCGGGCCAATCCCCATTACAGCCCTGCCCTGAAGGCCAGGATCCTGGGAAACCTGGGGCATCTGAGCAACGAAGCCTGCGCGGGGGCGCTGCTGCGGCTGATTGCCGGCGGCACGAAGCATGTTGTGCTGGGGCACCTGAGCGGCGAAAACAACACGCCGGCCCTGGCCCGGCGCGTTTCCGAGGAAACCATGCAGCGGGAAGGAATCCAGGCCGGCGAAGACGTGGAACTGAAGGTTGCGCTGCGGGAGGAAGTCAGCGAAATCTATATGCTGAAGGAGACGGAGTAAACAGAGTATGATTATTCTTGCACTGCAGGATGTCCGGAAAAGCTTCGGTACCCATGAGGTGCTGAAGCATGTTTCGTTTACCCTGCAGGAGCAGGACCGGATGGGCATGGTGGGCGTCAACGGCTGCGGGAAGAGCACCCTGATGAAGATCATCGCGGGGATTGAGAGCGCGGACGCCGGCAGTGTCAATATCCAGAAAGGCCTGCGGATCGGCTACCTGGCCCAGCAGGGAGAACTGGACGGAACGGAAACCGTTCAGCGGGCGCTGGAAAGCGTGTTTGATCCCCTGGTGCGGATGGAGGAGGAAATGCGCTCCCTGGAGCACCAGATTGCCGAGCACGGGGCGGAACCGGAAACCCTGCAGCGGCTGGGCGGCCGGTATGACGCGCTGACCCGTGAATACGAACGGAAGCGGGGATACGAATGGCGCTCGCGGGCGGCGGGCGTACTGAAGGGCCTGAAACTCTGGGAATCCCGGGAAATGGAAACCTCGCGCCTCAGCGGCGGCGAACGGACCCGGCTGTGCCTCGGAAGAATGCTGCTGGAGGAGCCGGAATTGCTGCTGCTGGATGAACCGACCAACCATCTGGACCTGAAGAGCATTGCCTGGCTGGAAGAATACCTGAAAAGCTACCGGGGCGCGGTGCTGGTGATCAGCCACGACCGGTATTTCCTGGACCATGTGTGCGGCCGGATGGCGGAACTGATCCTGGGAACGGTGGAAACCTATACCGGCAACTATACCCAGTACATGGAAAAACGGGCCGAGGTTTATGAAACCCGGATGAAGGCCTGGGAACTGCAGCAGAAGGAAATCGCCCGGCAGGAGGCGGTGATCGCCATGTACCGCCGTTTCAACCGGGAAAAGAGCATCCGGCTGGCGGAAAGCCGGGAAAAGCGGCTGGAGAAAATGGAACGGCTGGAAAAGCCCCAGGAGGAAAACACGGTACGGTTTCGGTTTGACGTCCGGCGGCGGACCGGGGAGGACGTGCTCCAGACGGAAGGCCTGGAAAAACGCTTCGGGGAACGGATCCTTTTCCGGGATGTGAAGATGCATATCCGCGCCGGGGAGCGGATCGCCCTGATCGGGGACAACGGCACGGGGAAAACCACCCTGCTGCGCTGCCTGACGGGGGAGGAACAGCCGGACGCCGGAAGAATCCGCTGGGGCACGGGCGTGGATATCGGATACTACGACCAGCACCAGGCGGGACTGAATGAAGGAAAAACCGTGCTGGATGAGGTATGGGACCGGTTTCCGCGGATGGAACAGTATGAAGTGCGCGGCGCGCTGGGACTTTTCCTGTTCACGGGAGACGAGGTTTTCGCACCGGTTTCCACCCTCAGCGGCGGCGAAAAAGGCCGGGTTGCGCTGACGGAACTGATGCTGCGCAAGGACAATGTGTTGCTGCTGGACGAGCCCACCAACCACCTGGACATGGACAGCCGGGAGGTGCTGGAGGACGCGCTGTCGGATTTTCCCGGCACAATCCTGGCGGTCAGCCACGACCGGTATTTCATCAACCGGTTTGCGGACAAGGTGTTCGTGCTGGAAGAGGGCGGCATCCGGGAATACCTGGGGAACTACGACAGCTACTTTGAAAAGGTGAGCCGGGACCAGGAACCCGACGGGGAAACAGCCGGGATGAGCCGGACGGCCCTGGACAAGGAAAAAAAGCGCAGCCGGGAGGAGCAGCAGCGCCTGAAGGAGCGGAAGGAACGCCTGAAAAAGGCCGAAGAGGCCGTTGCCCGGGCGGAGGCGGAAGCCGCGGAGCTGGAAAAGGAACTGGCCTCCCCGGAAACCTACAGGGATCCGGAACAGGCGGCCCTGAAAACGAAGGAATACCACGCGCTGAAGGAGCGGATCGACCGGCTGTACCGGGAGTGGGAAGAGCTGGAAGCAGAGGAATAAAACGGGCGCCCGGAAGCCGGCTGTATCTTGTAGGGGACGGCCGGCTTTCCGTTGCCCTACAATAGGAACGCTGTCAAGCGTGTTAAATAAGAATTGCAGGGAGACCCGTAAATCAAGGCTTCCCGGAAGAAATTCCGGAAGGATCTGACCGGAAAACGCCGAAACGGAAGGAAGATAGGGAACACCCGGCAGCGTGTATATATATCCGCCGGGAAAAGCCCGGTAAAACCTGCCTCGGAGGGAAAGGGCAAAAAGAAAAAAGTGAAAAAAATTTTAAAAACGGGCGGAAAAACCTCTTGCAAAGAAAAAAAGATTCATGTATAATTCGAGTGTTGTCTGTTTAGGGATGAAGTGGTAAGTTGCCGTCCGGCCAGACGGGTAATTATCACGGACCAGCCCGCGAATCGGGCGACGGACTCGAAGGCGGCGAAGAGATCTGCACCTGCAGTGGATCCCGGGAACGCCGAAGAGAACGAAATTGAGGAGGTTAACAGGTATGGCCAACCAGAAAATCCGTATCAAGCTGAAGAGCTACGAGCACAAACTGATCGATCAGAGCGCCGAGCGGATCGTGGAAACAGCGAAGCGCACAGGTGCCCGTGTCTCCGGCCCCATCCCGCTCCCCACGGAAAGGGAGATCGTGACCATTCTTCGCGCTGTGCATAAGTACAAGGACAGCCGCGAACAGTTCGAACGTCGCACCCATAAGCGGCTGATCGACATCAACAATCCGAACCCCAAGACGGTGGACGCCATGATGAAGCTCGATCTTCCTGCTGGTGTCGAAATCGAAATGAAACTGTGAAGCAGGAGGAACGATGAA
>JAFXRG010000031.1 GCA_017526525.1 Clostridia bacterium | reverse complement strand
TTATTACTTCAGGGACCCATATTGACTTACAACATCATCAATGGTAGCCGCCCCGGTTCCAACCTGATAAGCCGCATTCCGCACCTGCACGAAAAGGGCGTCTGTAATCCCGATTGTTTCAGGGCACAGGATCCGCTCATCAGGCACCCGGCCGAAGGGCTCATACACAGCGCTGAAGGACAGATCCTTTGTCGGCGTGACCAGGCGTTTCACTGAAGCCATTTTGTTCAGTTCTTCACGACTGATCAGGAAGCGCATAAACTCGTTGGTCATGTCCAGGTTGTCGCAGGTTTTGTTCACCGAGAACTCTATGGATGGACTGTCGATAAAATAACCTCCGTTTTCCGAGAGTGGAATCGGAACAAAGGAATAGGTGAAAGGATTCTTAGAAAACGCTTCGGACTGGCTTTCCCGTTTGCCTGTTCCGGATACGGTATCTCCGGTGCAAATCATCATGGGGACATCCCCCTCAAAGAAGCGAAGAATGACCTGTGTATAGTTGTCGCTGATTTCATTGCATTTGTCCAGGTTAATGTAGCCGTTTTCGATCAGCCGCATCATCGATTCCAGACTCCGGCGCATGCATTCGCCGGCGGCAGGATCCATCCCATTCGCGGCTCGAAGCGCTTCGGAATCGCTGGCCAGGGCAGCCACAACCTCCGGATATACCAGGATGCTCATCAGGCAGCTGGAAGGTCCCGTGCTGTAGCCCATCATCGGACTGGCATAGCCTTTGCTCAGAAACACCTCGCATACGGTCAGCAGCTCTTCCCATGTGGTCGGGATCTGCAGTCCTTCCTTTTCAAAAAGGTCGTTGTTCACCAGCATCCCATAGTTTCTGGCAAAAACCGGCACCGTCAGCAATTGTCCGTCGGTGTCATATCTCAGCAGGTTGGGACGGATGCATTCCAAATCCAGGCCCAGCTGGGGATCGGAAAGATCCTCCATATGCTCAAAGGCTGTCTGATAGTTATCATTTCCGTACATCCACGGAAAGGAGAAGAAAATATTCGGGGGATTCTTGCTTTCCAGCACCATTCCCAGCAGGTTTTCATAGTCATCCGGCTTCCAATAGGTCAGCTCCACATTGGGATAAATCTCATTAAAGCTGTCGAATTCAGCCTCCAGCGCCTCAAAGTTGGAATAGCTTCCGACCACAGTGATTTCACAGCTGGTATCTGGATTGAGCCTTGGCTGGAACACGCCGGCGGATTCCGCGTACACCGGACAGGCGCAGGTCACCGAAACGACAGCAAGTAGAGCGGACAGGATGACGCACAGCATTTTGTTCATTTCTTTTCCTCCTTGATTCTGCGAATCTCTTTGACCACAAGTTTCAGATCAATCGGTTTTGCGATATGCCCGTTCATGCCCGCCTGCAGGCATTCCGCCACATTTTCAGAGAAAGCGTCAGCGGTCATGGCAATGATGGGAATGGAGGCCGCCCAGCGGTTTTCCTGCTTACGGATATGCCGCGTCGCGTCCAGGCCGTTCATTTCCGGCATCTGGACATCCATAAAAATCAGGTCATAGCGGCCCTCTGTGGCCTCGGCCATTTTTTCCACGCAGATTCGTCCGTTTTCCGCCCGCTCGGATGTGATGCCAAACATGCTCAGCATGGTGGAGATGATCTCCCAGTTGATATCGTTGTCCTCCGCGATCAGGATGTTCAGTCCGGCCAGGTCGGAATAGTCTTCCGTCGGCTCCACAGCCTTTACTTCCGTTCCGAGCAGCTCATTGATTTTCCCATACAGTCCGGAACGGAACAGCGGTTTGCTGATGAATCCGTTCGCCCCTGCCGCTTTCGCTTCCTCTTCAATATCCGACCAGTCGTAAGCGGAGGTCAGCAGAATGGGGATTGCAGCGCCGATTTCCTTCCGGATGCGCTTGATCGTCTCGATGCCGTCTGGTTCCGGCATCTTCCAGTCCAGAATGACCACATTGTAATCCTTTCCGGCTTCGTGCCGGCGACGGATCATTTCCAGCGCTTCCAGGCCGGTGTTTGCCCGCTCCGCGTGAATCCCCAGTGACTCAAGCGTATCCATAGCGGTTTCCAGTAGAATCGGATCGTCATCTGCGATTAGAGCGTCCACACCATCGATACTCATCTCCTCCAGCTGCTTTTCAGCAACCGGAAGATCCAGCGTAATGGTGAAGGCCGTACCTTTTTCAAGTTCGCTCTGGCATTCGATCGTCCCGTTCATCAGCTCGACCATTTGCCTGGTGATCGCAAGCCCGAGCCCGGTTCCCTGAATGCTGTTCACCCGGCTGTCCGTCTGCCGGGAAAAGGGCTGATACATTTTTTCCAGGAACTCAGGGCTCATGCCGATCCCGGTGTCCTCAACACGATAGATCAGCTTAACGCAGCCCTCCTTTTCGCTGCTTTCTTCCCGCAGATCCACGGATACGGAGCCGCCGGGCATGGTATACTTGATGGCATTGGAAAGAATATTGATGTAAATCTGGTTCAGCCGCAGCTGATCCGCGTAAAGGAACTCTTTCTCAAACCGATTGGTACGGAAGCTGAAAATGATATTTTTCTCCTTGATCATGGGCTGCGACAGGTTTACCAGATTCTCCACGGTTTCCACAATGGAAAAGGTGATGGGACTCAGATTGAGCTTTCCGCTCTCCACCTTGGAAATATCCAGAATATCATTGATCAGCGTCAGCAGATGATTGCCGGCCAGGCTGATCTTTCTCAGGTTGTCCGCTACAGCTTCCTGGTCGCTCAGGTTTTTTTCGGCGATCGTGGTCAGCCCGATGATCGCGTTCATCGGAGTGCGTATATCATGGGACATCGTAGATAGAAAGTCAGTTTTTGCTTTGTTGGCGGCTTCCGCTTCCCTGGCCATCAGCCGAAGCTTTTTGTTGACGGAATGCATATACAGGAAGTCCATCACCAGCAG
This sequence comes from Clostridia bacterium, assembly GCA_017526525.1. Taxonomy (GTDB): domain Bacteria; phylum Bacillota; class Clostridia; order Christensenellales; family Aristaeellaceae; genus Aristaeella. The sequence goes on along the minus strand of JAFXRG010000031.1, from coordinate 760 downwards.
AATCAGCAGTCCGAAGGAGATGACCCCAATCAGCATCCAGTTTTCTGTATCCGCATTCAGATTAATGACCGGCACGAAGCTCAGCAGCACCCAGCCTTTTGTGGAGGTAATGGGCGTATGGGCGACAATGCATTCCCTGCCTCTTGAATCCTGCATGGTGAACGAGCCTGTGCCGGACAGGATGTCCGAAAACAGCTGGTTTTGCGCCGTGATTCCGGGCTGGTTGTAGGACTTGTAAAACTCGAAGAAGCTGTTGCTTTTAAAGGAACGTCCTCTGATGACGTAGTTGCCGTCCGTGTCGATGATGGAAAAATCCTTATCCCCATACTCTTCCTTGGGGAAAACCCACTTTTCTTCCAGATTGGACACGGGAACGATGCGCAGTAGATAGGCCTGCTTCTTTTCCCCCTTTTCCGCATCCCGCACGGTGATCCGATTACAGAAGGCCAGAGACTGTTCCCCGTTCATGGGATTTGTATAGGTTCGGGTAATGTTGATCGCTTTGCCCAGCTCCGCGATCCAAGACCCATCCCCGAACAGCTCCATCCGCGTATAGGAAACGTCATATTGATCGGTGTTGTTCAGCTTCGGCCGTGTCGAATAGCCTGTCAGGGTTTCTGTATCGATGAGGTGGGCGGACGTGTCAGCCTTGACATGGGTTGCCCTGATATACTCTGCCGCTTCTTCCAACGTCAAATCCCGACTGTTAATGTATTGTGCCCAGTTGTCACAGATCTGCTGTTCCCCTTCCAGGTAGTTT
>JAFXRG010000030.1 GCA_017526525.1 Clostridia bacterium | reverse complement strand
CGCGGGGTGGAGCAGCTGGCAGCTCGTCGGGCTCATAACCCGGAGGTCGGGGGTTCAAATCCCTCCCCCGCAACCATATGGCTCAATAGCTCAGTTGGCTAGAGCATTCGGTTCATACCCGGAGTGTCATAGGTTCGAGTCCTATTTGAGCCACTGCCCGGAACCCAAGGAAATCAAAGGGTTCCGGTTTTTTTATGTCTTGCGCTGCACCGCAAAATAAAGGAGCTGTGGTTTTTCACAGCCCCTTTGTTTTTCCGTTTACGGATTTTCCTTCTTCACTTCAAGCGTATATCCGAGTTTCTTCAGCGGCTCCGTCAGTTCCTTGACCACCGCCAGCAGATCTTCTTCTTTCATTTCCGTATAATTCAGCTTTTTCAGCAGTTCGTCCTTTTCCGCGGTCAGCGTGGCGGCCTCTTCGGTCTTCTTCTTCAGGTCCGCATCGAGCTGCTCCGCTTTCCGGCTCTGCTCCGTCAGGCTTTCGGTCAGTTTTTTCGCCTCAGCCTTCATGGTTTCCGCTTCACCGGTCAGCGTCTCGGCAATCGCCGCTTTGTCGGCCGCTTCCTTGGTCAGCGTCTCGATCTGACCGGTAAGATCCTTTTCGTTTGCCTGGAATGCTTCAATCTGTCCCGCCAGTTTGTCCGCTTCCTTCTTCAGGGTTTCAATTTCCGCGGCCTTCGCTTCCGCTTCCTTGGTCAGCTTTTCCGACAGGGCTGCCTTGTCGGATGCATCCTTCGTCAGCGCCTCAATCGTCACATCTTTGGTTTCCGCGTCCTTTTTCAGGGTTTCGATTTCTGTGGTCAGCGTCTGAATCTGCGCTGCCTTCTCTTCCGTGTCCTTCGTCAGCGTTTCCACCTGGGTCGCCTTGTCCGCCGCGTCCTTGGCCAGGGTTTCGATCTGGGCGGCTTTCTCTTCCGTACCCTTGGTCAGGCTTTCCACCTGGGCCGCTTTCTCTTCCGCGTCCTTCGTCAGGCTTTCCACCTGGGCCGCCTTGTCCGCCGCGTCCTTGGTCAGGGTTTCGATCTGGGCGGCTTTCTCTTCCGTATCCTTGGTCAGGGTTTCGATCAGCGCAGCCTTTTCGTCCGAATCCTTGATCATGCCCTCAATCTGCGCTGCCATGGTCTCCGTGTCCTTCGTCAGCGCCTCAATCTGCGTTTTCTGCCCCGCAACTCCGGCTGAAAGCTCGTCAATCTGCTTTCCCTTATCCGCGCTGTTTGTAAAGTACAGGATGCCGAAGACAATTGCAATCACCGCCAGAACCGAGATGATGGATACCGCTGTGTTTTTCTTCACTTTGAAACTCCTCCTGTTCCTTCTTCACTTTTTGGGTTACGCACGACTTTCTTTTATCATATCACAATTTGGAGGAAAAAGACAAAGAAAATCTTCATCGGAAAAAGAAAAACCGTGGGACGTTTCTTCGTCCCACGGCATGGATTCCGTCCGGAATTATTCGGCCTTCGTTTCCGTTTCGGCAGCTTCGGCCTTGGTTACCTTGATGATATGGGCATTGGCGCCTTCGTACCAGTACAGGTACGCTTCGATATCCACCACATCGCCCACCTGCAGGGCTTCAACCGCCTTGTAGGCTTCGCTGTCCTGGCCGCAGAGATAGAACTCCACGCAGAAGTTCATGGTCAGGTCTCCCTTGGTGAAGCGCACATACAGGTCATCGGTCTTGTTTTCGGCGTTCTTGTAGTTGAAGGGTGCGCCGTCATCCTGCGCCGCAACGGTCAGTCCCTTGAACAGAACCTTTTCGTTCTGGTGCGCAATCAGCTCATCCTTGCCCAGCAGGTCCGTAAGGTCTTCCGCTTCGGCAACAAAGGTGTCGCCCTCGAGAACCGTGAACACCGCGTCGGTGATTTCAACTTCGCCGGCCCACTCGCTCTTGTAGCCCAGCACGCGGATCTTCGCGCCCGCGGTCAGCTTCTTGGAATCCTCCTCGGAGCAGGTCATGTTGTAGATGAAGTAAGCGCCGTCCTTGCTCTGGGCATACACGGTGATCTTGTTGTCCCACCAGCTCTGGGTTGCCTGCACGTAGGTTTCCACGCAGACAATATCGTCGATGGCGGCATCGGCATATGCCTTATGATCCATCACAGGGGTGGTATACAGTTTCACCTGTTTTTCCAGGCTGGCAATCTTCGCTTCCAGTTCAGCCTTGGTCGCATCCGCAGCTTCCTGGGCAGCCTTCAGGGCTTCGTCTCCGGCAGCCTTGGCGGCGGCAACGGCATCGTCCTTTTCCTTGGCAGCGGCTTCCGTGGCAGTCTTGACCGCTTCGTCAGTCTTGCTCTGGGCAGCTTCCAGTTCAGCCTTCACGGCAGCAACGGCTTCATCCTTTTCCTTGAGAGCGGCTTCTTTCGCAGCCTTAACCGCCTCATCAATCTTGCTCTGGGTGTTGTCACTGCATCCGCTCAGCACGCACAGCGTGAGAACCAGTACCGCGGCAACGGCCAGAATCAGCTTCACAGACCTCTTCATAATCCCTTTTCTCCTCTCTCGTTTTGCCGTCTCCGGCAATTGCCCATATCATACATCAAAAATCCTTTTTTTTCAATTCTTTCTCCGGCTTTTTTTCGTTCTGTAAAAGTCGAATGCACCCATCGCGATCCAGATGACGGGCAGGCTGATCAGCAGGATTTGGGAAGCTGCCGGAAGGTCTCCCCATCCGGTTCCGCTCCCGGGTTCCGCCTCCGGTTTCTGTTCCTCTTCTGCCGGCGGATTTTCCCCGGCCGGCGGCTGTTCCGTTTCCTCGGGCTCCGTGTTTTCCGCTGCCGGAGCGGTTACCTTGATCTGATCCAGCCGGAAAAGGTTCCGCACATCGCTGTACTGCTTGCGGATGTATGCGTCGTTCATCTCTTCCTTCCGGCGGGCGCCCTTACATACGTTTTCAACCAGCTGTCCCGCCGCGGACCGCAGGCTGGCGCTTCCGTTGAAAACCGGCGTCACAAAGGTGTCGTTCAGGTGCTTCATCAGCAGCTCGCTGGCTTCAATCTTGATATCGTAGTACTCCTGGTTGTTCTCGCCCTTCCGTCCGAGGTATTCCTGGTATTCCGGAGACTGCTGCGCCTTCAGGGTGACCGGCAGATAGCCTTCCGTTTCCGCATAGGCGAGCTGGACCTTGTTGGTCAGCATATACTGCGCAAACAGCCAGCTGGCCAGGACCTCCTGCGGATCCTTCTTGTTGAACACGCAGATACTAGGACCCTGGCTGATCATCAGCGGCGCTTCCGGATTGAACTGCGGCACCGGCCGCACCGCGGTGGTGAAAGGAACTACCTGCTCCTTGTGAATATCCAGCATCGGGGCGTTGCTGCCCATCCAGGTGGCGCCCGCCGTGGAGTCCACGGCAAAAATGCACTGCCCAGCGTTCAGGAAGTTTCCGGGATAGCTGCTGATGGCAAAGGTGGAAAAGGCGCGGCTCCTGGCATGTGTATAAACTTCCTTCAGCAGTTCCGCCGTGGTGTCGTTGAAAAGCAGCACACTGCCGTCTTCCGTGGAGTATCCGGCATCCTTCTGCCGCAGCTGGGTGATCATCATGTTATCCGTGCTTTTGTAAATAAACGGGATCATCACCTTCTGACCGTTGACTTTGAACAGTCCGTTTTCGTCCTTTTCCATGGCCTTTTCGCTGACTTCCCAGACGAAATCCCAGGTCGGGACGTCCGGCACCTCATATCCCAGTTTTTCCACCAGGTCCCGGTTGATGTACAGGGCTTCCGTGGAACGCATATAGGGCAGCGCGTAGGTTCCGCCCTGGATCACGCATTCCTCCAGGAACTTCGGCGCGATCTCCTCCCGTTTCGGAGAGTCGAACCTCAGCTCGCTCCCGCCCAGGCCGAACCGCGGATCCTCCATCCAGTCGTCCAGCGGAAGCATGACGTCCTTGCCGGTCAGGTAGGTGGCAATATGGTCCGGATAGGTAATGCAGATGTTCGGCGTCGTATCCGTGGCAATGTTGGTGATCACGTCGTTGAAAATCCGTCCGTAGTCCGCGTACAGCCGGATGTTCACCCGGATGTTCGGATACAGCTTCTGGAACTCTTCAATGGCGTCTGTATACACGGCCGTCTGAACCTTGTTGGTATCATTCTTGGCCCAGAAGTTCAGCTCAATCTTTTTGTCTTCCTCCAGGGCGACCGGAATCTTCGATGCGGTTTCCGGCGCGTCCGGTTCCGCTACCGTTTTCTGCTCCAGCGTCCCGTGGCACCCGCTGAGCACTGCCAGCACAAGTGCCAGCAGCAATCCCAGAACCGCTGTTTTTCTCTTCTTCATTTTCACGTGCTTCCTTTCTGAAGCTCCCGCCGCGGGCGGTCTTATCCCTTGGTTCCGCCTCTTGAAACTCCCGCCATGATCTTGTCCCTGAAAATCAGGAAAAGAATAATCAGCGGCACGCTGACCACCACCACCGCAGCCATCATCGCCGGAATGTCCTCCCGGCCGTAGCCGCTCTCCCGGATGCTCTGAATTCCCTGGGAAACCAGGAAATAGCCCTGCTTGTCCGTAATCTGCCGGGGCCAGATGTAGCTGTTCCAGCATTCAATAACTTTCAGAATCACAATGGTAACGATGGTCGGCTGGCTGATGGGCACCATTACCTTCAGCATGTACTTCAGATCGCTGGTGCCGTCCACCCGCGCCGCGTTGTACAGTTCGTCCGGAATGGCCTCAAAGTTTTCCTTCAGCAGGTAGATATAGAACACGCTCGTCACCGAAGGAAGGATCAGTCCCAGGAAGGTGTTCCGCATGTTCCAGTGAACGATGGTGGCATAGTTGGTAATGATCACCAGTTCCGTCGGAATCATCATCAGGCTCAGGAACAGGGAAAACACCAGGGTTTTTCCCCGGAACTGCAGCCGGGCAAAAGCGAAGGCCGCCGGTACAATCACCACCATCATCAGTCCGGTGGTGACTACGGTAAAAATCAGGGTGTTCAGCAGGAACTTACCCAGCGGAACCTCCGTGAATGCCTTTCCGTAATTGGCCAGGGTCGGCTCCGTAGTGAAGAATGTGGGAACCTTTTCGTCCATGAACAGGGTGGTATCCTTGAAGCTGGTCAGCACCATCCAGTAGAAGGGAAAGAGCACCACCAGCGCCCAGAGTGCCAGGAAGACAATAATCAGGGTTCTGGACAGGCTGCTGCCTTTTTTCTCATTCATCCGGCCCGCCTCCCGTCACATGTACTGAACCTTGTTCCGGCTGAAACGAAGGTTCACATACGTAATTGTAAACACGATGGCGAAAAGCAGCAGCGCGGCTGCCGCGGCATATCCGGGATATCCGCCGCTGTCACTGTAAAGCATGTCGTAAACATAGCCCACAATGGTGTTCATTCCCGCCACGTTCAGGTTGGTTCCGAAAAGGGCCACCTCATCGCTGTAAGCCTTGAAGGCGCCGATAAAGCCGGTGATGATCAGGTAGAAAACCGTCGGGCTGATCATGGGCAGCGTAATCTTCCGGAAAATCCGGGCGCTGCCGGCACCGTCCACCCGTGCCGCCTTGTAGTATTCCGGATTGACGCTGGCCAGCGCGCTGGTCAGGATCAGGATCTTGAAGGGCATAACAATCCAGATGGTGTACAGGCATGTCACCATCATTTTCTGCCAGTAGGTGCCCTCGATAAAGTTCACGGATTCCCCGCCCATCAGGGTTATCAGGGAACTGATCAGACCGTCCGTATGCTCCGTGTTCCGGAACAGCAGCCAGAACACCAGGCCTACGGCCAGGGTGTTGGTCACATAGGGCAGGAAATAAATCGTCTGAAACAGTTTCTTGACCGCCTTGACAGAGCTCAGTCCCAGGGCAATCAGCAGGCTCAGCCCCGTGCTGACCGGCACCGTAACCGCCACCAGGATCAGCGTGTTTTTCAGGGCCGAAACGAAATAGGGATCCGTCAGCACGTGCGTAAAATTACCCAGTCCGATTCCGGTATATTTCTGGCTCACGAAATGGAAGTTTTCCTCCAGGGAATAAATACAGACGTCCACCAGCGGATACAGCATAAAAACGCCCAGGAACAGAATGGCCGGCAGCAGATAAAGCCAGGCCTTCAGATTGTTTTTCTTCATACCCGTTCCTCGCTCTCCCTGTCAAACAGGAAAACCTTGTAAGGCTTCAGCCGGAAGCGGACCTCCCGCTGTTCCGGATCGAACCGGTTTTCCGCGCTGACGATGGACCGGATGCATTTCCCGGTCATCCGGTCATGAGTGGAAACCACGCTGACGTCGCGGCCCATCACCTCCACCCGATCCATCCGGCAGGTAAAAGGTCCTTCCGGATCCGGAATAAAACCTTCCGGGCGGATGCCGACCCAGATCTTCCGGTCGGTCTTTCCGGCAGCATCCAGCACAGCCTCATCCCCGATATAAACCTTTCCGTTCCGGATTTCTCCCTCAAAAACATTGATCTGGGGCGTCCCGAGGAATTGCGCCACAAACAGGTTTGCCGGTTCGTCATATACATCCTGGGGTTTTCCGATCTGATGCACCTTGCCGTCCTTCATGACAATGATCAGGTCGCTGATGCTCATGGCCTCTTCCTGGTCGTGGGTCACAAAAATCGTGGTAACCCCTGTCTCCCGCTGAATCCTGCGCAATTCCTCCCGGGTCTGCAACCTCAGCCGCGCGTCCAGGTTGCTCAGCGGTTCGTCCAGGAGCAGAACCCGAGGAATTTTCACCAGGGCCCGCGCAATCGCAACCCGCTGCTGCTGTCCGCCGGAAAGCTCCTTCGGCTTGCGTTCCATCAGCGCGTCAATCTGCACCAGCTTGGCGACTTCCACCGCCTTGTCGTGCATGGCTTCCTTCGTCATCTTCCGGTCGCCCTTCAGGTTCTGAAGCGGAAAAATAATGTTCTCCTCCACCGTCAGGTGGGGATACAGCGCATAGTTCTGAAACACAAGGCCTACGCCCCGGGCTTCGGGCGGAAAATCCGTAACGTCCTCCTCGCCGAAAAGAATCCGCCCGGAGGTCGGCGTCTCCAGTCCGCTGATCAGGTTCAGCGTTGTACTTTTCCCGCATCCGCTGGGTCCCAGCAGGCCGATCAGCTGTCCGTCCGGTATTTCAAAATTGAAATGATCCACAGCCGTCACGTCTTTATCCTTCCTGCTTCTGGCGGGAAAGCGCTTGGTCAGATCCTCCAGCACAACCTTCATGGCGTTCTCTTCCTTTCGACAGCCGTTCTTGCGGCAAATGATCCGGTTGATGTATACTGCTTTTGTACAATCCCATGGTGAAATATTATCACAAACCCTTTTGAAATACAACGAACGGAGGGACGTTCATGCAGGCAGGACAAACAAAATACGGAATCGGCATGACCCTCTCCGCATGCCTCTGGCTCGGGCTGTTTCCCCTGCTGCAAACCGGTTCCTTTTCCACCATGACCCGGGATAAATGGATTTTCATGCTGGTCCTCACGGGAATCAGCCTGCTGGGTTTCCTGGCGGACGGATGCTTCCGCCGTCTGTCCCGTCCCTCCCTGCTTTCCCTGCTCTGCGGCGGCGGGCTGCTGCTGTGGCTGGCGCTCAGCACGCTATTCAGCCCCTATCCGGTTGAATCCTGGTGGATTGGTGCCGGCCGGCGGGAGGGGCTGGCGTCCCAGCTTTGTTATCTGTCCCTTTTCCTGATGTTCTCCTGCGCCCGGGTCCGGAAGGAGCCGGTGCTTTATTCCGCCGCCGGCGGCGTTGCCCTTTTCTTTACGGTGGTCCTGCTGCAGCGTATCGGGCTGAACCCGCTGGGGCTTTATCCCGCAAAATACAGCTATGCGGTTGAGCCGATGTTTCAGGGCACCATCGGCCATGTGGATATGTGCGCCGGCTATCTGCTGATCGTCTGCGGGCTTTTCCTGCCCGCCCTGGCCGAAGCTGCCGGCCGCCTTTTCCTGGCCCGGCAGTCAAAATGCCTTTTTGCGGTGCTCCTGGCCGCCTTCGCGCTCACGGTGTACCTCCTGGTTACCATCCGGGTGGATCTTGCGCTTCTGACCCTCGCGGTGCTGGTCGTCTGGACCCTGGTCCGGCTGCTTCCGGTCCGTTTCCGCTTTCCCTGCCTTCTTTTGCTCCTGGTCCTCTTCCTGCTGTTTGTCTGGTTCTTCCCCGCCTCGTCGGGGCCCCTGTGGGAGCTGCATGAAATCCTGCACGGGAGGCCTCAGGTCACCTTCGGCAGCGGCCGCATCGGCGTCTGGTCCTATTCCCTCCGGATGCTGCGGGAGGACGGCCGCTGGTTCCTCGGTTCCGGACCGGATACGTTTGTGCTGCGCTTTAATGCCTTTCTGAAAAACTACTTCCTGGTGCATCCGGAAGCGCCGCGGCTCATTGAGTACTTTGACAGTCCGCACTGTGAATACCTGGCCCTGGTGATCAACGGCGGTATACCGGCCTTCCTCTTCTTCGCGGTGCTGGTCCTGGCCGGCTGTTTTGGAACCGCCGCCTGGCGGGACGGGGTCCTGTGTTACGGCGTTCAGGCGCTGCTTTCCTTCTCGGTCTGTATTGTGGCTCCCATGTTCTGGGTGGTGCTGGGCCTTTCCCTGGTCCGTTTCCGGAAGGAAAAAAACGCTTCTCCGGATCCCCAAGCGCTCCGGGAGGAAAACCCTCCCTCCGTGTAACAGCGGAACGCCCTCCCGCTGGAGGGCGTTCGTCGCTGGCAGCTGCCGGTTGGCAGCTGTTTTTTTATTCCGCAGGCCTGGACTTTGCCTGGGGAGAGTAAAGGATGCTGCTGGTTTCGCTTCCCACCATGCCGTCCGCCTCCAGCCCGTTGGCCTTCTGGAATTCGATCACGGCTGTTTTGGTTCCCGCGCCGAATTGTCCGTCAATTTCGTCTGTGTAATACCCCAGCGCGTAAAGCCTGCTCTGCAGGGTCTTCACTTCTTCCCCGCGGGATCCGGTACGCAGGATCGGTTCCGGGGTCGGCGCCGCCGGATCCGGCGTCACCGCCATCACGTTGGCGGGCACTTCCGGCAGCGGGGTCGGCGTCAGGCTGTTTTCCCGCGCCACTTCCCCCGCTGTGGGAATCAGCCGGCTCAGCATGAACCCCAGCGCCGCCGCGAGAATGACCAGCACAATCACCCCGGCCAGCGTTTTCGGATTTGATTTCATAAGCCCGTCCTCATTTCGCCTTCCGCATAAACAGAATTCCCAGCGTGTCCGGTCCGCAGTGGGTACAGACCGTGCATCCGGCCATGGTTTCCAGTACCTCGCGGAACAGGCCATAGCTTTTCACCGTGTCTACGGCGAAACGGACCAACCCCTCCTCGCTGGGGGAATGGGTCACAAATACCCGGTTGAAATCGATGGAGCCGTCGTCTGCCAGCGTGTCCGCAATGTAATGCTTCAGGTAATGCTCGTACCGTCCCCGGTATTTTTCGCCGGGATGCATTTTTCCTTCCCGCACCAGAATGGAGGGGTGGATATGAAGAAGCTTTGCCCCGAGGGCTTCCAGTCCGCTGCAGCGGCCGCCCCTGCGCAGGTAATCCACCGTACGCACCGTAAAGCTGGCATCCACCAGCCCGGTCCGGCTTTTCAGGGTTTCCGCGATTTCCTTTCCGTCCCTTCCCGCCGCAGCCATTTCAGCTCCTTCCAGCACCAGCAGTCCGGTTCCGGTGGACAGATTCCGGCTGTCCACCACGTAAACGCCCTGCAGCTGCCGTGCGGCCTCCACAGCATCATTGTAGCAGGTGGAAAACTCGCTGCTGATGCAAAGATGCACAACCTCATCGCAGTCTTCCAGCTGCCGGCTGAAAAACTCCCGGTATTCGTAGGTGTTTACAGCCGCGGTCCGCACGGATTTTCCGGCTTCCACCGCCCGGAAGATATCCCGCGGCGTCACATCCACGCCGTCATGGAAAACCTCTCCGTCAATAATCACGCTCAAAGGAGCAATCCCAATCCCGTATTTCCGAACCAGTTCCGGACTCAAATCACAAGTACTGTCCGCCGTAATCCGAACATTCACAACAAACCACCTCTGCTTTTTAACACTTTTCATGGATTCCCCGCACGCAAGCGTGTTCGCTGCGTCAATGAGGGCACCGGCCTACCTTTCCTCGCGGAAATAGCTGAGTCCCAGGCTGGCCGGCGGTTGTTTCTCCCGGTTGTTCCGGATACTGGAGAACACCAGCACGATGATCGTCACCACGTACGGTGCCATCTTGTACAGCTCCTTGACCGCCAGGTCCGTGCCCGTCGGGATATACATATGCAGGATGTACAGTCCGCCGAACAGGAATGCGGAAAAAATGCCCCGGACCGGCCGCCAGATGGTGAAAATCACCAGGGCGATGGCCAGCCACCCGCGGTCGCCGAAAGCGTTGTTGCTCCAGATTCCGCTGGCATAGTCCATCACATAGTACAGTCCGCCGAGTCCCGCGATGACGCTGCCGATGCAGGTCGCCGTGTACTTATACCGATTCACGCTGATGCCCGCTGCGTCCGCGGTCGCCGGATTCTCGCCCACGGCCCGCAGGTGCAGGCCGATCCGGGTCCGTTTCAGCACGAAGGAAGCAACCAGTGAAAGGATGATCGCCAGGTAAGCCAGGAATCCGTAGGAAAGGAACAGCTGCCCGAACCAGCCGGTGGTATCCGCTCCGGGCATCGCTGTCCGGAAAGCCATGCTCGTCCTGCTCAGGGCCAGGTAAGGCATGCTGTTTCCGCTCAGCTTAATCAGGCTGCCGCCGAAGAAGTTGCCGAAGCCTACGCCGAAAGTGGTCATCGCCAGGCCGGTTACGTTCTGGTTCGCCCGCAGCGTCACCGTCAGGAAGCAGTACAGCAGTCCCATCAGCAGGGACCCCAGGATTGTCGAAACCAGGGTGATCGCCACCGCCAGGACACCGCTGAATGCTTCCGGGTTCGTAAGTGAGGATTCATAGGCAAATGCGCCGATAACGCCGCTGATGGCACCGACATACATGATTCCGGGAATACCAAGGTTCAGATTGCCGGATTTCTCCGTCAGCGTTTCGCCTGTGCTGCCGTAAAGCAGCGGAATTCCCTGCATAACAGCCCGTGGAATAAAGGAGAGGAAATCAAACATGGCGTTCTTCCTCCTTTTTGGCGGAATGCCGGAAGCTCATCCGGTAGTTGATGAAGAACTCGCTGCCGATGATAAAGAACAGGATCACCCCGGTCAGGATATCCGAGAAAGACCGGTTCAGGCCGAAATTCGTGGAAATTTCTCCTGCGCCTTTATCCAGGAAAACCAGCAGGAAGGATGTCAGGATCATCCAGATCGGGTTAAACTTTGCCAGCCATGCTACCATAACGGCGGTGAAGCCCCGTCCTCCGGTAATCGTCGTGGTCAGCGTATGGTCTGTTCCGCTCACCAGGAGGAATCCGGTCAGTCCGCACAGCGCGCCGGAAAGGATCATGGTCCGGATAATGACCTTTTCAACCTTGATGCCGGCATACTGCGCGGTTCGCACGCTCTCGCCCACCACAGTGATTTCATATCCATGCTTGGAATAGTTCATGTAGATGAACATGAGCCCGGTCAGCACCGCGACAATCAGGATGTTCAGCAGGTATTTCTGACCGCCGATCGCCGGCAGCCAGCCGATCCCGCTGCTCTGGTTGATAATGCCGATCTGCCCGGCGCCCTTGGGCATTTCCCATACGATGATGAAAAAGGATACCAGCTGAATTGCGATATAATTCATCATCAGGGTAAACAGGGTTTCATTGGTTCCCCATTTGGCCTTGAAAAACGCCGGAATCAGGCCCCACAGGGCACCGGCGGCAATGCTGCAGATGAAGCTGACCGGAATCAGCAGGCCGTTGGGCAGCGTTTCCCGCAGGCAGATCATGCAGGCGGTGGTCGCCAGGGCGCCGGCCAGGATCTGTCCTTCGCCGCCCAGGTTCCAGAAGCGCATTTTGAATGCCGGAACCACTGCCAGGGAAACGCTCAGCAGCATCGCAATGTTCTGGAACAGCACCCAGATACGCCGCTGTGTGGAAAAGGAAGCGTTAAAGATCGTTTCAAACACGCTCAGCGGGTTCTCCCCGGTCGTCACAACAGTGATCAGTGCGCATACGAGCACCGATATCAGGACGGCGCCGGCCCGGATTCCCCAGCTTTGGTACCAGGGCAGGGCGGCCCTTCGGGTGATGCGGATTAACGGCTGTTTTTCTTTACCGGCCATCCTGTTCACCTCCCACCCGAGTCATCAGCATGCCAATCTGTTGTTTGTCCGCGGTTCTTCCGTCCACAATTCCGCTGACCTTTCCGCCGCACAGCACCAGGATCCGGTCGCTCAGCTCGATCAGCACATCCAGGTCCTCGCCCACATAGATGACCGCCACGCCCTGCTCCTTCTGCTGGTTCAGCAGGTTGTAGATCGTGTAGGAGGAATTGATATCCAGCCCGCGTACCGGATAGGCGGCCATCAGCAATTTCGGGTTCTGGGCAATTTCCCGGCCCACCAGCACCTTCTGCACGTTCCCGCCGGAGAGCCGGCGCACCGGCATGCTCGTGCCGGGGGTAATCACTCCCAGGTCGCGGATAATCTGTTCCGCCTGCTCCCTGGGCTTCTTCCGGTTCAGGAATCCGTACCGGCCGCTCCGGTAATTGCGCAGCATCATGTTGTCCGTAATGTCCATGCTGCCGACCAGGCCCATCCCCAGCCGGTCCTCCGGCACAAAGTTCAGGCACAGGCCCAGCTTACGGATCTCGTTGGTATTTTTCTTTTTCAGGTCGATAACCTCGTCCGAGTCCGGGGAATGAAACAGGATACTCCCTTCCTCCGGGCGCTGCAGGCCGTAAATCGATTCCAGAAGTTCCTTCTGCCCGGCGCCGGAAATGCCGGCAATTCCGAGGATCTCTCCGCCGTAGGCTTCAAAGGAAACATGGTCCAGCTTCAGCAGGCCTTCTTCATTCCGCACGGAAACGTCCCGGAGTTCCAGCCGCAGCTGCCGGTCTGTCACCTCCGTCCGGTTGATGTTCAGGGAAACCGTCCGGCCGACCATCATGTTGGTCATTTCCTGGGCATTGGTTTTCTTTGTTTCCATCGAGACGATAAACCGGCCGGTCCGCAGGACGGTCACTCTGTCCGACAGGGCTTCAACCTCGTTCAGTTTGTGGGTGATAATGACGATGGCCTTTCCGTCATCCCGCATGTTCCTCAGCACCGTGAAGAGCTTCTCGGTCTCCTGCGGAGTCAGCACGGCGGTCGGTTCATCCAGGATCAGGATGTCCGCCCCGCGGTACAGCACCTTAACGATTTCAACCGTCTGCTTCTGGGAAACGGACATGTTGTAGATCTTCTGGTCCGGGTCCACCTCAAAGCCGTAAGTGTCGCAGATCTTCCTGATCTGCCGGGCGGCGTTTTTCAGGTCCATCTTCCCTTCCAGGCCCAGAATGATGTTTTCGGCAGCGGTCAGTACATCCACCAGCTTAAAATGCTGGTGGATCATGCCGATACCAAGCTCCTGGGCCTTTTTCGGGGAAGAGATCACCACCGGCCTGCCGTTAACACGAATCGTGCCTGAATCAGGAAAATAGATTCCTGCCAGCATGTTCATCAGGGTAGTCTTTCCGCTTCCGTTCTCCCCCAGCAGTGCCAGGATCTCCCCGCGGTAAATGTCCAGCGAAACTTCGTCATTCGCGATCACATTGGATCCGAATCTTTTGGTGATGTCCCGCATTTCCACTGCAGCCGATGTTTTCAAACGCCCGTCCTCCTGCTTTTTGGTTTTCACAAAGGGCAATACAGAAAGCTCGCTTGTCTGTACTGCCCTTTGCGGAAAATGAGAGGAAGGGTCCCAGCAACACACCGGGACCCTTTGCTGTAGTTGTTCAATCAGAATGCGGTGTCCAGCAGCGTGATGCCGTCAATCTGCACATCGAAGTAAGGAGCACTGCGGTATTCGGATTCATGGAAATAACCGTCCGCGATCACTTCGGTGTCAGGGGTGTAGGCAGCATCGGTGTCCACGTCAGCCATGTAGCTGCTCAGGGCAGCGCCGTCCTTGGCCCAGGTGGCGGTGTCGAAAACCTTCAGCTCGCCGTTCAGCATTTTGGCTTTGGCTTCTTCAATGGCTTCGGCGGTTCCGGGAGCGGCAGCGGTTTCGTTCAGCTCGGCCAGCAGCACGCTGTTGGAAGCGATGTCTCCGGTATAGTCAACGGGGATGGTTTCGCCGTTGGCCACAGCGTTGATGATCAGCTCAAAGTAGGGAGCCCAGTTGATCCGGCTGGCTACGATGTAGGTGTTCGGGCAGGCATCCTTGGCGGAGCCGTTGTAGAACACGAAGGGGATGTTGTTCTTCTCGCACTCGGAAGGAGCACCCATGGAGTCAGCATGCTCGGAAATCACAACGCATTTGTCATTGATCAGTTTGATAGCGCCTTCCTGTTCCAGTGCGGGATCGTACCAGGAACCGGTGAAGGTCACTTCCATCGTGGCGGAGGGGCAGACACTCCGTGCGCCCAGGAAGAAGGAGGTGTAGCCGGAGATAACTTCCGCGTAAGTGAAGGCGCCGATGTAGCCCAGTTTGGCCTGGTCAGCGGTGATCTTGCCTTCTTCAATCAGCTGGTTCAGCTTCATGCCGGCTGCGATGCCGCCCAGGTAGCGGCCTTCGTAGATGCTGGCGAAAGCATTGTGGAAGTTTGCCAGGCCTTCGGTGTGGGCCTTGGTGCCGGTAGCATGGCAGAACTGTACATTCGGATATTCCTTGGCAGCCTGGATCATGTAGTCTTCATGGCCGAAGCTGTCGGCGAAGACGATGTTGCAGCCGGCATCCGCCAGGTCAGCAGCCACTTCGTAGCAGGCTTCGCTCTCGCCGATGTTGGGCTTCAGCACGTACTCGACGCCCAGCTTCTCACAGGCTTCTTTCGCGGCGTTGATGAAGTTCAGGTCATAGGTGGAGTTCTCATCATGCAGGAAGATGAAGCCAACCTTCACCTTGGTTCCCTCTGCCATGACGCTCACGGCGCCCAGGCACAGGGCAAGAACCAGAACCAGAGCAATAATCTTCTTCATGTGTTCTTTTCCTCCTCTTTCTTCTGGAAAATGGATTTCTATTGGATCAGTCTTCTTCCGGCCTCAGGACGATGTTGCCGTCCTGTATTCCGTCAACGACTGCCAAAGACTTGAGATGGATCCCGGATTCCCGAAGGGCTTTTCCGCCGGGCTGGAAGCCTTTTTCCACGGCGATGCCGACCCCGACCACAATCGCGCCCTGCTGCCAGCACAGGTTGATCAGCCCCCGGGCCGCCTGGCCGTCCGCGAGAAAGTCGTCAATGATCAGGACCCGGGAGCCTTCCGGCAGGTACTGCCGCTCAATCCGGATCATGTTTTGCGTTTTATGGGTGAAAGAATAGACCGGTGCCTGCACCACATCCTCGTTCTGGACCATGGTGGCGCTTTTTTTGGCGAAAACCACCGGGATGTCTCCCAGCGCATGGGCTGCCGCCACGGCCATGGCAATTCCGCTTGCTTCGACGGTCAGCACCATTTCCGGTTTTTCGGCGCGAAACTCCTCCGCCCAGGCCTCTCCCATCTGAAAAAGAAGGTTTGTGTCAATCCGATGGTTCAGGAACATGTCCACTTTTACGATATCATTCCCGATTCCCTTGCCTTTTTCCAGGATCATCCGGCGCAGCGCTTCCATCATTTCCTCCAAAAATCCGAACATTTCGTTCTGGAATGAGAAAATTATACGCCTTTATTTGGGATATTTCAATAAAGAATATATGCCAAAATTGTTAAATCACATTCTTCGTCTGGTTTCCGGCGCAGCATAAAATTGCCGCAGATGCCGCAGGAATCTCTCAGCCCCTTCCGACAGGACTGCATGCTTTTTGGTCACGATATACAGCAGACGGCGTCCGGCAATTTCCGGAAAGGAAAAAACAAGCAGCCGGTTCTCCCGGCTGTAGTCCTCGGCAGCCTTGGAGGAGATCATGGAAATACCGAGTCCCTGCGCCACAAGGTTTTTGATCGCTTCCGGATCGTTTGTCCGCGCCGCGATCCGCAGCCGTTCCTCGGAAAAACCTGCGTTGGCCAGGAAGGCGCTGGCTGCCTTCAGGCTTCCGCTTCCCTCTTCCCGAAGAATAACCGGTTCCGCAAAAAGCTTCTCCAGCGATGCGTTTCCTTTTTCCTTCATGGACAGGAACGGTTCCCGGACCGGCGTAATAATCACAACGGTATCCTCGTAAAACGGTTCTGCGGCAAGATCCGGCAAAGCCGGCTTCATGCCGGTCAGCGCGATGTCAATGACGCCTTCCGCCAGTTTTTGCGTCACGGACCGGCTGTCCCCCTGGTCGATGGTGAAATAGGTAGTCGGATGCGTTTTCACATACGCGGGCAGAACCTCCGGCAGGATGTAGGCGGAAGGAATCGTGGAAGCTCCCAGCCGTACAATGCCCCGCTCTCCGCCGGAGCATCTTTCCCGGATCCGGTCCTTCAGCTGCAGAATGCTGACCGCGTAGTCGTAGACCTCCCGGCCCGTTTCCGTAACTTCCAGGCTTTTCGTCGTCCGGATCAGAAGTTTTGTCCCCAGCTCCTCTTCCAGCTGGCGAACATGGAGGCTGATGGTCGGCTGGGCAATGTAAAGCTCCCCGGCCGCACGGCTGAAGCTGCCCAGCCGCACCACCGTCGTATAGGAAAGAAGATGCTTCATTTCCATGCGTCATTCCCGCCTTTCCTTCCGGCACAGTGCGGAGACTGCCCGAACCGCCTCGTCTGTTTCTTCTTCCGTATTGAAAATCCCGAAGGAGAACCGGACGGTTCCTGTCGGCCAGGTTCCCAGGGTCTGATGGGCCGCAGGCGCGCAGTGCAGCCCCACCCGTGTCGCGATTCCGTATTGTTCATCCAGCCGGAAGGCCAGCTCCGCCGGATCCGTATGCAGCGGCAGAATGGACACCACCCCGGTCCTGCCTTCCGTGCCGTGCTTTCCGGTCACGCGGATCAGCCCTTCTTCCTCCAGGGCCTCCATTCCCCGGAGGAATTGCTCCGTCAGATGCAGCTCATGCTGCAGGATGCTCCCTTCCGGCCGGTCCGTCAGCCAGGTCAGGGAAGCATGCAGTCCGGCGATACCCGGAAGGTTCATCGTTCCCGCCTCAAACCGGTCCGGCAGGAAATCCGGAACCTCCTCCGTATGGCTGATGCTTCCGGTGCCGCCGGAAATCAGCGGCTCCATTTCCGCGGCCAGCTCTTCCCTGATCAGGAATCCGCCGGTCCCCTGGGGGCCCAGCAGTCCTTTGTGTCCGGTGAACGCCAGCGCGTCAACGCCCATGGCCGCCATATCCAGCGGCACAATTCCTGCCGTCTGTGCCGTATCCAGGATAAACCGGATCCCTTTCCGTCGGCAGATCCTGCCGATCTCCGCCGCCGGCAGGATCGTTCCGCATACATTGCTCGCGTGGAGCATAACCACCGCCCGGGTATTTTCTTCGATCCTTGCTTCCAGGTCCGCCGGATTCATGGTTCCGTCCTCCGCGCAGGGAACCCGGGTAAAACGGACACCCTGTTTTGCGCATTGGCCCAGGGGCCGCATCACGGCATTGTGTTCCATGGAAGAAACCAGAACATGATCTCCCGGCTTCAGCATTCCCTTGATCAGTATATTGAGGCTTTCTGTCACGTTATGGGTCAGCACGGCCTTTTTCGGGTCATCGTCCCGGCATCCGAACAGGCGACACAGCAGCGTCCGGGTATCATAGACCAGTTCCTCCGCCGCGTAGGCGCCTTTGTATCCGCCGCGGCTGATGTTGCACCCGCATTCTGTCATATACCGGAATACCGCCTCCGCGGTGCCCGGCGCCTTCGGAAAACTGGTGCTGGCCTGATCCAGGTAAATTCTCTGCATACGTCAGACTCCTCTTTTTTTATTTATTATATCATATAATAAATAATAAACCAATCCTGATAAATGCAATTGGACTTGTACCGGAATCGATGATATGCTTTATTCCGACAAATGAAGCCCGCAGTGTGCTTCAGACAGGGAGTGAAACCAAATGAACAAATCCAGGGAAAAACTTTGGATTATCCTTGCCGGTGCGGTCATCGGCGTAATCGCTTCCGCGCTGGTTCTTCTTGGCAATCCCAAAAACATGGGATTCTGCATTGCCTGCTTTATCCGTGATACAGCCGGCGGGCTGAAGCTTCATTCAGCGGGGGTTGTCCAGTATATTCGTCCGGAAATCATCGGCATCATCCTGGGAAGTTTCCTGCTTTCCCTGACCCGGAAGGAGTTTTCTCCCCGGGGCGGCAGCTCCCCGATGACGCGGCTGGTTCTTGGTTTCTTTGTCATGATCGGCTGCCTGATGTTCCTGGGCTGCCCCTTCCGCATGATCCTGCGTCTGGCGGGCGGAGACCTGAATGCGCTCCTGGGTCTGGTCGGTTTTGCCGCCGGCATCGTCTGCGGCATCTTCTACCTGAAGCGCGGCTATTCCCTGAAGCGCACGTACAGGCTGCCGGCGTCGGAAGGCGCCGCCATGCCGGCCGTTGCAGTGGTTCTGCTGATTCTGCTCCTGGCGTTTCCTTCCCTCCTGGCCTTCTCGGAAAGCGGCCCCGGCTCCATGCGCGCGGCGCTCTGGATCAGCCTGCTGGCCGGTCTGATCGTCGGCGGCCTGGCCCAATATACCCGCCTCTGCATGGTTGGCGGTATCCGGGACGCGATCCTTTTCAGGGAGTTCAAACTGCTTTTCGGGTTCATTGCCATCTTTGCCTCAGCTCTGATCATGAACCTGGTCTTTACCGCGGTAAAACCCGACGCCGCCTATTTCTCCCTGGGCTTTGAAGGGCAGCCGGTTGCTCATATGGACGGTGTCTGGAATGCCCTGGGCATGCTGCTTACAGGTTTTGCCTGCGTGCTGCTGGGCGGCTGCCCCCTGCGCCAGCTGGTCCTGGCCGGTGAAGGTAATTCCGACAGTGCCCTGACCGTTGTCGGGCTCCTGCTCGGTGCCGCCTTTGCCCACAACTTCGGCCTGGCCTCCAGTGCGGCCGGCCCCACGGACGCCGGAAAAATTGCCGTAATCATCGGCATCGTCGTGGTCATTCTCATCGGCGAATGCAATATCGCCCGGAATAAAAAGAAAGGATAAAGAAGCAATATGACAACCATTGATGCGCGCGGCCTTTCCTGCCCGGAGCCGGTTATTCTGATCAGCCAGGCCATGAAGAGCGGTGAAGCCGCCTATGAAATCAAAGTGGACAATCGGGTATCCAAAGAAAACGTCACCCGCTATGCGGAGCATCAGGGCTACAAGGTGTCCGTCACTGAAGCGGACGGCGAGTTTACCCTGGCAATCCGAAAATGATTTACATTGCCACCTTCTTTTCCCATTACGGCGCAATGCACTGCAAAAAGCTCTGTGATACAGCCGGTATCTCCGCCCGGATGATGCCGGTTCCCCGGGCACTTTCCAGCAGCTGCGGCACCTGTGTCCGGATGGAAGCGGACCGTGAGGATCTTCTTCCCCGCACCGAAGAAATGGAACAGATCGCCCTGGAAACGGAAACAGGCTATCAGATCCTCTTCTCGAATTTCTGACAGCCTGTTTCCCTTTGCATATTTCCTGTACCTGCCGGAATCGGCAGGTTTTTTTCAGTACAGCAGCAGGACCTTTTCCGGCAGCACCCCCAGGGCCTGCGGGGGCGTTTCCGGCCTTGCTGCCCTGGAATACCGCCACCATACTGCCGGGCTTCCCGGGTCCTGATCCGCGAACCGGAACTCGCTGATCCATTCAAAGGGTTCTTCCATTTCCTGCCCGATCCGGACAGGAAACCGGTTTTCCGGAATTCCCGGCTGGAAATCATGGGCCCGGATGCCCACTGCCTGCAGTCCGTCCCGAACCGTTTTTTCCGTAACCAGGTGAATGTTCCATTCCGGAACAAACACTTCCCGCTCGCCGGTTCTCCGGGCACCGGCAATGTTCTTGCAGCCCGTCAGCACTGCGGCAGCACGGGTTTCCGGATCCGCAAAAAGCGCCTTTGTTTCCTTGACGGCCAGCATCTGTCCCCGGTCCATCACCCCCAGCCGGCTGCACAGGCGATAGGCTTCGTCCCGGTCATGGGTCACCATCAGGATTCCTCCGCCGTACCCGGTCAGGAGGTTTTTCAGCTCCGTCTGCAGTTTTAGCCGCAGGTGGGCATCCAGGGCGGAAAACGGTTCATCCAGCATCAGCAGATCGGGTTTGTTCACCAGGATTCTGCCCAGGGCGGTCCGCTGTGCCTGGCCGCCGGACAGCGTTTCCGGCTTCTGGCCGGCAATGTCCCGGATCCGGAGCAGGCCTAGCATCTCATCTGCCAGCTTTTCCCGGATTTCCCGGTCTTTCTCCCGCCGCAGCCCGCAGAGAATGTTCTGTCTGACCGTCATGCCCGGAAACAGCGCGCAGGTCTGGAAAAGGTAGCCAACGCGGCGCTGCTGGGGCGGAAGGTTGATCTTCTTTTCAGAATCAAACAGCACCTTACCGTCCAGCACAATCCGGCCCCGGTCCGGTTTTTCGATTCCTGCTATGCATTTCAGGGTCAAGCTCTTGCCGCTGCCGGAAGCGCCCAGGATCCCCATGAACTCCTTTTCGCAGGAAAAAGCAGTACGGAGGCAGAAATCCCCGAGCCTTTTCACGATGTTTACTTCAAGTGCCATTCCTGTCTCCTGTTTCGTTTTTCCAGCAGGTTCACTGCCAGCAGCACAACTGCAGAGATGGCCAGGTTTACTGCCACCCAGAAAAGCGCGCCGCTTTCATCATTGGTCCGCCACAGTTGATACACCGTTGTGGAAACCGTTGCCGTCCTGCCCGGTGTATAGCCGATCAGCATGCTGGTTGCACCGTACTCGCCCAGTGCCCGGGCAAAAGCCAGCACCGTTCCTGCCAGGATTCCCTGCCTGCAGGCGCGCATCCTGATCCGCCAGAAAATCCAGGTGTTGGACAGGCCCAGCGTCTGGCCTGCCCACGCCAGGTTCTCATCAAAGCTTTCAAAGGCTCCACGGGCGGTCCGGTACATCAGCGGAAAAGCCACCACAACCGCCGCCGCCACGCCGCCCGGCCAGTTCATCACCAGCCGGATGCCGATCTGCGTCAGAAGCTGTCCCACCGGACGGCGGTTTCCGAAAAGCCGCAGCAAAACCCAGCCGCAGACGGTGGGCGGCAGAACCAGCGGCAGCGTCAGGATTACGTCCAGGATGCCCTTGAGCAGGCGGGGCATCCTGGCTGCCTTATACGCCGCAAAAATGCCCGTGAAAAACACAATCACGCTGCTGACTGCGGCGATCCGCAAAGAATTCCAGAGTGGAAACAAATCGATCATGTTTTATTCCTGCTCCGTTTTGATTGCCGAAAATCCGATTCCTTCAAAAACCTGTACAGCCTCTTCTTCCCTGAGATAATCCAGGAAAGCCCGCGCAGCCTCCTGCACCGTGCTGTTTTTCATCACTGCCGCCGGATAAATCACCTGTCCGCACATTTCCGCCGTCGCCGTATCGATCACATCCAGCCCCGCGCTGAAAGCATCCGTGCCGTAAACCACACCGCAGTCGACGCTGGCCTCCGTAACCTGGGTGGTCACTTCCTTCACGTTGGATCCGTAGGTAATCCTTCCGGCTTTCGCCAGTTCTTCTTCGTTCAGCCCGTAATACGCCAGGATCTTTTGCGTATACTGTCCAACAGGCACATCAGAATTCCCCGTTGCCATCAGGATTCCGTCATTCTTCAGCCGCTGTGCCAGTTCATCAAAGCTTTTGATGCCCTTCGGATTTCCGGCCGGTGCCACCAGGGCCACCTTGTTTTCCAGCAGGTCTGTCCGGCTGTCTTTCAGCACATAATCCAGCCTGTCCGGATTCTTCTCTTCGTCTTTGGAAATGTCCAGCTGGTTCATTTGCTTGGGCGCTGCCGATATAAACACGTCGCACAGCGCGCCTTCCTGTATCTGCGTTTTCAGCGTCCCGGAGGAGTCAAAATTAAAAACGAGCGTAATTTCCGGATGTGTTTCTTCGTACAGGGTTTTGATCTCCGTCAGGGCTTCCGTCAGCGAGGCCGCCGCGAAAACAACTACTTCTGTTTTCACTTCTTCCGTCGCGGCGGAACAGGCCGCCGTCATCAGAGCGGCGCACAGGATAAGCACCAGGATCTTTTTCATGAAAGCTCTTCCTTTCCCGATGATTCTTTACGGATTGCTTCCGCATTCATTCACGCTGTTTCGCAGCACGCTCAGCCCATGCTCCAGCGAATCAAGAATAAATCCAAGGCTTTCCCTGACCGCCTTCGGGCTCCCCGGCAGGTTGATAATCAGTGTTTTTTTCCGGATCACAGACACGCCCCTGCCCAGCATGGCCCGCTTTGTCACTTCCATGGATTTCATCCGGATGTATTCCGCAATGCCCGGCGCGTTCCGGTCCGCAACGGCCATGGTGGCCTCCGGTGTCCGGTCCCGCGGTGAAAAACCCGTTCCGCCGCTGGTAAGGATCAGATCCGCCTGCCGCTGATCCGCCAGGCGGCACAGGGCCTTTTTCAGCATCTCCGGTTCATCCGGAAGCAGGAGGGTCTCAATGATTTCATATCCTGCCTCCTTCAACATCCGGACCGCTTCAGGCCCGCTGGCATCCTCCCGTTCTCCCCGGGCCCCTTTGTCGCTCAGGGTGATCACCGCCGCCCGGAACGGCCGCCCCGGATCCGGCATTTCTGCTGTCATCCGGTCTCCGGGCAGGATTTCCCCGCCAGCCAGCACCTCTGCAAACACGCCTTCCCGCGGCATAATGCAGTCTCCGGTCCGCCGGCGGATTGCGCAGTCGCTGTGGCAGTCCTTGCCGATCTGGGTCACGCGGAGCACTACCGTCCCGCACCGGAGGATCGAGTCCACGGGCAATTGTTTCAGGTCCAACCCCTCCACCAGGAGATTCTCTCCGAAGGCGCCGTCCGTTACGCCGCCGCCCCGCCGGTTGAACTCCTGTACGCTGTCATAGGAAAGCAGACTTACCTGTCGGTGTCCGTTCCCGGCATGGGCGTCCTTTTCGATTCCGTAATCCCTGATGAAGACACCCTTCTCCACCGGACGTTTTTCCGTTCCTTTTTCCGGACTGATACAGACTGCCCTGACCTTTCCCTGCAGTTCCACCCTACCGTTCACCTGCTTTCCCGTTGCCTGTACGCGGGTTCACAAACAGCCCGCTTCTTCCGCCGCTCTTTTCCACAAGCATGATCTGTCCGATTTCCATGGTTTTATCCACTGCCTTGCACATATCATAAATGGTCAGCAGGGCACAGCTGACGCCTGTCAGCGCTTCCATCTCCACACCTGTTTTCCCGACGGTTCCCGCGGAGCAGACCGCCCGGACCGCGCATTCCTCCGGCAGCAGTTCAAACTCAACAGCCGCTTTTGTCAGGGCCAGAATATGGCACAGCGGAATCAGGTCCGATGTCTTTTTCGCACCTGTAATTCCGGCAATCCGTGCTGTTCCCAGCACATCGCCCTTCTCCATGGTGCCTGCAGCCACCCGGTCAAAGCATTCCCGGCTCATCCTGATCACGCCCGCCGCAACTGCTTCCCGCCGGGTATCGTCCTTCCCGCTCACATCCACCATCCAGGCTTTGCCGCCCGGGTCAAAATGGGTAAATTCCATCTTCAGCCTCCTATCTGAGCCATTTTCCTGTGTTCCGTCACGTTCTCCCTGTGTTCAAAGCAATGGGCTTCCGGCTTCATCATCACAGCCTCCCGGATTTTTGCCCGAATCCGTTCCTCCTTCTCCGCAATGCCGTCCCGCAGGATTTCCCGGAGGGGAACCGTATCGCCATAGCATAAGCACGGCTTCAGCTCCCCGGTGGATGTCAGCCGCATCCGGTTGCATGTGCTGCAGAACTTCCCGTGCACCGCGCTGATAAACCCGATCCGGCCTGTAAATCCATCGGGACGCCGGTAAACCGCCGGCCCGTTTCCCCGGGGCCGGGCGTCCTCCACCGTTTTGCCGTATTGTTCCTCGATCATGGCCAGGACCTCCGTGTTCGGCACGGTTTCCAGGTCCGTTCCGGCGCCGATGGGCATCAGTTCAATAAACCGAACGTCCAGCGGCAGCTCCCTGGCCAGCGTTGCCAGCTTCACCGGTGCGTCCTCATTGATCCCCTTCTGAACCACACAGTTGATTTTCACCGGCAGTCTTCCGGCAGCCCGGTATACGGAGTCAAGCACCCGGTTCAGTTCATCCCTGCCCGTGATTGCCCTGTACTGTGCACGGTCCAGCGTATCCAGGCTGACGTTCACGGCATCCAGTCCGGCCTTTGTCAGCCCGTCCAGTTGTTCGCCCAGCAGCACCCCGTTGGTCGTCAGCGCAACCTGCCGGATCCCCGGAACCTGTTTCAGCAGGTCAACCAGCACCTCGCAGTCTTTCCTGACCAGCGGTTCTCCGCCCGTAATCCTGAACCGGTCGATTCCCAGGCTTGCCGCCTGGGCGCAGACGAAAGCAATCTCCTCATAGGTGAGCAGGCGGTCCATGGGCAGGTGCCCGTTCACGTCCGGCATGCAGTACCTGCACTGCAGGTTGCACCGGTCTGTAACGGAAATCCGCATATAGTTGATTGTCCGGCCGTATCGGTCTTTCATCGTCATTTGCTTATCCTCGGCCAAAAGAGCATACGGGATAATGGCAGGTTTCGCACCCCAGGCACAGCCCGCCGTGGCCGAGCCGGATGAAATCCTCCCGCGTCAGGGAAACCCCCGCGGCAATCCGGGGCATCACCAGGTCAAAAATCGTCGCCGCTGCGTACATAACGCAGCCCGGCAAACCGGCCACCGGCGTCCCGTCCTCATAATACCCCAGGCAGAACATGGCGCCGGGCAGGGTCGGTGCGCCGTAGGTTACAACCTTTACGCCGCTGCGGGCAATGGCCCCGGGAGTCCGGTCGTCCGGATCCACGCTCATGCCGCCGGTACAGAGAATCAGATCGGTTCCTGCCTCATGCGCCCGGATGATTTCGTCCCGGATCCGCTCCTGGTCATCCCCCGCCAGGGTATGACTCACCGTCCCAATGCCGAAAGCAGCCAGTTTCTGCTGAACGACCGGAGTGAAACTGTCCCGGATCAGTCCTTTGGCCACTTCGCTGCCGGTAGTGATGATCGCGGCTGTTTTCAGTTTCCAGGGAGTGACCCGAAGAATCGGCCGGCTGCCCGCCGCCTGTTCCGCCCGGATCAGTTTTTCCTCGTCAATCACCAGGGGAATCACCCGCATACCCGCCAGCTTGTCTCCCGGATGCACTGCAGTATCCGTATGCCTTGTGGCAATCATCAGCTCGTCAATTGCGTTAACCGCGTACAGCCGTTCTGTATCCACCTCAAAAAGGCCGTCCGTATCTGCGGTCAGTTCAATCTTTCCCTCTTTCACAGCCGACGGGCGCATATGCTCTCCGATGCACAGATTGCACAGCCGCTGCGCTGCCTCATCCTCGTGAAGCATTCCTTCCGTTTTTTCCCATACATACAGGTTTTCCTTGCCCATGGCAAGAAGAACCGGAATATCCTCTTCCGTCACAATATGGCCCTTGCGGAACCGGGCATCTTTGTATACACCGGGAATAATCTGCGTCATATCGTGGCACAGCACGTGCCCGACGGCTTCCTCGGTTCTGATCAGCTTCATTGTGTCTTTCCTTTCTCCCGGCCCTGTTGCTGCCCGTTTTCCAGTGGCATCAGGAAAACCGTTATTTCTCCCCCGCAGTACATCGTTCCTTTTTTCATGCTGATCCGGATCAGCCGGCTTTCCCGTTCCCCGTCCCGGATCATTTTCCCCGCAGTACGCAGAATCGCAGCCTCCGCGCTTCCGCCGCCGATGGTTCCCAAAGCGCTTCCGTCGCTTCTCACAAGCATTTTTGTTCCCGGTTTTCGCGGAGCTTCGCCGTTTTTCTCCACAATCATCGCCAGCACGCCCCGGGAAGTCGCCGCAAGCTCTTCCGCCATGCCGGGCGGAAACCCTTCTCCGGATTCGGATGCATTCAGCACCGAAATCAGTTCCGCCGCCACGGAAACCGCGATTTCTTCCGGAGTCCTGGAACCGATCGGCAATCCGATCGGCATGTGCAGCGCTTCCGTTTTCCCGGAATCGAAGCCTTCCGCAAGCAGCTCTTCCCGGATCTGTGCCGTCCTGCTGCGGCTTCCCATCATACCCGCATACGCGTAGTTTTTCCCAAGAATTCGTTTCAGGCATTCCATGTCATGGGCATGCTCCCGGGTCATAATCACAAAGGCGGTTGAAAAATCGCCGTCCATTTCGTCCAGCGCTTCCCCGAACGGCCTGCAGATCACGCGGTGGGCGCCGGCTTCCCGGGCTTTCTCCGCGTATTCCTCCCGGTCTTCTGTCACCGTGATTTCATAATCCAGCGTCCGGCACAGGCGAATCAGGGACTGGGCCACATGGCCGGCGCCGCAGATCACCAGCTTTTTTTGCCCGGGAAGCCGTTCCAGGAAAACGCGGCCGCCCGCCGTCTCCAGGACGCCTGTCCGTTCAGGCGGAATCCCGCAGATTTCCTGTGCGGTATCCTCCGGAAAGCTTTCCTCCCGGAACACAGGAAAAAATCCTTTCATCTCCCGGCGAAAAACCGCAGCGCTGCCGGCGTTTTCCCCTTCAAGGATCCAGGCGGCCGTCAGAGATCCGTTTTCCTTTCCGGATGCGATATACTCAAAGAATCCCGGCATGGCTTTCCTCCTTTGCTGTCACGGGAAAAATAGTTTTTTGACCCTGTCGGAAACTGTGTTATCATGGAACCGATAAAAAAGCGGAACAGCGTTCCCGGGAGGCTGCTGGCACCATGTACAGACCCTTTGATGAATTCCGCGCTGCCGGAAAGCTTATTTCCGTCATCGGCAGCGGCGGCAAAACCGCTTTCCTGCGTTATTGGTCCGGACGTCTGCCCGGTACCGTGCTCCTGACAACCTCCACCCATATTCTCCCCTTCGCGGATCTTCCGCTGGCGGAAACCGATCCTGCCGGCCGGGAGCCAACGCTCCGGAAACTACGTTCCCTCCTGCTCCGGAACCGGGTCGTCTGCCTGGGCCGTCCCGGTCCGGACGGCAAGCTGTCGGACCCTTCCGGTACCGTTCCGTTTGAAGCATTGCTTTCTGAGGCGGATCATATTCTGGTGGAAGCGGACGGTTCCGCCCGCCGCCCGCTCAAAGCCCACCGTTCCACGGAGCCGGTCATACCGGCCGTTTCTTCCGTGACGGTGGGAATCATCGGTGCTTCCGGAATCGGAAAACCGGTTTCCGAAGTCTGCCACTGTCCGGAGCTTTTTTCCTCCCTGGCAGGGATCACGCCGGATGAAGCGGTTCGTCCGGAACATATTGCGGCCGTCATCAACCGGGAAAACCTGGCGGACTGTTATCTGGTCAATCAGGCGGATGCCGCGGATCCGGGAGATGTCCGCCTTCTCTGTGACTTGATCAGCCGGGATGCGTTCCCCTGTTCACTGTTGCCGCGGTAACCAGCTCCAGCACGCTTCCGGCAATACACCGGGCTTTGTCGGAAATCGTAAAGCAGTTTTTCTTCTCTTCCAGCCGGGGATCCGTGTCCGCCAGCTTGAAGCCTTCTGTCACAGGAAATCCGTCCCGGATAATCCCCCGAAGGATTCCGGAAATCTGCGTGCGTACAGGGATTCTTTCATTCCCGCAGTCCACGGTGCCGATCGTTTCCCCCGCCTGTACCGTGTCCCCGATTTCCCGCATCTGCCTGAAGGTTCCGGCCGCCGGCGAATGAATCACCCGTTCCGCGCCGTATCCGCCGATGATGCCGGGAATGCCGGTGTTCGGTGCCGCGCAGCCCTGCGGTATGATCCGGCCGAGGTTGTGTCCCCTCATCGTCTCAATCACATAATGAACGTCTTTCCCCGCTTCAAATCCCGGACCCAGGGCAATGGTCAGTTCTGCCATGTCCATGGTGGTTCCGAGGTTTTTCTTTGCCAGAATCGCGTCCACCACTGCCTCCGGTTTCAGCTGCCGGATGCTGTCCCCGGCAGGATCCACCAGCAGCGGAACCTGCCCCCGGCGCCAGGCGTCTTCCGCCTCCTCCGCCGTCCCGATCCGGACCGCCGTCACGTTCTCCACCGTAGCCGTGCCGTCATAAACCGCCTCTGAAAAGGCAACCTGCCGCCGGATGGCAGCAGGCCGTTCCGTTTCCAGTGCCAGCACCCGGAATCCGGCCCGGAAAAGCCGGTGGATGGTGCCCGTGCTGAGGTCTCCCGCTCCGCGAACAATAATCATGGCCGTTTCACCCTTCAACGATGATAGCTTTGTCTTCCGCTTCCGTGACGTATCCGATTTCCGCCGCCGCGGGAATCACATCCCGCAGTGCCCGCAGCAGCGCTTCCCCGTCCCGGCCGTCCACGGCGATCAGCAGTCCCCCGCTGGTCTGGGGATCATAGAGGACATCCTGCATCGGCCGGGAAACGGTGCCGCGGATCTCTGACGCCTTTTCGGCAAAATCCCGGTTCCGGTAGGCTCCCGCCGGCACCAGTCCCATGTCCGCGTACTCCAGCGCTTCCGGATGCAGGGGCACCCGTTCCGTCCGGAGATGCAGCGTACACCCGCTGCCCTGGGCCATCTCGCAGCTGTGCCCCATCAGTCCGAATCCCGTCACATCCGTACAGCTGTGAACCCGGTATTGCTGCATGATCCCGCAGGCATCCTTATTCAGCTGTGTCATCTGCCGGTACAGCCGGTCCATCACCGCCGGATCCGTCATCATCCCGGCCTTCGCCGCCGTGGTCAGGATCCCGACCCCCAGCTTCTTTGTCAGGATCAGGACGTCTCCGGGCTTTGCCGCATCGTTCCGCCTGATCTTTTCCGGCTTTGCGAAGCCGGTCACCGCCAGGCCATACAGCGGCTCACTGCCGTGAATCGTGTGCCCGCCGGAAATGATCACCCCGGCTTCATAGGCCTTGTCATAGCCGCCCCGGAGGATTTCCCGGACCCATTCCTCTTCCATGTTTTCCGTCACGCACAGCACGTTCAGCGCCAGTTTCGGTTCCCCGCCCATGGCGTAAACGTCTGAAATGGCATTGGTCGCTGCAATCTGGCCGAACAGGTAGGGATCGTCCACGATCGGCGGAAAAAAGTCCACCGTCTGAATCAGCGCAGTCTCATCGTTGATCACATAAACGCTGGCATCATCGCTCTTGTCAAAGCCAACCACCAGCCGCGGATCCGTCCGTGTTTTGAAATCCTTCAGCAGCGAAGCCAGCGTACCGGCTCCGACCTTGGCGCCGCACCCGGCGCAGGATGCAAGTCTCGTCAGTTTTGCTTCGGTTTCCATTGCTTATTTCTCCTGTTCTTCCGGCATGAACGTCCGGTAATGCGCCTTCAGCTGTTCGCTGGCGTATTCCCGCACCCTGGTTTCGATTTCCCTGAAATCCCTCACGGCCCTTCCGCCGGCTTCTGTAAGGGTGGAGCTGCCTCCGTTCCGTCCGCCGCTGACCCGGGTAATCAGGGAAGTTCCCAGTTCCTCTTCCGCCCGGTTCAGGATTTTCCACGCTTTTGTATAGGAGAGATCCATCCGGTTTGCGGCAGCCCGGATCGAGCCGGTTTCCCGTATTTTTTCCAGCAGCTCGCACACACCCGGGCCAAAAAACCGGTCATCCGTGCACAGCGTCAGCTTGACCCGTGCTGTCACAGGGGTACGCCTTTCCTGCCCGATGTCCACAGAAATGCCTCCTTGATCTGTCGCGAAGCCGTACGGATAGCGTTATATTTTCAAATAAATAACCATTGCTATTGTAGATTACGGATGAATGCATGTCAAGGGCCTTCGTCCCTCTCCTCCGCAGATGAAAAAAAGCCGGAAGGATCCTTTCCTCCGGCACCCGGGAAAGCAGCCCGGCAAACCGCGGAGCGGTCTTCTTTCCGTCTTTCACGGGGAAATGCCTCCGCCCTGCCTGCCGGCGCAAACCGCTCTGACCTTTTCCATACTCCCGGGGGTATCCACATCCCACAGTTCCCAGGCAAATTCCGCCTCCGTGAAATCGCAGGGAATTTGTTCCGCCTTCAGCACCTCGATCCCGCCCCGGTCCCCGCGGTATGCCATCAGCTTCTCCCGGCAGGAAGCTGGAAACAGGACAGGGCTTCCCGCAATTCCCTCAAAGCTCAGCCGCACCGCCCTTTGCGGATGTTCCGCAAACTGTTCCGCCATCCTCCGCAGGGAGGTCGGCCGCACCAGGGGCTGGTCGCCGGGAATAAAAAGGTACCCTGCCAGGTCCGGATCCAGGTTTTCAAGCCCCGCGTGGATGGTATCGCTCTTTTTCGGTCCGTCGTGCAGGACGCAGCGGATTCCTTCCCGCTCCGCCAGCGATTTCACTTCCGCGCTCCGGGTCACAATCAGCGGCGTCAGTCCTGCCCCGGTCAGGCTCCCTGCCGTATGCAGGATGATCTCCCTTCCGTCAAGCTTTTCCAGCAGCTTGTTCCTGCCGTACCGTTCAGACAGTCCGGACGCCATGACAACACATCCGATTTCCCGTGTTTCTTCAGGCATGGATCCTCCTTCACGCCAGCGAGCTGGTTCCGCGGCGCAGGTACAGCCCGTCTCCGCGCGTTCCGATATAGTTTCCGTTCAGCACAATGGTCTTTCCGCGAAGGATGACGCGTTCCACCGCGCCGCGGATTTTCATGCCCTCATAGCAGGTATAGTCCGCTTTCCCGTGCAGCCGTCCGGTTGTCATCGTCCATTCCTTCTCCGGATCCAGCAGGACCAGGTCCGCGTCTGCGCCGGTTTCAACCGTTCCCTTCCGCGGATAGAGTCCCGCCACCCGTGCGGGATTCGTACAGGCATATTTCACCATCTGCGGCAGGGTAATCCGTCCCTTAACGACGCCTTCGGAATACAGCAGAATCAGCCGTTCCTCCACACCCGGCGCGCCGCTGGGGCACTTTGTAAAGTCCTCTGCGCCCTGCTGCTTCTGTCCGGCAAAGGTAAAGGGGCAGTGATCCGTCGCCACCGTGTCCGTTTCATTTTCTGCCAGTGCCTGCCAAAGCGCGTCCCGGTCCGCCTGCCGGCGGAGCGGCGGTGCCATGACAGCCTTCAGGCCTTCCTGCGGATCGTTGTACAGTTTCTCATCCAGCAGCAGATACTGGGGGCATGTCTCCGCGCCGATATGCTCCTGCCCGGCTTTCTTCGCCCTGCGGAACTCCTCCAGTCCCCGGCGGGACGAAAGATGGACAATATACACGGGCGCCTCCCCCGCCGCCCGGGCCAGGGCCAGAAGCCTGCTTACCGCCTCCGCTTCGGCTTCCGCCGGCCGGCTCACGGGATGCCACCGGGTTTCCGTCTTTCCTTCCCGTACGAATTTTTCCCGGAAAAAGGTCACAATCCCGTGGTTTTCGCAGTGGGCACAGATCAGGATATGCTCCTTCCCGGCCCGTTCCAGCACCCGCATCAGTTCCAGGTCGTCCAGCCGCCCGTCATAGGTCATGTAAACCTTGAAGCTGGTAATACCCTCCGTCCGGGCAATCTCCGCCATGTCGTCCAGCGCCGCGCTGTCCGCGGACTGCAGCACCCCGTGAAAGCCGTAGTCAACCACGGCATTTCCGTCCGCCAGGCGATGATATTCCTTCACCTGGTGCCATGGGCTGCAGCCCTTCGGCCCAAAGGCCATATGGTCCACAATGGCAGTGGTTCCGCCGCAGGCCGCCGCCACGGTTCCGGAATAAAAGTCATCGATCGCCCGTGCAATCCCCACGTCCAGGTCCATATGCGTGTGAATATCCACCGCTCCCGGCAGGATCAGTTTGCCCGCCGCGTTGATTTCTTCGGC
Organism: Clostridia bacterium; assembly: GCA_017526525.1. GTDB lineage: Bacteria > Bacillota > Clostridia > Christensenellales > Aristaeellaceae > Aristaeella. The sequence continues at coordinate 26,327 of JAFXRG010000030.1, read as the reverse complement.
GCCGGCGGCATCCGGATCATTTTCATCGATGGTTTCCGCAGTCTTCAGGATCCGTCCGTCCCCGATCAGAATATCCTTCCGGAAAACACCCTGTTCCGTAACAACGGTTCCGCCGAAGATTCGTGTTTTCATGCTGTTATCCCTCCCGTGGTTATCCCTTCCGGTACGGTGTTCCCTCCAGCGGAAGTTTCGTGCGGAATATTCCGTCCCGGGCATAGTAAGCGCCCTGTATGGCCGGCGCGGTCGGGATTGCGGAAATCTCGCCGATGCCCTTTGCCCCGTACGCAACCGGAAGCAGTTCTTCCTTTTCCACATAGATGGCATGGATTTCCGGAATCTGCGGTGCCCGCAGCAGTCCCAGCGTGCCGAATTTAGCCTTCGGAACCCCGTTTTCCAGCGGAAAGTCCTCCGTCAGCGCATAGCCCATGCTCATCAGCACCCCGCCTTCAATCTGTCCCTGAATGGAAACGGGGTTCACAACCTTGCCGGAGTCGTGGGCTGCATAAATCTCCTTCACCCGGCCATCCTCATCCAGCACCGCCACGTGCGTTGCATAGCCATAGGCAATGTGGCTCTTGGGATTGGGTTCATCCGCTCCCAGCTTGTCCGTCGGTTCAAAGTATTCGTAAAAGAATTCCCTTCCGTTCAGCGCGGAAAGATCCCCGCCGGCCTCCTCCAGGGCTGCTTTCAGCTGCAGGGCTGCCTGCCGCACGGCTTCGCCGGACAGCAGGGTCTGCCGGGAGCCGGAGGTCGTGCCCGAATCCGGCGCTGTCTCCGTGCTTCCCCTGCCGTTGCGTATTTTCGAAAGCGGCAAACCGGTCGCTTCAGCCACGTCCTGGCAGAACACCGTCAGGCATCCCTGTCCGATATCCGACGCGGCGCAATGGATCACACATTCCCCGTTCTCAATCACCAGCCTTGCCCGTCCCTTGTCCGGCAGGCCGACACCCACGCCGGAATTCTTCATGGCGCAGGCGATCCCCGCATGGGAACGGTTGGCTTCATAGACATCCCGCACCGCCAGCAGCGTTTCCTTCAGGGCGGTGGAGCAGTCTGCAACCTGCCCGTTCGGCAGGACCTTTCCGGGTTCTACAGCGTTCCGGAATCGGATTTCCCAGGGCGATATGCCGACTTTCTCCGCCAGCAGGTTGATCATCGACTCCAGGGCAAACTCACTTTGGCAGACGCCGAATCCCCGGAACGCGCCGGCCGGAGGATTGTTCGTATAATATCCGTATCCGCGGATGTCCGTGTTCTGGTAGCAGTAGGGACCGACGGAATGGGTGCAGGCCCGTTCAAGCACCGGACCGCACAGCGAGGCGTACGCGCCGGTATCAAAGTAAATGTCGCAATCCAGGCCGGTAAAGATTCCGTTTTCATCGCAGCCCAGGGTAAAAGTCCCCTCCATAGCGTGCCGTTTCGGATGAAAGTTGATGGATTCCTGCCGGCTGAAGCGGGCCTTGACGGGACGTTTGAAAATCCATGCTGCCAGCGCGCAGATGTGCTGGACGGACACATCCTCCTTTCCGCCGAAGCCGCCCCCTACCAGCATATTCTCCACCACAATTTTCTCCGGATTCCAGCCGAACATGATGGCGGTTTCCTTGCGTGTGTCATAAACACCCTGGTCTGTGCTCAGGATCTTGATCCCGTCTTTGTACGGGAAAGCCACTGCGCACTCCGGTTCCAGGAACGCGTGCTCCGTAAAGGGGGTGCTGAAGGACTTTGTAACGGTATAGGCAGAGGCCGCCAGCGCAGCCGCCGCGTCTCCCCGGGTTACATGCCGTGTCTGGCACAGGTTGCCGCCGCTGTGCACCTTCGGCGCATCCGGCGCCATGGCCTCGGCAATGGAAGTTACCGGCTGGAGCACCTCATACCGGATCCGGATTTTTTCCTTCGCCGCCTTCAGTATTTCCTCCGTTTCAGCAGCCACCAGGCAGATGGCGTCCCCCACGCATCGGGTCACATCCCCCTCGGCGATCATAACGTCCCAGTCCTGCTGAATATGCCCCACCTTGTTGTGCGGAACGTCCTTCGCCGTCAGCACCCCGACCACGCCTTCCATAGCCAGTGCTTCCGCTGCGTCAATGGACAGCACCCGGGCCCTCGCGTATTCCGAGCGGACGGCGGAAAGATGAATCATTCCCTCCATCTCAACATCGTCCGGATACCGTCCGGTTCCCAGGACCTTGTCCCGGACATCCACCCGGAAAGCCCGGGTGCCGACCCCGTAGTGATCGCCTTTTTCCGCTTCCGGGTCAATTTTCGTCTCTCCCCGGAGAATGGATGCCGCCAGCCGGATGCCGTCAATGATCTTCCGGTAGCCTGTACAGCGGCAGATATTTCCCCGGATGGCTTTCCGGATTTCCTCCTCCGAAGGGTTCGGGTTCCGGTCAATCAGCGCCTTTCCGGCCATCACCATGCCCGGCGTACAGAATCCGCACTGCACCGATCCGCTGGTGCCGAAGGCGTAAACAAACGCTTCCTTTTCAAAATCCGTCAGGCCTTCCACGGTGCGGATGCTCTTTCCCGCCGCCTTCCGGGTCGTGAGGATGCAGGACTTGACCGCCGCTCCGTCCACGAGAATCGTACAGGTGCCGCAGGCGCCCTCGCTGCACCCGTCCTTGACGGAATGCAGATGCAGGTCGTCCCTCAGATAGCGAAGCAGCGGCTTGTCCTTTTCGGTGGAGCACAGCGTATCGTTTACCGTGAACTGAAACATTTCAGGCATAGGGGTTTCCTCTTTCCATGTCATTCAGAACGTTTTCCTTCCGCGGCATCAGCCTCAGCTGGTAATGACGGTTCCCGTCCTTCCGTTGATTCCGTCCCTGGCTTTTTCCAGCAGGGTAATCAGGGTTTTCCGTCCCGGTGCCGATTCCGCAAAGGACAGCGCCGCCTTCACCTTCGGCAGCATGGACCCCGGGGCAAACTCCCCGGCTTCGATATACTTTTCCGTTTCCTTCGCCGTCAGCGTATCCAGGTCCTGCTGGTCTGGCTTTCCGAAGTGAATGGCAACCTTTTCCACCGCAGTCAGGATAATCAGCAAATCCGCGTCCAGCTGCTTTGCCAGCACCGCCGCCGCAAAATCCTTGTCAATCACCGCCGCCGCGCCTTTCAGGTGGTGCCCGTCAGTCCGGAAAACCGGAATTCCGCCTCCGCCGCAGGCCACCACAACGTGGTCGGTTTCCACCAGGGAACGGATGGTGTCGATCTCCACAATTCCCTTCGGTTCCGGACTGGCCACGACCCAGCGCCAGCCGCGGCCGGCGTCCTCCATGATGTTCAGCCCGTATTTTTCCTTCATGGCACGTGCTTCCTCCTCGGTCATAAACGGGCCGATCGGCTTTGTCGGATACAGGAACGCCGGATCCTCCGGGTCCACCTCCACCTGGGTCAGCACGGTCGCCGCGCCTTTCAGGATCCCGCGGTCCAGCATTTCCTCCCGCATGGCGTTCTGCAGGTCATAGCCGATATAGCCCTGGCTCATCGCCACGCAGACCGACAGGGGGCACGGAGTATACTTCTGCGGATCGGAGCGCGTCAGCTCCGCCATGGCGTTCTGAATCATTCCAACCTGGGGCCCGTTTCCATGGCAGATTACAACCTCGTTGCCTTCCTCAATGAGATCCACGATGGCACGAGCCGTAATCTTGACCGCTTTCATCTGCTCCGGCAGGTTTTTCCCCAGCGCATTTCCGCCCAGGGCAATCACGATTCTTTTTCCCATGGTTTTTCTCCTTCATGCACAGAAAGCCGGCGGAAAGTCCGGCCGGCCTGTGCTGTTCGGTTTTTATTTCCGGAATAGCCTTTCCGTTCCGCGATCCTCCAGGGCCTTCAGCATCGTCTGGGGCTCCTTCACCTTGGCCAGGAAAATCATGGCCGCAATGATGTAGGGCTTGAAGCTGGCCTGCTTGTACAGCGGTGTGCGGTAGCGGTCAAACACGGAGGCCTCCACCTCGCCGTCCTCGCAGCTGACGCCGTTGATGTCCGCCGGCAGGCAGTGCAGGTACAGGGCCTTTCCGCCGCGGGTCGTGGCCATCAGCTCTTCCGTGCAGCACCAGTCCTTGTGTTCGGCATTTTGCGCCAGCAGCACCTTTTCCAGTGCCTTAATGCCTTCGGTATCTCCCTTCGCATACAGATCCGTGCGCTTTTCCATCGCCGCAAAGGGCGCCCAGCTCTTGGGATAAACGATGTCCGCGTCCCTGAAAGCCTCCGCCATGGATCCGGTCTTCGTAAAGCTTCCGCCGCTCTTCGCCGCGTTGGCCCTTGCCACTTCCTCTACCTCAGGCATCACTTCGTATCCTTCCGGATGTGCCAGCACCACGTCCATCCCGAAACGGGTCATCAGGCCAATCACGCCCTGGGGCACGGACAGGGGCTTACCGTAGCTGGGAGAATAAGCCCAGGTCATGGCAACCTTTTTCCCTTTCAGGTTTTCAACCCCGCCGAACTCGTGAATCACGTGCAGCATGTCCGCCATGCACTGAGTAGGGTGGTCAATGTCGCATTGCAGGTTCACCAGCGTGGGCTTCTGTTCCAGGACGCCCTGGCGGTGTCCCTCCGTTACGGCCTTCACCACATCGCGCATGTACCGGTTTCCCTTGCCGATGTACATGTCGTCCCGGATGCCGATGGCATCCGCCATGAAGGAAATCATATTGGCCGTTTCCCGCACCGTCTCGCCGTGGGCAATCTGGCTCTTGCCCTCGTCCAGGTCCTGTACCTCCAGGCCCAGCAGGTTGCAGGCGGAGGCAAAGGAAAACCGGGTGCGGGTGGAATTGTCCCGGAACAGGGAAACCCCCAGCCCGGATTCAAAAATCTTCGTGGAGATATTGTTTTCACGGAGGGCCCGCAGCGCGTCCGCAACAGCAAATACCGCCGCGATTTCCTCGTCGGTCTTTTCCCATGTCAGGAAAAAGTCCCCGTCGTACATGCCGCTGAAGTGCAGCTGGTTCAGTCTGTCAATAAATTCCTGTGTCCGGTATACCATATGATCTTCTCCCCTTCCATCATCGTTATCATCCGTCCCGCGGCGGAATCCGTCAAACCTTTGCCCGGAACTGCGTCACATCCCCCGTCTGCTCCTCCTGCGGATACAGGTGAATCGCCGCCGCATACAAAGCCGCGCAGGTCACCAGGTCCTGTTTCCAGGTGATTTCATTGGGCGCGTGGGCCTGGCTTTCTGCGCCGGGGCCGAAGCCCACGCAGGGAATGCCGTGCCTTCCCTGGATCGCTACCCCGTTGGTGGAGAACGTCCATTTGTCCGTCAGCGGTCTTCCCTCCCGGGTGGCCATGGCGCTGGGAGCGCCGATGCGTTTCTCCCCGAAAAGTGCTTTATGGGCATCCACCAGCGCCTTCACATGGGCCGCGCTGTCCCGGTTGATCCAGGTGGGGAAATACGCTTCCGTTTCATAAACCTCCCCGGTCCAGGAGGGCCGGTCATAGCTGTACATGGACACCTGCACATCTTCCCCGTACTTTTTAACAGCCGGCAGGTCCCGGATTTCCTGCAGGCAGCTTTCCCAGGTTTCCCCGGCGGTCATCCGGCGGTCCACGGAAACAGAACAGGAATCCGCCACCGCGCACCGGCTGGGGGACGTGAAGTAAATCTGGGACACCGTGCAGGTTCCGCGGCCAAGGAACCGGGCATCCTCATAGTGATCCGGATTGTATTTGGGATCGAGCATTTTCACAAGGCCTTTGATCGCGGTACTTTCACTGCATCCGTTGTTGTTGAGTTCCCGGATGTTCTGCAGGATGTCCGCCATTTTGTAAATCGCATTGTCCCCGCGTTCCGGCGCGCTGCCGTGGCAGGAAACGCCCTTCACATCCACCCGGATTTCCATCCTGCCCCGGTGTCCGCGATAAATACCGCCGTCCGTCGGCTCTGTGGAAATCACGAATTCCGGCCGGATTCCGTCCTTGTTCACGATATACTGCCAGCACATGCCGTCGCAGTCCTCTTCCTGAACGGAGCCCACGACCATAATTTTGTATCCGTCGGGAATCAGTCCCAGGTCCTTCATAATCCGTACGCCGTATGCCGCGCTGGCCATGCCGCCTTCCTGGTCTGAACCGCCGCGGCCGTAAATGATCTCGTCGGTTTCATAGCCCTCGTAGGGATCCGCCGTCCAGTTCTCCCGGTTTCCGATTCCCACTGTGTCGATATGGGAATCGATGGCGATGATTTTTTCTCCCTCGCCCATCCAGCCGATCACATTTCCCAGGCCGTCCACTTCCACCTTGTCATAGCCGAGCTTTTCCAGTTCCGCTTTGATGCAGGCAACAACTTCCTTCTCCTCGCAGCTCTCGCTGGGAAAGGAAATCATCTTCCGCAGAAAGCGCACCATATCCTCCCGGTATCCTTCCGCGGCCGCTTTGATCGCGTCATAATTCAGTGCCATTGGTTTTTCCCTCCGTCCTTTTGAATTCATGGGGCCGTCTCCCGGTTATCCGTTCTTCCCGTCCCAGACGATTTCCCGGTACTTCACCGGATCCGTATCCCCTTCCGTCGAAATCAGCAGCACATTGCTGTATGAATCCAGGCCGAGCTTTTCCTTCAGTTCCGCGTAGTCCGGGTCCGTCATCAGCGCGTTCACCACGCCCATGCCTACCGCACCGGATTCGCCGCTGGTCACGGCCGGATCCCCCTTTACCGGCGCCGCCAGCATCCGCATTCCCTTCGCGCTTGCCCAGTCCGGGCAGGCCAGGAAAGCGTCCGCGTGATTGCGGAGGATGTCCCAGCTGATGATGTTCGGCTCACCGCAGGCCAGTCCGGCCATGATGGTTTCCAGGTCCCCGCCGACCACCGCGGGTTTTCCGTCCTTCCGGCATGCGCCCTCATACAGGCACGCCGCCTTTTCCGCCTCCATGACGATGAACTTCGGCGGTTCTGTCGGAAACAGGTTGGCAAAGAAGCCCACCACGGCCCCGGCCAGGCAGCCGACGCCGGCCTGCACAAACACATGGGACGGCCGGTTCACTTCCAGTGCCCGCAGCTGTTCCGCCGCTTCCAGGATCAGGGTTCCGTATCCCTGCATAATCCAGGACGGCGCCTCCTCGTAGCCTTCCCAAGCGGTATCCTGCAGCACGATTCCGTGTTCCGTTTCCGCAGCCTCTTTCGCGGCCACCCGAACGCAGTCGTCATAATTCAGGTTGTCAATGGTAACGGTTGCGCCTTCCCGGGCCACGTTGTCGTAGCGCATCTGCACCGTGTCCTTCGGCATATGCACCACTGCCTTCTGGCCCAGCTTCCGGGCCGCCCAGGCCACGCCCCGGCCGTGGTTTCCGTCCGTGGCGGTGAAAAAGGTGGCCTGTCCGAAATCCTTCAGCAGCTGTTCTCCCGTCATGTAGTCGTAGGTCATGTCGGCAATGCGCTTCCCGGTTTCCCCGGCGATATACCGGGCCATGGCAAAGGATCCGCCCAGCACCTTAAAGGCGTTGAGCCCGAACCGCCAGCTCTCGTCCTTCACAAACAAACCGCCCAGTCCCAGCCGCTTCGCCATGCCGTCCAGCCGGGCCAGCGGGGTCACCGTGTACTGCGGAAAGCTCTCATGGAAGGCTTTCACCTCCCGGATCCGTTCCGTTTCCATCAGCGGCAGGTACTTGTCTTCGCTTTTCGGCATTTCATTGAAAACCCATTTGATTTTATCCATGTTTCTTTCCCGGCCTCCTTCCGCGGTTCCGTGTGATCCTTTGCTCCCGGTTTTTCCGCTGCCCTTCTGTTTCAGGGACGAATCAGGCAGCTGTATTCCCCGATTACGGTCCGGATCAGATCCGCCGCGTCTTTTGATATACCGTCAATTTCTTCCGTCCTGACCGTCCGCACCGTGCCGTCCAGCCGCAGCATTACCCGGTCTTCCCCCATCAGCAGGAAACCTTCGTTTTCGCTGCGGACAAAATCCTCTTCATTCCAGAAAAGCGTGAATTTATCCCTGTACGGCTTGCCGTCGTAGGGGCAGAACACGGCGCAGTTGCCGCATTCGTTGCACATCCCGTCCACATGGAGAATCTGCGCCTGGCATTTTCCGGGCACATGAATCACTGCGTTGGCCCGGTTGGGGCAAACGTCTGCACAGGCTCCGCAGAGGGTCGGACAGCCCAGGCACCGCCAGTCGGGCATTTCCCCGGTGTTTTCCGCCACCACGCCTTTCCGGTACAGATACTGCTCGGCCTTGCCGATGTTGTCCTTCTCCCGGCTGTCAAAACGCATCCCGGCGATTTCAACCGCCGCTGCCTGGGCGTCGGCAATGCCTTCCACCACCGTGGCCGGGCCCCGCCGCGCGTCGCCGATGGCGTAAACCCCCGCCGCGCTGGTCTTCATTCCGGCGTCGGTCTCCGGCAGTCCCTTTTCGGTCATCCGGCATCCGGCGGCCTCAAACAGCGTTGTATCCACCCGTTCGCCCACGGCGGCAATCACCGTATTTGCCGGAATCCGCCGTACCTCGCCCGTATCCACCGGTAAGCGCCGGCCTTTGGCGTCCGGTGCGCCCAGTTCCATCACATGGCACACCAACTGTCCCTGCTCCAGTTTCACCGGAGCCAGCAGTTCCATAAACTCCACGCCGTCCTCCAGCGCCAGGTCCAGTTCTTCCTCGTCTGCCGGCATGTAACGCCGCGTCCGGCGGTAAACCAGCCGTACATGAGGGCTGCCCGGAAGCTTCCGGGCGGCCCGGGCCGTATCCATGGCCGTATTGCCGCCGCCCAGCACAACAATGTTCTTTCCGAGGTCCAGGGATTCCGGGTCCGCCTTCATCTGTTCCAGGAACGCCAGCGCATCCAGGCATTCGCCGCTTTCCAGCGGGTTCCGCCCGTGTTTCCAGGCTCCCACCGCGATAATCACATCCGTGTAGCCTTCCGCCTTCAGTTCATCCACGGAATGAATCTCCCTTCCGCAGACGATCTCCGCCCCGAAGGCCTTGCAGATGGCAAGATCCTTTGCAATCGCTTCCCCGCTGATGCGGAAGTCCGGAATCACATGGGCCGGCACGCCACCGGGCGTTTGCCTGCGTTCAAACACCGTTACCGGAATCCCGGCACGGCTGAGGAACATGGCTGCCGCCAGTCCCGCAGGCCCGGCGCCGACCACCGCCGCTTTCTTCCCGCTCTTTTTTTCTCCCGGCCGCAGTTCCGGCAGCACCCGGTCAAAGGCGCGCGCAGCCGCCTCCAGCTTGGTCTGCCGGATATGCAGGCTCTCTTCGTAATAGGCGCGCATGCACCGGTCCCCACAGTGATGGGGGCAGATCGTTCCCGTAATAAAGGGCAGGGGGTTCCGCTCCAGGATAATCCGCAGCGCTTTCTCCGGGTCATTTTCCAGCATCGCCTGCAGGTAGGCCGGAATATCCTGGTGAATCGGGCAGCCTTCCCTGCACGGCGCCGTAAAGCAGTCAAACAGCGGCAGCTTCCGTCCGTTTTTCCGTTCCGGCTGCGGTTTTTCCTCTTTCCGGTACAGTCCGGCAGTATACACACCCTCATCCAGTGCCTTCACCGCCCGGACATCCACTTCCCGGAAGCGTTCGCTGCCGCAGTCCGCCAGCTTCTCCGCAATCTGGCTCAGGCGCTGGTATCCGCCCGGCTTCAGCAGGGTGGTGGCCATGGTAATCGGCCAGATCCCAGCCCTGAAAAGCGCTTCGATATTGCGGTTTTCCGCTCCGCCTGAATAGGAAATGCGCATTTTTCCGTCAAAGGTCTCGCTGATCCTTGCCGCGAGATGGACGGTCAGCGGGAAAAGGGCGCGCCCGGCCATATACATTTCCTCGCTGGGCAGTTCTCCCTGCTTCACGTCCACCGGGAACGTGTTGGTCAGCTTAACCCCGAATTCCGTTCCGTTCTTCCGGGCCAGTTCTGTCAGCCTTTCCAGCATCGGAACGGCGTCCTCCCACTGCAGGTCCTCCCGGAAATGCCTGTCGTCAAAGCTCACATAGTCAAAGCCCAGTTCATCCAGTCTTTTCCGGGCAAATTCATAACCCAGCAGCGTCGGATTGAGTTTGATGTATGTATTCAGGTGCTTTTCGGAAATCAGGTACCCTGCAATCCGCTCAATTTCCTCCGGCGGGCAGCCGTGCAGGGTGGACTCCGTGATGGAACGTGAAATCCGGGAAGGAATACTCCGTACGTATGCCTCGTCCACGTTCCGGAACCGGTGAAGGTTTTCCAGGGCCCATCCGATGCATTCCCTGAATGCATCCGTATCCTTTGCCTCGGTCATGCCGTCAATAAAGCGGTTAATTTTTTCGGTCCGGATTCCTTTCAGGTCATAGCCCACCGACATGTTGAAAACAAAAGCATCCGGATCTCCCAGCTCCAGCTCCCGGGCCAGCAGCTTGCACGCCACCCAGGCCTTTACATATTCCGCGAAGGCCTGCTCCACATAAAGCTCCGTGGACCATTCGCAGTTGTAGCACTCGTCTCCGGCAGTAATGCAGGGCTTGCTGATGCAGGCAGCCAGTTCCGGTCCGTCCATCTGCTGCACGGTCTTCAGTTCAAAGAACCGTGCCCCGGCCGCATAAGCCGCAATAATGTTCTGGGCCAGCTGTGTATGAGGCCCGGCAGCCGGTCCGAAAGGCGCTTCTATCTTTTCCTCAAAAATCGGCAGTGCCTGCCCGTTCCGATGCTTCACAGGGTCTGCCACACCGAAAACCGTGCCATTTTTCCGGTACTCGTCCAGAGCCCGGTTCATCAGTTGTCCGAAGGATATGGGGCGCATAATATCGCTCATCGTCATTCTCCTTAACGTTCCGGCAGTCAGAGTTCCGCCCACAGTTTTTTGCTCTGTTCCATCGTCCAGGCGTTGATGCGGTCTTCATCCAGCGCGGTAAACCGGCGGTTGTGATAAAGAAGCCGTCCGTTGATGATCGTCGTGCGGCAGTTCCGTCCGTTCATGCCGAACAGCATATGCCCGTCGATGTTGGCGTCGCTGAAAGGAGTAAAGGGTTTGTAATCCATCACGATCACGTCCGCCGCCGCGCCTTCCTTCAGGATTCCCAGGGGAACCCCGAAATACTTCTCCGCAATGATCCGGTTGTTTGTAAACTGCATGGCCACGTCCTCGCCCCAGGCCACGTTCGGCATGGCGGCGTTGTGCCGCTGGATAATCAGGAATACTTTCATGCTTTCCAGCATATCGTGGGTGTAGGCATCCGTGCCCATGCCCACAGTGATTCCCTTTTTCATCATCTGCAGCACCGGGGCGCATCCCACCGCGTTGCCCATGTTGGATTCGGGATTGTTCACCGCCATGGTCCCGGTTTCCCGGATGATATCCATTTCGGCCGGACTCACATGAATGCAATGTCCCAGCAGCGTCCTGTCCCCCAGGATTCCGTTGTACAGCAGCCGGTTCACCGGGCGGCAGCCGTAATTCCGCAGGCTGTCGTACACGTCGTTCATGCCCTCCGCCACATGGATGTGGAAGCCGGTCATGCCGTCGTTGGCTTTGACCATTTCCTCAAAAGTTCTGTCCGAAATCGTAAAAAGTGCGTGCCCGCCGAACATGGCTTTGATCATCGGGTCATCCGCTTCCTTTGCCCATTTCGCAAAATCCGCGTTTTCCCGGATGCCCTGCCGGGTCTTTTCCTCCCCGTCCCGTTCGGATACTTCATAGCAAAGGCAGGCGCGCATCCCGGTCTCTTTCGCCACATCCCGGATGGCAAACAGGGATCCCGGAATTTCCCCGAAGCTGGCATGGTGGTCAAAAATGGCCGTTACGCCGTTTCGGATACAGTCCAGGATCGTCGCATAGGCGGAAGCCCGTGTTCCGTCCAGCGTCAGGTGCCGGTCAATATGCCACCACATGCCGTCGAGGATTTCAAAAAAGTTTGTCGGGTTGTAGCCCGGTATGGAGAGTCCCCGGGCCAGTCCGGAATAAATATGCGTGTGGGCGTTGATCAGCCCGGGCATAATCACCCCGCCGTCCGCGTCCACATATTGCGCCTCTGGATACTTTTTCTTCAGTTCCTCCTCTTCCCCCACCGCGGCAATCTTCGCATCGTCCGTAACCACCGCGCCTTTTTCCAGGTAGGGTTTCTCCGGGTCCCGGGTAATCACCCGTCCGTTTCCGATCAGCAGCATATCTGATTTCTCCCCTTGTCTGTGTCTGCCCGGCCCGGCTTATTCACCCTGCCGGTTTCCGGATGCGGCTGCCAGCCGTTTCAGCATCGTTTTCTTTACAGCGCGGAAAATGTTTTCATACCCGGTGCAGCGGCAGAGGTGCCCGGACATCCGGATCCGGATTTCCTCGTCCGAAAGTTCCCGCCCCTCGTTCAGGATTTCCACCGCGCTCATGATCGCTCCCGGCGTACAGAAGCCGCACTGAACCGCCGCCTCGTCAATGAACGCCTGCTGGATGTCGGATATTTCCCCGTTCGGACCTTCCAGTCCCTCCAGGGTCAGGATCTCTTTTCCGTCCGCCCACGCTGCCAGGTAAATACAGGAGTTGAAGCACTCCCCGTTGATCAGCACGTTGCATGCGCCGCATTCTCCCACCTCGCAGCCTTTTTTCACGCTGGTCAGCCGGAAATCGTTCCGCAGCATATCCGTCAGGGAAGCGCGAACATCCACCATGGTCTCCCGTTCTTTCCCGTTGATGGTACAGCGCACCAGTTTGTACTGCTTATTCACGGATTTCACCTCCAGCCAGGGTAATGGATGTCGTCAGGGCGCGTTTTGCCATTTCCACCGCAATATGCTCCCGGAAAGCCTTTGCCGCCCGCCAGCTGTCCCGGGGATGAATATCCTCAAGAACGGCCCGGGCAAACGCTTTCACGGTTTCCGGATTCACTTCGCGCCCCCTGGCCGTTTTTTCCGCCGTCTCTGCCCGCATCGGAATCGGTCCCGCCACGCCGTAAGCAATCCGGACGTCCCGGATCGTTTTTTTGTCACCGGTCAGGGAAACGTTCACCGAGCAGCCCAGGTTGGCAATATCCATGGCTTCCCGCATGGCATACTTGATATAGTTGCCGTGATAGCCCTCGTAGGCTTTTTTCGGAATGAGAATCGCTGTCTGCAGCTCTGCCGGCTTCAGGTCCACCTTTCCCGCCCGGATATAGAATTCCCGGATCGGAATCCGGCGGATTCCTTCCGGACCCGTCAGCTCCACCTCAGCGTCCCAGGCAAACAGCGTGGAGGCGGAATCTGCGCTTGTTACGCCGTTGCAGGTATTCCCGCCGATCGTTCCGATGTTCCGGATCTGCGGTCCGCCCACCAGGCTGACCGCCTCACCCAGCACCGGAATGTGCTCCCGGATCACAGGGGAAGCGGCAATGTGCGAAAAGCTTGTCAGTGATCCGATCCGGATGGCGCCTTCCCCGTCCAGGCATACGCCGCGCATCTCGTCAATTCCGTAGATACTCACCAGTTCCGCCCCGGCCCGTTTTCCTTCGCGAATCTGAACCAGGACATCGCTTCCCCCGGCAATAATCTGTGCTTCCGGATGTTCCTGCAGCAGCCGCACGGCATCCGGTATGCTTTCAGCTTCATACAATGCTTTAATATCATACATGGCGGCCCGTCTCCTTATCTTTCATCGTGAATAAGTCCCGCTTCCGTAAATGCCCGGAACAGATTGTGGGCATCCGCCGGTGCATTGTTCACTGCCACGCCGGTGGCATGGAAAATCGCGTTCCGGATCGCCGGGGCCACCGAACAGGCCGGCGGTTCTCCCAGGCTCTTGGTTCCGAAGGCGCTGGTGGGTTCCGGATTCTCAACAAATTCAGCCATCAGCCTGGGATGGTCCAGGAAGGTGGACAGTTTATAGTCCAGCAGGTTGTTGTTCAGGGGGCGTCCGGTCTTTTCATCAAAAATCAGTTTTTCGGTAAGCCCGAATCCGATTCCCATGCTCATGCCGCCGTGTACCTGGGCCTCCGCCAGTGCGGGATTGATCAGCTTTCCCGCGTCGTGGCAGTTCACCACATTCAGCAGCCGGGCTTTGCACATGGGAATATCCACTTCAACCTCAGCAATCGTACAGCCGAAAGAATACGCGTTGGATTTGATCTGATAGGTGCTTTCCGCCGTAATATGGCGGCTGTCCGTCAGGCTGTAAAGGGCTTCCGTTGCCAGCTCTGCCAGCGTCATCAGCTTGCGGCCGTCGGTGGTACGCACAATGTTTCCATCCTCAATGTCCAGGTTGAATACCGGCATCCGGGTCAGCAGGTGGGCGTAATCCAGGATTCTTTCTTTCAGCAGCAGGCCGGTCTGCCGGATGGAGAAGCCGGCCACGTAAGTCTGCCGGGAAGCATAGGCGCTGGTTCCGAAGGGGGTCACGTCCGTATCCTGGCAGGAAACCACGTGTACTTTTTCCATCGGAACGCCCACCACGTCCGCTGCCATCTGGGCAAACGCCGTATCGGCGCCCTGGCCGATCTCTGTTTCGCCGATCTGCAGCTGGAAGGATCCGTCCTGGTTCAGCACCATCCGGCAGGATGAAGATTCCAGCGAAATCGGCCACACTGCCGTGTTGTACCAGAACACGGCCATGCCGATTCCCCGGCGCACGTCCCCGGTCTGATGTTCGTATTCCTTTACCTTCCGTTCATAGTCAATCGCTTTCATCGCCTTGTCCAGGCATTGATTGAAGGAATCCGAATAGTTCTCGTTTTTGGAGAAGTCGTCTTTATACCCCACCGGCATCAGGTTGCGCCGGCGAAATTCCAGCGGATCCGCCCCGATAGCTGCCGCCACGTCTTCCGTATGGGATTCCACCGCCCACATGGCCTGCGGAATTCCGTATCCCCGCATGGCGCCCGCAACCGGTTTGTTGGTAAAAACGGTGTAGGCGTCCACTTCCACATTGTCGCAGGGATACAGCTGCGGAAACGCACCGGCGCCCTTGGCGCAGATGCTGTGCCCATGGGAAGCATAAGCGCCCTGGTCCGAAAAAGACTCCAGTTTCCTGGCCGCGTAGGTTCCGTCCGGCCGGACCCATGAAATAATATGGTTCCGGATCGAATGGCGGGTCCGGTTGCAGACGAAGGTTTCCTCCCGGGGTACATCCAGTTTCACAAGATGACCCCCGATCTGCATGCAAAGCCAGGCGCACAGGGGTTCATACAGGATATCCTGCTTGTTTCCGAATCCGCCGCCGATGTAGGGTTTCACCACCCGGACCCTGCCCCATTCAATTCCCAGCGCCTGCCCGACGATCCGCCGGACAATATGGGGAATCTGGGTGGAACTGACCACGTGAATCCGGTCTCCCTCCATCTCCGCGTAGCAGATAAAGTTTTCAATATGGCAGTGCTGCACCACCGGCGTTTCATACCAGCCTTCCACCCGGATCAGGCCGGGTTCCTGAATGGCTTTCTCATAGTCGCCGTTCCGGATCTGGGTGTGTTTGAGAATATTATTGGGGTACTCCTCGTGCAGCAGCGGAGCTCCGTCTTCCATGGCTTTCTGTACATCCAGCACAAACGGATATTCCTCATATTCCACGTGGATCAGCCGCAAAGCCTGGGCAGCGGCAACCTCGTCCTCCGCAACGACCGCTGCGATGTCATCCCCGTAAAACCGGACGCGTTCTGTCAGGACCAGGCGGTCCGCCACGTCCTGGTGCGCCGGATCCGTTGACCACGGATGCCCCGCCGTCGGAAAATAGTGCTTCTCCTTCAGATCAAAGCAGGTCAGGATCTTTACGACCCCCGGAACCTTCTCCGCCTCGGATGTGTCAATGGAAACCACACGTCCGTTGGCGATGGTCGAGTGCAGAATCCTGGCGATATATGCACTCCGGTCACAAAGGTCGTCTGTATATCGGGTTCTCCCTGTCACTTTGTCCAGGGCATCCACTCTTTTTACGCTTTTTCCTGCGTACACCGGTTTTCCCCCTCTCTGATTACAGAATCCGTTCGCCGTCGACAAATTTCATCCGGATTCCCTGCTGGTCCATCCGTGTATAAAATGCTTTTTCCAGCCGTTCTGCTACCGGCATCTCCCGTGCGCACGGGAGGCAGGTATCGTCCAGCACCAGCGCGTCAAAAGCATATCCTTCCTCAAAACTGCCCGTCTTCCCGAAGAACGCGCCTCCGCCTTTTGTTGCCATGTAAAAGGCTTCATGGAACTTCAGGGGCGCCGCGTCCCGGTCAATGTACCGCCAGTACATCTTGGACACCTGTATGGCATCCACCACGGCCTGGAACATGGACTCCGAATTTCCTCCGGCCATGTCCGTCCCCAGGCCCACGCGCAGCCCCTGTTCCAGGTACCGTCGGATCGGCGCAATTCCGGAAGCGATATTCATGTTGGAAGCCGGGCAATGGGCAATCCACACACCGTTTTCACGAATCCGTTCCGTTTCCTCTGCGCCGGAATAAACGCAATGCGCCATCACCGTCTTTCCGTCCCGTCCGAAAAGCCCCGCCCGGTCGTAGGCGTCCCCGTAAAAATCCGCTTCCGGCGTCAGCGCTGCGGTCGTTTTGATTTCCTCCTGATTCTCGGACAGATGGGATTGTACCGGCAATCCGTGTTCCTTCCGGATTTTTCCAAGCTCTTTCAGGAGCTCATCCGTGCAGCTGATCACAAACCGCGGCGTAATAATAGGTTTTGTTTTCCGGTATCCCCGCGCAGCGCTCTCCCGGATAAACCGCCTGGTTTCTTCCGCGGAGCGGAATGCGCTTTCCTCCTGCAGTTCCGGCGGTGCGTTCCGGTCCATGTTGACCTTGCCCACATAACTGACCAGTCCGCTTTTTTCCATGCAGTCCATCAGAAGGAGGCTGGCGTCGGTATGAACGGTCCCGAAAAGGACCACCCGGGTTGTCGCTCCCTGCCGCATGGTTTGGGCAAAAAGGCCGTAGGCTTTTTCCGCGTATGCAGGATCCGAAAACCGGCTTTCTTCCGGAAAAGCGTATCGGTTCAGCCAGTCCAGCAGTTCGCAGTCCATTCCGGTTCCCCGAAAGGCAAACTGGGAAGCATGCGTATGCAGGTCCATCATTCCCGGAATAATAAGCTGGTTCGTGCAATCCGTCACTTCAATTCCCCGGAAGCGTTCCGGAATCTCGTCAAAAACTCCCCTGCAGATCCCGTTTTCGCATACAACATAGGCATTTTCCCGGATTTCCGGGCCGTTCAGGTCAGGCGTATGGCAAATATGGCCTTTCAGAACATAATTACTCATCGTGGAAGCTATCCCTCGTCTGATTCAGAGTGCAGTTTCCTGCAGGAATTTTGTTTTTTTTGCTGCCGTGATTATCGCATGATTCCCTGGAAAAAGCAATTTGTTTTCCGCCTTCCCGGGGGAAGGCCGCCGGAAAATCAGGTCAGCATTTTCCATTCGCTGACGGAAAAAACGCCCCGCGGGGTACAGCGGATCTCCGGAATAACCGGCAGGGCCATAAAAGAGAGCGTAATAAAGGGTTCCATATCCCTGGGCACGCCCATCTTATGCGCTTTTGCGGTCATACGCCGCACTTTTTTGCTGACATAGCTGTAGCTGCGGTCGGAAATCAGTCCCATGATCGGAAGCTCCAGGGTGTCAAAAACCTCCCCGTGTTCCACCACCGTGTATCCGCCGTGCGTTCTCTCCAGTTCCCGCACTGCGGTCAGGATATCCTCATCATTGTCGCCGATGGCGATAATATTGTGGCTGTCATGGGAAACCGATGAGGCAATGGCGCCTCCCCGGATGCCGAATCCCACCACGGCGCCGGCCCCGATCTTCCCGGTATAGTGATGGCGCTCGAAAGTCGCAATTTTGTTGAGGTTTCCGTCCGGTACAAACGCCCCGCCGTTCTCTGTTCCGGGAAGGATCATATCCACCCGTTCGGTAAGGATTTCCCCGGGAATCATGCGGATCACCGGAAAAGGCACCGGGCCGGGCCGGATTTCCAGCTTTTTCGGATCAATCTGTGCCAACCGGATGGTATCCGTCAGCTGCGGCGGGCAGGGCGCCGGTTTGATCCGCAGCATATCGTCAATGCGGCGTCCGTTGTAAAATACCATTTGTGCGTTGAAATCCTTGAGGGAATCCCATACCACGAGATCCGCGTCAAAGCCCGGTGCGATGGCGCCGGTTCTCCGCAGGCCGTAACAGCGTGCCGGCTGGATTGTCGCCATTTTTACCGCGGCAATCGGGCTGATGCCCATGCTGACCGCCTTCCGCACGTTATTGTCAATATCTCCTTCCCGGATCACATCATCAATGTGGCGGTCGTCCGTGCAGAAACCAAAGCCTTCGGTATTGGTGTTGTTCTCCACAATGCCCTTGACAATTGCCTCCAGGTTCCGGGCGGCGCTGCCCTCCCGGATCAGGCAGAACATTCCCATTCCGCGTTCCCGCATGATGTATTCGTAGCTGGTGCCTTCGTGATCCGTGGTGATTCCGGCCATCACATAGGCTGCCAGCTCTGTTTCGGACAATTCGGGTGCATGGCCGTCCTTGATTTTTCCGTCAAACAGCTGAAGTTTGGCGTTCATTTCCGGATCCCCGTTGATCACTGCCTTGGTATCCATCACCTCTCCGAGGCCCAGCACCCTCCGGTTTTTCAGGTAGGGCTCCATTTCCCGCGCAGTCAGCCGGAATCCGTTGTCATCCACCGGAGTTGCGGGAACGCAGGATGCCGCCATCACATAAACATGGGCGGGAGAATGCCTGGTCTGGTCCAGGATATAATCAATCCCGTCCCGGCCGGAAACGTTGGCTGCCTCGTGCGGATCCACAATAAAGGTCGTCGTGCCGTGCATAGCCGCCTGGGCAACAAGCACCTGCGGATTCACCATGGTGGATTCCAGATGGATATGCGCGTTGATGAACCCGCTGGTTACATACTGTCCGCCGATATCAATTTCTTCTTTGCCTTCATAGTCGCCGATGCCGACGATCATGCCGTTTTTGATGGCAATGTTTCCCTTTTCAACCCGGTCGGTAAACACGTTGACGATACTGGCGTTTTTCAGCACCAGGTCAGCCGGGATAATTTTGCGTGAAGCTTCGGAACATCCGATATATTTTTCCAGTTCCATTGATACACCTCGTTTCTTCCGTTTTTTGATGGATGCGGTGGATCAGAATCTGTTTATAAATCGCGCTCAGTTGTTTTATCTATTATAGATGATTCGGTTCATTCAGTCCAGCATAAGTTTTGGGGGTCTGTTTTTTCTTCGGCACACTGTTGTATTCTTCCGGATGTTCGGTTATAATAGTACAAAATCAAGAAAAAAAACACTTTGATCCCGCGGGGCGGCAGATTGTCAGCGCGAGGTGTTCGGATCATGTATCAGTTTCCGGAAGAACTCAGGAAAGCATATGAATCCATGCAGGTTCCTTTTGCGGTTTATCAGAAAATCGACAATAGAATCGACCCCATCCTGGTATCCGACGGGCTTTGTGCCCAACTGGAAGTCAGTCGGGAAAAACTGCTTCCACTGCTGAAAAGCAGCAAGTTTGACGGAATGCATCCGGATGACGCAGGCCGGATCAAGCAGGTTACCCTTTCCTTTGCGGAGCGCGAATCGGATTATAATGTCGTGTTCCGCAGCCGTCATCCGGACGGGTATCATGTCATTCACTCCACAGGATACTGGTGCAACCTGCCGGGCGCCGTGGATGTAGCGCTTCTGACCTATCAGGATATCACCAATTTCGGGGAGGATTTTGTCCGGATGGAGGAAACCTACCATTTCTTCCGGAAGGATCATTTCTACCGGGATCCGCTGACCGGTCTGCCCAATATCAATTATTTCCAGGAATTTGCCGATGAACGGGTGCAGGCCATCCGCCTGGACGGCAAAACCCCCATGCTGATTTATTCCGATGTGAATTCCATGCAGTTTTACAACAATCAGTACGGTTTTGCCAAGGGCAACGATCTGCTCTGCCTGGTTGCCGAAACGCTGAATAAAACCTTCCCGGGCTCCTTCCTGACCCGCGGGGCTGACGATCATTTCCTGCTCATCGATGTGTTCCCCGGAGAACAGGAAGTGGACCGTCTCCTGACAGGCATCAACCGGCAGATCCGGATGAATGCTCCCGGCAACACCACCGGCATTCAGTCCGGCGTGGTGGAACTCAGCGGAAAAATGAATGTCTTCCAGGGAATGGATCACGCCAGGAACGCCCTGAAGCGCATCGGCAGCGATCTGAACCGGATCTTCCGCATTTATTCTCCCCAGAAGGATGCGGAATACTGGAATCAGCGCTATATTGTTGAAAACCTGGATCGTGCCCTCGGGGAACACTGGATCCGGGTCTTCTATCAGGGAATCTGCCGGATGCAAACCGGTAAAACCGCCGCTTTTGAAGCTTTGGCCCGCTGGAATGATCCGGCCCGCGGAACCATTTCTCCCGGGGACTTCATTCCCGTTCTTGAAAAATACCATCTGCTGTACAAACTGGATCTTTACATGGTAAAGCAGGTGCTGCTGGAACTGAATACCCGGCTGGAAGCCAACCTTCCCCTGCTTCCGGTTTCCGTCAATTTCAGCGCACAGGATTTTGATTATTGCGATATTCCGGAAGAAATCGAATCCCTTTATCATTCCACCGGCGCGGATCAGCTGATCCCCCGCAGCAGCCTGATCGTTGAAATCACCGAACAGGATATGGCCACCGCCACGGAAAGCTTTCATGAACAGCTGAAGCGCCTGCGTTCTCTCGGCTATCAGCTCTGGCTGGACGACTTCGGCAGCGGCTATTCCTCCCTGAATGTCTTCAGCCGTTTTGAAGTGGATCTGATCAAGTTTGATATGGCTCTCATCCAGCACCTTGATGACCGCGGCGGCATTAACCGTGAAATCATCAAAGCCATGGTTTCCATTGCGCAGGCCATGGGAATCCAGACCCTGGCGGAAGGCCTGGAAACCGAGGAGCAGAAGGAATTCCTTCAATCCGCCGGCTGCGATCTCGGCCAGGGATTTCTTTTCCGCCGTCCCGTTTCCCTGGATACGATTCTTTATATTGTCCGGGGAGAATCCTATGTGGGCCGTTATGAAACAGACGCTGAAAGAAAAAAATTCGGCCTGCAGAAGCTCCCTCCGCAGACCGAATCCTGACCGGTCGTTACCTTCCCCGCCTGATCATGCATCAGGCGGTTTTCTTATTGATACCCCAGTTCGAAGGCTTTCAGGTTCATTTCCAGGAACCTGGGCTGAATCACCTTTTTCAGGGCATTGATCCACTTTTCCTTCGGAATGTCCGTGCATTTCGCAAAATGCCCCATCAGGACGATGTTCACGGCCTTTGCGCTGCCGGCTTCCATAGCCGGAGCCAGCGCGTCAAAGTCGTCCACGTCAAACCCGGCGGCTTTCAGCTCCTCCAGCACCTTCTGCGGATACTCCGCCGCTCCTGTGATCACAGGCATGGGATCAATTTCCTGTGTATTCACAATGATCTTCCCGCCCTTGCGAAGGCATCCCGCGTACCGGGCAGCTTCCAGCTTTTCAAAGCTGATGATGAAATCACATTCTCCCTCTGTCACAATGGGAGAATATACCTTGTCACCGAACCGGACATAGGTCACAACGCTTCCGCCCCGCTGGCTCATGCCGTGGACCTCGCTGACCTTCACATCGTATCCTTCATCCGTCAGAAGGGTTCCCAGCAATCTGGAAGCCAGCAGGCTTCCCTGTCCGCCCACACCGACAATCATAACACTCGTGGTTTTCATTCTGCATTCCCTCCGATCGCGCCGAACGCGCACAGCTGTCCGCAAACGCCGCAGCCGATGCACAGCGTATTGTCAATGTGCGCTTTTCCTTCCCTGAAGCTGATGGACGGGCAGCCCATCTTCATGCACTTGCGGCATCCGCGGCATTTGTCCGGATCCACCTCCAGCGGCTTTTTCGGCTTCACGTACTTCAGCAGCACGCAGGGCCGCCGGGAAATGATTACGGAGGGTTCCTCCGCCGCCAGCTCTTCCAGAACGGCTTCCTCGCAGGCCTTCAGGTCATAGGGATCCACCACCCGTACCCGGTTGATGCCCAGCGCCCGGCAGAGCGCCTCCAGATCCACCTTGGCTGCCGGATCCCCCTTGATGTTGTATCCGGTGGTGGGGTTCTGCTGGTGGCCGGTCATGCCGGTAATGGAATTGTCCAGAATGATCACCGTGGAATTAGTGGCATTATAGGCGATGTTTACAAGGCCGGTCATACCGCTGTGCATAAACGTGCTGTCGCCGATGACCGCCACGGTCTTTTTCTCCGTTTCCCTGCCCCGGGCCGCGTTGAACCCGTGAATGCCGCTGACGCTGGCGCCCATGCAAAGGGTCGAATCCAGCGCGTTCAGCGGGGCCACCGCTCCCAGCGTATAGCATCCAATATCACCGATCACGGTAATTTTGTTTTTCACCAGGGTGTAATACATTCCCCTGTGCGGACATCCGGAGCACATCATCGGCGGCCGGCCGGGTACGGCAGGGGCCGATCCCTGGGCTTCCGGGATCTCCGCGATCTTCAGGCCTTCCTTCAGGAAAGCGTCCCGGATGGTCTTCTGGCTGAACTCGCCGACAGCGCTGAACAGCTTTTTGCCCGTCACCTCGATGCCCAGTGCCTTCACGTGATTTTCAATCACCGGATCCAGTTCTTCAATCACATACAGTTTTCCGACCTGGGCCGCGAAATCACGGATCAGTTTTTCCGGCAGCGGGTTCGGCATACCGATCTTCAGCACGCTGACGCTGTCCCCGAAAACTTCCCGGACGTAAAGGTAGCTGCACCCGGATGTAATAATGCCAATCTCGCGGTTTTCCGCCATTTCCACCCGGTTGAAGGCGCAGTTTTCCGCCAGTGCCTTCAGTTTTTCCGTCCGTTCCTCCACCACCGGATGACGAAGCTTTGCGTATCCGGGCATCATGATGTACTTGGCGGGCTGTTTGACGTAGTCCTTCAGCGGAACCTCCTCCCGCTCCCCGATATCCACAACGCACTGGCTGTGTGCAATCCGCGTGCACATCCGCAGCAACACCGGCGTATCGTATTCCTCGCTCAGGGCCAGGGCGTTCTTCGCAAACATATAGGCTTCCGCCGAATCGGAAGGCTCCAGCATAGGCACTTTGGCCGCGATGGCATAGTGCCGGGAATCCTGCTCATTCTGGCTGGAATGCATGGCCGGGTCGTCCGCCACGCAGATCACCATGCCGGCAGTCACCCCCGTGTAGCTCATGGTGAAAAGCGGATCCGCCGCCACGTTCAGGCCCACATGCTTCATGGCGCACACGCTGCGCATGCCGGCCAGGCTGGCGCCGAAAGCCGTTTCCATAGCCACTTTTTCGTTCGGTGCCCATTCGGAATGAATATCGTCATGCTTCGCAAGAAACTCCGTAATCTCCGTGGAGGGAGTTCCCGGATAGCTGGATACCAGTCCGATACCCCCGTTGTAAAGTCCCCATGCCACCGCTTCATTTCCGATAACTAACTTTTTCATATCCAGTCTCCATTCCCTGTGATTCTTTGCCGCGGTCCTTTTTTCACGAAAGCGGACCCGTCAGCTTCTGTTCTGGGAATCCACCAGGCCCTCGCCGCCGTACATTTTCCGCAGCTTCGGTTTTTCAATCTTTCCGGTCGCGTTCCGGGGCACAGGCGCAAGAATAATCTTCCGGGGCCGCTTGTACCGCGGCATGCCCATGCAGAATTCCTGAATATCCTCCACCGTAGCGGTGGCGCCTGGAACCAGTTCCACAATGGCCGCGGCAATTTCACCCAGCCGCGCGTCGGGCAGGCCGATCACAGCCACATCCTTGATGGGCGGATAGGCCGCCATGAAGTTTTCGATTTCCACCGGATACAGGTTTTCGCCGCCGGTGATGACCACGTCCTTCTTCCGGTCCACCAGATAGATGAAACCTTCCTCATCCTGCTTGGCCATGTCGCCGGTCAGCAGCCATCCGTCCCGGAGGGTTTCGGCGGTAGCCTGCGGATTGTTATAGTAACAAACCATGACGCCCGGGCCTTTCAGGCACAGCTCGCCAACCTCGCCCTGTTTCACAATGCTTCCGTCCGGATGAATGATCTTCGTCTGCCATCCGTATCCGGGAATACCGATGGCGCCAACCTTCCGGACGTTTTCAATGCCCAGGTGCACCGCGCCGGGGCCGATGGATTCGCTCAGTCCGTAGTTGGTATCATACTGGTGGTTCGGAAAATACTGAAGCCAGCGGTGAATCAGGCTCTGGGGCACCGGCTGCGCGCCGATATGCATCAGCCGCCACTGGTCCAGCTGGTAATCCTCCAGCTTCAGTTCTCCGCTGTCCAGCGCCGTCAGGATGTCCTGGGCCCACGGCACCAGCAGCCAGACGATAGTGCACTTTTCCCGGCTGACCGCTTCAAGAATCGTCTGGGGACGTGTTCCCTTCAGAATCACAGCCTTGCTGCCGGAAATCAGGCTGCCGAACCAGTGCATTTTCGCGCCGGTATGGTAAAGCGGCGGAATGCAGAGGAAGCAGTCATCCTTTGTTTGTCCGTGATGCTCCTGTTCCACCCGTGCGGAATGAATCAGGCTCCGGTGCTTATGCAGGATCGCCTTCGGGAAGCCGGTGGTTCCGGAGGAGAAATAAATAGCTGCGTCGTCCTCCTCCGTCAGGCTGCACAGCGGGAAAGAGCTGGAGCATTCATTGATCAGCTCTGTCAGGTCATCCGCAAATCCGGGGCATCCCTGGCCCTCAAAAACCAGGTCCACGCCGGGAATCCGGTCCACGATTTCCTCCACCCGGCCGATAAATTCCGGCCCGAAAATCAGCATATTGCTTTCGGAAAGCTTCAGGCAGTATTCAATCTCATTGGCCGCGTAACGGAAGTTCATGGGCACGGCCAGCGCTCCGGTCTTCAGGATGCCGAAGTAAATCGGCAGCCAGTCGATGCAGTTCATCAGCAGGATGGCAACCTTTTTCCCCTTGCCGATGTTGTAGTTTTTCAGCATGTTGGCCACACGGTTGGCTTTCTCATCAAAAACCGCCCAGGTAATCTCCCGGCGGTAGTGTTTCTTTTTTGTGCTCGGTTCCACCAGTTCAAAATCGTGCCAGGTGACCCGCCGGGTCTCCGGCTGGTCGGGGTTGATTTCCACAAGCGCCGTATCATTCGGCCATTGTCTGGCATTTCTTTCCAGAAGTTCGATAATTGTCATTCGTCAGTTCTTCCCTTCAGAAATAGTGCGCTGCAGGATTCTTTTGTTCCGCATGTTCTTCAATATACAAATATCGTGCCGCAAAGTCAATCAAAGTCCATCAAAAGAACAGAATCCTGTATCCCGTCCGCCCAGTCCGGCAGGGACGTCAGGCAGATTCTCTCCCCCGTCATGGGATGAACCATGTCCAGCACGGCGCTGTGCAATGCAAACCGTTCGGGAAATTCTTCCGGCCGCTCCTGCCCATACAGGAAATCGCCCCGGACCGGGCACCCGATGGCGCTCAGGTGCACCCGGATCTGGTGTGTCCGCCCTGTTTCAAGCTCCAGCAGCACCAGGGCGCCGCCGTCCTTTTCCTCCAGAACCCGGTACCGGGTCCGGGAGGGTTTCCCCTCCGGGCTCACGATCCGCCGGACCGATGCTCCCGGGGCTTTTGCAATCGGCAGATCAATCATTCCTTCCGGCGGCTCCGGCATCCCGTCTGTCCATGCCAGGTACCTCCGCCGGAACCGGGGCGTATGCAGCTCCTTCTGCATCAGATGCTGGGCATGCGGATTCCTGGCAATCACCATCAGGCCGCTCGTCCCCCGGTCCAGGCGGTTTACCGGACGAAAAACGAAGTTTTCCGGACATCCGAAGTAGGTGTACACCGCGTTTTCCAGGCTGTCGTCCGGATGGTTCCGGCTGCTTTGGCTGGCCAGCGGCGCCGGCTTGGACAGAATGATCAGGGCGTCGTCCTCCCAGACGGGATTCAGCTGCATTGCAAAGGGGCGGGGCCGGTACGCGGGCGTTTCCTCCGCCCAGTCAATGCAAACCGTATCCCCTGCCTCAACCCGGGTATCGGTATATACGTTTTCCCCGTTGAGCCGGATTCGACCGTTCCACTTGGCGCTTTTCATGGCAGTGTAGCTCACGCCCATGCTGATGCGCAGAATCTCCCGAACGCGTTTGCCGGCTTCCTCTGCCTTCACGGTATACTCCATGGAATTCTTTCTTTTCCCTTCGCTTTCTGAATTCGCTCCGAAAAAATAATACCACATCCCGTCAATGACACAAACATGTCCGGAGCCGGATCGCAGGAATTTGGCTGTGAGCCTGTCAGATTTCTCTTGACGCTTCATGAAACTCGTGATAATATAATCGAGCTGGTTAGCTCTGGAGCGATGGCCGAGCGGTTGAAGGCGCTGGTCTTGAAAACCAGTGATACCGAAAGGTACCGGGGGTTCGAATCCCTCTCGCTCCGCCAGCCTTGACATGGAGAAGTACCCAAGTGGCCGAAGGGGCT
>JAFXRG010000029.1 GCA_017526525.1 Clostridia bacterium | reverse complement strand
GGGGGGCTGTGGTTGGAGCCTTTCCGAAACCGTCATGCGATAGGGTCGTCCCACCAATCCACAGCATCCCCAGCAGTGTAGCACAAGCTCTTGGAGAGGAGCTCTATAAACTACTACTCTATAATACGAGGGTCGTCCCCAGCGTTCCCCGGGAACGAAAAGGGGCGTCCCTATCGTTCCCCGATGCTGATGGGGTTTTCCGGAAGGTGCAGCTGCTTCAGGGCCTTGATTTCCATGCGCTGCACCGTCCTGCGGTCCGCGGAGAGCTCACAGGCGAGGCGCGTGTAGGTTTCGGGAAACGGGAGCAGGTAGCGGGAGAACAGGATCCGCTGCATCTGCGGGCTGGGCAGGGTCTCCAGCATCTGCTGGATCTGCCGGTCCAGCAGCCCCAGCAGGAGCTCCTCCTGCCGCAGCTTCGCCTCCTCGCTTTCAATCTTCTCCACGATTATCACATAGGGCGCGGTTTGCGCACCGCCGGAGACATGCTCTCCCCAGACGGAGGCCACGGCGTCCGCTTCCTGCCGCATGCTGCGGATGCGGGCGGCGCGGCCCTTTTTGCGGAAGAACAGCCGGGCATACTGGGACAGGTAGGCTTTGTTGGTCTCCAGGCGCGCGTTTTCCGCGTCCGTATCCGGAATACATTTTTTACGGGCCATTGGCGGAAATCCTCCTTTTCAGTTTCTCCAGAAATTCTTTTCCGTCCACCCCGGAGAGGACCGGGATCTGGCTGGAGAGAAAGAACTCCTCCAGCTCCAGGCGGGTGCTTTCCATCCCCGGCGGCCTCTGCCGGCAGAGCGCCACGTAATCCTGCCCCGCCTGGAAAACCACGGCGCGGGCCAGGGCCACCCAGGCCTTCAGATAGTATTCCTTTTCCATGCTCCTCCTCTTTCTGTTCGGAAACAAAGAACAATATCTTTGTGCTTCCATTCGGGAGCACAAAATCATTATACTTTCCCTCCCGGCCCCTGTCAATCCCGTTTGGGAGCTGTTAATTCTTAAATTTTGTTGACAAATGGGAACAAAATTCATACAATTCAGGAGGGGAGGTGCGGAGAAAATGGATCTGGGAAGCTATCTGATTCAGATGCGGGCGGAACGGGGATATTCCCAGCGGGACCTGGCGGAGAAGAGCGGGGTCAGCCCGGCGGAGATTTCCCGGGTGGAAAGCGGGAAACGCCAGAAACCCTCCCCGGCGGTTCTCCGCGCCATTGCGGAAACGCTGGTGATCAGCTATCCCTTCCTGATGCAGCTGGCGGGCTACATCGACGACCCGGAAGCGGGGGAGAACAGCAGGGAAACCCCGGAAACGGAAGCGGTTTTCCGCAACGAGCAGACCGGGGAGATTGTGGACGCCGCCGGCGGCGCCCGGGAAATGCTCTCCCGGGATCCCGCCTGGGCCAACATGGCCTTCCGGGCCTCCCGGGAGCTCAGCGACGAGGACCGGAAGATGATCATGGTGCTGGCCAATGAATACCTGAACAGAAAGCAGGGATCGCCGTGAAGCCCGTGCTGGATGCGGAAGCCCTGGCGCTGGCGGACCGGCGGGTCCGCCGGTTCCGGGAGCAGTGCGGCCTCCGGACGGCGCCGGTGGACTGCTACCGGCTGCTGAAGTTGCTGGATGAAAAGAAAATCTTTCAGATCCGCCATATTGAGGATGCCCGCCTGGAGAGAACCGGGGTCAGTTTCATTGCGAAGGACCCCCGGACCGGCGGCTTCCTTTTGTTTACCGGGCTGTACAGCGAGCGCTGGAAGAATTATTCCCCCCGGCGGCGGATTAACTTCACCCTGGCCCATGAGATCGGCCACTGCGTCTGCGGCCACCTGGAGGTTCCCCCGGGCACGGTGAAAAGCCGGGCCGCGGAGAAAATGGAGGACCTGGAGGCGGACGCCTTTGCCGCCCGCCTGCTGATGCCCGCGGAGGTCATGGGCTTCTTCTGCAGCGTGAAGGAGGCCGCGGACACCCTGCTGGTTTCCGAAAGCGCCGTCCGCGTCCGGCTCATGGAACTGAACCTGCTCTACGCCATCCGGACCTGCCCGGACTGCGGGTTTTCCCGGATTCCCCCGGCGGCCCGCTTCTGCCGGCGGTGCGGACGGCAGCTGAAGCCCTGGGACGGCCCCCTGCAGGAGCCGGAGGTCACCCTGCGGCCCCTGCTGCCCAAGGCCTGCCCCATCTGCGGCAGCGGGGAGTACGGGGTCACTCCCTGGGGCACCTGCTGGAACTGCGACAATCCCAAACAGAACTATTGCCTGCCGGAATACAACCAGCCCGGGCACCCCTGCCCGAAGGACGCGAAGTACTGCGAAATCTGCGGAGCCCCCACGTATTTCCGGGATTTTGAGATTGAATAAAGCGCTTTTCCCTTCATTGCGAAAAAGAAAACATCGATTGTACAGAAATCAAAGGCTCCGGGCCTTTATACTTTTTTTCCGGAAAGGTATTATTACATATATTGATTGAAAAGGAGTTGTGCAGCATGAAAAAACTTACTGCCCTGATTCTTTCCCTGGTGCTGGTGTTCACCTTCGCGTCCGCCCTGGCGGAAGGAAACCTGACCTTCACCACCGGCGGCACAGCCGGCACGTACTTTGCCTACGGCACGGTGCTGGCCACCTACATTTCCAACAATACCGACATTTCCGTCACGGCGGTGGCCGGCACCGGCTCCGCGGACAACATTGACGCGCTGGACATCGGCGACGCGCAGCTGGCCTTTGTGCAGAACGACGTGGCCAACTATGCCTACAACGGCATCCGCTTTGAGCGCTACAACGGCAAGCCCATCACCGGCTTCCGCGCGGTGGCCGCCCTGTACACGGAAACCGTGCAGCTGGTGACCTGCAACCCGGAGATCAAAAGCGTGGGTGACCTGAAGGGCAAAAACGTCTCCATCGGGTCCTCCGGCTCCGGCGTGTACTTCAACGCCATGGACTTCCTGGCGGCCTACGGCCTGACGGAAGCGGACATCAATCCCCAGTACCTGTCCTTCGGCGATTCCGCCGAGGCCCTGAAGGACGGCAAGATCGACGCGGCCTTCGTGGTGGCCGGCGCCCCCACCCCCGCCGTCACCGACCTGGCCACCAGCAAGGCCATGTTCCTGGTTTCCCTGGATGACGAGGCTGTGGCGAAGCTGCAGGAGATCTCCCCCGTCTATACCCGCAGCGTCATTCCCGCCGGCACCTATGCCGGGCAGGAAGCGGATGTGGTGACGGTGGGCGTCAAGGCCACCATCATCGCGGCGGAGGATGTTCCTGAGGATACGGTGTACACCATTGTGAAAGCCATCTTTGACGGCAAGGCCGACATCGCCGACGCCCACGCCAAGGGCGCGGACCTGGACCTGGCCTATGCTTCCGAGTGCGGGCTGCCCTACCATCCCGGCGCCGTGAAGTATTTCCAGGAGCAGGGAATCACCGTGCAGACCGCTGAATAATAAAAGGGAGAATCATCCGTGCGAAAAAAGAAATCCGACATCCTGCCGGATTCCCCCGAAAAAATGACCCCTGATGCGTCCACGTCAGCAGCCGCTGACGTGAACGCTATTATGAGGAAGTATGACCGGGAATCCAATACCCGTGTGTGGGAAGGCGTGCCGAAGATCCTGGTGAGCATCGTGCTGGCAGCCTTTTCCCTGTTCTGTATCTATGTGACGCTGTTCGCCAATTTCCTCGAGCAGGTACGCCTCAGCTCCTTCCTGGGCCTGGTGATCATCGCCGGTTTCCTGATTTACCCCGCCCGGAAGGGAAGGGTGAAGGTCAACCGGATGCCCTGGTATGACATCCTGCTGATGATTCTCGGAGCGGCGGCCTTCTTCTACTATACCTTCAACGCCCATGCCCTGCTGAACACCGGCCTGAAGGCGAAGCTGCAGGACCCGGTGTACATCGTCGCGGGCATCGTGGGCCTGCTGGTGCTGGCGGAGCTCTGCCGCCGCAGCGTGGGCCTCCCGATCCTCTGCGTGGCCTTTATTTTCCTGGGGTATACCATCTACTGGCATATCTCCGGCGGGAAAATGCTGACCCGCATCGTCCATGAGCTGTTCTACAACGAGAACGGCATCCTTTCCACCCCCATCAATGTATGCTCCAAATACATTGTGGTGTTCATCATCTTCGGGGCCTTCCTGGAAAAGACCGGCATCTCCCGGTTCTTCATTGAACTGGCCAACGGCCTCACCGGCCGCTACGCCGGCGGCCCGGCCAAGGTGGCGGTGGTTTCCTCGGCCCTGTGCGGCATGGTGTCCGGCTCCTCCGTGGGCAACACGGTGACCACGGGCTCCATTACCATTCCCATGATGAAAAAGACCGGATATGACAAAAACTTCTCCGGCGCGGTGGAGGCGGCGGCCTCCACCGGCGGGCAGATCATGCCCCCCATCATGGGCGCGGCGGCCTTCCTCATGGCGGACTACCTGGGCGTGCCCTATTCGGACATCATCGTCCGGGCCATCCTGCCGGCCTGCCTGTATTTCCTGGGCGTGTTCCTGTCGGTGCACCTGGAGGCGAAGCGCCTGGGCCTGAAGGGCCTGAGCAAAAGCCAGCTGCCCCGCCTGAAGAACCTGGTGAAGGAAAGCTACCTGCTGCTGCCCCTGGCCATCCTGATTTACTTGGTCTGCTCCCAGACCATGACCATGCAGTCTTCCGCCGCCTGGTCCATTATTGCCACCATCGTGGTGGGCCTCATCACCAATTACCTGAAAATGCGCAAGGCTGTCCGGGACACCCCGGCGGAAGACTCCGCCTCCTACAACGAGGCGTACCTGCTGCCCTTCGGGATCCTGGTGTTCCTGCTGCTTTCCCTGCGGATGGAAACGGTGCCCGCCCTGGTGAACACCGCCATCATTTCCGTGGTGGTCTGGTTTACTTCCTGTTATATCATCATGCGCAAGGCCTACGGGAAGCTCCGTACCCGGGATGAATCCTTCCGGGAGCAGACGGAGGAAACCGACCGGGAGATGTTCAAGCCAATAAACATTTTCCAGGCCCTGGAAAACGGCGGCCGGAACTGCGTGTCCGTGGCCGTGGCCTGCGGCATCGCCGGCATGATCTGCGGCTGCCTGACGGTCACCGGCCTGGCCTCCACGGTCATCAACGCCATTGTGACCATCTCCCAGGGCAAACTCTTCCTGGGCCTCCTGCTGACCATGGTCTGCTGCCTGATCCTGGGCATGGGCATTCCCACCACTGCCACCTACTGCATCATGGCGTCCACCTGCGCCCCGATCCTGACCCGCATGGGCGTGCCCATGATTGCAGCCCACTTCTTTGTCTTCTATTACGGCATCGTGGCGGACATCACGCCCCCCGTGGCCCTGGCCGCCTATGCCGGCTCCGCCATCTCCGGCGGCAGCCCCATGAAGACCGGCGTCAATGCCACCCGGCTGGCCATCGGCGGATTCATTATTCCCTTCATCTTTGCCCTGAGCCCGGACATGCTCCTGATCGACGCCGCCTGGTATGAGGTCCTCCTGATCACCGTCACCTCGGTCATCGGCATGTACGGCCTGACCTTCGGCCTGAGCGGCTTCAAGCCCGGCGAGAAAGCCGGCGCCGCCCTCCCCCTGGGCATCCTGCAGCGCCTCCTCTCCATTGCCGGCGGCCTCCTGCTCATCTACCCCGGCTGGGTCACCGACATCGCCGGTATTGTCCTGGTAGGCGGCGTCCTCCTCTGGAAGAACCTGAAGGAGAGGAAAACCGCCGCCCCGGCGGTGTGACAAAAACGAAAACAGGAAAAAAGGAAAAATATCAAAGAAAAAGAGAAAACAAAAGGAAATACAAGAAAACCCGGAGAAGTCTGATGGATTGCAGGCTTCTCCTTTTTTTGATTAACTCAAACTTCCCACGTTGAAAATAACCGTTGAACCTTGAAAATTCTACAAGAACCAAGCCGAAATACCGTCAAGCCCCTTTTAATCGCAGCGCATGCTGGAAACTGTTCGGAAGCCGGTCAATGAATTCGTTCATGAACTCGGTGAGTTGATCGTCCGAT
The DNA here is from genome assembly GCA_017526525.1 of Clostridia bacterium. Classification (GTDB taxonomy): domain Bacteria; phylum Bacillota; class Clostridia; order Christensenellales; family Aristaeellaceae; genus Aristaeella. Next base: position 1,452 of record JAFXRG010000029.1, on the reverse strand, counting down.
AGCCCGAAGCGTTCCTGAACCATCTGCAACATTATGTCAACGATGAGTTGGAGCGCATGCCCAAAGGTGATGTCCTCCAGTTCATCGATCATGAGGAGAAATAGTTCGCTGATTGTCCGATCATCTGCGCTGTTTCGTTGCTGCAGAGAAAGCAGCATGTATCGGATGAAGACCAGGGAAACATGAGCGGTCAATGCATCGTAGGAAAGGCTGTGGCATTCGCTGCCCAGATTCAGCATGGACTTGCATGTTTTGAAGAAGACCTCGATATCCCAGCGTTTTCCATAGATCCGTAGGATTTCTTCCTCAGATAGATTTGTGTCTGTGCAGATGAAAGCGATCCAATCCTTCTTCTTATTCCGATTCCGGACACAGACGATCTTTGCCGGAAGGGATTCTCCATTCTTCAGGGAGATATTGACCTTCACGGACAGCAGATACTTGGAACGCCCGCGGCGCTTCTTGCACATCCCGTATATCTGTTTGATGTTCATCCGTTTCCCGTCAAACTCGTAGAACACCTTGGAGGATTTCTTGATCATGGCGATGGTGTTCAGTCCGCATTCGTTGTGAATCCGGATGATATCCTTGGGATTGGCAAACCAGGTATCGAACAGGACATACTTGGCATTGTGCCCTGTCTTGATCGCTGTTTTCAGCATGTCCAGCATGACGTCAGTGGCTTTACTGAGCGCTTGCTTCCGACGCCTGGCAGCAAGTGAGCGCTGATCGAGCGATTTCATAACGCCAACCATATTGTGGGCTTTCGATGATCCCAGCAATCTGCCGAGAATCGGGAAAAGGCTGTTTCCGTCAGACCAGGCCAACGTCAGGAGACGAAAACCTCGCTTGTATTTCATGGATACATGGTCAAACACACGGGAACACAGTTCAGTTTTCTTGCCGCCGGTTCTCTTGAACAGGCTGTCATCGATGATGAACACATCTTGACGATCTTTTCCGGTCAGCTTCCGGATGGATCCGTTGATGATTCGCGCTGACAGTGCACAGGTAAGTCTCTCCCAGTTTGTTCTGGGTGAATTCAGAAACCGATAAACGGTATTCTTTCCGAAAGCTTCGGAGTATCGCCCTGTTATGATCTGCATGTACATACTGCGGTCACAGAAGACAAGGCACAGCAGATACCGGAAGATCTGGAATGCAGAATGTCCTTTCTGCTTCTCAGCCCGGCAGCCTTTCAGGAGGTCCCTGACCCTGTAGTCAATGAAGAATTTCCTCAGAGTTCCTTCAATTTCCCTCTGTTCATTCTCGTTGATCTGTGCTATGCTTGTCATGGCAAAAGCCTCCTATGGTATGTTGTTTGGTGGTGCTTACATTATACCATATTTAGTGGGCTCTTGCCTTTGTTTTTCAATGCTTTCAGCAATTTTTGCTTGGTTTCTGTAGAGTTTTCAAGGTCCGATCCACATTATTCATGTGGGAAGTGTGAGT
>JAFXRG010000006.1 GCA_017526525.1 Clostridia bacterium | reverse complement strand
GGTACCGCCCAGAACAGCGATATCTACTTCCAGGGCCGTGAAGCCGGCAACAGATTCTACGCCGCCGTGCCCGCCATTGTGGAAGAGTGCATGGACGAAGTGGCCAAGCTGACCGGACGGGTGTACAAGCCCTTCCAGTACGACGGTGCCCCGGATGCCGACAAGGTGATCATCTCCATGGGCTCCAGCTGCGACGTGGCGCATGAGACCGTGAACAAGATGATGGAAAACGGCGAGAAGGTCGGCGTTGTGAAGTGCCACCTGTATCGTCCCTTCTCCGTGGAATACCTGATGAAGGTGCTTCCGAAGACCGTGAAGAAGATCGCCGTTCTGGACCGGACGAAGGAATCCGGCTCCCTGGGCGAGCCTCTGTACCTGGACGTCGTTTCCGCGCTGGCGGAAGCGGGACGCGGCGACATCAAGGTCGTGGGCGGCCGCTACGGCCTGGGCAGCAAGGAATTCACCCCCACCATGGTGAAGGCCGTGTTTGCCAACCTGGACGGCGAAATGAAGAACCACTTCACCGTAGGCATTGAAGACGACGTGACCGGCACCAGCCTGAAGCTGGGCGAAACCTTCGAGGCCGCTCCCGCCGGCACCAGCGCCTGCATGTTCTACGGCCTGGGTTCCGACGGTACCGTCGGCGCCAACAAGAACAGCATCAAGATCATCGGTGACCACACCGACAAGTATGCACAGGCTTACTTCTTCTATGATTCCAAGAAGAGCGGCGGCCTGACCGTGTCCCACCTGCGCTTTGGCGACAAGCCGATTCAGAGCCCCTACCTGATTGACGTGGCAGACTTCATCAGCTGCTCCAATCCGGCCTATGTGACCATGTATGACATGGTTTCTCCGCTGCGGGACGGCGGTACCTTCCTGCTGAACTGCCAGTGGGATGTGAAGGAACTGGAAGAGCGCCTGCCGGCCTCCATGAAGAACCGCCTGGCTGCCAAGCATGCCAAGTTCTACATCATCAACGCCATTGACCTGGCCCGCAAGGTTGGTATGGGCGGACGCACCAATACCACCATGCAGGCTGCCTTCTTCAAACTGGCCGACATCATTCCCTACGAGGATGCCGACAAGTACATGAAGGAAAAGGTTGTTGCTTCCTACGGCAAGAAGGGCCAGGACGTGGTCAACATGAACTTTGCCGCCATCGATGCCGCCCTGACCGGCCTGGTCAAGGTTGACATCCCCGCCGACTGGGCGACCACCAAGGAAGGCGCCGTGCCCGCCAAGGTTCCGGGAACGACTCCCTACTTCGATGAATTCATCGCTCCCGTGCTGGCGCAGGAAGGCAACAAGCTGCCTGTCAGCAAGCTGGATCCCCGCGGTATCGTGCCCACCGGCACCACCAAGTTCGAGAAGCGCGGCATCGCCGTGACCGTTCCCGAGTGGCAGCCTGACATCTGCGTGGGCTGCGGCATGTGCTCCGTGGTTTGCCCCCACGCCGCGATCCGCACCATTTACAATCCGGCCGACATGAAGGTGCCGGAAGGCTATGTGACCAAGCCCGGCATCGGCAAGGAATTCACCGGCCTGCAGCTGCGCGTGCAGGTTTCCCCGCTGGACTGCACCGGCTGCGGAAACTGCGTGGACGTCTGCCTGGGCAAGAAGAAGGACGATCCGACCCAGAAAGCCCTGGTCATGAAGCCCCTGGATACCCAGCGGAAGGAAGAAGCGAACTGGGAGTTCGCCATGACCGTTCCGGAACTGAAGCTGGAGAACAAGAACTCCATCAAGAACAGCCAGGCGCTGAAGCCCCTGTTCGAGTTCAGCGGCGCCTGCGCCGGCTGCGGCGAGACGCCTTATGTCAAGCTGGTTACCCAGCTGTTCGGCGACCGGATGATGATTGCCAACGCGACGGGCTGCTCCTCCATCTACGGCGGCAGCGCTCCGACCTGCCCCTACACCACCAACGAGAAGGGTCAGGGTCCTGCCTGGTCCAACAGCCTGTTCGAGGACAACGCGGAGTTCGGCTTCGGCATGAACCTGGCGACCCAGCAGCGCCGCGCCAAGCTGGCTGAAGTGATCGCGGAAGTGGTCGAAGTCGGCAAGGACGAGACCATCGTGGCGGCTGCCAAGGAATGGCTTGAAAACAAGGACAATGCCGAAGGTTCCCGCGCTGCCGGCGAGAAGCTGGTTGCCGCGCTGGAAGCCAAGGACGGCGGCGCCGACAAGAAGGCGTTCATCCTGGCCAACAAGGACCTGCTGACCAAGAAGTCCATCTGGATCTTCGGCGGCGACGGCTGGGCCTACGACATCGGATACGGCGGAGTGGACCACGTGCTGGCGCAGAACCAGGATGTCAACATCCTCGTGCTGGATACTGAAGTGTACTCCAATACCGGCGGCCAGGCCTCCAAGGCAACGCCCACCGGTTCCGTGGCTAAGTTTGCCGCGGCCGGCAAGCGCACCAAGAAAAAGGACCTGGGCATGATGGCCATGAGCTACGGCTACGTGTACGTGGCGCAGGTTGCCATGAGCAATCCGCAGCAGGTTATCAAGGCCATGCTGGAAGCGGAAGCTTACAACGGACCGAGCCTGATTATCGCCTACGCTCCCTGCATCAACCACGGCCTGAAGGCCAAGGGCGGCATGGGCAAGGCCCAGGCAGAAATCAAGAAGGCTGTGGACTGCGGCTACTGGCAGCTGTATCGCTACAACCCCGAACTGGAAAATCCGATGACCGTCGACAGCAAGGATCCCACCGGCGATTATCAGGAATTCCTGAAGGGCGAAGTACGGTACACTTCACTGGCCCAGCAGTTCCCGGATGCTGCCGCGAAGCTGTTCGTGCAGCAGGAGGAAGACGCAAAGGTCCGCCGCGAATCCTACAAGAAGATGGCGGGTCAGGCGTAAGCCGGAACCTGATAAAACAGGGGGATTGCCGCAATTGCGGCAATCCCTTTTTTTCATGCACGGAATGTGATAGAATAGTAAACGGTGACTTATACACATTTTCAGCTTTCGGCTGACGGAGAGGTACGATTTGAGCAAGACGAAGGATCGGATTCGGGAAAGCAACCTGCGGTACAAGCAGTCCCTGGGCCAGAATTTTATCTATGACGACGGACTGCTGGCGGCCCTGACCGAAGCGGCCGGGGTGACGGACACGGAGGATGTGCTGGAAATCGGGCCCGGATGCGGAAGCCTGACGAAGCATCTTTGCAGGGCGGCCCGGAAAGTCATCAGCGTTGAGCTGGATGAACGGCTGATTCCGCTGCTGCGGGCGTTCCTGTCAGAGGAAAAAAACTGGCAGGTGATTCAGGGCGACATCATGACGCTGAACCTGCAGGAGGCTGCCGCAGAGCTGCAGAAACCCTTCGCGGTGGTTGCCAACATTCCTTACTATATTACGACGCCGCTGATTCAGCGCCTGCTGACCTCCGGCCTGGCCATCAGCCGGATGGCGCTGATGGTGCAGAAAGAGGTGGCGGACAAGATCCTGTCGCAGCCGGGAGACAAGGGCTGGGGCCCGCTGGCAGTGCGGTGCCGGTACCGGTGTGAACCGCAGCGGGCCATGGAGGTTCCGGCGGAATGCTTTACGCCGCCGCCGAAGGTGGACAGCACGTTTATTCTTTTGCCGATGCGGGAAAAGCCCGCCGTGGAGGTTCAGAGCGAGGACCTTTTCTTCCGGGTGGTGAACGCCGCCTTTGCGCTGCGGAGGAAAACGATGCTGAACGCCCTGTGCGCCGCGTTCCGGGCGGAACGGACTGAAGCGGGAGAATGGCTGGAAGCGGCGGGGATTGATCCCGGCATCCGGGGCGAAAAGCTCGGCCTGGAAGAATTCGGAAGGATTGCCGACGCGGTTTTCAGCGCGCGGACATCCGCCGAAAGCGGAACAACGGAGGGAAAAAATTGACAATCGCGAAATTCGGGCATGTTTCCGCACAGCAATGGAAGGAAGCCATGGGAGAGCGGACCGGACAGGCGGTGCCGCTGAACGAGATACCGCTGCCCCGGCGGGCGACAGCCGGAAGCGCGGGATACGATTTTACCGCCCCGGCGGAAACCGTGATTCCCGCGGGAGGGAGCGCGCTGATTCCGACGGGAATCCGGGCGGAAATGGAACCCGGCTGGGTCCTGGTTCTTTTTCCCCGCAGCTCGCTGGGATTCAGGACCGGGGTCCGGCTGAGCAATACGGCCGGGATTATTGACAGCGATTATGCCTTCGCCAGGAACGAAGGACATATTATGGTCAGGCTGCGGAATCCTTCGGACCATCCGGTGGTAATCGGACGGGGAGAGCGGTTTTGCCAGGGCATTTTCCTGCCCTTCGGAACCGCGGAGGAAGACGAAACGTTTGAGGAGCGTCACGGTGGATTCGGATCCACGGGAAAATGAACGGAGGCGCCAGAGCATGGAATTGATTCAGGCAACGGAACAGGATCTGCAGGAGCTGTACAGCCTGTATCGCCGGACCGCGGCAGAGATGAAAAACAGCGGGCTGAACCAGTGGAACTGGGGACTGTATCCCACGGAAGAAATGATCCGGAACGATGTGGAGCGCGGCGAGATGTACATCTGCCGCATGGAAGGCGTGGTGGCGGCTGCCATCGTGCTGACGGAACAGGCGGATCCGGAATACAGCGGGGTTCCCTGGACCGGGGGAATCCGTCCCGGATATCTGCACCTGCTGGCGATTGATCCGCCCCAGCAGGGCGCGGGCCTGGGCGGAGACCTTCTGGACGATGCGCTGCAGATTCTTCGCCGCAGCGGATGCGACTGCGTCCGGTGCGATACCAACCGGGAAAACCGGCGGGCGATCCGCCTGTATGAGAAGATGGGGTTCCGCATCTGCGGAAATGTTTCCTGGGGCGATACGCCGGGGGAAGTCTACTATGCCTTTGACAAGCCCCTGAAGCGGGAAACGCCGATGTGGCCGATCCGGATGCTGCCCGCATTCCGTTCGGGAGAGGAAACCCCCTGGGGCGGAGACCGGCTGCAGAAACGGTTCGGCAAGGAAACCGGCGGAAAACTGACCGGCGAAAGCCTGGAGGTCAGCTGTATGCCCGGATATGAAAGCACGGATTCCATGGGCCGGAAGCTGCCGGACCTGATTCAGGAGTTCGGGGAAAAGCTGGTCGGAAAGTATTCGGACAAGCCGTTCCCCCTGCTGCTGAAACTGATTGACGCGCGGGACCGGCTGAGCGTTCAGGTGCATCCGGACGATGAATACGCGGCGTCCAACGAGCACGGAAAAACCGGAAAAACAGAAGCCTGGCTGATTCTGGATGCGCCGGAAGGCAGCGAGATTGTTTACGGCCTGCGGCCGGATACCAGCCTCCGGCAGCTGCGGGAAGCCTGCGAAAATGGGAAAGCCCTGGAAAACCTGCTGCGCAGGGTCCGGGTGACACCGGGAGACGTATGCTATATTCCGGCCGGATGCGTTCATTCCATCGGACCGGGGATTATGCTTTACGAGATTCAGCAGTCTTCGGATATTACCTACCGATTCTACGACTGGGGACGGAAGGACGAACAGGGCAACAGCCGGGAGCTGCATCCGGAACAGGGACTGGCCGTGGCGGACCTGAAGTGCGCGCCTCATCCGATGCATGTTTCCGAGGCCTACGGAGTACGGCGCCTGCTGACGGAGGACAGCTTTACGCTGGATGTGATCCGCTGCGGCGGCGCGGAATTCCTGCCGGAGCCCGGAGAGTTCGGCATCCTGACCGTGCTTCAGGGAGAACTGACCTTGCGGTGGGAAAGCGGAGAACTGCCCCTCCGGGAGGGCGAAACCTGCTTCCTGCCCAGGAATGCCCCGAAAATGCACCTGCGGGGGGAAGGATACGCCGCGCTGAGCATGCCCAACGGATAACGGGAAAGGAACGGAATGAAAACACAGGTAAACGGGAATACGGAAGGGGTCCGGGACGCCATGCTGGCCCGGCTGGACAGCCTGTACAGCTATGAGACCGAGGAGGACGACTATCTGCCGCGGGAACTGATGAAGATTCTCGCGGAATGTTCGTGCGCCATGAACCGGGAAATCGCGGTTTACATGACCCGGGACGGGGGAATTGTCAACGTGGCCATCGGCACCGACTGCGACGTGGAGCTGACGGATTACCGGCTGCGGCGCAACACGGACCGGCTGAGCCGGATCCGCTGTATCCATACGCATCCGGACGGAGACGGGCATCTGAGCGATGTGGATCTCAGCGCCCTGAAAATTTTCCGGTATGACGCCATGACGGCCGTGGGCGTGCGGGACGGCGAACCCACTTTTGTCCAGACAGCTTTCCTGGGCGGGGATGACAGCCTGATCATGTCCGAACCGGTCCGGTGGTACCGGCTGCCGGATCTGGAATGGCTGAACCAGATTACGCTGAGCGATGCCCTGGTGGGGCGGGACACTGCACAGACGGTGGAGCATATCCGGGAAAAAGCGGTGCTGATGGGAATCGAAAGCCGGGAATCCCTGGAGGAGCTGCGGCGCCTGGCGGAAACCGCCGGCGCTGAGGTGGCCGGCATTTTCCTGCAGAAGCGGGACAAACCGGACAGCGCCCTGTATATCGGAAAAGGACGGGCGGAGGAACTGGCCCGGGACTGCCAGGCGCTGGAAGCGGATGTCTGTATTTTTGACGAGGAGCTGACGGGGGTGCAGGCCCGGAACCTGGAGGAGATTCTCCGGATCAAGGTTATTGACCGGACCACCCTGATTCTGGACATTTTTGCCCAGCGGGCAGCCAGCGCGGAGGGGAAGCTCCAGGTGGAGCTGGCACAGCTGCAGTACAGATCCGCCAGGCTGATCGGGCTGGGAACCGTGATGAGCCGGCTGGCCGGCGGTATCGGCACCCGGGGCCCCGGGGAAAGCAAGCTGGAGATGAACCGCCGGCGCATCCGGGAACGGATGACCGAACTGAAACGGCGGCTGGAGGAACTGGAACGGCAACGGGCGATCCGGCGGAAGAACCGGGAGAAAAACGACGTGCCGGTGGTTGCGCTGGTGGGATATACCAACGCCGGGAAATCCACGCTGCTGAATGCGCTGACCGGGTCGGACGTCTATGTGCAGGATCAGCTTTTTGCGACCCTGGACGCGGTATCCAGGCGGATGGAAACCGCGGAAAAAACGCCGTACCTGCTGACGGACACGGTGGGTTTCATCCGCAAGCTGCCGCATACGCTGGTCAGCGCTTTCCGGAGCACCCTGGAGGAAGCGGTGCTGGCGGACGTGCTGGTGATTGTTTCCGACGGGTCCAGTCCGGACATGGCCGCCCAGCACGACACGGTGGAAGAGGTGCTGGCGGAACTGGGGGCTTCGGACCAGAAACGCATTGAAGTCATCAACAAATGTGACGAAGCGGATCCGCCGCCCGCTTTCCCGGGGGCGATCCTGATTTCCGCAAAAACCGGCATGGGCCTGGATGAACTGAAGCATGCCATTGCGGAAGCGCTACAGGAAACCTATACCCCGGTTACCTTTATGATTCCCTTCAGCCGGTACGGAATCCTGGGCGGGATTCACTCCCTGGGACGGGTGATCAGCGAGGAGCATACGGAGGAAGGAACGCGGATTACGGCGGTCATGGCCCGGGAGGACGCGGAAAAGATTTCGCGGCAGCTTGCGGGCGGTTGACAGCAAAAAAACACAGCCGGTGAAAAAACGGCTGTGTTTTTCTGACGGAAATCCGTTATCCGATCAGGGTCATAAGGTCGGCGCAGTCACAGTTATGGGCGGCGGCGACATTTTTGTTGGTCAGGCGGCCGCGGTACGTGTTGACGCCGCTGCGGATGACTTCACTCCTGCGGCAGGCTTCCTCCAGCCCGGCGGCGGCAATTTCAAGGCCGTAACGGATGGTGGCGTTGGTCAGGGCAATGGTGCTGGTGCGCGGAACGGCACCGGGCATATTGCCGACGCAGTAGTGCACCACGCCGTCCACCGTGTAGACCGGATCGTCATGGGTCGTGACATGGGAGGATTCTCCGCAGCCGCCCTGGTCAATGGCCACGTCCACAAAGACGGCGCCGTTCTTCATTTCGGGCAGGTATTTCTTTTTGAACAGCTTGGGGGTGGAACCGCCGGGAATCAGAACGGAGCCGATGACCAGGTCGGCATCCTTCAGAACGCGTTCCACATTGCTGTCATTGGAAACCAGCGTCTGAATATGGGCACCGAACAGATTGTCCAGTTCCTCCAGGCGCTTCAGGCTGATATCCAGGATTGTGACGTTGGCACCCATGCCCACCGCGATTTTGCAGGCGTTCATACCCACGGTACCGCCGCCGAGAATGACCACGTTGGCTTTGGGAGTTCCGGGAACGCCGGCCAGCAGGATGCCTTCACCGCCGAACTTTTTCTCCAGGTACTTGGCGCCTTCCTGAATGGAAAGACGGCCGGCAATCTGGCTCATGGGCGCCAGCAGGGGGAGGGAACGATCCTTTTCCTGAAGGGTTTCGTAGGCCACGGCGTTGACCTTGCCGGCCAGGAGCGCGTCCATCTGCTGCCGGTCCGCGGCAAGATGCAGGTAGGTATAGAGAATCAGGCCTTCCCGGAAAAGGGGATATTCGGATTCCAGGGGTTCCTTGACCTTGACCATCATGTCCGCCAGGTGCCAGACATCGGCGGCGTTGTCAATCAGGGATGCGCCTGCGTCCACATATTCATTGTCGGTGAAGCCGGAACCCAGGCCGGCACCCATTTCCATATACACATGATGTCCGGCGGCGATATATGCCCGGACATTGTCCGGCGTCAGGCCGACCCGGAATTCATTGTTTTTGATTTCCTTTACACAACCGATTTTCACGCGGGTTCATCCTCTCTGTCAGCGGGAGCAGTCTGCATCCCGGAAATCTTTTTTTATTATGTACTTTCAAAAAAGAGCACACAAGTTTTTTTTGTGTGCTCTTTCAGCCGAACACAGGGATTACCTGCCGTCCCGGCGGCAGGCCAGCAGCCAGGCGGCCACATGAACGGCCTGCTGAAAGCGGCCGGAAAAAATCATTTCTTCAATTTCGGACGGCGAAAATTTCAGCACGTCCAGCAGCTCCATGTCATCCAGGCGCTGGCCGGCAACGGGCCGGCAGTTTTCGGCCCGGAAGATCCAGGCAAAGTTGTCTGACAGGGTTGCCTGGGAAGGAACAGTCAGCAGATGGGTCCACTGAGCGGATTCGCAGCCGGTTTCCTCCAGCAGCTCCCGTTTGGCGGCCGCCAGCGCCTGCTCCGCCGTGCAGGATTCCCCGTCCTTGCGCTCAATGCCGCCGGCGGGAAACTCTGTGGTGACCTGCCGGATGCCCTGCCGGAACTGACGGACGCAGAGAAAGCGGCCTTCCTCATCCGAAGCGACAATGACCGCGTAATCCCGGCGGGAATAGCTGTAATAAGGCTCAAAAACACGCCCGTCCGGAAACCGGTAGGCGGAACGCCGAAAATCAATCCACTGATCCTGAATCAGGTGCTCACAGCGGATTTCCTCACAGTTCAGATGATCATCGGACATGGCTGAACTCCTTTCACGAGGCGGAAAACCTTGGGAACAATTCAGTTTACCATAAAGAAAGGAGGAAGAAAAGGAAAGAATCTTTGCCAAGGGGCCCGGAAAGGCAGAAAAATGCTTGTCACGGCAGACCTGAATGGAGTATAATAACAAACAGGCGTGCAGGAAACGAGAGAAATCAGGGGGGATTGGCGTGGAAGATCAGTTCAACACGATGAAGCACAATCCGATTGTCGGAACAGGAAATGATGCGCGGGATATCCTGATGTTTGTCTACGAGGCCCTGAAGGTCAAGGGATACGACCCGGTGGACCAGCTGGTGGGCTACATCATTACCGGGGATCCGACATATATTACCAGTTACAATTCCGCCCGGAGCCTGATCGGCCGGGTGGATCGGGACACGCTGCTGGAGGAGCTGGTTCGCTCCTATCTGGAGACCCACTGAAAAAAAACGGCATCGTTCAGCGGTGCCGATTGTCTTTTTTTCGGGAAGAAACGGCAGAGAATGCTCGTATTATTGTCAGGAAGCCGCTGAAGGACAGCGGTGAATCAGGAGGAGATACGTTATGATGTTCAGGAAACGACTGGCGATTGCCCTGTCCGTTGTTCTGCTGTGCATGCTGGCGGCGGTGCCGGCCCTGGCGGCGGACGTTTTCAAATTTGCGGCATCGCCGATCCGGGTTTACGCAGGTGAAACGGTGACGGTAGAATTGCTGCGGGACGGCAGGTTCGCGGAGGGCGACGTGGAATATTCGGTCAAGGGTTCCATCTGCTCCGTGGATGCCAACGGCGTGATTACCGGACAGACCCCCGGCTCCGTGTACCTGACGGCTGTGCTGAAGCAGAACGGGAAAACCGTCCGCCAGGCGCAGGCACAGGTCAATGTGGTCCGGAAGGTGACAAAGGTTACGCTGCTGACCAACGGGCTGACGGTTTACGAGCCGGATGATCCGACCATTGAACCGCTGCTGGATCCGCTGCCGGAAGGCGAGGAAAGAACCGCCAGCACCCTGGTGGTCGCGGCCGGAAAGTCCGTCTATCTGAAATTCGCTTTCACGCCGGACGATGTGCGGGAAAAGAACCTGATCTATGAAACCAGCGACGCGGGCATCGCCAAGATCAACAACAACGGCATGGTTACCGCCGTGCAGCGGGGCGAATGCGACCTGGTGATCAGCAGCAAGCAGAGCCCCGAGGTGCAGGAAAAGGTTCACGTGCTGGTGACCCAGCCGGTGAAGAGCGTGCAGATCAATGTGCCGGCCAAGAGCCTGGCGGCGGGAAAAACGATGCAGCTGACTGCCACGGTGACGCCGGACAACGCCACCATCCAGGCCGTTCAGTGGAGTTCCCGGACGCCCAAGGTGGCGGAAGTTGACGCCAACGGCGTGGTGACCGGCATCAGCCGCGGCAATACCATTATTGAAGCGAGAAGCACCGACGGGACCAACCGGGTGGCCTCCTTCAACCTGACGGTGACCCAGGACGTGACGGAGCTTTCCATCCGGGAAGCGGATGTCACGGTGGCCACCAACCGCCGGTCCGCGCAGCTGCATGTGGATGTGCAGCCGAAGAACGCCAATAACCAGCGGCTTGTATGGAGTTCCTCGGATGAGAGCATTGCCACGGTGCAGAACGGATACGTCAGCGGCCGCAAGGCAGGCGAATGCGTTGTAACCTGCACCAGCGAATCCAATCCGGAGTGCAGCGCAAGCATTCCGGTGCACGTGATTCAGATGGTAACGGATATTCAGTACCTGACTCCCGCCGGACTGAGCTTCCATATTGGCGAAAGCCGGCAGCTGGACTGGCAGGTTTTCCCGGAAGACGCTTCCATCAAGGACGTTACATTCAAGAGCCGGGCGCCGAAGGTGGCTTCCGTGGATGCGAACGGCGTGGTGACCGGCCTGGCCAAGGGACAGGCGGACATTGAAGCCCGGGCTACGGACGGCAGCGGAAAATACCGGGTGTACCGGGTTACGATCCTGAAGGCGGTGGAAGGCATCAACGCACTGGCACCGCAGTATTTCGCACAGCTGCACAGAGGTACGAGCATCAAGGCGACCGTTTATCCCTCTGATGCTTCCAACCAGAGGATTCTCTGGTCCTCCTCGGATGAAAGCATCGCTACGATCCGCTCCAGCGGAGTCAGTTACGGACAGATCGTGGGCCGCCAGCGGGGCTGGGTGACCATTACGGCCACCACGGAGGACGGAGGCTTCACCACCTCCACGAATGTTGCGGTGGACGATTTCGACACCCTGATTACCTGCAACAGCGCCCGGATTGATGAAAACAACAAGCTTCGGCTGGTGCTGTGGAACATGAGCCGGGATTATACGGTTTCCAGAGTATATTTCCGGGTGGACTGCTATGATACCCAGGGGAATCCGATGATCTGCAATGTGGACGGACAGAGCACCTTCTTCAACGGGAACTATCCGCTGACGCTGCATCCCGGGGAGCACACGGAGCACGGCCAGTTCAATTTCACGGATTACATGGAGAACGGATACATCGGATACGCGGTGATCACGGTAACGGGATACGAAATGGACAACGGCCAGAAATGGTGGATTCCGGAAGAGATTCAGCCGGATTACCGCTACCGGTCTGAGTATTCCTCCCATTACGGTGAACCGACCCCCGAACCCCCGATTCCTCCGAACGCAGAGGAGAGCAATGGCTGATTTGATTGTGATCGGCGCAGGGCACGCTGGATGTGAGGCGGCCCTCGCCGCAGCCCGGATGGGCATTGATACGCTGCTGCTGACGCTGAATATGGACGGCGTAGCGCTGATGGCCTGCAACCCGGTGATCGGCGGATCCGCCAAGGGCCACCTGGTGCGGGAACTGGATGCACTGGGCGGTGAAATGGGACTGGCTATTGACGACACTTTTCTGCAGAGCCGCATGCTGAACATGGGAAAAGGACCTGCGGTTCACTCCCTGCGGGCGCAGGCGGACAAACAGGCCTATCAGAACCGGATGCGAAAGGCGCTGATGACCTGCGAAAGGCTGACCGTCCGCCAGGGGGAAGCCGCTTCCATCGAGACTGAAAACAACCGGATTACCGCCGTGACCACCGCCACCGGGGCAAGGATTCCCTGCCGCGCCGTGGTGGTGGCCACCGGCGTTTATCTGAAAGGCAGCATTATTATCGGGGAACACCGGCATGACGGCGGGCCCCAGGGCCTGATGAACGCCTCCATGCTGTCCGAAAGCCTGAAAGAGCTGGGCTTTGCGCTGCGCCGGTTTAAAACCGGCACCCCGGCGCGGGTGGATGTCCGGTCGGTGGACTTTGACGAAATGCAGGAGCAGAAGGGCGACGAACCGGTGGTTCCGTTTTCCTTCCTGACGGACAGAAAGCTGGAAAACACTTACAGCTGCTATCTCACCTGGACGACGCCGGAAACGCACCGGATCATTCTGGACAACCTGGACCGGGCCCCCCTGTACAGCGGAAAGATTCACGGAATCGGTCCCCGGTACTGTCCCAGCATTGAGGATAAAGTGGTTCGTTTCGCGGACAAGGACCGGCACCAGATTTTCCTTGAACCGGAAGGAAAAGAAAGCCGGGAATGGTATGTACAGGGGATGTCCACCTCCATGCCGGAGGACGTGCAATGGGCGATGTACCGCACGATTCCCGGCCTGCGCAGGTGCGAATTCACACGCCTCGGGTATGCCATTGAATATGACTGCATCGACAGCCTGGAGCTCCGGCCGACCCTGGAGAGCCTGCGGATCGGCGGCCTGTTTTTCGCCGGGCAGATCAACGGAACCAGCGGATACGAGGAAGCCGCGTGCCAGGGCCTGCTGGCCGGCATGAACGCGGCCCTGCAGCTTCAGGGCAGGGAACAGATCCTGCTGACCCGGGACCAGGCTTATATCGGCGTGCTGACGGACGACCTGACCACCAAGGGAACGGATGAACCTTACCGGATGATGACATCCCGGGCGGAGCACCGCCTGTTCCTGCGGCAGGACAACGCGGATCTCCGGCTGACGGAAATCGGCTTCCGGGCGGGGCTGGCATCGGCGGAACGCCTGGAACGGACCCGGAAAAAACGGGAGGAGACGGAAAAACTGATTCGTGAACTCCGGAGCACCCGTTTCGCCCCGGGAGAAAAACTGAACGCATTTCTGCGATCCAGGGGACAGCCGGAGACCGCCGGCTCCCTGAACGCGGAGGAACTGCTGCGGCGGCCGGAGGTATTTCTGCGGGACCTGCAGGAAATGAAACCGGAATGGCAGGACGTTTCCCCGGCTGCGGCGGAACAGACGGAAATTGCCGTGAAATACGCGGGATACCTGGAAAAACAGGCGCATCTGATCGCCCAGGCCCGGCACATGGAGGAAACCCGGCTGCCGGAGGATATTCCCTATGAACAGATTGAGCACCTGCGGCTGGAAGCCCGCCAGAAGCTGGCCCGGCAGAAGCCCGTTTCCCTGGCAGCCGCCGGCCGGATTCCCGGGGTGAACCCGGCAGATGTGGCGGTGCTGACCGTCTGGCTGGAGAAACAGAAAAAGTCCGGCGGTACGGATCCGCGTCCGGCACGGGAAGGGGAAAAGCTGCCATGAACTGCCTGAAAAGGACCGCGGCGCTGCTGCTGGTGCTGGCCTGTGTTTTTACGGGCGCGGCGGCGGAAACGACCGAGCAGGAGGAGGTGCTCCGGTTTTATGACGGAAGCGTTTTTTTCGGGGATTCCATCACTGCCTCCCTGCAGGCATACATCTCCTACCTGCACAAGCATGGCAGCAACATCCTGAGCGGAGTCACCTTTGTCAGCACCAACAGCATCACCCTTTATGAGGGAAGCCGTACTTCGGTGGGCAGCGTCCGCCGGTTTTACTACCGCGGAATTCCCAATTCCCTGTATGCGATCACCAAAATCATCAAGCCGGAGAAGGTTTTTATCCTCCTGGGCATGAATGATCCGGTGGGAATCAAAATTGACAAGGCAATCGGCTGGGTGGAGGAAATGATTTCCACCCTGGCGGTATACTCCCCGGGAACGCAGGTGTGTTTCTTTTCGGAAACACCGGTCACGCTGCAGTACTGCACGGAGAAGGACCGGCCGGAGTACCAGAACCAGGTGGACGAATACAACCGGAGACTGCGGGAAACCTGTGAGAATAACGGCGCGGAATATATCGAGATTGCGGAGGCAATGAAGGGAGAGGACAACTATCTGAACCCCGATTATGCCAGCGACCGGATGTGTCATCTGAATCCGGAAGGGCTGAAGGCCTGGATCCGCTGCCTGGAGGAATATGCCCGGAGCCGGACCGGAAAACCGGAGGAATAAACGCCCTGCCGGAACAGGAAAGGAATGAGGAAAATGAAGACTGCAAAACGACTGCTTTCCCTGCTGCTCTGCCTGCTGCTTCTGAGCGGAACCGCCCTGGCGGCTTCCGGCAAAAACAGCCAGGATGTGGTGATCCGGAAGGTTCCGGAACAGGTGATCGCGGAGGTTCCGGAAACCATTCAGGAGCTGCTGGACCTGGCTTATGCCGAATGGCAGGCGACGGACGGCGCGGAGCTGAAGGACAAAAACAAGTACACCAAATGGCGCAACAACTACGCGTTCGGCTGGTGCGGCGGATTTGTTACCTATTGCGCGCTGGAGGTGGGGATTCCCCAGCAGGAAAAGAACAAAACCAAGGAAGGCGATGTTGAAGGCTTCGTCCACGTGAAGGAAGCCGGGGTCGGAAAGCTTTACGACGGCTATAAAAAGCTGAACCGGCTGACCAATATTCCCCAGAAGGGATTCATTGCGGTTTTCGGCAACGGAAAACAATTCGGTGACGTGGGAATGACCCCGTACTATCACGTGGGCCTGGTTTATGACGTGGAGCAGCTTTCCGAGGGAAAATACCGCATTACGACCATTGAAGGGAATGTGACTTCACCGGGGGATGAAACCCATAAGAAGGCTCCCCATACCGTTCGCATGTTCATCCGGGACTATGACCTGAACGCGGAAAAGAAAGCGAAGAACCTGTCCCTGGTGCCGGAGGAGGAAAGGGACAGGGAGGAAAGCGCCGTGTTTTCTTACGGATATACCTACAACAACCAGAACCTTTACCTGACGATGTTCCTGATGCCGTGGATTCCGGACGGAACCGACGCAGCCGGGGAATAAGACCACCGTTCCGCATCTCCCGGAGGCGCCGTGCCCCGGGAGTTTTTTTGCGCAGGCGTGCATGGGGGATTCGGTAGGCTTTCAGGACAAAAACAATGATATGCACCGGGAGAAAAACATGATATAATGAGATGATGCGGTTGTTCGCGGGGAAGCTGTAGTTTTTATTTTACGTCATTGTTTTTTCTTCCCCCGCTCCGCAGGACAAACGCTCCGATCGACATGCTTACGCCGAACAATTCGGAAGGAGGCCATCTATTGAGCAATATGGAGATCCTGCAGGTCTGCGCCCGCCTGGCCAATGACAAGCAGCTGTCCACTTTTTTTGACATTCTGCGGGATTACGGGGAAACCCCTTCGGCCGTCTGGCTGAAGGAAGACAAGGAACTGTCCCTTTCCTTCGCGGAAATGACCCGCCGTGCGGATGACCTGGCAGCCTGGCTGGCGGAAAACGCCCCGAAGGGCGGCTGGATTGCCATTGCCGTGGATACCTGCCATAACTGGCCCACCCTCTTCTGGGGCGTCATCCGGTCCGGCCACAACGTGCTGCTGCTGGATGCTTCCGCCACCGACAATATGGTGCAGGGACTTCTGGAGGAAGCAGGCTGCAAAGTCATTATTTCCCGTAAGCCCAGGGGACTTTCCGGAGATATCCGCCAGATTGACTACAAAGCGGTGGCGGAGGCGCCCCGGACCATCGGCTTCAGCCCTGTCTGGGGCGAATATGTGGCCATGTGCACCAGCGGAACCACCGGAAAGAGCCGGATTTTTGCCTATTCAGGCGCTGCCGTCTGTGAACAGGCGCTGGCCGCGCTGAATATCTACAAGGAAAACCGCCGGATTATCCGGGATGACAACCGGGGCCGCCGCGCCCTGGCTTTCCTGCCGTTCCATCATGTGCTCGGTTTCATGGCCAACGTGGTTCTGGTGCCCTTCTGCGGCGCTACCAACGTTTACCTGCCGGACCGGACCCCCAACTCCATTATGAACGTATGCCGCCATTTCCCGCCCAATCTGCTGATTGTGGTGCCGCTGGTGGGCAATAACCTGATCCGCTCCCTGAAGAAATCCGTAAAAAAGGAAAAGCCGTTCAAACGCTGGCTGTTCAAGGCGTCCACGGGAATTTCCCTGGCAGCCCAGTATATCTCCCCGAACTTCGGCCTGCGGCTGGCCCAGAAGCGGCTGTTTGCCGCCGTGGATTCCAGGATGCTGGGCACGGAAGTGGACGTGGTGATCCTGGGCGGCAGCCATACCCCCACGGAAACCCTCCGGGCGCTGAATGCCCTGGGATACTATACCGTCAACGGCTTCGGCATGACGGAAACGGCGATCAACGGCTTCGAAACCTCGATGAAGCTGCATAAGCGCCTAAACGGATCGGTAGGCGCAACCCTCGGCGCTGCGGAATACCGGATTGCCGGGGAGCCCGGCGCGAAGACCGGCGAACTGCAGATTCGCGGTGCGGGAATCCATTCCGGACGCGTGGTGCAGGGCGAAATCCTTCCGCCGGACCTGCTGGACGACGGCTGGTTCCCCACCGGGGACGTGGCCAAGATGGACGAGACCGGACGGGTTTTCATCAAGGGCCGCCTGAAAGACGTGATCATCAACGAGTCCGGAGAGAATATCTATCCGGATGACCTGGAGGATTCTTTCTCCTCCATTTCCGGGGTGGACCAGGTCTGTGTGGTGGGTTTCCGCCGGAACCGCCGGGACAAGAACGAGGATGTAACCCTTGTGATGAACGTGGGTTCCAATTATTCCGACAAGGAATACCTGAACTCCCTGGCCGGGCGGGTTGCTGCCATCAACACACGGCTGCCCCTCTACTCCCAGCTGGACCGGGCGCTGGTGACCCCCATGTCCCTGCCGCTGGTCAGCGGGATCAAGGTCAAGCGCATTGAACTGAAGCGCCTGTACGAGGAAAAGGAACTGATTTACCGGGAGCTGGATCTGCGGGCGCAAAGCGCCGGAGCGGAGGTTGCCGCCGCGGAAAAGGCAAAGACCCAGTCCGCCGTACAGGATGAAATCCGCCGCAAGGTCCGGACGATGTACGCCGAGGCCCTGGACATTCCCGAGAAGGAAATTTCCGACACGGCGAACTTCATTGAGGATCTGCAGGGAGACAGCCTGCAGGTGCTGAGCATTGCCCTGAAGGCCGAAGAGGAATGGGGAATCACCATTCCCGCGGAGGAATACGGCCAGTGCGCCACCGTGGAGAGCATGTCCAGGGTGGTTGAAAGCCTGCTGAACGGAACCGCGGATTCCGGAAAACCCAGGGAGAGGGTTCCGGTCCGGCCGATTACCCGGTTTGAGGATTCCCCGGAATACCTCCACTTCATGGAACGCCAGAAGGCGCTGGTGGGGAACGGCGACAATCCCTATTTCGTGGCGCATGAATCCCCGCTGCTGGATACCGGCATTGTGGACGGGAAAGAGATCCTGGAGTTCGGAAGCTACAACTATGTCGGCATGAGCGGCCGCAAGGAAGTCAAGGACGCCGCGAAGGCCGCCATTGACAAATACGGCACCTCCGCCAGCGGCAGCCGCCTGCTGGCCGGCGAGAAGATGATCCACAAGGAGCTGGAAAAGGAACTGGCGGACTGGAAGCATACGGAGGACGCTATCGTCTGCGTGGGCGGCCATTCCACCAATGTGACCTTTGTGGGCAATTTCTGCGGAAAGAACGACCTGATCCTTTATGATGCCCTGGCCCATAACTCCATCGAGCAGGGCTGCAAGCTCAGCGACGCCACCTCCCGGCCCTTCCCCCACAGCGACGTGGCCGCGCTGGAAACCATCCTGAAGAGCCAGCGGGCGTACTTTGAAAAGGTGCTGATCGTCATTGAAGGCGCCTACAGCATGGACGGCGATATAGCGCCGGTGCCCGATTTTGTCCGCGTCAAGAAGGAATACGGGTGTTTCCTGATGGTGGACGAGGCCCACAGCGCCTGCGTGATCGGGGAGCATGGCGGCGGCGTGGATGAATATTTCCACCTGGACGGGAACGACATTGATATCAAATACGGTACGCTTTCCAAGGGACTGGGCACCTGCGGCGGTTACCTGGCCGGAAAAAAGTGCCTGATTGACTACTTGCGGTACAATTTGCCCGGATTTGTGTTCTCCGTGGGCATTTCCCCGGCGCTGGCCGCCGGTTCCCTGGCCGCCATCCGCACCCTGCGGAGCCATCCTGAAATCATGGAGCATCTGCGCACGGCGATCCGGGCGTTTACCGAGAGCGCCAAGCGCCGGCACCTGGATATCTGCCTGGCAGGTGAAACCGCGGTGCTTCCGGTGCTGGTGGGCAAGGATGAGGACGCCTGGCTGCTGAGCAACGAACTGAAAAAACGCGGAGTCAGCGTACCGCCGGCCATGTATCCCGCGGTGCCGAAGGGCAAGGCCCGCCTCCGCTTCTGCGTAATCAGCGAGCATAAACCGGAGCAGATTGAACGGGCGCTGGATATTCTGGAAAGCACCGCGCAGGAGTTCGGTATCGAGCTGCCCCGGAGAAATTATGACAAATAAAAATCCCGGCGAAAAGCCGGGAAAGATGACCTGACAGGATTGAAAGGAGCTGCGAAAAGATGGAAACCGGAGTGGTTGTGGCGATTGCCGCGGTTCTGTTTATTGCTGTTTTTGCCGTGCTGATCTGCATTTTTGCCAGTGTCGCCGGAACGGTCAGCGCTGTCAAGCAGACCAACGATGAGGATTCAGACGCCTGAGCTTCTTACGGAAGCGGTTGGTCAAAAGGAATCCAGGTATGAGCATGCAGGCAGTAGATGTAGTGATCATACCGGGGATGCTCGCGCCAGCCGTCTGAGGTCGGATTCTGCGCGTTGAAACGGACATCCGTTCCGGGATGGGAACGGATGAAGTCCTCCTTTGCCTCCGCACTGAGGCTTTCCATGTGGGTTCCCCAGAACCGCTCCAGGGAGGTCAGCGTGGACAGGGAGGAAACATCCTGAACGGTTTTGTTCCAGGAAAGGTTCAGGTCCAGCAGTTCTGTGCAGTTGGCCAGCGGGGAGACGTCCGTCACCTTGTTGGTAAACAGCTCCAGATACTTCAGATGCTTCAGGGTTCCGATCATTTCAATATCCTCGATGTAATTGCAGGCGAGGATCAGGAACTCCAGGTCCGGAAAGAAACGAAGGAAATCCAGGGTCTGGATGTAGTTGTGCCCCAGATCCAGTGCTTTCAGGCCCGGCGCGTATTTCAGCAGTTCCAGCTGTTCCGCTGTAAGCTTGTTGGGTTCATTGGAGCTGTTGAAGGTGGAGTAAGCGGTATCCGTTGAATACAGATAGTGATTGGAATTGAGGACAATCAGCCAGATAATCTGCAGTTCCGGATGCGCGTCCACAAAGGCGGCGATGGTCTGGGTCGGAAGACGGTAGCCTTTCGAAATATCCAGCTTTTCAAGATCCGGAAGCAGGTAAACCAGGTCCTCCAGCTGGGATACGGAATAGCGGGAAGCCGCTCCGGCCAGATTCAGTTCACGGTCCGTATCCGAAATAGTCAGATCCAGCCATGTCGTGGTGAAATGCAATACAGCATTTTCCGGCATGGCTTCTTTTATTTTCCGGAGATCCTCCGGATACATCCGGACCCGGCCGAGATCCAGTTCCATGGGCTGATGCTCCTGCACATAGGCCACCGCGTCATACACCGTGCGGAAGGAAAGCGGACTCTCTTCCGCCAGGGAAAGGGAGCTTACCGGGAGCAGCGCCAGGCAAACCAGGAGGGCCAATAAGCGTTTATACATCATTCTTCATTCCTCACAACAGTTTTCGGACAGGGCCGGCAGGAAAATCAGGTGCCGGAAGAAGCGGCGTTTTCGCCGTCCTCCTGGGGAATCACCGGGCTGAAGCCCTCCGGAATGTTTTCGGGAGGGGAATCGGCAAAGGGCTCGTAGACCCGGGAACGGAACATCCTGCGGATGACGTCATAATGCGGATGCTCCCGCCAGCCGCCGGCGGTTGAAGTGGAGTGGCCGTCAATATAGCAGTCCGGAAGCGCCTTTTGCAGCTCCGCCAGGGTCGCTTCATCCACCGGTTCCCGGTTCCGGCGGGTATGGGTGAAAATCCACAGCCTTTTCAGGGACTTCAGGTCCTTGACGGGGGAAATGTCATCAATCAGGTTGTTGACAATATTCAGGTCCATCAGGTACGGCATATCCTTCAGGCAGGAAATATCCGAAATCTGGTTATGGAAAATCTCCAGGTATTCCAGGTGCTTCAGGCTTCCGATGGGGGTAATGTCCGTGGCGTTGCCCGCCGCAATGATCAGGACGCGCAGCTGGGGCATATCGTACAGGAAGGAAAGATCGTTGAACTCGTTATGGCCCAGGTCCAGGGCATAAAGGTTTTTGCAGAAGCGGACGATGGACATTTCCCGGCAGGAATGCCACTGGGGATTGTAGCCGTGCAGGGTGGAGAAGGCGGTATCATCCGTTCTCAGCGTATGCTCGCCGAAACGCATGGTGAGCCCGAACTCCACGCCGGGAAAGCGCTGGTGGATTTCCTCCACTTTTTTGTTGTACAGGAGAACCCCGAACATATCCACCTTCTTCAGGTTGGGAAACTGGCTCAGGAATGCGTAAAAGCTTTCATAGCTCTGGATGCGCTTCAGGTCGATGTTCAGGTATTCCGATTCGGAATCCGCGCTGAAGGTATCGAAGGTCAGAATCTCAGCGTGACCCGGGAACAGAGGCAACAAAAGCATCACAAAAAACAGCAGGCGACAGACGTTTCTTTTCATTTCTTTCCTCCGGATGAACGGTGCAGCCCGGGTTCCCTTTGCCCCGGAGCGGAGAAAAACGGGGGCCGCAAATGATATCGATCCATTATAGTGTATGATTCAAAAGGGTGTCAAGGTACGCACAGGCAGGAAAAACGGCTTCCGGGATCTAATATTTATGAGGTTATGTTTTTTTGCGGATCGCAAGATACGGAGCGTGATGGTTTTGAAAAATGTTTTTCGCAGGCTGGCCGGAATCCTGGCGGTGCTGGTTCTTCTGTCGGGCAGCGCGGGGCGGGCGGAATCGCCGGTTCCGGGGCTGGAGGATTTTCCCGTGTATCACGGGGACCGGGAGAGCCGGAAGATTGCCATTACCATGGACGATGTCAATGAGCGGGAATGGGTCTGGAAGGCGGCCGAGCTGTGCGAAAAATACGGAATCACCATGACCTTTTTCCCCATCGGCGTCAACCTTCTTCCCGAAGACAGGGAAAACTGGCAGAAGGTGCTGGACACTGGGTGCGAAATCGGGAACCATTCCCTGTGGCACGAGTATTTCGGGGACAACGCCGCGGGAAAGATTGTGTACTCCCTGCTGACCTTCCAGCAGACGCTGGATGAAATGCTCGGGTATCATTACGAGGTACGGTGGTTCCGGCCGCCGTACGGAAATATCAAGGATTCCAAAGGCTCAATGTGGGACAACATGCGGATTCTCAAGCGGATCGGATACCAGCATATCCTGCTGTGGGATGTCAGCTACATGCTGGACGCGGAAGGCGCCTTTACCCGGACCAAGAACGGAAGCATCCTGCTGTTTCATGCGCGGCAGGCGGACTATGAGTGCCTGGAGGCGCTGATTCCCATGCTGGTGGATGCCGGCTTTGAGCCGGTGACGGTCAGCAGCCTTTTCGGCTTCGATCCTCCGGAAACCAGCGAAGATATTTTTGTTTACGATCCGAAAACCTACCGGTATCCGGATCAGCGGCAGTGACCGGAACCCTGGGAAAACCAACTTTTCAGGAAGAATGAACGGCGGACAGCATGAAGAGAAAAACCGTTTTACTGGCGGTCCTGGCGGCCGCGGCGCTGGGAATCCTGGCTCCGGGAAGCAGGAGCCGCGCGGAGGGGGAAATCCGCGTGCTGCCGACGGACCTGAGCGGCGGCGCGCCCTACGAGGCAACCGTGAAGACAAACCCGGAGGTTTACGAGGATCCGACCATCCGGGTGGAGCGGCACACGGTCTATCATAAGGAAAACCCGTACAACATCGCTTATTTTTACGCGGATGTGACGATCCGGCACGCATCCCAGCTGCGGACGGCCTCCGCGGATCCGAAAGGATTCCTGACGGGATGGCAGGAAACCGGGCAAAGGATTGCCCGGCGGGTGAACGCGGTGCTGGCCCTGGACGGGGATTTCTGCGACAATTACCGGAAGAATGAGCGCAGGAAATACTGCCTGCGGCAGGGTGTCGTTTACCGGGATACCGTTGCTGAAAACCTGGATATGCTGCTGATTGACGAGGACGGAAACTTCCATGTTTACCGGAGCGGGGCGGACCTGGCGGAAAAAAACAAGGAAGAGATTGACGGAAAGAAAATCGTTAACGCCTTCCAGTTCGGACCGGCCCTGGTGATCGACGGGGAGCCGGCGGAGGACGAGTACATCCTGGATCCGGCGCATTCGCCGGTGACGGCGGAACCGGAAAAGAAAGCCGCCCGGATGTGCATTGCCCAGGTGGATGAGCTTCATTACTTTGTGCTGACCAACTGGTTCGGGATCAACCTGGCGCAGCTGCGGGACCTGGTGCTGAGCATTACGCCGTGCAAAACACTGTATGTAATGGACGGCGGCAATTCCGCCCAGCTGATTTACCTGAAGTCCCATGTGAACCAGAGCGAGACCAACGGACGGAAAATTACGGATATCATCTATTTCGCAAGCGCTGATTTTGTGGAGGAAAGCAAATGAAAATTCTGAAAATGCTGTCTGTACTGCTGGCCGTCATGCTGCTGACCGTGTCCGCGGGAGCTGCCGAGGGGCAGATCCGCGTGCTGCCGGTGGATTTCAGCGGCGGAGCGCCCTATTCCGCCACCTACCTGACCGATCCGGACTTTTATGAGGATCCGACCATCCGGGTGGACCGGTTCCGGGCGATGACCAGCTCGGAGGCGTATGGAAAGGTGCATTACTTCTACTGCTTTGTGACGATTCAGTCCCCGACGCAGCTGAGAACCGCCGCGCCGGATTCGGAAAACTTCATCCGGGGCCTGGAGGCGCCGGGCAGCACCATTGCCAAGCGGGTGAACGCTGTGCTGGCCATGAACGGCGATTTCTGCAGCACCCGCACCAAGGGCGAGGGCAGCAAATACTGCCTGAGGCAGGGAAAGGTTTTCCGGGATACCGTTGTGGATTACCTGGATATGCTGCTGATTGACGAGGACGGCAACTTCCACGTGTACCAGGGCGGTCCGGACCTGGCGACAAAAAACAAGGAAGAGATTGACGGAAAAAAGATCATCAACGCCTTCCAGTTCGGGCCGGCGCTGGTGATTGACGGGGAACCGGTGGCGGACGATTATATCCGGGACCCGGCGCATGCCCCCTGGAGTTCAAAACCCGATTTCCATACGGCACGCATGGCAATCGGGCAAATCGATGAACTGTCCTATATGATTGTGACTTGCTGGGACGGGATGGACCTGGCCCAGTTCAGGGACCTGGCGCTTAGTATTTCGCCGTGCAAAACGCTGTATGTGATGGACGGCGGGAATTCCGCCCAGCTGATTTACCTGAAAGGCCAGATCAACCGGGACGACAACGAGGGCGGCAACGGAAGAAAGATCCAGGATATCCTGTACTTTGCCAGCGCTTATTTCACGGAGGACTGAAGACGCCGGTGGCCTTTGTGCTCCATGATGGCCAGCAGGATCAGCCCGGCGGCCATCAGGGAATACGTGATCCAGGGAGAAACATAGGTGCCGCCGATGCGGATTTTTCCGTCCAGCATAAAT
The DNA here is from genome assembly GCA_017526525.1 of Clostridia bacterium. Taxonomy (GTDB): domain Bacteria; phylum Bacillota; class Clostridia; order Christensenellales; family Aristaeellaceae; genus Aristaeella. The sequence continues at coordinate 6,032 of JAFXRG010000006.1, read as the reverse complement.
TCCCCTACGATGATGAGACCGCATACCCCCAGCCCGGTGAGGGCGGGAACCCAGGAAGACAGCCCTTTGCGGCTGTCTTTTTTGCACGCGAAACCGTACCAGACCAGCACGCCCTCCACAAACAGGAAGCACAGCAGCTGCTCCGCATGGACGAAAAGCCAGTTCAGCGCGTCGGAGCGGAGGCTTTCCAGAAGCACCTGGGGCAGGCAGAGATAAAACAGGGTGCGGAGGAAACGGTACGGATCGTTCCGGTGCCGCAGGGAGAAGGCGAAAACCAGGAGGGACATGAGGCCTTCCAGCATGAAAACGGCCAGGACGTATTCAATATAAGATTCATCGTAAACAATCCGGACGGCCAGGGGAAAGGGAATCGGGGTTTCCGAGGAGAGACCGGTGCCGGTGGGGAACAGGAAGTATTCCGCGAAGCGGGCGGCCGCCGCCATCAGCGCTCCGGCAGGGGCGAAAACATGAAGGATCCGGCCCGGCCGAAGCCGGAAGATCAGGGCAATGAGCGAAACGCTGAAGCAGACCCCGGCCACGGCGCCGTAATAGGACATTTCTTCCGTGCGGAGGGACAGCCAGAATTCGCCGATTCCCTGTTCGGAAATATAAAAGAAATAGAAAAGAAAATAGAACAGTTTTGCAAACAGGACAGCAAAGGCCGTTCCGAGAACAAGAACGCACAGGCTCACGGAAAGCGCTTTGCCGGCAGACGGAAGCGCCTCTTTCCGGAGCATAAAGAAGAACAGGGCGCAGGCGCACACAGCGCTGATTCCCATGGTAATCAGATAACCGGTGATACTGTACGGACTCATAAAAAACCTCCGCAGACAGGAATGAACTTCCGGAAAGAAACGCCTTCCGGAAGCAGACAGCATATTTTAGCACAGGGAAAGCCGGGTTGGCAATTGACGGATAGTAGAAAGCCGGGTTGGCAATTGACGGATTGTTGTTCTCGGAAAGGATGTGTGGTAAAATGCGAAACGGAAACAAGTACTGCTGCGGGAGGATGCGATCATGAAAATACTGGTTACCGGAGGCGCCGGATATATCGGAAGCCATACCTGTGTGGAACTGCTGGAGGCCGGCCACGAGGTTGTGATTGTGGACAATTTGTACAACGCCAGCCGGAAGGCGGTGGACCGGATCGGCGAAATCACCGGGAAAAAGCCGGTGTTCTGCGAGGCGGACCTGTGCGATCGGGCAGCGATGGAGGAAGTTTTCAGCGCGCATCGCTTTGACGCGGTGATCCACTTTGCCGGCTACAAGGCGGTGGGCGAATCCGTGGCCAAGCCCATTGAATATTACAGCAACAACCTGAACGGAACGCTGACGCTGACGGACCTGATGCGGAAACACGGGGTCAAGAAAATCATTTTCAGCTCCTCCGCCACGGTTTACGGAGATCCGGCCTTTGTACCGATTACGGAAGAATGCCCGAAGGGCGTATGCACCAATCCCTACGGCTGGACCAAATGGATGCTGGAGCAGATCCTGACGGACCTGCACACCTCCGATCCGGAATGGAGCGTGATCCTGCTTCGGTACTTCAATCCCATCGGCGCCCACAAGAGCGGAAAGATCGGGGAGGATCCCAAGGATATTCCCAACAACCTGCTGCCGTATGTGGCGCAGGTGGCCATCGGCCGGCTGCCGGAGCTGGGCGTTTTCGGTAACGACTACAACACGCCGGACGGAACCGGGGTGCGGGACTACATCCACGTGGTGGACCTGGCCCGGGGCCACGTCAAGGCGCTGGACAAGTTCCGGGAAGAAAACGCGGTGCGCATTTACAACCTGGGAACCGGCCACGGATACAGCGTGCTGGATGTGGTGGGCGCCTTTGAAAAGGCCTGCGGACATAAGATTCCGTACGCCATCAAACCCCGCCGGCCCGGGGATATTGCGACCTGCTACTGCGATCCCGGAAAAGCGAAGGCGGAACTGGGCTGGGAAGCGGAGTACGGGATTGAGGAAATGTGCGCCGATTCCTGGCGGTGGCAGAGCATGAATCCCAACGGCTACCGGGACGGAGATGCCTGAGCAGAGAGGGAGAAACAGAGATGACAACGTTTGTCTGCGGCCACCGGAATCCGGACACGGATTCCGTTGTGGCAGCGATTTCCTATGCGGCACTGTGTAACATGCTGGGGGAAAACGACTACGTTCCCGTCCGGCTGGGCCATCTGAACGATGAAACCACCTTCCTGCTGGACCGGTTCGGATTCCAGAGCCCCATGAAGATTTCATCGGTCCGGACCCAGATCCGGGACGTGGAATTTGACCAGCCGCCCAGGCTGGCGCCCGGCGTGCCGGTGAGCCACGCCTGGAACATGTTCATGGAATATCCGCGGCTGAGCATGCTGCCCGTGATCAACGAGGATGAAACGCTTTACGGGCTGATTATGGCAAGCACCATTGCGCAGCGGGACATGCAGACGATTGATACCCCCATGCTCCAGGATGCCCCGATCCTGAACGTGCTTTCCGCCCTGGAGGGACATATCCTGAACAGGGAAGAGAATACCTTTGACAGCATTTCCGGCGAGGTGACCATTGCGCTGCCCGGAGGCGGGGATTACCTGCGCGCCATCCGGGAGGGAAGCATCATCATCTGCGGCAACCAGCCGGATGTGGTGGACCTGGCGCTGGAACGGAAGGCGAAATGCGTGATCCTGTGCCAGAGCGACCTGGGCGGAAAATACCGGGATATTTCCTCGGAAACCTGCCTGATTTCCACGCCGCTGGACGCCTGGAGGGCGGCCCGCTGGCTGTACCTGGCCACGCCGGTAGGACGGCTCTGCCAGCGGGAGGAGATCAAGGGCTTCCACCTGGAGGATTACCTGGACGACGTGCGGGAGGTTGTGCTGAAAAGCCGGCACCGGAGCTACCCGATTATGGACGAGGAAAACCGGGTGGTGGGAACCCTGAGCCGGTATCATCTGCTGGAACCCCGGCGGAAGCGCATTGTCCTGGTGGACCACAATGAAATGGGACAGACGGTGGCGGGACTGGACCAGGCAGAGCTGGTGGGAATTATTGACCATCACCGCCTGGCGGATGTCCAGACGGGATATCCCATCTTTGTGCGGAACGAGCCGGTGGGATCCACCAACACGATTATTGCCACCATGTTCCAGGAGCACGGACTGATGCCGGGCGAAAAGCTGGCGGGACTGATGGCGGCGGCGATTATCAGCGATACGGTGATGTTCAAATCCCCCACCACAACGGCCAGGGACCGCAGAATGGCGGAACGGCTGGCCCGGATTGCGGGACTGGACCTTGAAAAGCTGGGACAGGAAGTGTTTTCCGCCAGTTCCATGGATAAAACGCCGGAGGTCCTGCTGGGATCGGACCTGAAGGAATTCAACCTGGGCGATCATTACGTGATTATCAGCCAGATTACCACCATGGATTCCGCAGCGATGATTTCCAGGAGGGAAGAGCTGCTGGCGGAAATGAACCGGATGAAACGGGAACGGAAAGCGGACATGGTTCTGCTGATGATTACGGATGTGCTGCGGGAAGGAACGGACCTGCTGTTCCTGGGAGACGGCGAAATCATCGAGCATGCCTTTGAACTGCGGGATGTCAGCGGAAACCATGTATTCATTCCGGGCCTGGTGTCCCGGAAAAAGCAGATGGTTCCGGCACTGACCCAGCTGTGGGGATAACGGCACCGGAAGGAAAAGCGCCCGCAGAACGGAACCGTACAGGAGAAATACAGAGCCGGGTTTGCATACGGAAAGAAAACGATGTAGAATGACCCGGACGAAGGGAGCTGAAGGATTGATGTGGCATATTGTGTCAGATACCAGCTGCGACCTGCACAGACTTGAAGACGGTGAAGGGATCTTCGATTTTACAACAATTCCTTTTTCTATCCGGATCGGCAACAAGGAATACATAGATGATGAAAACATTTCCGTGGAAGATATGCTGACAGCCAATGAAAACCATTCGGAGATGGCGCAGACTTCCTGCCCGTCCCCGGCGGACTGGCGGAACCGGTTTGCGGCGGAAGGACCGGTACTGGCCTTTACCATTTCCAGCGCACTGTCCGGAAGCTACAACAGCGCGTGCACCGCAAAACAGATGCTGCAGGAGGAAAACCCCGGGAAACAGATTGCCGTGATTGACAGCCGTGCCACGGGCCCTGAAGTGGCCATGCTGGTGCTGAAAGCCCGGGAGCTGATCCTGGCGGGCAAAACCTTTGAGGAAGCGGAAACAGCACTGAACCGGGAGGCAGAGAAGATTCACACGATTTTTGCCCTGGCCTCCTACCATAACCTGATCAAGGCCGGAAGGGTCAGCCGGCTGATCGGCTTCATTGCCGGCCATCTCGGATTCTGGGGCATCGGCATCGGAAGCGAAGAGGGAGAAATCTCCATCCGCGGAAAAGCCAGGGGCAACCGGAGCATGATCCGCTTCCTGGTGGAGGAAATGAAAAAGATCGGTCCGGCGGGCAGGGAAATCCGGATCAGCCACTGCCAGAACGAAAAGGATGCGCTGGCCCTGAAGGAACAGCTGCAGGCAGCGTTCCCCGGAATCAAAGTGGTCCTGATGGAAACCCGCGGGCTGGACAGTTTCTACGCGGAGCGGCATGGGCTGATTGTCGGGTTCTGATAAAAAAAACGATCATCCGGATCGGATGACCGTTTTTTTTTCGGAAAGTTTACAGGTTCACAAAGCTGACCAGTTCCTCGCGGGGCTTTTTCGCGTGCTCACAGGTGAGCTCGTTCAGCATGAGGGCAACCTGCCCGTCCGGCCCCTGAACCTGCTGGCAGCGGGCAGTAAGGGTGAAGTATGTTTTGTTGTCCGGCGTCCGGTTTCCTTTGCATACCCAGCCGCAGGGTGCGATATCGTTGGAGCAGCAGGTCATGGCGTTGCGGGCAAAATAGTAATATCCCTTCGGGAAGTTCGCCCGCTTCCAGGCCTGGCCCACCAGGCGGACCCGCCGGTCGTGATACCGTTCCGGATGATCCATGCTGTCCACATAGAAAATGCCGAACTGGTCTTCGGAAATCACGATGGGATCCGCTTTCATATCGTAGGGCAAATCCTCGTCGGTAATTCCGTCATCCACCGTTCCGTCCAGGTTTTCGAAAAAGATGGTGGCGCTGCTGTTCATGGCCCGAAGCTGCTTGCGCCAGGAAGCTTTGTTGAATTCCGGCTTGCAGCGGTTGACGCAGATCATATCCGCGATTTTCATCGGGTCGGTCAGCAGCTTGCGCATATTGGCCATATAGTTGTCGAAGGTGGTGCCGTCGGCTGTGGTGACCATCTGGGCCCAGTCCCACAGGCGGGGAAGCCGGAGCGTATCCAGCTTGTCGATGCCCCACATGGAATTGTATTCCAGAATGACGCAGGAGGGTTTGTGTTCATCCTCCAGCGCCTGCAGGCGGGCGGAGGTGAGCTCCGACTCCTCCTCCAGCATTACCAGGACGCCCTTGTTCTTTTGAAGGGAGGCGTCGTCCCACTCGGTTTCGCCGTCCTCGCAGCAGATCACCAGGCACTTGCCGCCGTTGGTGAAACGCTCATTTCCGAGAACCGTCAGTCCCAGCGTGGTTTTTCCGCTTTCAAGAAAACCGGTAATCAGGTAAACCGGTACAAATCTGCGAATCATAAATGAAACAGCTCCGTCAATGCTTTTTCGTTCAGGTCGGCTCCGATCACGCACAGGCGGCCGGTATAATCGGCACTGCCGTTCCGGAGGTCGATCTCTCCGGGAACATAGTCAAACTGGAACCATTCGCCGGCCGCGTTCTGCAGGATACCTTTCGCCCGGAGGATCCGTCCGTATTCTTCTTCATCGGACAGTTTTTCCAGCATGGCGCGGATTTCATCCTGTTCATAGCGCTGCGCGGTTTCCAGGCCGATATTGCCGAAGACTTCGTCCGCGTCGTGTTCCCCTTCGCCGTGATGGTGGTGATGGTGATGATGATGTTCGTGTTCATGGTCATGATGATGTTCATGATCATGATGATGGTGCTCGTGATCATGCCCGTTGTCATCATCATCGTCGTCAT
>JAFXRG010000028.1 GCA_017526525.1 Clostridia bacterium | reverse complement strand
CCTTCTGCCCGCCTTCCATGCGGTATATCTGATAGTACATAGGCCCCTCCTATCTGCGGTCCCCGTCCCGGTGTGAGGCTGCCGTGAGAAGGGCTGCCAAGAAAAGCCCGGCCAGTACGGAAAGGGGAATGATCCAGACAAGATTCCATGCGCTGATCATGGGTGCTGCCTCCTTTCCGCATAGACCGTGAGCAGGTCGTTGATTTCCGAGCAAAGTTCCTGTATGAGCCGGTGATCGAGATACTGGAGATTTGCGCAGTGCTGGTCGATTTGATCCAGCCTCTTTTTTATGGATCCCCTGAGACCGTGATCCGAGATTTCGTCGTTCAGCCCTTCAAGGTACTGCTGACGGGAGATGTGGCAGAGCTTCATAGCGGTGTTCCCCCTCCTGCCTTTTCAAATGGTTCCCACGGGTATTCCTGCACAAAATCCGGCCCCATGATCCCCCTGAGCGAATCCTTCATGAAGACTGCGGCCCCCATGTTGCGGCACATCTGGACCGCGTTGTCTACCCATTCCTTTTTCGGGATGACCTTGCCTTTTCGGTTGCCGGTTTCAGCTCCGAAGATGACCCATTCCGGCATCCAATGATTTTTCATGCTTTCCGGGTTGGGTGGCCCAGCTTTGGGCCAAGGGGCTAACATGGGTTCGCAGCTCTGGAAGGTGTGCATTTTGCTGTGATAGTGCATCTTGTCCCGCGTTTCCACGGTGACGGTGCTTCCGAGCCAGAAATTGCGGTCCTCCGGTGTGATGATCCCTTTGTCTTCCAGCTCGTCATATCTATTCGGGTTTTTGGTGAGGAACAAATACCGGTGCCAAGGTGCCTTGCGGCAGGCTTCGAGGACCTGAATGATCCAATCCTCCGGCACCCAGTTCCCGAACAGATCCGCCATGGAGCAGACAAAGATTGTGCGGGGCCACGTCCAGCGGAAAGGGATATCCAAGCGGTACTTGTGGAATGTTGGATCAAAGTCATAAGGATATGGCAGTACCGTACCTTCTTTGATCCCCGCCATGCGCATATATTCATGGGTTTCGGATGTGCGTACGGGATGTTCAAGCACATGGTTTTCCCATTTCAAAGGGTCGCCCAGATGAGCGCCGAACCGTTTTGCGATCCCGTAGGCATAGCAATAGGGGCAATCGTGCCGGCATCCCGTGACCGGGTTCCAGCTTGCGTCACACCAGTCTATTTTCGTTTTATCGCCCATATCATTTTTCTCCGTTCTTCAAGAGTGCTTCCGCCAATGCGGTTGTCAGGGTTGTTTTGAATAGGGCATCGACCCTTTCCCTTACCTGTCTGGAAACTTCATTTTCCATTTCAGCCTCTTTGCCTTTCAGAGCCTTAACCTTTTCGTTCACATATTCACCAATGGGTTTCATATAATCATCGACCATTTTTTTCAGACCATCGGTTGTTATGCTTAATTCAGCCGCCTTTTCCTGTATCTTTTCATGCATGGATTTACGAATTTCTGGATCGGATGAATACCAACCGGATTTCTTTATTGCCTCTGTGACTTGTTCAATATATCTCTTTACTGTAGTCCTGATTTCATCGGCTATTTTGATCTCAAATTCCTTCTGAACAATTTTCCGAACATAACCCTTGATTGCCTGCTGGGCTGCTTCATCCAAAACTTTCCCATCTTCCAAATTAACTGTTAGATTGATCTTTGCCATGATGATTTCTCCTTTTCCTATGTTTGGGCCAGAATGATTTTGCCTGCCCTTCCAGTCGGTGATATTTGCACCGGGGACAGAACCACATTGCGCGGGTCATAAAGTCCGGCGGCTGCCAGCGGAGGCGGGCGCCGCAGGAAGGACAAATATCAGAGCGGTTCATTTCTTGCGTTCCTCCAGATGCCTTTCCCAGCAAAGCGGACAGAGGATCTTTCTTCCGGTTTTGTGAAACCGGGCCGCCCTGATGGCTGACGCGAGACTGCGGACGAGGACGCCGTTGTCTTCATCGTTGGTGTGATAAACTTCGAGATATTCGCAGCGGTCGCATTCGATCAAGTATTCATAGCACCTGACTGATATTGCTGACATGATTGATTCCTCCTTTATGTGGCCGGCATCAGGCCGCCTGCCCCTGCATCCCCTTCATCCCATAAAGAGGATCCTTCCTCGTATGCCTTTTCCCATGGGTAAATATTGATCGCCCCGCATACGTCACAGATCATTTTGCGCTTTGGATATTCCGCCCCGTGCAGGTGGCCGGTATTTCCGCAGGACCCGCACACGTAATACGGCGTGCCTCCCGGCGTAACGACGCCGTGTACCTGCTTCCAGTGTCCAAGTTTAGCCATGCTGTTTCACCTCTTCGTTTCTTAGATGGACCGCCTTTTTGACAACCTCCGTTATGGCATACATATAATTGACGATCCAAGGTTCTTCGCGCTGGAAGTCGTGCGGACAGCCGACCTTGAGCAAAGCGTCGATGACCTCGCTTTGTTTGTTGATCAGGTCAATTGCTTCGCAGACGGCAATGCCGTCATCGAGGCTCATGACGAACAGATCTTCGCCCGGCGTATGGACCGCATGATCCTTTAGGCTTTCAAGCCTGTGTATGATCTCCTGCCTGTTCATTTGTGTCCTCCTCGTAGAAAGTTAATTCCAGATACATGCGCTTTTTCGCGTGATTGGTGACACACCCGCTGATTCTGGCATTGCCGTTGATGATGTCCTTGAGAATTTCCTTGACCAAAGCTTCGCCCAGCGTGTGCGGAGAGGTGTCCGCCTCCTGCGCCTTGACAAAATCAATGAGGTCTTTTTGGAGTTCCGCGTCAATCTGTGCCAGCAGTCCCATTATTTTTCTCCCTTCGTCTTCTTTGGTATTCCCGGCGTTGTTCCCGCCGCCGGTCAGCCTTTTCCTGTTCCAGCCCTTTGCGGATGTCGGAATAATGGCAGCGGGCCGTGAGCCATGTTACGGCGCTTCGGCCGTTGCCGTCGGCGCGTAGCCCGTCATTGGTCCATTCGGCACAGACGTTCCAGACAGGTACGTCCGCGTAATACCTGAGCAGCCTTTCAAGCTCTGCCTGATATTGCCCAGCACTGATCCCCTTGAATACATCCTTTGAAAGCCAGAAATCACGCTCTCCCGGCTGCCAGTTGCCGCCGGACACCACATAGATGCCCACTCGCTCGGTGTAATAATGTATGATGCGGAGGAACTTCCAAAGTGGGATTTGATGTTCGCCCAGTTTATCATCGCGCCATTCTTCAATAGTCATGGACCGCGTTTCTCCTTTCGCATGATCACCGCTTATTCGTCTGTTTGGCCCTGCTCTTTGATGACTTCCAGAGCGTCCTTCATGAGTGCATTTTTATTAAAGCAATAAATAAAAACCGGGTCGTGATACGGGCACTTGATACAAAAATCATATTGATGCATTGAGCTGTCAGGCGGGATTTCCACCGTACAGAGTTCAAGCCCTTTGATAACCTTCTTTCTGTCAATCATCTCATTAGTCGCCTTTCACCGTCAGCACAAAAATAGTTACCGTTATGCCATTCCTTATAGTACTGATCCTCACCAAATCTGTTCACATGGCCGCTGTGTCTATCGCAAAGGTATTCGGTGCCGTTGTATAGTCCGAATTTACAATCCTTGCATAATGTAATAATCTTCCCTTCCCTATCCTCCGGATGATTTTTGAAAAATTCAGTGAGTGCACGCTTCAAATCGTCTTTGCTAATCTTTCTCTGAGATACCAGCTCGCAATACGGTCTGATTGTTTGGAATATGAAATCATCCATGGTTTCGACCGCTTTTATAGTCATAATTTCATATATATTTTGAATGGTTTCGCTTGATATGTTTTCCTGCCGTTCCTCGTCGGTCATATTGCGCCCACCTCCTACCAAGCGAGGGAAAGGATGCAGAACCCGTCCTTGAGGCCGTACTGCTCACAATCCCTGAGAATATAGGTGATCTTCTTTGCCATCATGCGGCCCGTGAACTGTTCGCCGTCCCATTCCTTGAGCAGGATATAGTCCCCGACCTTGAAATCCCGGTCATCCCGGCGAAGCTCGAACATCTTTTCCCCGCGGAACCCGGCTTCAAAATATTCCGGGAGGGTTTTCAATACGTGGTCCGGGGTGAAGGTCTTTTCTTTTTCCTGTCCCATCGCCAGCTCTCCTATCTCCTGTAATCGATCCTTTTTCCGTCTTGCATAACGACCGTGATTTTGTGCGGGTATTTACTTGCCCCTTGTTCATGGTAGGGCTGATACCTTGCGGATTCTATCTCTACCGTCCCCATGGTTCGCGGTCTGATATGAAATTTTTCACATGCTTCCGCGTCATTGGAAAACTTGTATTGAGCACCGCAGATTTCGCATTGGTACAAGAATATGCTTTTCATTTTTCTAACACCTTCGTGATTTGTGTGCTGTAAAGGTCTAAGATATTTTTTCCCTCCATCACGATTTCCACTCTATTCCCCTCCATCATGATTGCCACGCGTTCGTCCAGCTCTTCCAGCCGATCCGCCGCCTGATGGAGAAGGCCCGCAAGGGTGGATTTTCCTTCCACCCCCGCTTTGGCCCGCAGCTCCCGGATGATTTCATCCGTTGTCATGGTTTTCACCGTCCCAGTCGTGCGTCCGTTCATGCCCGCAGGGCCTGAATTCCGGGCATTGATGGCGAACGCATCCGGGGCCTGCGTCTTCAAAGGCCGCCGGGCATTCCTGCTTGCAGATGTCCAGCATTTTATCCGCCATTTCCCGGATTTCCCACTGCGCCCGGTTGCAGCAGCGAAGAGAGAAGAAATGCCGGAGTTCCCTTGCGTTCATGGTGAGAATGAGGCGGGTCGCCGTCCCCTGCAAAGAGGCATAGCGGGCATCCTCTTTGGGTAT
>JAFXRG010000027.1 GCA_017526525.1 Clostridia bacterium | reverse complement strand
GCAGTTGGTGGTGCAGCTGGCAGCGGAGATGACCTGATCCTCGGGCTTGAGGGTCTTGTGGTTTACGTTGTAAACGATGGTCGGCAGATCGTTGCCCGCGGGAGCGGAGATAACGACCTTCTTGGCGCCGGCTTCGATATGAGCCATGGCCTTTTCCTTGGAGGTGTAGAAACCGGTGCACTCCAGCACCACGTCCACACCCAGCTTGCCCCAGGGGCACTCCTTGGCGTCCTTGATGGCGTAGATGGTGATTTCCTTGCCGTCCACGATGATGGAATTTTCAGTGGCTTCGACGGTGTGCTTGTTCTCGCCGATAACGCCGCAGTATCCCTTCTGGGCGGTGTCGTACTTGAGCAGGTGGGCCAGCATGTCCGGGCTGGTCAGGTCGTTGATGGCGACGACTTCATAGCCGGCGGCACCGAACATCTGACGGAAAGCAAGACGGCCGATCCGTCCGAAACCATTAATTGCAACTTTCACTGCCATGGAAAAAGACCTCCTTAAAAATCCGCTTGCGCGTAATCAGTTCCGAACGGTATTCTACCTTTTTTTCAAAGCTTTTGCAACCATTTTGGCAGAAAAAGTCCGGACCTTTTTCCTCCGGCCCCCGAAACTGTAAAAACCGGTCGGAATCCATCCTGTTTTTTGCAATTTTCTTGACTTCAGGCCTCCGGAATGCTATCCTTATTTTTAAGGCAAGTCCGTACAAATATGCCATTCTTTGGAGGAGGATTTTTTATGGAAAACATCCCGGTCATTAAACTCGGTCTGGTCGCCGTTTCCCGCGACTGCTTTCCCATTGCCCTGAGCGAAAAGCGCCGCGCCGCCATCGCCGCGAAGCTGGCGGAGAAAAAGGTCAATTTCGTGGAGATCAAAACCACGGTGGAAAACGAAAAGGACATGCTGAAGGCGGTTGAGGAACTGAAGGCCAACGAATGCAACGCGGCTTGCGTGTTCCTGGGCAACTTCGGCCCGGAAACCCCCGAAACCCTGGTTGCCAAATACTTTGACGGACCCGTCATGTTCGTGGCGGCGGCCGAAGGCGACGGCGACATGATCAACGGCCGCGGCGACGCGTACTGCGGCATGCTGAACTGCTCCTACAACCTGGGCATGCGCCACCTGAAGGGCTACATTCCGGAATATCCCGTCGGCAACGCCGATGAGCTGGCCGCCAAAATCGCCGAGTTCTTCCCCATCGCCCGCGTCATCGTCGGCCTGAAGAACCTGAAGATCATCACCTTCGGACCCCGGCCCCAGGACTTCTTCGCCTGCAACGCCCCCATCAAGGGCCTGTACGAGCTGGGCATCGAAATTGAGGAAAACAGCGAGCTGGACCTGCTGGTGAGCTACAAAGAGCACGCCGGCGATCCCCGCATTCCCGCCGTCTGCGCCGATATGGCCAAGGAAATGGGCGAGGGCAGGTATTATCCCGAAATGAGCGAGCGCATGGCGCAGTTCGAGCTGACCCTGCTGGACTGGGCGGAAGCCCACAAGGGCGCCCGGAAGTACGTGGCCTTCGCGGACAAGTGCTGGCCCGCCTTCCCGAGCCAGTTCGGCTTTGAGCCCTGCTACGTAAACAGCCGCCTGGCGTCCCGCGGAATCCCGGTTTCCTGCGAAGTGGATATCTACGGCGCCCTGAGCGAATACATCGGCGCCTGCCTCACCGGCGACGCGGTGACCCTGCTGGATATCAACAACAGCGTGCCGGAATACATTTACGACAAGGACATCAAGGGCAAGTTTGACTACACACTGACCGATACCTTCATGGGCTTCCACTGCGGCAACACCCCCAGCTGCAAGATGTGCGACAGCCGGGCCATCAAGTACCAGCTGATCCAGCACCGGCTGCTGGAGCCCGAAGGAAGCGAACCGGACTTCACCCGCGGCACCCTGGAAGGCGACATCGCGGCCAGCCCCATCACCTTCTACCGCCTGCAGTGCGACAGTGACGGCATCGTCCGGGCCTACATCGCCGAGGGCGAAGTGCTGCCCGTGGCCACCCAGTCCTTCGGCGGCATCGGCATTTTCGCCATCAAGGAAATGGGCCGCTTCTACCGCCATGTGCTGGTGCAGAAGCGCTATCCGCACCACGGCGCCGTGGCCTTCGATCACTGCGCGAAGCTGCTGTTCGAAGTCTTCAAGTACCTGGGTGTGCAGGACATCGCCTGGAACCAGCCGAAGAACCTGCCCTATCCCACCGAAAATCCCTGGGCATAACCGCCCCCGGAACCCTGAAAAAGGCTGCCTTCGGGCAGCCTTTTTCGTATGCTTTTATTACGATTTTTTAACAGTTTTAGGAAAACTTTTCCACAGGCTTTTCCGCCTTGTTTTCTAAGGGACAATTCCTGCCCGGGGCTGAAACCCCTTGATTTTCAACGGTTTTCTTCATCCACAGTACGTTGTGGATAAATTCCGGCGGGCTGTGGATAACCTGTGCATAAAAGTGGAAAACTTTCGGGGAATCAAGGCTCCGAAGGACCCGGGGCTTCCTTTTCCGCCTCCGGCGCCGGCGGCGGCGCGGGCGGATTTTCCGCCAGCTGGACCAGGGGCAGGTCGCTTTCCAGGAAGGGGTCGTTTTCCGGCAGCAGCGGGTCCGCCGGCACGGCGGGTTCCGGCTCCGACGGCTCCTCCGGTAGCTCCGGAATGGAAAGGTTCAGGTAGCCCTGCTCGTCCTCGTCCATCAGCAGCACGTCCCCGTTGCCGGGCATGGCGATGACCTCCGTGGTGCGGCAGGTGGCGGTGCGGGCGTATTCCACGGCCGACTCCGGCCGGTTGAAATAATGCATGGGAATCAGGATCCGGGGTTTTACCGCCAGGATGAAATAATTGGCGCCGGATTCGAACAGGGGGCCCTGCCGGGGATCCACCGGGAAAAAGGCCAGGTCCACCGCCTTGCCGCAGATGGGGGCCACCGCCTTGCGGAACTCCCGGTCCGCCTCCTCAATCTCCTTCATGGTGGATTCCTCCCGCCAGTGCCAGAAGTTCAGGTCCCCGGCGTGAAACACGCTGAGCCCCCGGAAATCCACCAGGAAGCTGACCCCCAGGTCGGTGGAGTCAAAGGCCGTCACCTTCACATCCCCGGGCAGCTCCTCCGAATCCCCCGGCGCCAGGCGCAACCCCGGGGTGCCCGCCGGCATATCCGAGGCGATCACGTACTGCAGGCCGGGCACGTCCTTCCAGGTGAACACCACCGGATCCATATGGTCCGGATGGTCGTGGCTGATGAACACAATAATATGGCTGTAGGCGCCGAGGATTTCCGGCGTCAGCTGCAGGTTTTCCGCCAGCTCCCCGTTTTCCCCCCGCCAGTAGTCAAAAACCAGGATCGTATCCCCGCAGGAAACGGAAAAGCCGCTGTGGTAAAAATGGGTTACGGCATATCTCCGCATGACGGCTTCCTCCTTTCCGCGCCAAATTTTGCATAGCTTATCATTTTTCTCCGGGGCCTGTCAATGCGCCCCGCCGGGCCTCCCGGCCCGCCCCGGACGGCTCAGGCCAGCAGCTCCGCGGAGCGGTCCGTGCCCCGGGCCCGGGGCAGCTCCAGCCCCATGAGCCCCGCCACGGTGGGCCCCACGTCCCGCATTTCCATGGCAGGAATTTCACATTTTTTCACGCCCCGGCCGTACACGGCAAACAGGCACAGGTCCGCCTCCCGCCCCGGACCGAAGCCGTGGGTGGCCGCCTCCCGTTTTTCCCCATCCAGGGCGTCCGAAAAGGCAACCCCTTCCGCCGCCTCGGCGGCGAAAACCGGTCCCTGCACCGCGTGGAGGGCGTCCAGGTCCTCCCGGGTGTACAGGCGGGCAACGCGCATTTCCCGCAGCTGCTCCGGCGTGAATACCTGCCGGGGATCGCAGGGAACATATTCCGCTCCGGGGAAAAAGCAGGCGCTCATGCCGTTGCTCTGCACGAAAAACCGGCGGTCCAGGCCGTATTTTTCCATCAGCCGGGTCAGGTTCACGGTTTCCCGGATATCCTCCTGGCCGTGGTCGCTGACAACAACCAGCAGGGCGTCCTTCATGGCCGGCGTTTCCTGCATGGCCTTCCAGAGCTGCTCCAGCCGCCGGTCGTTGCGGTCAATGGCCTCCTTGGCCCCGGCGCTGAAGGTGCCGTGGTGATGGCGGGCGTTGTCCAGGTCAATCCAGTGAACGGCGGTGAACTCCGGCGCCCGCCGCCGCACCGTGTCCATGGCCAGGGCTGCCGCGTAATCGCTGAGCCAGGGCTCCGCGATGCCTTTGCGCAGGCGGCCGAAGCGCTTTTCCTCCCGCAGGATATAGCCCGGGGTTCCGAAGCGCAGGGCCTTCACCACCGGGTTTTCCCCCTTCAGGGGATGCACCTCCGGGAAAATCCACCGGACCGCCGGATTCCGGCAGCCCACCGGCCAGAGAATGGAGCAGCACCGGCCCCCCGCCTCCTTCACCGCGTCAAAGAGGGTGGGCACCCGGATATGCTTCCGCTCCCAGTACCAGACCCGCTCGTTCCCCGGCACCCCCGGCTGGGGCGGCTGGTTCTGGCCCACGCCGGTTTCGTCCGGATCGCAGCCGGTGACCATGGTCACGTGAATCGGATAGGTGAGGGCCGGAAAAATCGTGTTCACCCGGCGGCAGAAGGCACCCTCCCGCAGCACCTTCGCCAGGAAACCCTCCGGGTTCAGGCCTTTCACATCCGCCGTAAAAAAGGCATCCAGGGAAACCAGGACCACTTTTCGCATTGTTTACTCTTTCCCTTCTCCCGGGATCTCCGTCCCGCCGGCCGCATAAGCTTTTCCTTTGGACAGGGAATACAGCCAGGATTCCCGCACCGGCAGCCCCGTCAGCTCCGTCAGGGCCAGCGCGTACCATTCCAGCTGGGCCCGGTAGGTATCCACAAATTCCGCCTCGTCGTCAATCCGGTCGGTTTTGTAATCCACCAGGATCCAGCCGTCCCCCTCCCGGAAGGCGCAGTCGATGATTCCCTGCACCAGCAGCCGCTGCTCCGGCCGGTACAGGTTGAAGCTCCATTCCCGGCGCACCTCCGGGCTTTTCAGCATCCGCTGGCCCAGGGAGGATTCAAACCAGGTGCGCAGCGCCGCGGGGGTCAGCACCTTTCCCTCCTCGGCAGTGAACACCCCGGCGGAGAGCATCTCGTCCCGGATGGCCGCCAGGGCCGGCCCGGGCTTTCCGGTGACCGCCCGCAGCTTCTCCAGATCCGCCAGGGACAGGAACCGGTGAATGACGGATCCCCGCCAGGCGCCCCGCATTTCCGGCGGGGGCGCCATGAAGGCAGGCAGGCGTTTGGTGTCCGTCCGCTTCAGGGCCATTTCAAAGCGGTTGGGATCCCGCTTGTTTTCCGCGGTTTCCTCTTCCTCCGCTTCCTCCGCGGCTGCCAGGTCCCGCTCCGCCTTTTTCACCAGGGCGGTTACGGACCGTTTCTGCATTTTGGAAAGCCGCTCCTCCGGCGGGGTTTCCTTCCACAATTCTTTCCACACTTCATCCACAGGCTCGGCAGAAAGCAAGGATTCAAGCCATTCCCGGAATTGTGGAGAATCGTCATTTTTATCCACAGACGACTGGGAAAAAACCTCCAAATCCCTTATTTTCCAATAGGTTTGGCCCTGTGGATAACCTGTGGATAATTTCTCCGCATCGTACAGGGACGGCAGGATCCAGTCCATGTAGTTTTCCGCGGCGATGACCCGGTTTTCCCCCGCCGCCGCATGCCACAGCACCTGATCCTCTCCCACGGCCGCCAGGTACATGCGCTGCTGGGCCCGCGTCATGGCCACATACAGCAGCCGGATCCGCTCCGCCCGCTGCTCCTGCTCCTTTTTCCAGGAAAAGATCACCGACGCCGCCGTGTTCCGGCTGTAACGGAACTCCGGCTTTTTGTATTTCAGGCAGATGCCCAGCTCCGCGTCCAGCTGCACGCCGGACTCGGGCCGGGGGCCCGTTTTTTCATCCAGCCCCATGCAGAACACCACGGGAAACTGCAGCCCCTTGGATTTGTGCATGGTCATGATCCGCACCAGGTTATCCCCCTCGGCCAGGGGAACCGCCGAGCGCTGGTCCCCGCCGGCGGCCTGCTCCTCCACATAGGAAAGGAACCGGCGCAGGGTATACACCCCCGCCGCCTGGGCTTCCTCCGCTCGCCGGCACAGCAGGCGCAGGTTCCGCACCGCCGCTACCCGCCGGGGACCCACCCCGGCCATGGCAATGGCGTGGGATTCGCTGCACAGCCAGCGGACAAACTCGCCCATGGGCACCACCGACGCCCGCCGGCGCCAGCCCTGGATCCGTTCCTCCGCTTCCCGGCAGCGGATGCCGATTTCACTGTCCTCCTGCCGGGTGAGGTTGAAGGCATGCCGGAAGGTTTCATCCTTGTCCGGGCACCGGAGCCGGATTTGCGCCAGCTCCTCCTCGGTAAAAAAGAAAGGCGCGTTTTTCAGGGAGGTCAGCAGCGTATCATCCCGGGAGGGATTGGCCACCATGGCCAGCACCGCCAGGAAGCAGGAAACCTCCTCCTGCTCATAAAAGCTGCCGCCGCTGTCAAAGAAGACCGGCACCCGCCGCTCCTCCAGCAGGTCCGCCAGCTTCTGGCCGTCCCGGCTGACCTGGGGCATCAGGATCACAAAATCCTTATAGTCAAAGCCTTCCTCCTTCAGCTCCCGGAAGCGTTCGCACAGGTAGTCCGCCATGGTTTCCAGGCGGGACTGGCCGTCCCCCGGGCGCAGCACGTCCGCATAAACCGGCTGGAAGCCTTCCGCCGGCTTTCCGGGAATCAGCTTTTCCCGGTCCCCGTAATCCATCTCCGCCGTTTCCCGGCGCATCACATCCCGGAACACCCGGTTGGCGGTTTCCAGGATTTCCGGCCGGGAGCGGAAATTGGTCTGCAGTTCCAGCAGCTGCCCCTCCGAATCCGGCCGGTCGTATTCCTCCATGCGGTGCTGGAACAGCGCCGGCTCCGCCAGGCGGAAGTGGTAAATGCTCTGCTTCACGTCCCCCACCATGAACAGGTTTCCCTCCGGGGCGTGCAGCTGCTGGATGATGGCGTCCTGCACCCGGGAAACATCCTGGCACTCGTCCACAAACACATTGGGATACCGCCGGCGCACCGCCGCACCGGTTTTTTCCGACCGGAGGATTTTCAGGGCATAGTGCTCCAGGTCGCTGAAGTCCAGCAGCCGCTTTTTCGCTTTCCGCCGGGCAAAGCGCTCCGCCGTGCGCAGGGTCAGCACCTTCAGCCCCTGCAGGGAGGCTTTCATGTTGCCGAAATCCCGGGCCACCGTTTCCTCCGACGGCCGGATCAGGGGCCTGATTTCCCCGTCGATCTCCTTCAGCCGGTTCCGCAGCCCTGTATACCGTTCCTTCCAGTCCAGTTCCAGGCTGTTGAGCCGGGACCAGGAGGGCAGCCGGGAAAACCCGGCCCGCAGGGCTTCCTCCGGCACGTCTTCCCCGTCCGCCCACAATTGTTTCACGTGAAACAATTCATAGTCCGCCTTCCAGGCGGCCCGGTAGGGCTCCCCGTGCTCCGGCTCGTCAAACATCCGGAGCTGGCGGCCGAGAACCAGGTTTGCTTCCCTGATTTTCGAAGCGACGATTTCCGAGGCGGTCCGGAACCATTCGTGGCCCGGATCCACCCGCAGGGGGATATCGTCGCAGGCGTGGGCCAACCACTCCGCCGGATCCGGCAGGGACTGCATGAAATGATACACCTGCTTCACGATCTCCTCCGAGGACTTCCGGTCAAAGCACCGGCGCCAGAAGGCGTAGTCCCCGTTGTTTTCCCGCTGCAGGGAATTGCAGGCCTCCCGGAAGGACGCGGAAAACAGTTTGGCCGAGCGGCCCTGGTCGCAGACGGAAAAGAAGGGATCCGCCTCCGCTTCCTGGAACTCCTGCCGGATCAGGTGCTGGCAGAAGGAATGGATCGTGGAAATTTCCATCAGGTCCAGCTTTTCCAGGGCCCGGCGCAGGGGCCGTTCCTCCCGGTATTCCGTCAGGGTCTTGCGGATTTTCTGCTTCATTTCCGAAGCCGCTGCCGTGGTAAAGGTGACAATGAGAAAGGATTCCGGCGCCGCCCCTTCCCGGAGCATCCGGATCACCCGCTCGATCATGACCGCGGTTTTGCCGCTGCCGGCCGAGGCGGAACAAATGATCTCCTTCGCGTCGGAGCGGATCACGGCCTGCTGCTGCTCCGTCCAGTTTGTCAACGGGATCCCCTCCGTTTCAGGCTCAATGTTTCACGTGAAACATTTTTCGCCGGTTATTCGTCCCAGGAAAAATCCGGCTCCTTCAGCTCCGCCGCCGGCGCTTCCTCTCCCCGGTTGGTGATTTCCAGCTGCGCCGTGCCTTCCGGGGCGGACACCCGGTAGGTGCGCCGCTCCCCGTCCAGCTCCAGGTCCGTTTCATCCGTGCAGGTGATAAAGGTCTGGTAATCGCTGATCTCCTTCACCAGGCGCATGCGGCGGGTCTTGTCCAGCTCGCTCATCACATCGTCCAGCAGCAGCACCGGCGCCTCCCCGCTCAGGGCGCGCAGGGCTTTCATCTGGGCCAGCTTCAGGGAAAGGGCCGCGGTGCGGATCTGCCCCTGGCTGGCAAATACCTTCATGTTTTTCCGGTTCAGGGAAAGGCTCAGGTCATCCCGGTGGGGTCCCGCGGACGTGACGCCCAGCCGCAGGTCCTCCTCCCGGCTTTCCCGCAGGGCCTTCATGAAATCCCCGGCCACGTCCGCGCTGTCCCGGAAGGCGGAATGATAGCCCGCCTGGAACTCCTCCTTTTCCCGGCCGGAAACGGAAGCATAGGTTTCCGCGGCCAGGGCGGACAGCATGGCGATCACCTTCCGCCGGGCTTCCACGATGGCGGCGGCCGGGGCGGCCATGGCCTGCTCAAACACGTCCAGCATGCCCCCGTCCCGTCCGTTGCCGGCACGCAGGGTTTTCAGCAGCGCGTTGCGCTGCTCCAGTCCAGCCCGGTACTGCTGCAGGGCAATAAAATATCCCCGGTTGACCTGGCTGATCATCATATCCAGGTAGCGGCGCCGCAGGGACGGGCCTTCCCGGATGAGTCCCAGGTCCTCCGGTGAAAAAATGACGCACTGCAGGCAGCCCATCATATCGGAAAAACGCCGGATCTGTTTCTGATCCAGCAAAATGACTTTTTTATTGGCTTCCCCCGGCACCAGGCGCACGGTGATTTCCCGCCGGACGCCGCCGGACAGCACGTTTACCCCGCAGACGGCAAAGCTTTCCCCGATCCGCACGGCGCTCTGGTCCCCGGTGATCCGGTGGCTTTTTCCCAGCGCACAGTAATGAACGGCTTCCAGAAGGTTTGTCTTTCCGGAGCCGTTCGGGCCGAAGAACAGATTGACCCCTGCGTGAGGGGTCAATACGGTTTCCCCGTAATTTCTGAAATTGCGCAGTGTCAGCTTTTCAATGATCATTTCCGTCTGGCAGATCCTTTTCCGTTTCCGGCTTTCTCCCGGGTTTTTACTGGAAGACGCGGACCGGGAGAATCAAGTAAATGAAATCGTCCCCGCTTTCCGGCACCACCACGCAGGGGCTGATGTTGGAATTGAACTTCATGCACAGGTTATCGTCCGACACGTTGCGGATCACGTCCGTGATATACCGGGCGTTGAAAGCGATATCAATGGGATCCCCGTTCAGGGAGGCTTCCATCTCTTCCTCCACATCCCCCAACTCGGCGTTGGAGGTGATCTTCAGGATATCCCCGTGGAAGCTCATTTTGATCAGGTTGTTTTTGCCTTCCCGGGCCATCAGGCTGGCCCGGTCGATGGCGTCCTGCACGGCAATCCGGTTGGCCCGGGCTTCGGTTTTGAAGTCCGACGGCAGGATCCGCCGGTAATCGATATATTCTCCGGCCAGCAGGGAGCTGGTGAGGCGGATGTTGCCGAAGGTGCACTGCATTTTGTTCCGGTCGATCAGCATGTTGCAGAAGGCGTCGTCGTCCGGCAGGATGCGGGACAGCTCGTTCATGACCTTTCCGGGAATGATGGCCTTCACCACGTCCACGCCTTCCGGCAGCTCAAAGGGCTGGAACACCTTCTGCATGGCCAGGCGGAATCCGTCCAGCGCCACCAGGCGGGCTTCATTGCGGCTGACCTCCAGCAGGCTGCCGGTCAGGATCTGCCGGCTTTCATCCGTGGCAATGGCAAAAACCACGCGGGAAATCATCTCCCGCAGGCGGTTCTGCGGAATCTTGATGACGGAGCCGGTGGTCATGGGCGTGATTTCCGGATACTCGTCCGGGTTCATGATGGCCAGGCTGCTGCGGTTTTTCATGCAGCGGATCACGGCGGTGCGGTAGTCCTTGACGGAAACGCTGACATCTCCCACCGGCATTTTGCGGATCAGCTCCGTAAACAGCTTGCCGGGCAGCACCGTCTGCCCTTCCTCCTGGATGGAAGCGGCGTTGGTGTATTCGATCACCAGGGATCCGTCGGAGCAGGTCAGCTGCACCCGGCCGTCCTCGGCGGTAATCAGAATGCCTTCCAGAATCTGTTTCGGCGCCCGGGGGGCCAGCGCCCTCGTGACGGTATTCAGGCCTTCCAGCAGGTCCTGTGAATTCATGGAGAAAATCATCGGTCCTCAACCTCGTTTCGTAGTGGAGTCTACATATAGTTGAATAGATATTATATATTTACAGCAATAATAAAGAAAAAATAGTAGTAGTAGGGGCTGTGAATTCTGTGGAAAACCCCCGCGGCCCCCGTCGGCGCAAGGATTTCGGCTGTTGATCGCCATGTGGATAAATGTTGAACAACTTTGGCCCGACTTGAATTATTCCATGCGGGAGAGGGGAAATCCTTCTTTTCCGGCGGTGCCGGCGGGGTTCCGGGGCGTCTCCCGGCATGAGTTTTTCCAGAAAACGGAAATTTCCGGAATAACCCGGGCCGCCTCCCGAAAAGTTATCCACAAAACGCAAGGTTTTATCCACCTGTGGAAAAACCCCTGTGGAAAACCCGCAGGCCCTTTATTTCTGGGCCAGGACGGACTTGTTGCGCACGAAGTAATCCACACCGGAAAGCAGCGTCAGGGCTGCGGAAACGCCGGTCAGCACACCGGTGTACCAGGTGGCGAAACAGGCGGTATTCAGCAGGATGATCACGGTGATGGTAATCATCTGGAAGGTGGTTTTCCATTTGCCCAGCTTGCCGGCGGCGATGACTTTTCCCTGGCCCACAGCCACCATGCGCAGGCCGTCCACCGCCAGTTCCCGGCTGAGGATCACCAGTACCACCCAGGCTTCCATGAGATTGCAGCGAACCAGCATCACCAGCGTGGTCAGCACCAGCAGCTTATCCGCCACGGGATCAATAAACTTGCCGAAATCCGTCACCAGGTTGTATTTCCGGGCGATGTGCCCGTCCAGTAGGTCCGTCAGGGAAGCCAGGATGAACAGGATGCCGGCGGAAAGGCGGCAGGCGTCGTTATTCACATACAGCAGGACGGCGATGGCCGGGATGCACAGCACCCGGGCAATGCTTAGCTTGTTGGGAAGGTTCACAGCATTTCCCCCTTCAGGTCATAGTCCCCGGCCCCTGTGATCCGCACCGGAATGAAGAGCCCGGGCCGGACATCCGCGCTGCCGCAGCGGACGAGGATTTCCCCATCGGTTTCCGGCGCTTCCCGGGAGGACCGGCCCAGGCAGAAGCCGTCCTCGCCCACATCGGTCACCAGCACCTGCTCCACGGTGCCGATCCGTTGCTCATTGCGGCGGCGGGACACGGCCTGCTGCAGCTTCATAAGCCGGTCAAAGCGCTCCTGCTTGACTTCCTCCGGAACGGGATCCGGCAGCTTGGCCGCCGGGGTACCCTCCTCCGGGGAATAGACGAAGGCGCCCAGCCGGTCGAACTCCGTTTCCTCCACGAAATCCAGCAGTTCCTGAAACTGATCCTCGGTTTCGCCGGGGAAGCCCACAATGATGCTGGTGCGCAATGTCAGTCCCCACTGCCGGGCGCCCCGGACGCAGCGAAGGATATCCTCCCGGGTTCCCCGGCGGTGCATCCGCCGCAGCAGTTCCGCGTTCACATGCTGAATCGGTATATCCAGGTAAGGGCAGACCTTCGGATGGTCCGCCAGCACGTCCAGCAGTTCCTCGCCGGTTTCATCCGGATAGCAGTACAGCACCCGGAGCCACTCCAGCCCTTCGGTTTCTGCGGCCTTGCGCATCAGGGCCGGAAGGGCGGAATGACCGCCGCCGTCCGTGCCGTAGCGGGTGGTATCCTGGGCCACGAGGATATGCTCCCGGACCCCCAGGGCCGCCAGCTCCCGCATTTCCCTGAGAATTTCCGCCTCTCCCCGGCTGCGGTAGGGACCGCGGATCAGGGGAATGGCGCAGAAGGTGCAGCGGTTGGAGCAGCCTTCGCCGATGCGGATATAGGCGGAATAGGAGGGCGTGGTCAGCACCCGGGAATGTTCAAAATAGCCCAGGTCGTCCTGGCAGGCGCTCAGGCGCTTGCCGCCCAACGCCTCCCGGATCAGGCCGGGCAGGCGGGAATACTGGTTGACCCCCAGCAGCAGGTCGATTTCGGGAATTTCCTTCAGGAGGGATTCCTCATAACGCTGGGCCAGGCACCCGGTGACCACCAGCAGGCGGCACCGGCCGGTTTCCTTGAACTGGGCCATTTCCAGGATCGTATTGATGGATTCCTCCTTGGCGGAATCAATGAATCCGCAGGTATTGACCCACAGAATGTCCGCTTTTTCTGGGTCCGGCGTAAAAACATAGCCGGCCTCCTGCAGCAGGCCCAGGCCCGTTTCCGTGTCCACACGGTTTTTGTTGCAGCCCAGGGAAACCACACCGACGGTAACAGCCACGGCCTTTTATTTCCTTTCGCCCGGAACGATCCGGTTTATCGTGAAAGAGTATACCATGATTCCGGCGTTTTGAAAAGAATGGACAGAAAAGAGCCATATCCTATATAATACCGGAGAAAGAGAGGAACGCTGCAATGAAGGATATCTTTCTGGTGGTGGACGGAAACAGCCTGCTGCACCGGGCGTACCACGCCCTGCCCCTGATGGACGCGGACGGGGTTTATACCAACGCGGTGTACGGATTCCTCAGCATGCTGCTGAAGGTGATCCGGGAGGAAAAGGCGCAGTACCTGGCGGTGTGCTTTGACGAGCATGCCCCGACCTTCCGCCATACGGTATATGCGGAATACAAGGCCGGCCGCAGCGAAACGCCGCCGGAGCTGCGGCAGCAGTTTGAAACCATCCGCAAATTGCTGGACGACCTGGGCATCCGCCGGTTTTCCCTGCAGGGCTGGGAGGCGGACGACCTGCTGGGCACCCTGAGCCTCCGGGCCGCCGGGGAAGGGGTGACGCCCCTGCTGCTGACCGGGGACCGGGACGCGCTGCAGCTGGTGGGCGGCGGCACGGAACTGATGTTTACCCGCAAGGGCATCAGCGAAACCATCCGGTTTGATCCGGCAAAGGTTTATGAGGAATACGGCTTTACCCCCGCCCAGGTGACGGACTGGAAGGGCCTGGCCGGGGATTCCAGCGACAACATTCCGGGCGTTCCCGGGGTCGGGGACAAAACGGCCGTGAAGCTGCTGCAGCAGTACGGCTCCCTGGAAAACGTGCTGGACCACGCGGGCGAGGTCAAGGGAAAGCTGGGCGAAAAGCTGGCGACTTTTGCGGACCAGGCCCGCTTCAGCAAGGAGCTGGCTACCATCCGGCGGGACGCGCCGGTGGAGTTTTCCCTGTCGGACTGCGTGCTGCCGGACCTGAAGGAAGGCATTCCCGCCCTGAAAAAGCTGAAGCTGTTCAGCCTGGTGAAACGGATTGAAAACGAAGAGGGAAGCGCCGGCAACACGGACCCGGGAGGAGAGGGACCGGACCGGGAGCCCTTTGTGAAAATCGCCTTTGAGGACGAGGAAAAACTGGAAACGACGGAGCAGCTGCGGCGCTGGATTGCGGCGCATCCCGGCGGCGAAAACCGTCCCCTGTGCCTGTGGATGGACGACACGGCGGTGAGCCTGGCCGTGGAAACGGGGGAAGGCAAAGGCAAAGCCGCTTCGGTTTCCCTGGGGGGCGACCTGCTGACCCCGGGGCTGGATCCGGCGGAGGTGCTTTCCGTTCTCGGGGAGGCAATCCGGGGCGGCGGGGCCGCCGTACACGACGGCAAAAGCTGGCTGCGGCGGCTGGACCGGATCGGCGCGGAGCTGCCGGAATCATTCTTCTGGGATACCCAGCTGGGGGCGTACCTGCTGAATCCCCAGGAAAAAAGCTACCGGCTGGGCGCCCTGTGCCCGGACCTGCCGGAGGGTGCGGCAGCGGTGTGCTCCCTGCAGGCCTGGCAGCGCCGGCAAGTGGAAAAGGACGGCATGACCCGGCTGATGACGGAAATTGAAATGCCCCTGAGCTTCGTGCTGTTCCGGATGGAAAAAACCGGCTTTACGGTGGATACCGCCTTCCTGCGGGACCTGGGCAGCCGGTACGCGGCGGAAATCGAGCAGCGGCGGCGGGAGGTCATCGAGGCATGCGGCGGCACCCCTTTCAACCTGAACAGCCCCCAGCAGCTGGGGGAAGTGCTGTTTGAAAAAATGAACCTGCCCCACGGCAAAAAAAACAGCAAGGGCTATTCCACCTCGGCGGAGGTGCTGGAAGGCCTGCGGTGGGAGGCGCCGCAGGTGATTGAGCCCCTGCTGCGCTACCGGCAGCTGGCCAAGCTGAACGGCACCTATGTGGAGGGGCTGCTGCCCCTGGTGGACCGGGAGGGCCGGGTGCATTCCACCTTTGACCAGACCGCCACGGCCACGGGGCGGATTTCCTCCTCGGAGCCGAACCTGCAGAACATTCCGGTGCGCACGGAGGAAGGGCGGGAAATCCGCCAGGCGTTCCTGCCCCGGGAGGGCTGGGTGCTGCTGGACGCGGACTACAGCCAGATTGAGCTGCGGCTCATGGCCCACTTCAGCGGGGACGAGGCCATGGTGGATGCCTTCCGGAAGGGCGAGGACATTCACGCCCGCACCGCCGGGGAGATTTTTGACGTGCCGCCGGAATTCGTTACGCCGGAGCTGCGCAGCCGGGCCAAGGCCGTGAACTTCGGCCTGATTTACGGCATCAGCGGGTTCGGCCTGAGCCGGAACACCGGGGTCAGCCGGCGGGAGGCCGGGGAATTCATTACCAAATACTTTGAGAAATATCCCGGGGTCAAGCGCTTCATGGACGAAAGCGCCTCCGAGGGGGCCCGGCTGGGCTACGCCCGGACCCTGATGGGCCGGCGCCGGTACCTGCCGGAGCTGCAGAGCCCCAAGGCGCCCATCCGGGAGTTCGGCAAACGGGCGGCCATGAACACGCCGGTGCAGGGCACCGCCGCGGACATCATCAAGCTGGCCATGGTGCGGACGGACCGGGCCTTGCGGGAGGCGGGCATGCAAAGCCGGCTGATCCTGCAGGTGCACGACGAGCTGCTGCTGGAATGCCCGCCGGAGGAGGCGGACCGGGCGGCGGAGCTGCTGCGGAAGGCCATGGAAGAGGCGGCGGAACTGAAGGTGCCGCTGCTGGCGGAGGTCCACCGGGGCAAAAACTGGGCGGAGGCCAAATAATTTGACATTTCGGGGGAACATGGATACAATAACCCCGGTTTTCCAAGAGAGACGAGAGGAGCAAGGAAGAAAATGCTTGAGTTCAAGTTTGACACCCAGCTGCTGATTGAAGGGCAGGGCCTGGATGAGGACGCCATTAACGAATATTTTACCAACAACTTCAAGGGCGACTGCCTGCTGGCCGTGGGGGACGATGAACTGATCAAGATTCATTATCATACCAACGAGCCCTGGAAGGTGCTGGAATACTGCGCAAGTCTCGGCGAAATCTATGACGTGGTCGTTGAGAACATGGAACGTCAGGAACAGGGACTGAAGGGATGAGCCGGCTGGGAGACCTGATCCGCACGGAGCGGATCCGCCAGAAGCTGACCCCCAAGCAGGTGGCCCGGAAATGCGGCGTCAGCGAAAGCTACCTGCTGGCCGTGGAGGCCGGCACCCGGATCATCGCGGATGACCAGGCCCGCCGGATCCTGAAAACCATCGGCCTGAAACAGCAGAACGAGGCGGAATTCACCTTGGACGATATCGCCGCCACGGTGGACCTGGTGCAGGTGCAGCCGAAAATGGCGGCCGCCGCGGCGAAAAAGCCGGAGCGGAAAGAAGCGGAGCTGGTGGCTTCCGTGGAAGAGGGCGTGGCCGGCAGCGTCTGGCTGGACGCGCTGCAGAGCGTGCTGAAGCGGGTGCCGGTGATGAACGCCGTGATGAAGCCGGTCAGCTATAAGCTGGTGCCGGTGGAAAACGGCCGCATCGAGGGCGCCAATCCGGACAAGGTTTTCTATTACCTGGCGCCGGACGACAGCATGCGGGGTTTCCGCATCCACCGGGGGGACATCGTGCTGACGGTGCCGGCCCAGAGCCCGGTGGACGGGGCCATCATGCTGCTGAATTACAAGGAACACCGGTACCTTCGCAAAATCAAGGTGCTGGATGACCGGAACGTGCTGCTGCAAAGCTATGACCGGGAATATGAAGCGGAAACCGCCGCCATCAGCGACGTGGGCTTCCTTTCCCGGTGCGTGCAGGTGACCTTTGAGCTGCAGTAAGCCTTCCGGAAAAGGAGTCAGGGGTTCGCGATCCGCCCGGGAGAACGGACCCTTTTCATTTTGAAAGGGAAAGGAAGTTTTCGCAATGTCTTTTGAACGTGTCGGGATCCGGCCGGCCCGGATTCTCCTCCCCGCTCCCGGTGTTTCACGTGAAACATGGGCCTGTATCGCCTGCGACCAGTACACTTCCGAGCCGGAATACTGGGAAAAGGCTTATGCCTTCGCGGGGGACGCGCCTTCCGCCCTGCGGCTGATCCTGCCGGAGGTAAACCTGAAAAAAAGCGCGGAGCTGATTCCCGGCATTCACGCCGCCATGGCGGACTACCTACGGGAAGGGCTGCTGGCCCCCGCGGTGGATCCCGGCTTTGTGCTGTGCGAGCGCACGGTGCCCTCCGGCACCCGGCTGGGCCTGGTATGCGCGGTGGACCTGGAGCAGTATTCCTTTGAAAAAGGCTCCCTGCCCCTGGTGCGGCCCACGGAGCAGACCATTGCCTCCCGGCTGCCTCCCCGGCTGGTGATCCGCCGGGGCGCCCCGGTGGAGCTGACCCATATCATGATCCTGATTGACGATCCGGAACGCACGGTGCTGGAGCCCCTGCAGGCGAAAAAGGATTCCCTGCGGAAGCTGTATGACTTTGACCTGATGATGGGCGGCGGACACCTGAAGGGCTGGGCGGTGGACCGGCCGGAGGACCTGGACCAGGTGGATGCTTCCCTGAACCGGCTGCTGGACTCCCTCGGGGCGGATCCGCTGCTGCTGGCGGTGGGCGACGGCAACCATTCCCTGGCCACCGCCAAGGCGTACTGGAACGAACTGAAGGAAGGCCTCAGCGAAAAAGAGCGGGAAAACCATCCCGCCCGGTACGCCCTGTGCGAAATTGTGAACATTCACGACAACGCCCTGCTCTTTGAGCCGATTCACCGCCTGGTGACCGGCACCGGCGCCGGCGCCCTGCTGGCGGACTGGCAGGAGTACGCCCGGCAGCGGGGCATGCGCCTGGACGCCGGGGAAGGCCATGTTTTCACCCTGGTTTCCGCGGAAGGGGACCGGACCGTTACCGTGGGGAACCCGGAGGGGGCCATTCCCTGCGAAACCATCCAGAAGTTCCTGGACGATTTCCTTTCCCGCCATCCGGAAGCGGAAATTGACTACATTCACGGGGAAGCGTCCCTGCGGAACCTGGCCCGGGAACCCGGCGCGGTGGGTTTCCTGCTGCCGGACATCGACAAAAACAGCTTCTTCAGCGATGTGAAGAAGCTGGGCGTCCTGCCCCGGAAAACCTTCTCCATGGGCGAGGCGGATGAAAAACGCTTTTATATGGAGGCCAGGGAAATCTGACGGAATTCCCACGGGGGAAATTCTTCTGCAGTAATCTGCGGAAGGATCAGAATTTGAACACAATGCCCACCACGGCTGAAATGGCAATGAAAATCACGGGATGCCATTTCAGCTTTTTTTGTGCGATGAACAGCACAACCCCCAGCGCAAGGGCTTTCCAGACGAACAGGTCCCCGACGGCATGGCTGATCTCCCAGGCCGGCAGGTTCAGCAGGGAAATTTTGGCCACGTTCAGGCCCGCCACGGTGATCATGGCGATGGAGGCGGGGCGCAGCCCGTAGAAGGCGCCTTCCACCAGCGGGTTTTTCCTGAATTTCGCCAGGAACCGGGCGATGATCAGGATGATGATCACCGAGGGCAGCGCCAGGCCAAGGGTGGCCATGATGCCTCCGGGAATCCCGTCGGTTTTGAAGCCGGCGTAGGTGGACATATTGATGCCGATGGCGCCGGGGGTGGACTCGGACACGGCGATCATGTCCGCCACGTCCGCGTGGGTGAACCAACCGGTGTTGGAAGCCATTTCATAAAGGAAGGGCAGAGTGGCCAGGCCGCCGCCCACCGAGAACAGTCCCGTTTTGGCGAACTCCAGGACCAGGCGCAGGAAGATCATGCGTCTCCCTCCTTCCGCTCCGCTTTTTTACGGTTCCGCACCATGCTCACCGTGAGGCCTGTAAGCCCCGCCAGGACCACTAACACGGCGGCGGGAATTTTGAACGGAAGAACCCCGGAGAAGGCACTCAGGGCGAAGATTATGACGTAAAGAACGAACGTAAATACATCAATTACGGAGCTTTTCCAGAGGCGGATCACCGCCTGGGCGATGAGTACGCACACGCACACGCGAATACCTGCGAAGGCATGCTGCACGACCTCCAGCTGGGCGAAGTTTTTCAGGAACGCCGCCACCACCAGGATGATGGCGATGGGCCCGGTGAGGAAGCCCAGCATGGCGGCGATGGCGCCGGCGACGCCTTTCCGTTTATGCCCCACGAAGGTGGAAACGTTCAGGGCGATGACGCCCGGGGTGCACTGGCCGATGGCGAACCAGTCCCGCAGTTCCTCCATGGTGGTCCAGCCTTTTTTGTTCACCAGCTCCCGCTCCAGCAGGGGCAGCATGGCGTATCCGCCGCCGAAATTCACGAAGCCAATTTTCATGTAGGTAAACCACAGATCCAGCAAATCCTTCATTCGGTACCCTCCCACAGATCCTGTGTTTTTCAGGAATATTAAAACAGGATATGCATCCGCCGTCAAGGACGCGTATCATTGCAAACTATGTTTCTGTTTTGAAGCTTTGGCAGTCATTAAACCGGCAGAAACGGTTCAGGGTTTTTTCCAGTTCCGCATCCAGTTTCTTTGTCCGCCGGATCCCGGGCTCCCACCACAGGCCTTTTACCCGGAGGACATGTTCCCTGCGGTCCGCCACTGCTTCGATGCGGCCGGCAAAGCGCTCACCGGACAGGATCGGCAGCGTATAGTAACCATACCGGCGTTTCGACGCGGGCGTATAGATCTCCCAGGCATACTGAAAATCCCACAGAGCCAGGATCATCGCCTTGTCCCACATCAGCGGGTCCAGCGGCGCAATGAAGGACATCCTCGGTTTCAGGTCCGCGGTGCCGTCCAGGATCTCCTGCATCAGGGGAGCGTCTTCGGCAGGATAATAGAAGACGGGCTTCAGGCCTTCCACCAGGACCGGGCAGATTTTTCCTTCCCCGGCCAGGCGGGCCAGGATCGCTTTACGGCCTGCGGCGTTCAGTTCGATGCCCAGGAAGGCCGGGCTGTTTTTATCCCACAGGAGTCCGACCGCTCCGATGCGGCGAAGGACACGCCAGGAAAGGAAACTTTCTTCATCCCTGCAGGGGTTTTCCGCGTCAAGAACCGCCGCCGGAAGGTGTTTGCGGGCCAGGTCATAATACTTCCGGCTGCCCTGTTTGTGATGGATGACCAGCTCGCCGTCCGTATAAAGCTGCTCCAGCACCGACCGGGCGGCCGGGGACGGCTTATGCCAGTTGCCGCTCCAGTGCATGGACGAAT
The DNA here is from genome assembly GCA_017526525.1 of Clostridia bacterium. Lineage (GTDB taxonomy): Bacteria > Bacillota > Clostridia > Christensenellales > Aristaeellaceae > Aristaeella. The sequence goes on along the minus strand of JAFXRG010000027.1, from coordinate 9,699 downwards.
GCCAGAAGATCTCCCCTTCAACCGGCAGCGTATCGCTGCAGACCGGACCGTTCCGGTCAATATAATCAAGGGCCTGCTCCTTTAAGCCCTTCAGCCCGTCAAAGGTTTCTCCCAGCCGGCGGCTGTTTTCCCGGTACGGGGAGAAATACGGCCAGTCTTCCGTGGGCCAGATGGACAGCTCCTTGTCCGCGTAATCTACGAGGAGCCGGTCTTTGTAAAGAAGCTCCCACAGCATTTCTTTCCGGAAGTTCCGGATCCGGGACCACAGGGTGAGCTCGGCATTTTTACCGCAGACATCCACCGGATCGTACTGGATGCAGCCGGCCCGGCGGACAAAGTCAAGGGCTCCGTCCTTTCCGATAAAACGCCAGGCGCCGATCAGTCCCTGCCGGGCCAGGATGAACTGCCGGGCCTGCTGTCTGGTGATCGTGATCATTTTCTGTTGCTCCGTCCTCCTGACACATGATATCGCATTCCCCGGGCCGCTTTCCTGCAAATACAGGCAGGATGCCCGGCATCAGATGATTTTTAACAAAAGGCAACGTCTCCGGAGATCTGTCCGCCCGGAACATGCCGAACAGAATCAGACCTGGTCAATCAGGATTACGTGCGGATCCTGAAGAGACAGTATATCCTCTGTAAACCCGCTTTGACTGGCCAGAAGATAAAAGAGTTCCCGTTTGCCGGCAGGAATAAACTGAGCTTTCAGCTTCAGATCCTCAAGTTCTTTTAAACCCATCGCTTTCGTGCGGTATTTACATTCTCCGGCAAGCAGATGCCGGTCGTCATAAGCGATCAGATCCACTTCGGATTCCTGCCGGCAGTTGTTTTTACAGACAGGTCCCCACCATTTACCAAGCGTGCGGGGCATGAAAGGGATCTTCCGGTCCAGCGCATACCGGAAGCAGTTATCCCGAATGATATCCTCATAGGTGAACCCAATAAATTCCTGCCAGCGGTGATCCGGCACATAATTAATCGCCTTTTCCCGCAGGGTATTGATCAGGGACATATTGGGCTCAATAAAGGTATAGTGAAAACGAAACAGTGCGTCAGTGATCCGAAAGCGCTGTTTTCTTTTTTCAGAAGACAGGGGATTATCGACAACAGACACGAGATTCAATTCCTGAAGGCGATTCAGATAGGGCGAAAGGCCTTTACTGTCCAGGCCGCTCTGTTCCGCGACCTGGGGGGTGGTTTTACATGACATATTGTGCAACGCCGCCGGTCATGGAATAAACCATCATTGCGTCATCCCGGGAAGGGAATAATGACCGGACCTGTGAAAAAGTAAACGGCCGTACTTCCATGATTTCGTCAAAGCGCCCGTACAGCGGGGCTTCCCGGTTCCCGATCTGTTTCTTCATAAAAGAAAGGTTCGATCCAAGCAGGATCAGCTTTATGGAACCAAGGCCGTGGTCAATGATCCATTGAAACTCGACAGGAACGTTTACATCTTTTTTTGCCAGGAATGGAAAAAGCATAGCATACATATAACAATTAGTCAAATTTAAATTAGACTAAACATACTTTGAAAACTGATGAAAATTAAACGGCAAGGAGTTTTCCGGGAGTTTTCCGGGATCCGGAATTTCCTGTTTCGTCAAAATCAAATATCAGGCTTCTTTTGCGTCTATAATATATGTACGGAGGTGGTGACCTGTGACGCGACTCCAGGGCCCGGAGAGCGGTCAGGAAAAACGGCTGACGGACATGATTCATTTGTATGAGAAGGATATCCTTCGCCTGTGCTATATGTATCTCCATGATGCGGATCTGGCCAGGGACGCGGTGCAGGATACCTTTCTGAAGGCGTACACCCACTTGAATCGTCAGCAGGAGCCGGGGAAAGAAAAGAGCTGGCTTGTTTCCATTGCGGTAAACACATGCCGGGATTATCTTCGCAGCCCCTGGGTTCGTCATATCAACCGTTTTGTTCAGCCGGATGATCTTCCCGTTGCGGTCAGTCCGCCAAGCGAAGATCGTATGGTACTGACCGCCGCGATCATGAATCTGCCGCAGAAGTACGCTGAAGTGATCATCCTGCGATATGTGCAGGGACTGGACTTACGGGAAACAGCGGAGGCACTCCATATTACACCCTCTGCTGTATCCAGAAGATGCAAAAAAGCGTGTCAGAAACTGAAAAAGGAGCTGGAAGGAGATGAAATCAGCAATGACGGAAACTAATATTGAAAAACGTATTCAGGACGCTGTATCTGATTGCCTGACCGGCCTGGATCATCTCCCTTCCCAGGAAACTGAAATCATACAAAGAGTAAGGGAGAAGAAGACCATGGAGATATCATATCCGAAATACGGGAGCCAGTCTGCTATTCAGAACCGGCAAACTAAGGCAAACCCCGGAAAGCAGATTTCTTTCAGGATTGTGCTGGCAGCGGTCTCAGTTCTTGTCTTGCTTGTCGGTGTGCTTGCGATAAACAACCCTTCGTTCCTTTCCGATTTGTTCCAGCCGATGGATACCATTTCAACACAGCCGACAGAGCAACTGGCTTCACCAGGAGAATCCCCTGATTCGGCTTTTGCCGGGATTGTTGATCAGAAGGCACGAGGTGCTGAGAATCCTTTGGATCGGATTGATCTGGAAGCAGATCCCGAGCTGCTCTGGAACGAGGAAACCGGAATTCTGACAGAAGGCGAACAGACCGAAAAGACGCCCGGGATGCTGCCGTTTAAAAACACGGTATATCGGAAAGCCTATGAAAACGGGATCAGCGTCGAAGGCGAGCTGACTTACCAGAGCGATCAGGGGGCTGTTCTTTTCAGAGATAAGATCAGCCTGAGGCTGGGAGGGGATTCCTTCTCTCTGGACATGCCGCAGAAAAGCTTCCAGATTGAAGCGCTGGACGGCGCTTTTGAGTTCAGGGTGTTTGATGACCGTTCAGCTGAATCCTATCCGTCGCTTCTTCTTCGAAATTCCGGGAATGACTGCCTGTTTACCCAGGTGGCGGACGGGGTGCAGCATCGCCTGATCGAAAAGTACACCGATATGCATTTGCTGACGCTGGCATGGAAACCGGTTCAGGTATATCTGAACGGTGAATACTGGGGGATCTATAATGTCCGGGAGAATATGGACGCTCAAACAATCTGCCGGTATGAAAAGATTCCTGATGAGATGGCAGAAGACATCACAATCCTGCAAATCGGCGGTTCGGCAATACAGGGGAACCCGTCTGAATACAAAACGCTGCTGAGGAAGATCAAAAACGGCAATCCGGCGGAGAATCCGGAAGACCTGGAATATCTGGAACAGGAAATCGATATTGACAGTTTCCTGGACTGGCTCGCCGTTGAGATGTTCTTCGGAAACTCCGACATTGGAACAGGCAGAATCTACAAGGTGCCGGGCGGAAAATGGAAATGCCTGGTTCAGGATCTGGACTACGGATTGTATCAGTCTGATTTCAATTCTGTACAGAGCTATCTGAAACCGGAAGGAATGGGACAAATAAAGATTGATAACACGATCTTCAGAAAGATTCTGGAAGCAGAAAAATACAGGGACCTGTTCCTGACAAAATTAGGGAAGCTGTGTCAGACGCTGACTACAGAAGTCATGCAGCAGGAACTGGATCTATGTGTGTCGTGGATTGAACCGGGCATGAAGGCTCATCTGGAACGCTGGGCTCCGTACAACGACGGATCAATTATCATGGACGCACCTTCCGATCCTGCGGAGGCCTGGGATTACTGGAAAACGAGAATTGACAGAATGAGGAACGAAACAATGGCCAAAAGGCCCTGGTATGTTTATCTCTATACACAGGAATTCTTTGGCTTGTCCAATCAGGAAATGACACGGTATTTTGGAACTGAACAAAACAGATAGTCGTGTACCATCGGCATGCTGTTTCTCTGCCTCAAAAAAGATTCTATCGTTTCTCGTTTGCGATATTTACGGAGGCATTCAAACGGATCCTTTTCCTTGTTGGAAATCAGAACAAAGTAATCGTGGTATTTATTGGCTTCTTGTATGGCCTTGTTTTTAGAAGAAACAGTTATCTTGCTTCCTCGCGTTTTAATTGTGAAGTATTTATGTACCTTCTCTTGCGCAGACGGCGAAAGTTCGTCGATGGGCGTTCCGCCCTCAATCAATGTGGTATGTTCAAAAACATAGGACTTGATTTTGTCATAAGTTGCTTTGGTTTCTGCCTGTGTCACATCCAATTCGGACAGGTCCAGATCTACATCAATATAGCAAGTGGACTTGAGTTTGGACAATAAACAAACCGTCTCGGAATAAGATGTCGTACTGAACATATCGAACAGGGTTTTTTACAGTGCTTTAGGCTGCTCCAATCCGTTCAGCATAAAAATGTCAATTGGCATCATTTCAATCCTGGAACAGTCAGGATGATTTGAGGAAACTTCATCCGCTGTAATAAGGATCAGCCGGGTTAAATCAGGCATACACGCTGAGGCATTAATCAGATTATCAATTTCCCGATCAGATGACTGATCGTTCAATTGCAGGCAGACCTGAATCGCTGCATGTTCCGAAGGAATATAAAAGTCGATATCCAGGCCGGTTGCTGCAGACTTGATGTAGCATAATTCATCCCCATAGTGCCGCTTCAGCCAAACTGCCACTGCGTTTTCCAGCAAGGCGCTTTTTTTATCCGTAATGAACAGATTCAGCAAGCCGTTGTCGGCAAAGTAATATTTGGGAGTGGACTCACGTTCGGAAAAGGGGGAAAAATGATTATAAATCTTAAAAAGAAGGAAAGAATCTGTGATGCAGCTCACATAATCGATGACAGAATCTTTGCTGATTTTGATTCCGATCGCCTTAAGACTTCCATACAGCTTTGCGTAAGAAACATCATGCATAACGGTTTCAGCGATTTTTTTGACTAATAAGGCTACAGCATTGCTGTTGCGGATCTCGTTTCGGACGATAATATCCCCCAGAAGAATCTTCTGATAAACGCCGCTGATATAATCGCGTTTTGACGGATATCTGAGGGATTCCGGGAATCCGCCTTCTTCAAGATAAGTATTGCAACCCGCACGTACTCTTCCATAAGCAACCGTTTCTATCAGTTCTGTATCACCATGAGGTGTCCCAATGGCGTTCAGATACTCTTCAAACGAATAGGGCCAGACTTGTATTTCCAGATAGCGGCCGCCCAGGGTTGTCTGAATATCCCGGGAGTGCATTTTTGCGTTGCTGCCGGTGATCTGAACGGATTCATGACGATCCGCCATTCTTCTGGCAAATTTTTCCCATCCCGGGACATTCTGAATCTCATCAAAAAAGAAAAAACCTTTCTGTGCGCTCATTTCGCTTTGTACGATCAGGATATCATTCAGATCCGCCGCGGTCATTTCCGCCAGGCGTTCATCTTCGAAATTGATATAGATGATACGGCTCCAGTCAACACCGTTTGCCACAAGCTGTTTAACCAGGCTGTACAGCAGCGTGGATTTTCCTGCGCGACGGATTCCGGTCAGAACCTGATTGATTTCGGAGGATAGGGAGATTGTTCTCGGAACGATTTTCGTCCTGCGTATCACTTCATGTTGTTCCAGGATGATTCTTTTCAGCAGTTCGTGCTGCATGAGATCACCTCCTATGGCAGTGATTATACAACGAACTCTGCGGGATGTCGAGTAAGGAAGGACATAAATATTTAATTTTGTCGATTGTGGAAGGATACAATCGCAGGCGATGTGAAACGGATTTGTTGACGGGTTGTTGACGGTAAGGTTGTTTCATTCAAAGAAATGCTGTCGGCAAATCTCTTTGGCCACATCATTTCATTGTAATATTGATGAACTAGCCGCCGCACACTCGTGACTTTAGTCATGAGTTAGGCGGTTTTTGTTGCATTTATCAGATGCATATGGTATACTTTTTACATGAAGAAAAATATTTTTTTTAGTATCCCAGAAGATGTTACACATGGTCGAGGATATGTTTACTCTCTCCGATACCACATCGTATGGTGTACGAAATACAGAAAACAGATCTTCGTTTCCGGGTTGGAAGAGGAAGTTAAAAAACATCTGCAAGAAATTGCAGACAGTCTGCAGACCAGGATTATAGCCATGGAGGTTATGCCTGAACATATTCATCTGCTGGTGGATTGCAAACCGCAATTCCGGCCATCTGACGCAATCAAAATCTTTAAGGGAAATACTGCCAGATGGCTGTTTCTTGCGCATCCGGAACTGAAACGGCAACTTTGGGGAGGACATATGTGGAACCCAAGCTATTTCATCGCGACAGTCAGTGACAGAAGCATGGAACAGGTGGAGCAGTATATCCGGGAGCAGAAAATGAAATAAAGGCTTCCTGTTCTTATAAAAATGCAATGGGAAGGAGGAAACAACGGATGCAGCAGTTTACAACCTATGGCGCAAAAATCCATATGGACTCCGCAAAACCGGTTCAGGCAATGATCCGTATCTATCGCAACGCCGTTTCCTTCCTGATCCATGTATGCATGGAACAATGGGAAGAGATTGCGCAGATCAAAACACTGCAGGCCCGGCAGATGTACGTTGAAAGACTGATTCATCATACGACGAACCGGCCGACTGTTGTTTATGAGGATTTTGACAAACAGTTCTATAAGCTGCCGAGCTATATCCGCAGGTCAGCAATATCCGAAGCGGTCGGCAAAGTTGAATCCTATCAGGGAAACCTGAGAAGATGGGAAAAGGAGAAAAACGGCAAGGCTCCGGGAAAGCCGGAAGCAGGATACACTTATCCGGTCCTGTATCGGAAAAATATGTATGAGCGAACGGGAGAATATACTGCCCGGATCAAGGTTTGGATCAGGAATACCTGGGACTGGATGGATATCCGCTTTAGGAAATCCGACGCGGATTACATTGCGCGGCATTGCTCAGATCGCATGACATTTAGCCCAACCGTGATCCGAAAAGGGAAACAATGGTTTCTCCAGTTTTCGTTCAGCGAAAATGTGTCCCTGGGGAAAAAAGAAATTCAGGAACAGGTAATCCTGGCGGTTGACCTTGGAATCAACAACGCCTGTGCCTGTTCAGCAATGAAATATGACGGCACTGTCGTCGGCAGGAAGATATTCCGGATGCCGGCAGAAGAAGACTGTCTGAATCATCAGCTGAACAGAATCAGGAAAGAAATGAAACAAGGGCATCGGCATTTTCCGTCATTGTGGGCTTCCATTGAAAGCCTCAACCGGCATATTGCAGTGGAGACTGCAAGATTCATCATGGAAACCGCGACAGGATTCAATGCGGACGGGATCGTGTTCGAACATCTGGATCCGGGAAAAAAGAAAAGCAGCAGGAACCGGAGACAGCGGCTGCATATGTGGAAGTGCCGTGATATTCAGAGTATGGTGACATGCAAAGCCCACCGTCTCGGAATCCGCACATCCCATGTATGTGCATGGAATACATCGGCGCTGGCGTTTGACGGTTCCGGAAAAGTGGAAAGAGGCATTGACCATAATCACAGTATCTGCCGTTTTACTACTGGCAAGGTATATAACTGTGATCTAAATGCCTCTTACAATATCGGTGCAAGATATTATATTCGTGAGTTACTCAAAACCATGCCGGTAACGGCAGGGTTGGACATTTCGGCAAAAGTTCCGGAATGCTCCAGGAGAAGCACCTGCACCTTATCCACGCTTATTAGCCTGAATGCGGTCCTGGCAGCGTAAGCTGCTAAAGGCTGAGTTCCCGCTGTATGGTGGAAAGGAAGTCCGGGGGATAACCCCCTGGAAGCACGCGACTTTAGTCGTGTGAGGCTTCACAAGTCGTTTCGCCATCCATGTAATAATTATCAAACGTAGAGTTCGTTCCCTTTGGAATAATTACTCTGTATCCTCTTTCAAAAGCTGATTTCACAGAGGCATCAATACAAAAGTTAGTCTGAAGCCCCACAATCATAAGTATCTACTTTTACGTTGCTTCATGAAGTTTGGACAATAAACATACCGTCTCGATGCCGGAGGTCCAGCAGAACATATCCACCGGCTGCACCTTTTCGGTGCGGTATCCGGCCTGCAGGAAAAGCGCCGCGTCCCGGGCCAGGGTGGCCGGATTGCAGGACACATAGACCACCCGGGAGGGCCCGGCTTCGGCAATGGCCCGGATGACGGCGGGTTCCAGTCCCTTCCGGGGCGGATCCACCAGCACGGCACCGCAGCGGAGGCCTTCCCGCACCAGGCGGGGCAGCAGCTCTTCCGCGGGGCCTGTGTGGAAAACGGCGTTGCGGATGCCGTTGCACTCCGCGTTCCGGCGGGCGTTTTCCACCGCGGCGGGAACAATCTCAATGCCCACGGCGGACGCGCAGCGGGAGGCCGCGGCCAGGGTGATGGTACCGGCGCCGCAGTAGACGTCGCATACGGTTTCATGGGGCTGCAGGTCCGCGAAGTCCAGGGCGGTCTGATACAGCTTTTCCGTCTGCACCGGATTCACCTGGAAAAAGGAAGCGGGGGAAAGTTCAAACCGGAGACCGCAGAGGGTATCCGAAAGGGTTTCCCTTCCATATATTATATGAAAGCGTCCGGAGAGGATCACGTTGGTCCGCTCCGTGTTTTCGTTCCAATATAAGCTGACGACATTCAGCGGCCTGAGCGCTTCCGCCAGGTCGTCCGCGTGGGGCAGGCTCCGGCCGTTGGCGGCGACGGTGACCATGCACTGCCCTTCCCGGTTGACCCGGACCACCAGGTGGCGGATGAGACCGGTATGGGTTTCCTCCCGGTAGGGCTCCAGGCGGAAGCGGCGCATCCACTGCAGGAAGGCTTCCGCGATTTCCCCGGCCGGCGGCATGGCGTTGGGACAGCCGGCGGCGGGAATCACCGCGTGGGAGCGGGGGGCGTAAAAGCCCAGCACCGGCGCATCGGCGGTGCCGCCGCAGGGCAGGGAGGTTTTGTTCCGGTAGGCCCGGGGATTTTCCATGCCAAGCAGCGGGGGCACCTCCATGGAAATGCCGCCGATATGCGCAAAGCAATCCTGCACCTGCCGGCGCTTTCCCTCCAGCGTCGCTTCATAACTCATATGGCGGCAGGAGCATCCGCCGCAGCGGGGATAGACCGAACAGCCGGGATCCCGGCGCTCCGGGGACGGCACGGCGGGGGGCGTTTCCATCCGGCCGAAGGCATAGCGCTTTTCCGCTTTGACAATTCGGACGTCGGTTTCCTCCCCGGGCAGCATTCCCGGCACGAAAACCGGCATGCCGTTCAGCCGGCAGACGCCTTCCATGTCCGCCCCGAGTTTTTCCGCGGCCAGGCGGTGGATTTCGTTCTTCTGCACCGGAAAAGTCCCCTTTCTGAAAAAAATTTTATGAATTTTCCGATTGATTTTAACAAACCGGACCTGAAATGTCCACTAAATGTAGAGCTGTATCCCGAGGGAGGCACCCCACATATGGTCAGGAGCCCGAAAACCCAGAAAAATCCGAACGTTCCGGGAAAAATTTCTGAAAAAAACCGGAAAAAAATGCTTGACAAAGGGGGAGGGGTTTGGTATATTAGTCAAGCTCGCCTGCGGGAAACCGCGGGAAAGAGCAAAGCGAACCTTGAAAACGATACAGAGAAGTAAACGCGCAAGAAGGAAAGATCAGCGAAGATTCCAAAGAGTTGAACATCGAAAGATGTCAAGGATTAAACGGAAGAGTTTGATCCCGGCTCAGGACGAACGCTGGCGGCGTGCCTAACACATGCAAGTCGAGCG
>JAFXRG010000026.1 GCA_017526525.1 Clostridia bacterium | reverse complement strand
GCGCTCCGAAATCTTCCCGCCGAACTCTCCGCTGCCCAAGCCGATCACTGAAACCTGACGGTCTCCGAAAGCCTGTTTCCGCATGTTGCGTTCCCTTCTTTCATTCAGCCTGGACCTGTGCCCGGGCAAGATTTACGTTAGGTTATTCTACCATATTTTCCGAGGCATCCATAGAAGATGTGGGTTAAGCCGCCTCAGGAGCTCTTTCCGGTAGATAGATCACTCTCCCGCCACAACGGAGATAGATCATAGCAATAAGGTTATCGATGTTCCGGAATCTGTAAGCCATGCGAATCGTCAGCTTGATCTTGTTGTTGGTGGCCTCAACCCGTGCGTTTGAAATCTGGTGCGTTACAGTGGCAACAATCGCGTTCATATGCCGCCGGATCTTCCTTTGAAAGCTCAATAAATTCCGGAATTCTGCTGGACCAGGCGCGACGGCGCCATTTCTCCAGCGCAAGCCGCACTTCATCTGCAGGGAGGTGAAAGATCGCCCGAAGTCCTTCCTTTAATCGATAGGCTGTGGCTAACCGTTTGTCATAAAGGAGTATCTCCTGAAGCTTGACCTGATAAGATTCGCTCAGATGATCCGGATTCATGAGTAGCGGATACTTGGAACTCTTCATGATTTCGGCTTCCTTCTGAGCAGCAGTCTTTTCCGTAGAGCCACCCTTTGGGCGTCCTCTTCCGCGCTTTGCTTTCCCTTTGTTCTCCTCAGCAACTCTCTTTCTTGCTTCATTCCACTGCTGCTTCCGGACGGTATCCAGGACTTCCTCACACCAGGAAACCACATGGAACGGATCAATACAGAACGTTGCTTGAGGACAGTAATGTTCAACGGTATCATCCTGGGGCAGACCCCGGCCTTCCCGTTTACGTTTCCCCTTCCCCGCCGCAGCGGTCGTGTTAGGCCCGGGTTAAATGGGCCAATCAGAGCCGGGCAAATTGGCCCTTTTTGCCCGGCTCTAACAGCATCTGATACAGAAATCTTTTTCCTTCGTCTGTTTCGTCCCAATCTCTCAATTATGTCGGAAAACACATAAAACTCAAAAGCCAGGCCGGAAGCAGTCATTTTCCGGTCTGGCTCTGTTTATTTGTCTTCATGTTCGCGGATTAATGCGGAACATTCTCCAGTTTCGGACAATCCTCGATTTCCTTCGGTTCCGGATATCGCCCCTCCAGCACGTGGGTAACGGTCATAAAATCATCGGTCATAAATTCTTCCACCTGGTCCGAAGCCACGTCCGGATACTCGCGGAATGGGTTCAGGCAGTTCGCCCCCTGAAATGGCTGCTGCGCTGCATAATTGGTTTTTTCAGTCTCGGCAGACGGTTCTTTGCCGGCGGGCGCTTTTGTGATATCATATTCTTTGAATGGTGCAATCCGGCTGCAGTCAAAAAGGCTGTAATCCGGACAGGATTGCACCGGGGAGGGTCTGCAATGGGCAGAAAGCGCAGGAAACTGCATGAGGTTTCCATCCACGAGGATATCCGTTACAGGGGGCCGCTGAGTTATCAGCATTTTCAGATGCTGGGGTGGCTTTGTATTGTTCTGTCTGTCATTCCGGCCATGATCCAGATCGGCGCCAGAATGGACGAAGGGCTGAAGAACAGCACCGAAGATCTGCAGAACGTTCTGGCATATGTCGCGTCCCTGTCCCTGCCGTTCCTGCTGATTGCGAACTTTTCCAAAATTCTGAATAATGCGGAAGGCTTTAAAAAGCAGCTGATCCGGAACGGCGCCGCAGCGCTGGGAATTTTTGCGGTGAGCGCCGGGATGTTTTCCCGCTATGTCGTCGGCGCGGCCGGTAAACTGGTATCGGATCCGGAGGATGTGCTGCCGGTGATGACAAGTATGTTCCGCTCTGCAAATAAAAACGGATTTATTGCTTTCAATCTCTTTATCGACCTGTTTCTGTGCACGCTGTTCATGTATTTCCTGAATGCCCGGCCGAAACGGGTGCTGACCGGGAAAAAGGTCATCATCCTGCGGGTGCTGGCGCTGCTTCCGCTGGCATGTGAGGCCGCTTCCTGGATCATCAAGTGGAAAAGCGCCCGGGGAAGCATTACCCTTCCTTTCTGGGCTTTCCCGCTGCTGACGGTCAAGCCCCCGATCACCTTCGCGGTGTTTGTCATCCTGGCGCTGCACATGAAAACACGGGAAATGCGCTTCCGCCGCCATGGACGCAGTCATGAGGAGTACCTTGCTTTCCTGCAGACCAGGCGCAACTCCCTGCATTTTTCCATCTATCTTTCGGTGATTCTGGTGCTTGCGGCAGTGGCCGATTTCATCATCCTGCTGGTTCTCATGGGGCGCCAGGCCGGTTCGCTGGATACGCTGGTCAACGATATGTCAGAGCGTTTTATGGAATTCAGCCAGGCGGCAATCGCTGTCGGCTTCGGGGAGTCCGTCCCGCTGCTGTTTGTGGCGCCGGTTATGCTGCTGTTTTCCTATACGCGCATCCCGAAAAACAAAATGATCAGCACATTGATTCCTGTGGCCGGAATTGTGCTGATCGTGCTTGTGGTTCTTGAAGGAATTTACCAGGTGCTGGGATATCTGCCCTTTGAGCGGATTAACCTGATAGAGACGCTGGAGAAGGTTTCCACGGCGGCCGGAACCGTTTAGGCTTCCGCGCTCCCTTCAGGCTTTCGCGCCTCTTCGGATTCCGCATCCTCTTCGTCGTCCGCATCGGGCGACGATTTTGTTTCTCCGTAGAAATTGACAATGATGGACGTGATCAGGGCGACGACGACGATTCCGTATGCGCCGAGGATCACGGAAAGGATCCGTCCGAAATCGGTCACAGCGGTCAGGTCGCCGAATCCGATGGTGGTCACAATGGCAAAGCAGTACCACAGCGCGTCCTTGAAGTTGCCCATATTCGGCTCAAAAAACGTCAGGAGCAGGGCGAAGGTTACAATCAGAAGCACAAGGCCGAAAATAATTTCCGACGCGTGGGTTTTGACAACAATCTTTTTCAGGACGGAGAAACTGATCCTGGAAAAAACAATGGACAGCAGGGCGAAAACCGAAAGCAGGAAAAGAAACGCGCACATGAAAGCAAGCTCCTGGGCGCAATAAACGATAACCGCCGCAGCCAGTACATTCGGAATAATTGAACGGATCCGATGATCCTTCACAACGGCGACAACCCGCCCGGCGACCAGGGCGGCCGCGCTGATCACTGAAACAATCATCGTTGAAGTCAGCGTATAGCCAAGCAAAACCGGCAGCAGGGCACAGGCCAGGAAAGCTGCCGTCTGCCCGATCGCAAGCCGGAAGAAGTATTCTCCTTTGGTTGCCCGAAGGCGGAAGCCGCGGATCATCCGCGCCGCGGAAAGGGCCAGGAAAAACAGGCCCAGGAAAACAATGGCAGCGGTGGGATCAAAATACTCCTTGAGCTGTTTTATTGCCGCAGCGGTTTCTTCCGTCATCTGATCCGCGGGAATTTCCGACAGCACCGGCAGCAGCATGAAGGCCATGCCGAAAGACACCAGGCCCATCGGAAGGGAAACCAGGTTCACAAGGCTCTCAACGATCATGAGCGTGTTGGATACCTTGCGGGAGATTGTCTTAGCCATGATTGCTTACCTCCATGATGTCAGGGCTTTGCAGTCTCCTGGCCGAAAACTTCCTTCATATGCGCCTGGTCCGTCTCATCCGGTTCATATCCGGCGTCCAGGGCTTTCCGGTACCATTCCGCAGCCGTTTCGGTATTCTGTTCCGTGCCATGTCCGAGATAGTAGCAGTCTCCAACGGCAAACATGGCCACGGGGAATTCCTGGTTCGCCGCCAGCAGGTAGAGCCGGAAGGCTTCGTCGTAGTTCTGCTCCACGCCCTGCCCCGTATAGTAGCAGTACCCGAGGTTGAACTGCGCGTTGGCGTTGCCCAGGTCTACGGCCAGATTGAAATACTTCAGCATTTCTTCATCATCCGGCTCGACCCCCATCCCGTCCCGGTAGCAGCATCCAAGATTGAACAGCGCCATGGGTTCTCCCACTTCCGCCGCCATCCTGTAATATTTCAGCATCTCGTCCGTATTCTGTTCCGTTCCGAGGCCCTGTCCGTAGAAAAAGCCCAGGGCTGTCATCGCTTCCGGATAATTCTGTGCGGCTGCCAGGCCGTAGTAATGGAACGCCTGGTCAAAATCCTGTTCCGCGTTCGTTCCGGTCTGGTACATGACACCCAGCCTGTACTGCGCGTCCGCCAGGCCCTGGTCCGCGGAAAGCTTGTAATACTCCACTGCCTTCACCGCGTCCTGTTCCACCGCCGTCCCGGTTTCATAGCAAAATCCCAGGTAGTACTGCCCGGCAGGATCGTCCTGCTCCACCGCCAGCCGGATATACTTCAGCGCCGTTTCCAGGTCTTGTTCCACGCCCCGGCCGCTCAGGTAGAGATTGCCCAGCAGCGCCTGGGCCGGAGCATATCCCTGCCCGGCGGACTTAGCATACCATTCCGCCGCCAGCCGGTCGTCCTGGGCGACGCCCAAACCGGAGGCATAGCAGTCCCCCAGCGTTTTCTCCGCACCGAAGTCGCCTGTTTCCGCCGCCTTTTTAATCAGCTCCGCGGCTCCCGGGTAGTCGCCCTCCATCAAGAGTCCGAACGCTTCCTCGATCAGGGATGCCACGGTATTCTCTTCTTCCCCTGTTTCCTCAGCATGCACCGAAACCGCCGCCAGGCAGAGCACCAGGCAGAGAATCAAAGCAATGACCTTTTTCATTTCATTATCCATCCTTTCAGATTTTTCAGCGTTTGGGATCCTTTTGCATTTGTTTCGCAGCACCTTCATGAATGTTTCCGGCTTCTTCGCTGTTTTTTTGTCTCACTGCCGGCGTATGCTGCAAAAATGCAGACTTATTTTCAGATTCGATGCAGGACACGGGAAATCCTGTTCAGGCCATCCATGTACTTCCATGCCCGTGCACCTGAAAACGGCCAAGGCATGCAGGAAGACAAAATGCTCGCCCGGGAATGGTATGACAAAGCCGGGGCAGCAGGCTTCCGGATTGCAGGTCAATGAAAAAATCCCGCTTTATGCGGGAGCGTGCCTGGAAGCAAAATACAGCCGGTTTACCCGGATGGATCTGTTTTCGGGATAAATCTTTTCCGCCCTGGTAAAAAACTGATACGCAAGCTCCTCTTTTCCCAGAAGCATGTACAGCTTGCTCAGCTTCTGGCAGGGAATAAACTCCCGGTAGGCTTCAAAATGAATCATCATGTCCCGGTAATCCACCGGCGTTCGGAGGGTTTCCAGCAGCCAGTGTTCCGCTTCCTCCAGCTGATTCCGGGCCAGACAGGCTGCTCCAAGTTCGCACAGCAGCATTTCGTTTTCGATCCCGTTTTCCCGGAGTGAAAGAAGCCGCCCGATCAGTTCATCCGTTTTTTTCAGCGCCTTCATGCTTTGGATGTAAGCAAGGAGGGCAAAGCATACTTCATGCCTTGGAAAAGGATCCCGGGCCGTCAGTTCATTGAACAAAGAAACGGCATCGCTGTACCGCTCCTGCCCGAAATATTCATTGCAGAGGAAACTCAGGTCCCGGACGGGCGGCTCTTTCTGTTCCGCCATGCACAGCCGGTGGATGCGCATATTCCGGTCCGGGTCGTTGACACGGACCTTGCAGTGGAGGATCCGGATCCGGTCCGCGAAATACCGCACTGCCTCCGGCGGGCAGGGAATGAATTCATGCAGCCGTCCCTGCCACCGCGGATTCAGGCTCCGCCGCATCCAGCGGTCACGGAACAGGACCATGTTGTTCATGATGTTCTTCTGATCGGTTTCGCCGCCATAGAGCAGGTATACCACGTCCGTTTCCCGCGGCAGGGTCTTTTTCAGCGCTTTCAGTTCCTCCGCGTCCGCCGGGGAAACCACGTCGTCCGCGTCCAGCCACATCACATAGTCTTTTGAAGCGTAGGAGTAGGAAACGTTTCGCGCGGCGGAAAAATCATCGATCCAGGGAAAATCATAAACCCGGTCCGTATACCGCCGCGCAATCTGCTTTGTGTCATCCACGGATCCCGTATCCACGATGATGATTTCATCCGCGAACACACGGACGCCGTCCAGGCACCTGGCCAGCACAGGAGATTCATCCCGGACAATCATGCAGACGCTCAGCGTGACTCCTTCGCTCATGTCGGGGTGTTCTCCTTTTTCTTTTGTTCCAGGTAAATACGGTTGATCCTGGCGGCACGGTTTTCCGGGGAGATCTGAAGCACGCTTTCGTTATAGGCAATGGCTTCATCAATCCTGCCGAGGCCGGAGCAGGCCTTGGCTCCCTGCTGATACAGCAGCACCGTGATTTCCGGATCATTCGCGGGAATGGTTTCCGCCAGCCGAACCCACCGCAGCGCCTGTTCCCGGTATTGATGATGATTCAGCGTGGATGCAAGCTGCAGGCATGTATCCGCGGTCCGGTTCCGCTGCGCTTCGGTGCACATCCGGAAATAAGCTTCCGCTTCTTCCGCGTATCCTGCCAGTGTCATATCCAGGAAGCACTGGGCACTCAGCCAGAAATTCTGCCGCAGCGTCTCCCGCGGGATGGAGCGGATGATGCTGCAGTTGCGGTCTTTTGGCGGCTGAACCACTTTGCGGTGCAGAAACAGGATATCCGTTTGCATCATGGGCTCTTCCAGGTACATGCATTCATGGATGGCTCCGTTCCAGTACGGGCCTTCGTGCCGGGCCACCATCCTGGACCGGAAGGAAATGCCTCCTGCTTCCGGCACATCATAAGGCATCATGATCGTACGGGGCCGCTCTTCCGCCGGCATGGCCGCCAGGTCCTGTTTCAGCCGCATCAGCTTTTCCCGTTCCGCGTCCGGCAGGACGTCATCCGCATCCATATACAGGATATAGTCGCAGCGGGCATAGGAAAAGGAGCTGTTCCGCGCCTTGCCAAAGTCGTTTTCCCAGGGTTCATGGTATACCTCGGGGGTGTAGCGGCGGGCGATCTCCGTCGTACGGTCCTCCGAACCCGTATCAACAATGACAAGCTGATCCCAGGCGCCCTGTACAGAATCCAGGCAGCGCGCCATGACGGCTTCTTCATTCCGGACAATCATGCAGATGCTGAGAGAAATGCTTCCTTTGCTTTCCGTCACCGTGTTTACCCCTTAACTGCAGGGTTCTGTACTTTCGTAATAAGCTTTGCCCGTGTGGTGGGATCCGGAGTTTCCGTCTGGAAATGTTCTGTCATAGTTCCCAGCGGAAGCTTTGCATTTCCCCCTCCCGCCACGTCGTCCAGGTCGCTGTCATCCAGCGGGAAACCGTTGAATCCGGCCAGGATTCCGTCGATCTCCTCCAGATCGCAGCCCCGTTCGCCCAGGGCTTTCCGCAGGTTCTCCTCCGAAGCGAGGGCTTCCTGGTCCTTGCTTTCCATCAGTTGTTTCATGATTTCCTGTGCCTTGCTCATTTCTTTTTTCCTCCATATCCGGATCCTTCAGCATAGAAAGGATCTGCTTCGGTTTTTTGTTATTCCCCTTTACCCAGGATCCGTAAATCTCCTGCGACCGGCCGCGCTCAAGCTGCTTCCCCCGGCTGCCGCATCCAGATCGTCGTCATCCAGCGGGAAACCGTTGAATCCGGCCAGGAGCCCGTCGATCTCCTCCGGGTCGCAGCCCCGTTCGCCCAGGGCTTTCCGCAGGTTCTCCTCCGAGGAGATGGCCTCGTAGTCCTCGTTGTCCAGCAGCTGTTTCATGATTTCCTGTGCCTTGCTCATTTCCTTTTTCCTCCATAACCGGATTCTTCAGCATAGAAAGGATCTGCTTCGGTTTTTTTGTTAATGCTCACCAACCTAACTAATATCCGCCATTCTTGCGCGACCGGCCGCGCTCATGCTGCCTCCCCCGGCTGCCGCATCCAGATCGTCGTCATCCAGCGGGAACCCGTTGAATCCGGCCAGGAGCCCGTCGATCTCCTCCGGGTCGCAACCCCGTTCGCCCAGGGCTTTCCGCAGGTTCTCTTCCGAGGAGATGGCCTCGTAGTCCTCGTTGTCCAGCAGTTGTTTCATGATTTCCTGTGCCTTGCTCATTTTTTCTCCTCCTTTTTATTTTTCCGGCAGTGAGAGGGTCGCTGTTTCTCCGTCTTTTACCGTAAAGCGTTTGAAATACAGGGTCCCCGATTTCTCCGCCTGCATGTCCTCCATGATCATCATATAGTCCCCGGCCGGAAGCGGAATTGCGGTATCTTCATCCGTCTCTTCAACCAGCCAGACGCAAAAATCTTCAAATACGCCGCCGCTGTTAAGGCTTATAATGCCCCAGAACAATCCCGTGTACGGTTCGCTGCCCGCAGCCTTGTACAACACCTCACCGGCAGGCGCTTCTGCTTCCGGTTCACCGGTTCCGGCCAGCCAGTCAACCGGCGCCCAGCCGTCTGTGCCGGGAGAAAGCCATGCTCCGGTTTCCGGATCCTGGCATACGGGAATCCCCACCGCCCGGGCCAGCTCCATCAGCATCCCTGTCCGGTATTGATCCGGGCAAAAGCCGGTTTTCAGGACTGCGGTAAGCACTGGTTCCGCGCCTCTGTTCGGTCGGATGCATTCACCATGAATGTTTTCCGCAAACCACTGTACCAGCACGGAGGGATCCTCCCGGAAAGCCTGCATTTCCTCCGCCGTGAACATCTGCTGCACAGGCAGGCGCTGGGGCGTGAAATAACCCCATTCCGTTACGGGAAGCAGGATGCCTTTCACAAAATCATCCTCACTGAGGCTGTCCCGCACATTCCCGGCTCCCTGCAGGATGTCCTCCAGCACCTCCGCGCTGACTTCCCGGCAGTATTTATCCGTCAGGCCCGCCACAAGCCGGATGCGCAGGGGATCGTTGTCCTTCTCCAGGAAAGCAATCAGCTGGCTGAAGTTTTTTCCGGCATTGCGGAGGCTTGTCTCACAGTCCGGATAGGGTGCTGCCCGTTCCGCGTCGAAATCCCCGGCGTGGTTTTCGGCGCGGAGTTCATCACAGTTTTTTTCACCGAAGAGCGCCGTCCTGTCCTCCTCGGTGCAGGACTGCCACAGCCTGGTGTCTGCTTCGCTGTACTGTATCGGGAAAGCAATCCATTCATCATATTCCGGTGTTTCGGCAAAGGAAAGCGTGGCCTCTGTCTGGTCCTGCGCAATCCATTCCCAGCGCCACTCTCCGTCCAGAAAGGCAACAGCGCCAATGCTGCCCTTCCCCAGGGTAAAGCGCGCTTTTCCGGCTTCATCCGTTAACCGGTCGACCAGGACGATGACCCAGGTTTCGGGCTGTACCAGCACAAGTTTCACCGCCGCACCGGCCGCAGGTTCCCCGTTTTTGTCCAGCACTGTCAGGTCGAGTTCCTTTGTTTCCACAAAATTGCTGATGTCATTGAGAGCGTAAAGACCTTTGCCTTCATAGTATATAACATCCCGGTTGTCCCGGACTTCCCCGAGTCCGATGGAACTGAAGGTACGGGATTCCGTCATGAGGATGCTGCCGAACCGGCTGGAGCACCATGCGCTGTCCAGCACCGGGTCAGGCTCACACGCGCCCATATAGTGCCATTCCCCGTCAATCAGCGCCTGCACAACAGTATGGCCTCCCGGTACTGTGGTCCATTTAACGTTGCATTCCCGGGCAGGAATCCCCACGCTGCGGAGCGTATTGACGACAAAATTGGTTTCTTCACCGCACCGTCCGAAGCCTCCGTTGACCATGCCCAGCGGGGATGCTTCCCGCTGGTCGGTATCGGCATATGTCGCCTGTGACCCGCACCAGAAATTTACCAGCAATGCCGCTTCGGTCAGGGACCGGCCTTTGATTTTTCCGGCCAGCTGTTCATAGAAAAAAGGCCGGTAGTCCACAATCGGCTCTTTCAGAACGCGGTAGGACGCGACATAGCAGAGGAATGTTTCTTCGTCCAGCTCCCGGGTCCACGGCATGGTTTCGCGGAGCATGGCCGCGTGTGCGGCAAAGCTGTGCAGCAGGGAGAAATCAATGCTGCACAGCGCGCTCATATCGGTTGTGATGAAATAATACTGCATAATGACCTTTTCCTCATCGGTGCAGCGGTTCATCTCGTTTTCCCATTCCTCCGCGCGGATGCCCAGATCCGGCAGCAGTGCTTCATACTGTGCCGCCAGTTCCGCCCGCAGGCTGCTGCTGAAAGCCGGTTCGCCCGATGCCGGTACAGCCGCCAGGCTGGTGAACAGCAGCGCAACAATCAGGCAGATACTCAGAATTTTCCTCACGGTCTTCCTCCTGAATTTTTTTCGCCCTGACGCAGGTTTTCCATTTCCGTATGCGTACAGGAAACTGTTTTTTCCGGCAGGTATTCCGGAAAAATTGACATTCGGTTGTTCTGTGCTAAGATGTTAACATAACCACCCATGGTCAGGTCAAGCGATTATGAAGGAGTGTCGGCAATGAATTTCCCGGAAGACCGTAAACTTTTCACGATGAAGGAATTCTCCCGTGCCTGCGGCGTCAGCCGTACAACGCTGATCCGCATTGAGGAAAGCGGGGTCCTGACCCCCTGCCGCGTGGATCCGGAAACAGGATACCGGTATTATGACGCGTATAACGCCTCCCAGGTCGGGCAGTATCTGATACTGCAGTCCCTGGGCCTGACCCGCACAGAGATTTCGGATTGCTATTATCAGCGGGAGGACAGCCGTGAATTCCTGCGCAGGCAGCGCGAAAAGCTCAGCCGGATGCAGCGCACGCTGGAAGAGCTGGAAGTACGCAGCGGCGGACTTCCTTCGCTGAGCTTTTCCTTCGTGGATCTTTCGGAAGTCACCTGCTACTGCGTTTCATCGGTCCTCACTTCCGCGGAAGACGGCGAAACTTTTTTCTACAGGGTGCACGAGCAGTGTATCAGCGCCGGATACCAGCTGAACGGAACGGAGCCGCTGTTCGGGATCTTTTCGGATGACTGGCAGGTCAGCAGCCCGGTTATGGATCATCCGCACACGTCAACGGCCTGTATTCCGGTGATTCCCGGCGGGCACGGGGATCCGCACCTGGTCACCTTTCCGGCGGTTCATGCCTTTTCCGGGCTGGCCTATGGGGATTATTCGATGATCGGCACGCTTGACGCGCGTTTCCGGGAGGAGATTATTGCCCGGAAAATCCG
This sequence comes from Clostridia bacterium, assembly GCA_017526525.1. Taxonomy (GTDB): domain Bacteria; phylum Bacillota; class Clostridia; order Christensenellales; family Aristaeellaceae; genus Aristaeella. Next base: position 35,588 of record JAFXRG010000026.1, on the reverse strand, counting down.
GCCGGCCGGTCCCGTGCGGTTCATCGGCCTGGTTGCTCCCTATACCGGCAACCATATTGCGTCGGAGCACTACTGCTACCGGATTGTCGTGCCGGTATCCGGCGCGGACTAAACCCGCCGCGCTTCTCCGGCCCGGATCAGGGAATCATCTTGCGGATTGTCAGCATGTTCCGGCCGTCGTCATACCGGTAGGACGCCTCATCCATAAATTTTTTTACCATATAGATCCCCATCCCCCCGATCGGCCTGTCCTCCAGGGAGAGCGTCAGGTCCGGATCGGGTTTTTTCAGCGGATCATGCGGAATCCCTTTGTCAATGAGGGTGACGGTGATTGCCCGCGGATCCGTTTCCGTGCGAACGCGGACGGTCACCGGGCCGGTTCCCGGCGCATAGGCGTAGCTTTCAATATTGACGTACAGTTCCTCCACCGCGGTCCGGACATGTCTTCCGGTTTCCGGCGGGCATTCCAGTTTTTCCAGGGCGCGGATCACCGGCGCCATGACCTGCGGCAGGTTATCCATTGTCGCATCCACCGTCACTTCTTCCGTTTTCCCGTCCGTGCCGGTCTTTCCGGAACCGTTGTAAAGGAATCCGAGCATGGTGATATCGTCGAACTGCGGCGCGTCTCCCTTGAAGCTGTCCACATCCGCCCGGACAGTCTCCTGGAGTTCCTTCTGGGATGCGTCCGGACGGCGGTTCAGGGCGGAAAGCATTCTCTCGGTGCCGTATTGCCGGTTCTCCGGATCGTGCGCTTCCGGTACGCCGTCGGTATAGACGAACAGGCTGTCTCCGGGATGCATTTCAAACGCGTGCTGCCGGAAGCGGATGCCTTCCTCCAGTCCGACAGCGGGAGCATGGCGGTATTTTACCAGTTCATAGGCGCCCCCCGCCCGGCGGAGAACCGGGTGTTCGTGTCCGGCATTGACGGCAAGGCCTTTCCCGGTTGACAGCTCGATAATGGCCAGCCATACGGTAACAAACAGTTCCGCGTCGTTTCCCTCGCACAGCTGGTTATTCACATGGCCGAGGATTTCTTCCGGGTTTTCCCCCAGCCGGGCCCGGTTCTTGATCAGCGATTTGGCTGTCATCATGAACATCGCTGCGGGAATTCCTTTCCCGCTGACATCCGCGATGACCAGCGCCAGGTGATCCTCATCCACCTGGAAAAAATCATAGAAATCCCCGCCGACTTCCCTGGCCGGATCAATCGTCGCGTAAATCTCAAATTCCTCCCGCTGCGGAAAGACCCGCGGCATCGCGGAAAGCTGGATCACCCGGGCGAATTCCAGTTCCTGGTCGATCCGGGCGGATGCGTCGGCGATATACTTTTTAAGCGTTGCGACGGTCGTGTTGATATCGTCCGACAGGGAGGAGAACTCCGCGCTGTCCCGTACATCCACCTCCACATCCAGGTTGCCCTCGGTAATGCGGGAAAGCGATCCGTTGACGCTGTCGATGTTTTTAACGACCAGCTGCCGGACAAGGATAACAACCAGGATAAACAGCTCCAGGAAAACCACAATATCCATGAACGCCGTCATCATCACGGACGTATTCCGCGAAAGCAGGAGCTCATTGCTCGGAATGACTGAAATAATATAGTATCCTTCAGTGAAGGTGTACATCAGATAGCTTTCTTTTCCGTATACCGTAGCCATGCAGACCGTGTCCGGCTTCATGGCCTCCCGGTCGATCCGGATTCCGGTTGCCGCCAGCTCCTGCCCTTCATACTGGTGCCGGTCGCTGACAATCACCTGGTTTTCATTGGCAACGATCACGCTGCCGGTTTCCCCCACATGCCGGTTCCGGGTAACGCCGATAATCTGCTTGTCGATATCCCGCTGGAAGCGTTCCGCGTCATAGCCGACCTGGACGAAGCCCCCCCGCTTCAGCGTGACGCCTGCGTATTTCCGGGACAGGGACGGATCACGGGAGATCGGCTGGTAGCTCTGGACAAAAGAGGTAAGGCCGCCGTCCAGCAGGCATGTGAATTCAGCGGACTGGCTCCCGTCGTACATATTGTAGTTCAGGAATAACGGATAGGTGGAAGCGGTAATGATCCCTTTTTCGTTGATCACGTTGATTTCCGCCACATCGTATTTTTCCATCAGCGCCGGAAGATCCTCCGATGAGGCGCCTTCCTCCAGCCGGTCCAGCTCGCCGGCAATCTGCTCCGTCAGTTTCAGCAGGTTTTCATCGGACGCGTCGATGGTATCCTGCCGCACATCCTCAATGTTGATTTTCAGCAGGCTGGCCGCGTTGTCCCGCACCTTCCCGGTCTGGTACAGCCAGGAGAACAGCAGGGACAGCACAAAAGCGGTCAGCACAATGATGCTGAGCCATTTCCGGAATGTGCCGGATATCTTTTTTTTCTTCTTTTTCATATGGATGATCCCTCGTCTTCCCGGAGGTTTTCCGCCGTACGGTTCCGTCGTCAGGTTTCGATCGTCAGCAGGTCCACAAATCCTGTAACCTCAAAGATCTCCATTGCTTCCGGTTTCACATTGCGGACCACCATGCTCCCCTGGGTTTTCATCACCTTCTGCGCCGAATGAAGCACACGCAGGGCGGCGGATGCCATATAGTTGACCTCGCGCATATCGAAAACCAGTTCTGTAACCCCGTCGATCGCCATGCGCAGCTCCCCTTCCAGCTCCCGCGCGGCAATGGTATCCAGCTCCGCATCCGGCACGATGGTCAGCCGGGTTCCGGTTGCGTCCTTTTCAAGCGTCATGTTCCCTTTCCTCCTTCGTTTTTATCGGGCCGGTTCAGCATCTGCCGGGCAACCAGTTCGGAAAAAACCCCGTTCCCGGCGATGAGCTCCTCATAGGTTCCGTCTTCAACGATCCGTCCGCCCTCCAGCACGATGATCCGGTCGCACTGCCGGATGGTGCTCAGCCGGTGGGCAATCACGATCCGGGTGCATTTCATCCTGTCCAGCGCTTCGGAAACCTGCTTTTGTGTCAGGTTGTCCAGCGCGCTTGTCGCTTCGTCAAACATCAGGACCTTCGGTTTCGGGGCGATGGCCCGGGCGATCATGATCCGCTGGCGCTGCCCCCCGGAGATTCCGCCCTGGCCCTCTGAAATCAGCGTGTTCATTCCCATGGGCATCTGCCGGATATCCTCCGCGAGCCCGGCAGCCTCCGCCGCTTCCCAGGCGTCGTCGACCGTCAGCCAGGGAGCGGAAACCGTAATGTTGGAGTACATATCCCCCATGAAGAGTTTCCCGTCCTGTATCACGCTGCCGATGCACCTGCGCAGGGATTTGGGATCCAGGGTTTTCAGGTCCCGTCCGTCATAGTACACGGCCCCTTTCTGCGGTTTTTCAAATCCCAGCAGGATCCGCATCAGGGTGCTCTTTCCGCATCCGGTCTTCCCGACGATGGCCACATACTGCCCCGGCCGGATTTTCAGGCTCAGGTTGTCCAGGATCAGGGGCATATCCTCCTGGTACCGGAACGAAACGTTGTTCAATTCGATTCCCCCGGAGAGCCGGGTCACCATCACCCTGTTCTCGTCAATCTCCGGCACGGTTTCCAGAATGGGTTTCACCAGGTCCATAATCGGCTTGATCTGCGCCACAGAAGCCGCAACACCGGACAGGGTGAGGAATGCCCCGCTGACCGTGCCGTATGCGGAATTGAACGCGTAATAGTCCGATACGGAGACTTTGCTGCGGATCGCCGTATAATACAGTACCATCATGCCGACCGTGGAAACAGCAAGGCTGATGACCGTTCCGATTTTCAGGAATATGGGCGGATTATAGGCCAGCCGGGCACTTTCGGCGTATACCCTTCCCCACCGGGCAAAAGCCCTCGTTTCTGCGCCGGCCAGCCGGATTTTCCGGATGCCGCTGATCATGGCGTGGCAGACGCCGCTTTCCCTGGCGGAAACCTCCAGACGCTGCCGGGTTACTTTCAGCTGTATCAGCACCGTTGCCGCGGAGATCGCGAACGTGCATATAATCACCAGCACAGCCGGTCGGGCCATGGACGGGGCATACAGGAAAAGCTGCGAAACATAGGCAAGGGAAAACAGGCTGACAAGGCCTGTGGACAGGATCGTCTCCGCCATTTGTTTTACAAGGATACTGACGGAGTTGATCCGGCTGGACAGTTCGCCCGAGCTGTACTGTTTGAAAAAGTCCGCCGGCAGGGACAGTACGCGCATCATGGACGCCGCCTCCACCGCAATCCCTGCCCTGGAAGTAATCCGTGCAGTGATGAAGTTCTTCACCGTGGAAAACAGCAGGGCGGAAAGAACCGCGCAGGCCATAAAGACGGCCATGCCTGCCAGCATTTTTATGCTTCCGGACGCCAGGACGTCCGAAAACAGCAGGGCGTTCAGGCGGGGCATGAACATCCCGGCCAGCGTCGCCGCGATCACCGCCGCCGCCAGCAGGACGGAATCCGCCGGGGAAACCTGCCCCAGTATATATTTCACCAGGTCCCGGGTGTTCATTTTCTTTAAAGGGAACGGTTTGTAAAACGCGAAAGCCTCCTCGTCAAACAGGGCGGCGGTGTCCCGGTTTACGCGAACGTATTTCCCTGTTTTCCGGTCCAGGAAATGATAGCCCGACAGTCCCCGGGGCAGCAAAGCCACCACGGTTCCGTCATCTTTCCGTGTTCCCAGCATCGCGCCCGCGGCATCCCTGTACCAGTTTTTCCCAAGTTTTACGCTGCGCCGCATAATGCCGAAGGGGCGCATCAGGTATTCCAGCACCTCGTTCATGTCCCGGATGGTATCCGGTACTTCCCGGGGCCGGACACGGTAGTACTTCAGGATTTCCCCGATGGCGTCCGTGGCTGCCTGCCGTTCATTGTTCAGCGCTTCCGACAGGCGCCTTCCCATCACGGCCCCGGCAATCGCCCGGAAGGATTCCTCGAACAGGGCTTGTTCCGTTTCCTTGCGCTCCCGGATCTGATCGTCAAACCAGCCCATTCGGCTTCCTCCTTTACTCAGACGTTACCAGGGATGCATACAGTCCGTTCAGCGCCATCAGTTCTTCATGGGTTCCGCGTTCCGCAACCTTGCCCCGGTCCATCACGATGATCTCGTCGCAATCCCTTACGGTCGACAGCCTGTGGGCAATCACAACGCAGGTAATCCGGCGCCTGCGGATGGATTCAACCACCTCGAATTCCGTCCGGGCATCCAGCGCGCTGGTGGCCTCGTCCATGATAATCATCGTCGGATCCTGCGCCAGCACCCGGGCAATCTCCAGGCGCTGCCGCTGGCCGCCCGAGAAATCCCGGCCGCCCTCCGTAATCCGGTACTGATAGCCGCCCGCCCGCTGCATGATGTCCTCATGGATTTTCGCATCCCGCGCCGCCATGATCATCTCGTAGTCCTCAATGGAGGTATCCCACATTTTGATGTTTGCGGCAATCGTGTCCTCAAAGAGGATGATATCCTGGTCCACAACCGCGACGGAACCGGTGAAGGCGTCCCGGTCAATCCGGGAAACCGGTTCCCCGTCAAACAGGATTTCCCCGCTCCAGGGCTGATACAGACCGGAAATCAGATTCGCCAGCGTGGATTTTCCGCATCCGGAAGCACCCACAAAGGCAACCCGCTGCCCCGGTTTCAGCGTCAGGTTGAAATCCTCGATCAGGGGCGGCCCCAGCCTGGAATAGCCAAACGTGACGTTGCGCATTTCCAGGCTTCCGGTAAGCTTGCTGATTTCTTCCGCGCTTTCCGCTTTTCCGTCGAACACCGGATCATCCGGGTACTCCATGACGTCCTCAATGCGTTCCATCCCGGTGCGCATCTCCTGGAAGGTCTGTCCGGCGGAAATCAGCCTGCCCGCGGGATCCATAAACGCGTACAGGAATCCCTGGAAAGCCAGGATCATTCCTTCGGTGAACTTTCCCTGCATTGTCAGCCATACGCCCAGGATCAGCACGGCGACATCCAGGAGCCTGCTTACAGCCTCCGGAATCATCCCCAGGTACAGGTTTATTCTTGCAAAGCGGACATTTTGAGTGTTTACGGACGCCTGGTATCCGGACCATTTTTCAAAGTATCCGTTTTCCGCGCCGCTGGCTTTGATGGTTTCGATCATGTCCAGCGCGCCGACGGTGGCCCCGGCGAGTTTTCCTTCATCCCGCATGGCAATCCGGGTAATATTGATCCGTTTGTTGCTGATATACCGGGACATGGCAAAGTTGACAGCCATTGCGGAGAGCCCGATCAGCGTCAGCAGCCAGGAATACCGGAACATAACCACCAGGTAGAAAACCAGCATGCCGGTATTCAGCGCCAGCGGCGCCAGCGTACTGACCATGTTTTCAGCGATGGAAGCATTGCTTTCCTTCCGCGCCTGGATATCCCCCGCCATCCGCTGGGAGAAGAAATTCATCGGCAGTCTCAGCACCTTCCATATGTAGGACACATTTCCTTCCGCCGCCATTTTCCCGTTGATCCGCAGGGAATAAAATGCCTGGATCCAGGCCGCGGCAATCTGGATAACCGCCACCGCAGCCATCCCGATAAAAAAAGGCGTCACCCAGTCCGGGTTGGTTCCCGGCAGGAGATAATCCAGGAAAGCGCGGGAAAAGCCCGCGTTCACAATCCCCGTCAGGGAAGCGATCACGGTTGTCAGCACGACGAAGAGAACGGCAGCCTCCGTTCCTTTCAGCCGTTTCCGGATAAAGGAGACCGCGCTTTTGGGTTTTCCGCCCGGCTCAAATGCTTCCCCGGGTTCCATCATCAGCACAACGCCGGTAAAAGACTGGTCAAACTGTTCCAGGCTGACGGAATAGGTTCCCTCGGCCGGATCGTTCAGCCATACCCGATCCCCTTTGAATCCGTTGCAGACAACAAAATGATTGAATTCCCAGTGAATAATGCAGGGAAACCGGCCCCTGTCCCGCAGCATCTTCGGTTCAAACCGGGAACCCTGGGCTTTCATTCCGTAATTGCGGGCTGCACGCAGGATGTTTTTAGCGGTGGATCCGTCCCGGCTTACCCCGCAGTCCGCGCGGACCTGCTCCAGCGGAATCCATTTGCCATAATAGGCCAGCAGCATGCAAAGACATGCAGCCCCGCATTCCAGCGCTTCGAGCTGCATGACCATCGGTACTTTTGCCACGCCTTTCCGGACGGGGCGCCCGGCGGTTTTCTCTGCCATCGTTTTATCTCCCGCTCAGAAGGTCATTAATTGGTAACAAACGTGATGGGATGGATTTCCTTTGTGCTGCCGTCAGCTTCACGGGCTTCAACCGTGCCCAGGATACTCCATACGATGATCCCGGCCAGGAGAAGGATCACGGCTGCCAGCACCAGCCACACCGACGGCCGGGTCACACGGATATAATCATTCAGCTGTTCCGGAGAAGAGATTCGCTTCAGGCTTTTCTGGCGAAATATGCTCATTTTATATCAACCTCTGTCCATCGGGTGGTTTCTGTTTTCGTTTATGATAACATAACCACCTGTGGTCAGGTCAAGGAGCCGCCAGGCATATTCATTCGGAACAGCGGAAGGCCATCCTTTCTCCCTGCCGGCTGTCCCGTTGGGGGTGCCGCTGTCCGGGACATCGGCCCGGCAGCGCCTCCGGAAACGGCAAAGGAGCGCCCTGCGAAAGACGCTCCTTTTTGTATGCCTGCTGGATTTTTATCAGGCGGCCGGCTTTGCCAGCTGGTCCAGGGTGGACCGGAGGGCGTTGAGCCGGGCCTCCGCATCCTCCGCGGAATTGACCTGCATGGCCTCCAGGATGGTCAGCTGGTACTGGGCGACCATGGGAGCCGTAAGGCGGTCATTGTCCCCCAGGCCCAGGACGGACTTGCCCAGGAGGTTCAGCCGCACCAGGCAGGGAATGGCCAGCAGGGCAGCTTTTTCCTGGGGGATTTTCTTATCCTCCGCCCATTTGGCCAGGACGTTCCAGACGGAATCCTGCTCTTCCTGGGCCAGGGACAGGGCGGCAAGCCGTTTGGCGAACTCCCCGCGGACCGCGGCGGCGTCCGGGCCGCCCGCCAGGAAGGCCTTGAAGGCGGCATACTCGTCGTAGGCCGCGGCGCCTTTTTCCTGCACCACGGTGGGGATCCAGGTATAGGGATTGTCCCAAGTAATGGTTTTGACCCAGGTCAGGAAGCCGGTCCAGTTATCGGCCACCCATTTGCTGCTGTCCGTCCAGGCCTGGGAAACCCATTTGGAGGAGTCCTCCCACGCCTGGGCCACCCATTTGCCGGAATCGTCCAGCGCCTGGTTCACCCATTTGGTGGAATCCTCCCAGGCCTGGGAAACCCATTTGCCGGCATCCTTCACGGCCTGGCCGAACCAGTTGCCGATGGATGAAAAGATGTCAACCTGCTCCGCGGATGCGGCGGAAAACAGCAGGCAGAACGCCAGAAGGAACGCAAAGAATTTTTTCAGTTTCATTTTCGGTTTTTCCTCCATTCGTTGACCGGGTTTTTCCGATCCGGTCTTTCTTCTATTTTACAGAATCCGGCTCCGCCGGTCAATGCCCGATTCTTTTTTCCGGAGGTTTTCCGGCCGGGTTCGAGGTTGAAGGAAAAGGGTTTTTTTGGTATGATGAATCGCCCTGCGCGAAAGCAGGCAGGTTCGGAGGAGGAGATACCCGATGAAAAAAATCACTGCATGGATCCTGGTGCTGGCGCTGCTCATCGGCCTGGCGCCCGCACAGGCGGAAAGCGGCGGGGATGAATCCGTATCCGTGGAGCGGGTGACGCTGCCCTTCTACATAACTACCGTGGAGGCGGAGGACGAGTTTACGGTATGCCTGCTCAACGGCGACGGGGATCTTCCGTGGATTGACGCGACGGACCTTCCCGGGCTGCTGTGCATGCTGTATAACGACTGCTTCCCGGACCCGGATTACGCCCTGGATTATGTGATGGATCCGGAAGAGCACCTGCTGATCCTGACCCGGGAGAACGGTTATTTCATGCAGGTGGATTTTGCCGATGACCTGATTGTTTTCAACGACTATGATCTCTTTATCCATGATTCCACCGATTCGGCCCTGCTGGAAAAGCTTTTTGCCGGCCCGGACGTTTCCAACCGGAAGGGAACGCTGTTCCAGAGCACCGTCAGCAAGTCCTGCGAACGGCAGGGGGACGCGGTGGTGCTGGACCTGAAGGAATACCATATTTCCCTGCCGGAAGCGGAAGGCACCGGCTTTCTTCCCCTGCAGCTGATCAGCGATTTCCTCGTTTCGCCGGTTTTCCAGCAGAGCCTGTTTTACAACGGAGATGCCCTGTTCCTGGGCGACGCCGACTGCTTCGGCACCCGGGAAGGCGGCCTGACGCCCCTGGGCGAATATTACTATTCGGCCGCCCCCGTTTCCCGGAGCAAAGCGCTGGCGGAATTCGGATACAACGAGCTGTGCCTGGCGCTGGACTGCCTGTACGGGCTAAAGGAGATTCACGGCATCACCTCCTTCAGCCAGCTGTTCTGGCAGACGGGACTGGACGGGCAGCTGGCGGATGCGGATTCCGCCGCCGCAGACAAGGCCCTGGAATATCTCATCAACCTCTGCCTGGACGACCAGCATTCCGCCTTCCTGAGCCCTTCCTGGATGAGCAGCGCCTCCTACGCGGTGGAAAGCACCGGGCCGTCCACCGAAAAATACAATGCGGACAGGGACATGTACACCGAGTGCCGCGAAAAGTATCTTGGCGAGGACTTCGACAGCTACCAGGAGATCGGCAACACCGCCTATATCACCTTTGACGCCTTTACCAGCATGGACTGGCCTTCCTACTACGAGGAACCGGTTCCGGACGGGGAGGACGTGGAACCGGATGAGGATACCATTCAGCTGATTCACCGGGCCCACGAAATGATTTACCGGGAAGACAGCCCCGTGGAAAACGTGGTGATTGACCTGAGCTGCAACGAAGGCGGCTCCGTGCCCGCGGCGGCCTTTGTGATGTGCTGGGTGCTGGGGGACGCTTCGGTGAGCATGGAAAACAAATTTACCGGAGCCAACTCCAACACCTTCTACCGGGCGGACGTCAACCTGGACGGCGCATTCACCGTGGAGGACACCCTGTACGACAAAAAGGTGTTCTGCCTGATTTCCCCGCTGAGCTTCTCCTGCGGAAACCTGGTTCCCGCCGCCTTCAAGAACACCCAGAAGGCCACCCTGATCGGCCGGACCTCCGGAGGCGGATCCTGCCTCGTCCTGCCCTTCTCCACCGCCTGGGGAACCCTGATCCAGCTGTCCGGCAACTACCAGCTGTCCTATTTCAAAAACGGCGTGTTTTACGACATCGACCGGGGCATCGAACCGGATCTGTACCTGGCCAACCTTGACAGCTACTACAACCGGGAGCAGCTGACCGCATACATCAACGGGCTGATCTGACGGGGAAAGGACACGGCTGTTCATGAAAAAAGTATTCGGGTTTTTCAAAAAGGAAATGATGCTGACCCTGTCGCTGGCTGCAGCGGCGGCCGCGCTGGTCATCACCCCGCCCTCAGGGCGGCTGCTGCAGGAGATTGACTGGCGGACCCTGGGCACCCTGCTGATGATGCTGTGCGTGCTGGAAGGCTTTAAAAAGGAAAACATTTTCCGGCCGCTGATCCGCCTGGCCGGGCGCATGAAGCGGATGACCACGCTGACGCTGTTCCTGGTTTTCGGCGTGTTCTTCACTTCCATGTTCGTGACCAACGACGTTTCCCTGATCATTTTTGTGCCGCTGACCCTGCTGCTTTTCGGCGCCGCCGGAAAGGAGAAGTACATCCTGCCCGTGCTGACCCTGCAGAACATTGCGGCCATCCGGGGCTCCATGCTCATGCCCTTCGGCAGCCCCCAGAACCTGTTTCTTTTCGGCCAGGCCGGGGTCAGCGCCTGGCATTTCATGGCGCACATGCTGCCGCTGTGCGCCCTGTCCGCCCTGCTGCTGGTTGGCTTCATTCTTTTCCTGTACCGGAAAAACCTGCGGGAGGAGATTTCCGCCGGGGCGGAGGACAAGCCCTGGCAGCCGGAAGGCCGGATCCGCCGGGGAATCTACCTGGTGCTTTTCGCGCTGATCCTGACGGTGATCGTCACCCGCACCGGGCTGTGGCCCTGGGCGGTGGCGCTGGTCCTCGGCACGATTCTGCTGGTGGACCGGAAGCTGCTGCTGCAGGTGGACTACGTGCTGATTGTCACCTTCCTGTGCTTTTTCGTTTTCTCCTCGTCCATCGCCGCGCACCCGGGCATTTCCGGGGTGCTGACAAAGGCCGTGGACGGGAACGAATACTGGTGGGCCATCGGCCTGTCCCAGGTCATTTCCAACGTGCCGGCCACCATTGTGCTCTACCCCTTCTCCGGAAACTTCGCCGGGCTGATTTACGGGGCGGACACCGCCGGCCTCTGCTCCCTGATCGGCTCCCTGGCCTCGGTCATCAACTACCGGATTTACGTGCGGTCCTATCCCGGGCAGGGCGGCCGGTTCATCCGGGTGTTCACGCTGGTCAGCTGGGCGTTTTTCCTGATCGTGGTGATTCCCGGTTTCCTGCTGAGCCGCTGGCCCTTCTTCTGAAACGCGGGGATCGTCCCGGCATCGGCATAAAAAAAGAGAGCCGCTTTTCGCAGCCTTCCGGGGAAATCTGCGCAGCACCGGGCGGAAATGGCAGAATGGTGAGACTAAAAAGACTGCTCCCCTTCCCAGCATTCGTTCCGGGCGCTTCCGTCCCGGTATACCGGTTCATAGGGGGAAGGCCTTTCTTCCTCCTCGTCCTCCGGTATTTCGTCCGCGTATTCCCTTTCCTTTTTCGGATCCATCCGGGGTTCCTCCTTTCACCGGTTCAGTCGTCCTCATCTTCCCAGAAGATCATTTCATCGATAAACGCCGTATCGTCCTCCGTCCGGCCGGAAAAGCGGGCACCGCAGGCCGGACAGGTCATGAGGTCCCGGGTGAAACGGGCGCCGCAGGCCGGGCATTCGTACTCATCCTCCTCCATATAATGAAGATGGTCAATCCGCTTCGGCTCTTCCGCCGAAGCGCTTTTTTGCCGGCCGTTTCGGCTTCTGCCCGCCAGCAGGACCACTGCCGCGCTGCCCAGCAGAATCCAGGCCACGGGACTCACAGCCATTCCCTCCGTTTCTCCGCTTGCTTCCGGACCGTCTGTTTCGTTTCTTTTTTCCCTCTTAAAACAGTATACCATAATCCGGCCCCGGGGGAACCGGGTCCGGCGCAAAAAAATTATTTTCCGGGTTCAGGCCGCCCGGACGCTTTCCGCCGCCTCTTTGCGCGGAACCGCCGCCGGCGCCTCCTCCTGCCGGGCTTTCCGCCAGGCGTACCCCAGCACCCGCAGGAACCCCCGCTCGGTGCGGGGCGTTTCCGGATCGTCCATCCAGTTCCAGAACTGCAGGGGCGTGCAGTCGTATCCCATGGCGATTTCCGGCAGCTTCCGCCGGTCAAAGGGGCAGCCCCAGACCATGAACTCCTTCGTAAGCCCCATGGCGATCTCCCTCCAGGTTATTCCTCCCGCTGCGCGTTCCATGGTTGCACCCTCCTTTTTTCCCTCTGCCCTTCCGGCATCCCTGCATATTCCATTATCCATTTTGGATGCGGAAATTATTCCGCATCCAAATCACCTGAAATTTTAACTGGGGTGCGTTTTGTTTTTTGAAAAAGCTTGAAAGACAGTTTCCCATCAATTATAATGAATTAAATTTTTCCGGCGGCACAGATGTGTCCATTTCGTTCCGGTGGAGTGAGAAAATGAAACGATTTTTTTGCACAGTTCTGGCAGCGTTGTGCCTGATCCCCTGTTGCTGCGGACTTTCGGAAGCGGCGGAGGATCCGGTGGCAGTCCGGGTCGGGGAATATACGTATCCCAAATCCCTGGTGGAGTTCACCATGCACACCGCTGCGGACCAGAACGGCATCTACTGGGAGCTGCTGGAGCGGGAGGACAAGGAGCGTATCCGGGACGCCGTGATTGAGCAGGTCATCGGCATCGGCCTGATCGAGAATATCCTGAAGGAAAAGGGAATGCATGATTTTTCGGACGCTGAGGAGGAAATCATCCGCATGCGGGCCCAGACCCAGTATGACCAGGCCTGGCAGAACCTGTACCGCTATGCTTCGGAAAGCGGGATCAACGTTACAGACGCACAGGTATCCGAATGGATGAACGACAGGGGATATACCCTGGAGCGGTTCCGGATGAGCCTGGAGGCGGCGGAGCGCCAGTTCCGGGTATTCAGCCTCTTCTGCGGCACATTTACGCCGACGGAGGATGAGATCGACGCATATTACCTGGAAAAGTACGTGGAAGGGGACCGGAAAAAATACGAAAACAATCTTGCGCTCTACGAGCAGGAAGTCTTTATCAAAGGGAATGAATCCTTTTATACTCCAGCGGGATACAGGTTAATGAAATGGGTTGTTGTGCCGTATCCGGAGGATGTGACCCGGAACGCCCGGCCGCTGGCCGTCCGCTTCTCCCTGCAGGAGACAGAGGTGATGAACGCGTATAACACCCTGGCATACGCCGCGGCATCGGTGGAGGATTTCAACGAGCTGAAACCCCTGCGGGAAGCCTATGACCGCGCGGGAGAAAAGCTGAAAGCCACGGAAGCGGAGCTGATGGACGTCCTTCGGCAAGCCCTGCCGGCAGCGGAAGCGCTGAAAGAGAAAATCGTCCGCCGGATGGCTGAAGGAATGACCTTTGACCATGCGGTGCGGGTCTATGATGAAAAGCAGGTTTTCGCCGATCCGGACAACCCCGGGACACCCTTTCATCCGGACAGCTCCAACTGGACAGGAAACCTGTACACTGCTGCCTTGTCCCTGACAGAGCCCGGACAGATCTCGGACCCGGTTCCCGTCGCCGACGGGATGTATATTTTATACTGTGCGGGACTCCTGCCCGAGGGGGCGCATCAGCTGACTGCCCAGGAGCGGGAAATGGTGGCACAGAACATCGTTTATGACGCGCAGCTGCGCCAGCTGATGGAGCTGATGGAAACCTGGAAGCAGCAATATGCCATAGAGACAGATCTTTCCCGGCTGAACCTGGACTGAGGAGGGGCCGCGTATGAAAAAAGAAAAAATCTTTTGTCTGCTGATGGCGGTGATATTGTTCACGGTCTCCTTCGGCTCCGCCTGGGCGGACGACAGTCATGTGCTGACCCCGGAGGAACTGGCCGCAGCATGGGCATTAACCGGACTGGACGAGGGTGCCGCGGAGTATCGGCCGGGGATGCCGTTTTCCGGCGACATGAACGCGCATCAGATGCGGGAATGGCTGGATGAGCTGCTGCGGGAGGAGGTCGCCGCCCTGAAGCAGATGCACAGCCGGCTGGAAAACGCGCTGTATGATATAAAACAGGAAAACATCGCGCTGTACACCTCCGTTACCGGAGGCAGCAACGAAGCGCAGTATCAGCGCCTGCTGGACAGCCGTCACGCGGCAGAGGCGCTGCGGGAGCGGATCCGGTGGTGCCGGGAGCAGCTGGATCGGCATACCGGCATCATACAGGGCCGGATGGAACTGATCGGCCGGGCGGACTTTTCCGGCTCCGCGAAGCTGACGGCTTCCAGGGAGATCGAGGAATCCACGGAGGCAATCCGGAAGATTCGCGGGGAGCTGGCGGAAAACGCGGAGAACTGGCTTCAGCAGATCAAAGACTGGTACGGCGGCCTGGCCGGATCCGCCGGGGCCAACGGCCCGGGGGACAAGGAACAGCAGGAGTGGGCGGATACCATCCTGAGTTATCGCTTACCGGAAACGGTACATTCCACAGTATCCGCCTCCGTCCTGTACCCCGCCGGGGGGAGCGTGCTGACGGCGCGGCTTTCACCGATTTCCAGTGCGCTGGCGGACAGCGGTGAAACCATCGCCGTGGACGTGGTGGATGAGAATTCCATTGCGTTTCAGATCATGAACAGCCAGGGGACCCGACTGGAAGGGATTCCGGTGACAATCTCCGCCCAGGGGGTTCGGGAAACCCGGAGGACGGACGAAATTGGCGGTGTGATCTTTGAAAACGCCGACCGGTTTTCCCCCAACGAGGATGCGATAATCATTGCGGATCTTGAAATCAATTTTGATTCGGGCAATTCCGCCTTCCGGAAACTGATTGTGGAGGAAGCTGAGATCCGGAAAGGCGAAAAATATACGGAAGTCCTTGCGGACGACAACGGCCTTGAAACACCGTATATCCTGGGCGCTTCCTTCGGGGCCGGGGATAAAAATTACAACATCCTGACAGAGAAATATACGGCTTTTTACAGCTCGAAGAACGATATGCAGTTTGATCTCCGCATCATGACTTCCGCCCCGGCGGAGGTGGTGCTGCGCTATACCGGCACGGATGGGAAGAGATACGAGAAAACAGCAAAGACCGCCGCAGAAACGGCGGACGGCAAAGTGAAAAATGCAGCGGTGTTCACGGAAACCTGGAAGAGAATGGTAATGCCGGACACTGAGATGACAGCGGAAGTCAAGGATCAGGCCAGCACTACGATACAAACACTGGAATTGCAGTTTGTCCAGGGAGTCGTGGACGAGGCTATTACCTCTCTTGATGGATTGAGCAGCGTTTTTGAAGGTATTGGCCTCCATTTCACTGTACCCAAAGAGAAACTCAACATCGCAGACTGGTCCGGCGGCATGACATTCAGTATTGATTTTCCATGGACAGGCTTAATGTTCAATGTTGTGGGAAATCTGGACGGATCCTTTCTGGGCTACGTGGGAGGAGCGGAGATTGGATTCAATCTCGACAAACTGAAAGCGTGGAGATCAAAGGATCAAAAGCAGGTTGACACTCAACTCAACGATATTGAAAAAAGAAATTTCAAGGATCAGTTTGAGAAAACCAGGGATGCTATCGCTTCAACATATTCCAGCCTGCCGGGGCATCGGATTCCTGTGCTGGGATCCTTTTGTGCGTCTGTTTCATTCGGCATCGGGTTTCTCGGAAGGTATGTGAGCGGCGGAACGGATGAACAGAGCAATTATCAGTATTCCTGGCAGTTCATTCTGGGGGGAACGGTCAGCTTTGACGCGGGCTGGAATATTGTTTTCATCCCCACACCCCCAGTCTTCCTGGATATCCACCTGCAGCTTTCTTTCATGCTTTCCGTACGATTCGCAGCGAAGACTTTTGTAGATCCGGACCGGGGAGTCACCAAAGCGGAAGCGGACTGGGGCGCGTGGGGGATCAACCTTACCGTCCGGTTTACCATTTCGCTGGGCATCGCTATTGGAATTCCAGGCATTCTCGACTTTACAATGGGCGGATATGTATGGATTCAGGTGTCCGTTTCCGTCTCCTTTGGCTGTAAAGAAATCCAGGCCATGGTTACCCTGGGCGGCGCCGCGTTTGTGGCGGTGAATATCTTCGTCCTCCACTATAATTGGGATGTCTATGACAGTGGGGAAATTCTGCTGGCGAAATACCCGAAGGACAGTGCAAATACCCTTCCCTGGTATGAAACACTGATCGCATCAGCAAAAGCGGACGAAGCGGAAGAAAAAGGGAATGACGGCGTGGAGATGCGGCCGGAGGGCTATCCCGCCCTGGCGCCCCAGGCCAGTCCGGTTCTGGAAAACTTCCTGCTGGGGGACTCAAACATACAGATCCGGGCCATCAACGGCGAAGCTTATGCATTCTATATCGATCATCAGGGAGCGTTGGTCATCCACCGCCTGAAGGACGGAAAGGAGACCGTGGTGGCCCCGGAGCAGGATTACAGGATCTACAGCTTTGACGTGGAGGTTCAGCCGCTTCGCAGGGAACTGTATCCGGATCAAATGAAGTTTGCCGGGAACGACCTGGTACTGCTGGCTTTTGCGTCTGCCGATACATTCCTGGAAAAGGAAATTACCGGCCCGGACGGAAACAGGGTTACCCTCCGGGTGCCGGGCAACGAGGAAAAAATCACGATTAACACCAACCTGTATTACTTTGACAACGGAACCCCTGTGTATCTTTTCCCTGGCAGCAAATCGACATTTATGCCCATGCGGGTGATGGGAAACCTGCAGGCCAGCCTTTACCAGGGAAGTTATTACAGCTCGCTCCTGGCAGTCTGCCAGGTACTGGCGGATGACGCGGTCGGGGATCAGGGCGAGCGGAACCGGGTGGAGGTATATACCGCCGCCTGCAATCCGGCAAGAACCGCCGTATGGACCTGGAGCTACAGGATTTCCGATCTGGAACCCGGAACCGGAAATCCCTTCGAACAGATTCTTTCCGCGGATATCACGAACTACGACAATACCGGGGCTTCGCTGCTTTCGGAAAAGATGAACACGATTTATACCCTTCAGGATGGAAAACTGGATCGCAAGGACTATTTGACTTCCGGCAGCATGACGCTCACCGTCCGGGAGGAAAACGTGGAGTTCTTTACAGCTTTCCAGGATCCGGAAGAACTGAACGGCGTACAGCTGTTCTGGCTGGAATCGGACGGGGCGGAAGAAGGGCAGGGCGGTGAGTCCGGCCAGCGGCATCTCAGGACTGCGAGCATCAGCCAGCCGGCGTCTGAGCCTCACAATATGTACATGACCGTCACGGACCTGGATGTCACCGTTACAGCTTCCAATTTCCAGGCACAGCAGGTTTACGATACGCTGTACCTGTACTGGCTGGAAACCGCCCCCAAGGAGAACAGCTCGGATCCGGACGTCTACCGGTTGCAGAGCGTAGCTTACGAACCGGAGCTGGACACGGCAACCGATGATTTCGTGCTGGCGGAGTTTACCGCCTCTCCCGGGACAATGCCTGTCCACATCTGCCTGGCGGAAGACGGGAACGGCTATTACACCCGGCAGAACCCGGACGGAACCGCCAGCATCTATTCTTTCCCGCACCGGCTGGTTCCCCACGCGGATCTGAGGGGCATCTCCTCCGGCGTCGATATGGTGCGGCCCGGGACGGACCTGGATTTGTTCCTGGGCGTCATGAATGACGGAAACTCCAATCTGGGTACGCTGAACCTGGAAATGGTGCTGCAGGATGACCAGGGGAACATCATTCCCAACCCGGACGGAACGGAAGCCCGGGAATTCTTCCACGCGGACTTCCTGCACCCGGAAAACAGTTCCCGGACCGTCCGGGGGGACGACACCCATACCATTACCGGCGAACATACGATTTACAGGACGGACGACATGGCGGAGCCGCTGGTGCAGAGCCGCTTCAATGTCACCAGGAAGGCAGCGGTTTTCAGGGACTTCCTGGAACAGGGGTATCATCCGGAAGAATCCCCGGAAACAACCACCGCGGTGAGTTCAAAGCATATCCTGCCCGGGCAGCAGGCTGCCCTGACCCTGTCCGTTCACATTCCCGCAGACTGGAAAAGCGGATTGTACCACGTCACCATACGTCTGGCACAGAACCAGGGAGACGGACTGGAAAATTTTGGCATCTCGACGGTAAAACTGAATCATCGGAAGCATGACCTAAGCGTTGCTTACCGGGTATATTCCGGCCCGGAGGAAACGGATCACCTGGCCATGACCATTTACAACCACGCCCGGAACGGCGAACAATTGCGGCTGTATGCTGAAATGTACCTGGACAACAGCCCGGATCCCATCCGTGTGGACCTGCCTTATTATCCGGAATACACGGCGGCGGGGATGACGCATACCCTGGATATGCCCGTTTCCGCCCTGCTGGGAGACCGTAAAGCCCAGAAAGTGGAAATACGGATCCTGGCTGCAGGGACAGATGAATCCGCGGTGCGGAACAACCAGTTTACTTTCTACGTTTCAGGCTATACGGATCCGCTCCGGTTCCTCTATCCGCCGGTGGATACCATGGTATCGCAGGGAGCCGACGCTGTGTTCTCCGCGGAAGCTGTCGGCGGCTTACACCCCTATGTATACACCTGGGAAGTTTACAGGGGACCGGATTCCGGATGGCAGAAGATCCAGGGCGCGGAAGGACACGTGCTGACGCTGAAGGCAGTCCGGAAAAACATGGACGGACAGCTTTACCGGTGCGTGGTGACAGACCACAAACTGGACCGGGCCGTCAGCGAAGCCGCGGTGCTGACAGTACACGGGGAAATCCCGCCAACCGGTGACCCGGATCATCCGGTAATATGGATGATCCTGATGGGGATCGGTATTGCCGGCCTGGCGGTGCTGGGAGCATTGAACGTTTCCCGGAAGAGAAGAAGGTAAGCATATGCCTTATTATCCTGGGAATAAGCCGGACCCTTCCGGCGAAAAACAGCGGAAAACTGCAGCGGCCGTGAAGCGGAACAGGCTTCTCCGCCTTTCTGCCGCTGTCCTTCTGTTCCTGCTGGTTCTATACGGAGCGATCCGGCTGTCCCTGTACCAGTCGGAACTGAACGACTCAAAGAAAACCGCGGCAGAACTGCGCCAAATTCAGAACCAGGAAGAAATCAAAGCGGAATCGGCCGATTACCCTGTGCCGAAGGAAACGGTGACTGCCGCCGCTGTTTCTTCCGTCCCCGCCGCTGCGCCAATCCCTTCACCCGACACATTCAGTGACAGGCTGGCGGCAGTTGCCTATCCGGACAATCCGGAGCGGAGGGTCAGCGAACGTTTCCTGGAGCTGCGCAAAAAAGGGAAATACATCATCGGTTGGCTGAGCTTCGATGAGGTGGACGAAGCGGTTTGCCAGAAGGACAACACTTATTTCCTGAACCATGACGCGATTGGAAAGCGGAACAGCAACGGAGCAATCTTCCTGGATTCCGGGGTATCCCTGATGACACGCCCGTACACCCTTTGCCTGTACGGCCATAATATGAAAAGCGGGAATATGTTCGGAAGGCTGCGGAAATATAAGGAAAGCGAATATTTCTACAAGCACCGGATGATATCCTTTGACAGCATTTATGAGGACGGACAGTATGCTGTTTTTGCTGTGATGGAGATGGAGACTGTTCCGGGAACCGCCCGATGGTATGATCTCTGGTCCCTGGCTACGGACAGTTATACGAAACGGGAAGAGGCGATCCGGACCCTGGAAAAACGATCCCTGATCAGCGGCGTCCTGGATGTCCGGGCGGATGACCAGATTCTGCTTCTGGTCACCTGCCTGGACGGAAATACAGAACGGCTGGTTGTGGCGGCACGAAGACTGCGGGACAACGAGACGGCCAATACCCTGACGCTTCGACAGGAACAATGATGGGCCGGTGTCCTGAGTTTGTTTTCTGTGATTGCCCGGCCGTGAAACAAAAAAAGGCCATTCCCGCGGTTCAAAAAAAAGCAGCAGCCCGAAATTTCAGGCTGCCGCTTTTGCATGCTTGCTTATTTGCCCAGGAATACCCAGCCGACACCGGTTCCCAGCAGGACCAGGGCCCAGTCTCCTTCCGTCTTCAGGACCGGCACGATGTCGTCCTTATTCAGCTTCCAGATTTTAGGGGCCGCCGCGTCATTCCAGGCGTGCAGCAGGGTTTCGCCCTCCGCCCGGAACCAGGACGGATCGGTCAGGATGAAATCGTTGCGGACCCAGCCGGCCGGGGCATCCTCGGAATCCGAGCGGACCACCCGCGCCCAGTCGCCTTCAACGCCCGTGACCAGGATCAGGTCGCCGCCCTCCAGGGTCAGCACCACTTCCGCGTCATCCTTCGGATCCTTGCGCATTTCCAGCTTATCCCCCATGACTACCGCGGCGAGTCCAATCTGGCCTTCGCCGTAGGGCGGGATGATTTCCGCATGGGCCGCCGCCAGGCAGCCGAGGGTCAGGACCAGGACCGTCAGAAGAGATAACCAGCAATGTTTTTTCATGGAATTTTCCTCCTTTGTGCTTTCAACCGTTTCGATTTATATAACGGGCATCCGGAAAGGTTTGTTCCCGGGCATTCCGCTATTCGCAGAAAATGGGATCATCAGAAGGCAGCGCGGCGCTCGGTGCTGAGCCGCATTTTTTCGCGCATGCCCTCCGTGTCGCCGGCCTCCAGCATGTTCCGGAAGGCGGTCAGCTCCGCCAGGAAGGTGTCCATCTGGCGCAGCAGGGGTTCCCGGTTCATCATGAACAGCTCGCTCCACATTTTATCGTTGATGCGGGCGATGCGGGTCAGGTCCCGGAAGGAGTCCCCGGTATAGTCCGCCAGGTGGGTGCTGTCGCTGCAGGTCATCAGGGACACTGCGATGCAGTGGGTCAGCTGGGAAACGAAGGCGATCATTTCGTCATGCTCCCGGGGATCCAGCACGGCGATTTTCCGGCAGCCCAGCAGCCGCCCCAGGGTGCCGCACCATTTGATGCCCTCCGGGGTGTTTTTTTCCGTGGGCACCACAATATAGTTGGCATCCCGGAAAATCCGGTCGTCGCTGTTCTGCACGCCGCTCAGCTCCCGCCCGGCCATGGGATGGGCGGAAATGAACTCAACGTCCTCCCGCAGCAGTTCCTGGATCCGGTACACAATACAGCTTTTGACCCCGGTCACGTCCGTCATCATGAGGCCGGGCTTGAAAAGATGCTGGTGCTTTTCCACCCAGTCCGGAAAAACCGCCGGATACAGGGCCGAAATCACGGCGTCCGCCTCCCGGACCAGGCGGTCGTCCTCCCCGGCGGCGCCTTCGTGGATGATATGCTCCCGCAGGGCGTATTCAATGGCCTCCGGGTCCCGGTCCAGGGCAGACACGCGGAACCCCAGGCGCTTCAGTGCCCGGGCGTAGCTGCCGCCCATGAGCCCCAGGCCCACGATCAGGATCCGATGGTTGGGTATCCATTCCATGGTTTCTCTCCCCCAATCTTCCCGTTATGAAGTTTTATCCGGCGGTGATTTCCGCGCCCAGGGAGCGCAGGGCGTCCCAGAACCCGGGATAGCTTTTGCGCACCGCCTCCGCCCCCTCCAGCACCCCGCCGGTGCGGAGGCAAAGCACCGCCAGCGCCATCACAATCCGATGGTCGTTATGCCCCTGCAGCGTTTCCCGGGGCGCCCGGAGGGATCCGCCGGAAACGGTGATTTCGTTTTCCCCCGCTGCAACGGAAACGCCAAACTTCGCCAGCTCCTCCGCCATAACCGCCCCCCGGTCGCTTTCCTTGAAGCGCAGCCGCCGGGTTCCGGTCAGCCGGGCGCCGCCCCGCATCGCCGCAAAGGCCATCAGCACCGGCGCCAGGTCCGGGCAGTCCGTTACATCCGTTTCCGCCCCGCCTTCCCGGATCCGGCGGAAGTATTCCCGGCAGATCCGGTCTCCCTGGAGGCTGTCCTCCCGCAGGCCGGTCACCCGGACCGGATGGCCGTCCTCCCGCAGGGCTTCAAAGAACGCCGCGTTGGACCAGTCCCCTTCCACGGTTTTTTCCCCGGCCCGGTACCGGGCGCCGCCGGGAATCCGCAGGGTCAGGGGATCCGTCCAGGCCGCCTCCACCCCGGAAAGCTTCATGGCCTCCAGGGTCATCCGCAGGTACGGTTCGCTTTCCAGGGGCGGCAGGATATGCAGGACACTGTCCCCTTCCGTAACCGACAGGGCATAGGCCAGGCCCGTCAGGAACTGGCTGCTCAGGTCCCCCCGCACCGTGTATTCCCCGGCCCGCAGGGTTCCCTGCACCCGGATGCCTTCCGCCGAACGCTCCAGGCGGAATCCCTGCTCCGCGCAGAGGGTTTCATAAACATCCAGCGGGCGCTCCGGCAGCCGCCCGCTGCCGGTCAGCAGCATTTCCCGGCCGCTCAGCAGGCACAGGGGCAGCAGGAATCGCAGGGTGCTGCCGCTTTCCCGGCAGGGAAGCACGACGCTTTCCGCCTCCGCCGGCCGGCAGCCCGTGACCCGCAGGGCGCCGTTTTCCTCCCGGATGTCCGCCCCCAGGGCCCGCAGGCCGTCGCAGGTGGCCAGGATGTCCTCGGAGGGCTCAATGGGGCTTATCCGGCTTTCACCCTGGGCCAGCGCCGCGCAGATCAGCATCCGGTGGGCCATGGACTTGGAGGGCGGCGCCGGAATTTCGCCCCGGAGGGTTCCGGGCTTAATTTCCATCCGCATGGCCGTATTCCTCCGCCAGGAAATCCATCGCTTCCAGGTATCCGTCCGTTCCGCGGCCGGAAATGGTTCGCACGCAGGCCGCACGCACGTAGCTGATTTTCCGGAAATCCTCCCGGCTGTCCACGTCCGTGATGTGCACCTCCACCGTGGGGATGCCCACCGCCTTCAGGGCGTCCAGCAGGGCCACGCTGGTATGCGTATAGGCGCCGGGATTCAGCACGATGCCGTCCTGCTTTCCCCAGGCCTCCTGGATGGCGTCCACCAGGGCCCCTTCATGGTTGGACTGGAAGAAGGCAACCTCCGTGCCGGTTTTCGCCGCGTGGGCGCGGATTTTCTCCAGCAGGTCCCTATAGGTTTCCCGCCCGTAGAGCCCCGGCTCCCGGATGCCCAGCATGTTCAGGTTCGGTCCGTTGATTACCAGGATTTTCAATCCAGCCACCTGCTTTCAATTTCTTCCGCAGCTTCCTCCGGCGTGCCCCGCAGGCGCACCGTGAAGTCCGCCGCCGCCCGGTACACCGGCTCCCGCTCCAGGCGCAGCCGCTCCATTTTTTCCCGGGTATCCGCCAGGGGCCGGTCCGCCGTGGGCGTCAGCTCCTCCGCCGGGCGCTCCAGCAGGACCAGCCGGCCGTTGCGCCGCAGGGCCCGGACGTTTTCCGGCCGCAGCACCGCGCCGCCGCCGGTGGCGATAACCTGCCCGCCCAGGGCCGAGACTTCCCCGATCACTTCGCTTTCCAGGTCCCGGAAGGCTTTCTCCCCCTCC
Source organism: Clostridia bacterium (assembly GCA_017526525.1). Lineage (GTDB taxonomy): Bacteria > Bacillota > Clostridia > Christensenellales > Aristaeellaceae > Aristaeella. The sequence continues at coordinate 11,947 of JAFXRG010000026.1, read as the reverse complement.
AGCCGGAAAATCTCCGGAATACTCCGGCCCGCCTTTTCCTCAATCCGCGCGTCGGTATCCACCACGGGCCTGCCGCTCCGCAGCTGCAGCGCCGCGGAAACGGTGCTCTTGCCGCTGCCCGGCATGCCGATCAGCACCAGGTTTTCCTTTTCCGCCAGCAGCTGCCGGCAGATTTTTTCCGCGGTATCCGGCGGATAGGCGGTATCCCGGAACAGCTCCGCCGCCCGCACCGCCTGGGCGGTCAGCATATACAGCCCGCCCTCCGCGGGAATGCCCCGCTCCCGGGCCGCCAGCACCAGGTTAGTGCGCAGGGGATTGTAAATCACGTCCGCCGCCGCCTCCAGGGCCGGAAAAAGGGAAAGGTCCGCCGGGCAATCCCCGTTGTGCGGATACATGCCGCAGGGGGTGGTGTTGATCAGGATTTCCGCGTCCCCGTGGTCCCGGGCGGCCTGCGCATAGGTGACCGCGCCTTCCCGGGCGGTGCGGCTGACCCGGATCACTTCCCGGGCGCCCGCCTTGATTGATACGTAGCGGGCGGTGCGGCTGGTACCGCCTGTGCCTAAAATCAGCACTTTTTTTCCGCGCAGGTCCGCCCCCAGGCGGTCCAGCAGCCCCCGCAGGCCGGCAGCGTCCGTGTTGTCCCCGTACAGCCGGCCGTCCCGGCGGACCACGGTATTCACCGCGCCGATTTCCCGGGCGGTTTCGCTGATTTCATCCAGGAAGGGCATCACCGCCTGCTTATAGGGAATGGTCACATTGATGCCGCGGAACTCCCCGCTGCGCAGGAAGGGGCCCACTTCCTCCTCCGCCAGCTCCCGCAGCTCGTAGGGCTCCCGGCCCAGCCGGGCGTGGATTTCCGCGGAAAAGCTGTGGCCCAGGGGCCGGCCGATCAGTCCGTAAATCATATGCCGCCTCCCAGCCAGTCCGTGCCGAAGCGCAGGGCCAGCGCGTCGCAAAGCACCAGCGCCGTAACGCTGTCCGCCACCACCCGCGCCCGGTGCACCACCGCCGGGTCATGGCGCCCGCCCAGCTGCAGGGTTTCCTCCGCCGTACCCTCCGCGTTCACGGAATCCTGGGGCAGGGCAATGGAGGGCGTCGGCTTCACCGCGCAGCGGAACAGCAGGGGCATGCCGTTGGAAATGCCCCCGTTAATACCGCCGTTGTGATTGGTGCGGGTCACGGTTTTTCCCTGCCGCAGGGCAAAGGCGTCGTTGGCCTCGCTGCCCCGCTTTTCCGCCAGGGCAAAGCCATCCCCGAATTCCACGCCCTTCACCGCGGGAATGGCAAACAGCCCGTGGGCCAGCAGCCCCTCCAGGGTATCAAACCAGGGCTCCCCGACCCCCGCCGGCATGCCCGTGACCGCGGTTTCCAGCACGCCGCCGACGCTGTCGCCCTCCGCGGCCGCCTGTTCCACCGCCGCCCGCATTTCCGCGCCCTTTGCCTCGTCCAGCACGGCGAAAGGCATTTCGTTCAGCCGGTCAATGTCTTTTTCAAAGTCCGTGAAGTCCGCGTCCCGGATGCCCGCGCACCGGGCAATATGGGTGCCGATGCGGATGCCCCTGAGCCGGAGCGCGCCGACGGCCACAGCTCCGGCGGCCGTCAGGGCTGCCGTAATCCGGCCGCTGAAATGGCCGCCGCCCCGGTAATCCTCAAAGCCGTGATACTTGATATGGGCGGTATAGTCCGCATGGCCGGGCCGCAGGGCACCCCGCCGGTAATCCCCGCTGCGGGTATCCGTGTTGGGAATCAGGAGAGTCAGGGGCGTTCCGGTGGTTTTTCCCTCAAAGACGCCGCTGACAATGCGGAACGGGTCCGGCTCCTGCCGGGCGGTGGAAATCCGCCCTGCCGGCCGGCGCAGTTCCAGCTGGCGGGCAATCTGCTTTTCATCCACCGGGATTCCCGGGGCCAGGCCGTCCAGCACGGCGCCGATGGCCGGGCCGTGGCTTTCCCCGAACAGGGTCACGCAGACGCTGGTGCCAAAGGTGTTTTTCATGCTCTTCCCTCCCCGAAAACCGCGGTATAGCGCGCCGAAAGCTCCTCCGGCGTCATTTTCTGCTCCGTAAAGGTTCCGGGCGTTTCCACCCGGATGGCGATGACGGCGTCCCCGTCCGCCTTTTTGTCGTGGGCCGCCGCGGCGATGACCCGGGAAACCTCCGCTTCGCAGCGGGTGGGAAGCCCGGTTTTTTCCAGCACCTTTTCCACCCGGGGCCGGAGGCTTTCGCCGCACATGGGCAGCATGCCCAGGGCCACGCATTCCCCGTGGTACAGCCCCTGCTCCCCGGTAAGCACCGCCTCAATGCCGTGGCCCAGGGTGTGGCCGAAGTTCAGGGCCCGGCGCAGGCCCCGCTCCTTCGCGTCCTGCTCCACCACCGCTTTTTTGATGCGCAGCGCCCGCTCGATCACCCCGTCCATCCGGGCGTCCGTATCCTCGTTTTCAAAGCGGGCAAACTCCTCCGCGTCAAAGCACAGGGCCATTTTCACCGCCTCCGCCAGGCCGTTGGCAACCTGCCGCCGGGGCAGGGTGGACAGCACCTCCGGGTCGATCAGCACGGCCTTCGGCTGGTAAAAGGCGCCCACGATGTTTTTGATGCCGTCCAGGTCCACCGCCGTTTTTCCCCCGATGGAGGAATCCACCTGGCTCAGCACTGTGGTGGGACAGTTGTAAAAATCCACGCCCCGCATATAGCAGGCGGCGGCAAAGCCCGCCAGGTCCCCGACCACGCCGCCGCCCACGGCGCAGACGCAGTCCCCCCGGGACATGCCGAAGGCCATCATCCGCCGCAGCAGTTCGGCGTAGGTATCCAGGTTTTTGCTTTTCTCCCCCGCGGGAAAGGAAAAAACCTCCGCCCCGCCACACTGGGCTTTCAGCAGGCGTACCCATTTTTCGGGTACGCCGCTGTCCGTTACCAGCATGACCTTCCGGCGAAGGTTCAGAATCGTTCCTGCGCTGCGGAGGCCTCCCCGCTCCAGCGTGATGTTATAGCTGTCCGCTCCCAGGTTCATGGGAATCACAACAGATTTCATCCGGTGCGACCTCCTTGCTTTGCATTTTATAAGATCCGATCCAGGTTCGGGATGCGCTTCAGGGCAAAATACAGCAGCAGTCCGAGAACGCCGCAGCTGATCACTTCTCCCGCGCCAACCGTCAGCATCAGGTACCAGAAGGTTTCCGGCACGCCGTATACCTTCTGCAGCACCACGGGAACAATGATCATATTGCTGATCACCGGGGGAATCCAGGCCAGCAGGGGCCAGTTGCGCAGCATCCGGGTTCCCAGGGCGCCCAGCAGGGTGGCCAGGGAGCCGAAAACCACGTCCCACAGGGCGCAGCCGGTCAGCACATTGGCCAGCACGCATCCCAGGGTGACCCCGGGAACGGCGGCCGCGGTGAACACCGGCAGGATGGTCAGGGCCTCCGAAATACGAACCTGGATGGCGCCGTTCGCCAGGCCCATGGCGTTGATGAGAAGGGTCAGCACCACGTAAAGCGCGGCAATCACGCCGCCGTAGGCGACCGTTTTGACAGGACTGTTTTTCATATTCTTTTTTCTCTCCTTAGTTTTGTTCGGGGACTGCCGGAGGGGGATCCCCGGTGAGGATGGTTTCGAACTCACCGCACGCGGATGCATGCAGGTGGCAGTATACCTTATTTTGCATCTTTTCGCAATGCCATGTTCCTTTTCCCGGGCGGATATGCTATACTCATCGGGAGATAAAAACACACGCAAAAAAAGGATCCGGGGGAGGAATTCCGCTTGGAAGACAGTTCTGTAATTCTGGATCATCCCAGGCTGATCGGCGTCTGTGTTTCCCAGGCGCACACATTCCTGAAAGATGATTTTCTCTGCGCGCTGGACGCCGCCGCCCGGACGGAGGGGTTCGGCATTGTTGTGTTCAATTCTTCCCTGGACTGGTACTGGTCCCACCGGGGCGGCAACGTCACCGGCTGCGTGTACGACATGATCCGGTACGACCTGCTTTCCGCCCTGGTGATTCTTCACGGGAACATTTACGATCAGGACCGGCTGGAAAGCATGATCCGCCACGCCCGCACCGCGAAAATTCCCGTGCTGTACCTGGGCGGGCGCCATCCCCTCTGCGAAAGCATTATTGACGACTACGCGGAAACCTACCGGGACCTGATCCGCCACCTGGTGCGGGATCACGGCGTCCGCGATTTCTTTTACATTGCCGGCCTTGCGGACGAGGACAACTCCCGCCTGCGCCTGAAATGCTGGCAGGACGTGATGGACGAGTTCGGCCTGCCCCGGGATACGGAGCATTTTGCCTACGGCAACTACCTGGATACCATCGCCGTGCAGATTGTCCAGGCCCTGATGGCGGAGCGGAAAAAGCTGCCCGGGGCCATTGTATGCGCCAACGACAGCATGGCCACCGCCGTGTGCGACCTGCTCAAGCGCCATAAAATCCGCGTGCCGGAGGACGTGATCGTCACCGGCTTTGACGGCACGCCCACCGCCTACCTGGTGCAGCCCCAGATGACCACCTGCGACAGCAATCCCCGGGACCTGGCCCGGCTGGTTATGGAGCGGATCCTCGCCTGGGACCCGAAAAACGTTCCGGCGGAAATGCCGGTGCTGACCCACCGCTACCGCCTGGTGCTGACCGAGTCCTGCGGCTGCCCCTCCGTGCAGCACGAGCGGTTCAACATCCTGGGATCCCTGCGCCAGGCCGAAATGCTCTTTACCCACGAGAATACCATGTATTACGCCGTGGACCGGATGCTGGACGAAAAGGAGCTGTATCCCTTCCTGAACCGGATCAGCGAGCTGCTGCTGCCGGATTCCGCCCTGTACCTGAACCGCAGCCTGCTGGAAACCAATCCGGACACGGACAACATGCCGGATCATCCCGAGGACGAGCTGATCATGATTCCCCACTGCGAGGCGGACCACACCCCCGCCCTGCGGAAGGTTTACCTGCGGGATATGCCGCTGCCCTCCCGGGCGTCCTCCGGCGTCACCGTGCTGAACATTGTGCATTCCGACACCCGGGTCTGCGGCTTCTACGCCGCCCACACGGACGACCTGGGCTCCGACGCCCAGCTGATCAAGCGGCTCAGCGACGTGCTGAACCTGGTGGCCTCCGTGCAGCTGGGCCGGATCCGGCAGCAGCAGCTGGTGGCCCAGCTGGAAAACAACCTGTATGTGGACAGCGTCGCCGGCCTTTCCAACCTGAAAGGCCTGACCCGCTGGTATGAACAGTACGCGGCCCAGGAAAGCTCCCGGAACCGGATGCTGGCCGTTTCGGTGTACGGAATTCCCCGGTACTCCTGGATTTACGAAACCTACGGCATGGCGGAAACCGAGGAAGTGATCGGCGTGGTGACCCGCGCCCTGATGGTCGCCAACCCCGAGGCGATGCATATCGCCCGCATCGGCGAGGATCAGTTTGCCGTGGTGGACGCCCCCACGGACGGAGATGCCCTGGCCGCCTCCATCATCCGCAGCACCGAACGATTCTACAAGCAGATTGAACAGTACAACACCGGCACCACCAAGCCCTACTACCTGGAGGTCAGCTGCGGCGTGACCCAGCTGGAACGGAACTGGAACCCGGTGCCCCTGGAATCCCTGATCAGCCTTGCGGTGGGCGAAATGTACCTGAACCGCCTGCGGGCCAAGGATCCGAAGCAGGCCGATGCCCGCGACCGGGGCGGGGAAATGCAGTCCGGCGCCTTCAACCTGCTGATGGAAAAGAACCTCTTCCGCTTCCATTTCCAGCCCATTGTGGACGCCCACAGCGGCATGATTCACGCCTACGAAGCGCTGATGCGGACCGATCCGGTCATCAACCTGGCGCCGCTGGAAATCCTGCGGATTGCCCGCTCCCAGGGCCGGCTGGACGAGGTGGAGCACGCCACCGTTTTCGGCATCATGGAGCGGTACGTCCGGAACTACAACGACTTTGCCGGCTGCAAGGTGTTCATCAACACCATTCCGGGCCACTTCCTGAACGAGGAGGACTGCAACGCCCTCATCAGCAAGTATGAAAGCTTCCTGGACTGCTTTGTTTTTGAGCTGACAGAGGACAATCCCACCTCAGACGAGGAGCTGGAGCGGCTCAAGCGGGTCTGCAAGCCCGGCGCCCAGACCCAGGTGGCCATTGACGACTTCGGCACCGGCCACTCCAATATCCTGAACCTGCTGCGCTACGCTCCCCAGATCATCAAAATTGACCGGGGGCTCATTGCGGGCATCGCCACGGACGCCAACCGCCGGCTTTTCGTCCGCAACACCATCGATTTTGCCCATCAGAACGGTATCCGGGCCCTGGCCGAGGGCGTGGAAACCTCCGACGAGCTGCGCACGGTCATCGACTGCGGCATCGACCTGATCCAGGGCTTCTACACCGGGCGCCCCGCCGAAACGCCCGCCCGCGCCGTGCCGGACAAGGTGCTGCGGGAAATCCTGGATGAAAACGTGCACGTGGCCCAGGGAGACCGGGAGGTGCTCTTCTACGAGCCGGAAGGCAACGAACGCATTGACCTGCTGGATCTTTCCATCCGGAAGTATTCCTCCGTCATCCTGCGCTCCGGCTCCTATTCCCTGCACGGGGAAAAATCCCACAGCATCGATATGAACGTGCGGATTGCCGACAACAGCCAGGTCAGCCTGCAGCTGATCAACGTGAACCTGAACGGGCCCACGGAGCCCTGCATCCGCCTGGGCAACCACAGCGAGCTGACCCTGGAGCTGACCGGGCAGAACACCCTGAACCGGGACGGCATTGCCGTTCCGCCCACGGCGAAGCTGACGGTCCGGGGCCCCGGCAACCTGCTGGTGCACAATGCCCGGAACTATTCCGTGGGCATCGGCTCCAACTTCAACGATCCCTACGGCACCATCTGCCTGGAAAACGAGGGCGTGGTGGCCCTCCGTTCCTCCGGGGACAAGACCGTGGGCATCGGCGGCGGCATCAGCGGCGGAGAGGGGATTTTCATCCGCGGCTGCACGCTGGATCTCCACGCCAACGGCGTCAGCGTGGTGGGCATCGGCTCCACCAACGGGGACGCCAGCATCGAAATGGAAGACGTCCGGGCCACCCTCCATGCGGAAGGCAACGACGTGCTGCTGATCGGCAGCGCCGCCGGCTCCGCGGAAATCCGCCTGTCCGGCCGGTTCCGGCTTTCCTCTGCCTGTGAGCGGAGCACCGCCGTGGGCACCATGAACGGCACGGCGGACGTGCTCCTTTCCGGCGGCAGCTTCAACGCCACCGTCCACTGCGATTCCGGCGCCGTGCTGGGCACCTTCGGCGGGGAGGCCAAGGTGGTCATCCGGGATACGGACGTGCATCTCCACGGGGAAGGCAACCGCATTGCCGGCTTCGGCAGCCTGAACGGGGCCTGCGACACCCGCATTGAAAGCGGAAACATCAGCGGGGAAGTCCTGGCCGGCGAACGTTTCCTGATGGGCAACAACCACAGCCGCTTCATGGTCACCGGCGGCAACATCCAGCTGTTCCAGGAAGGCGAAACCGTGCCTGTCTCCCCCTGCGGCGCGCCCCTGACCTTTATGAACCCGGAAGGCGATCACTTTGAAAAAACCTTTACCGACCGCCGGGCCACCTGGACCTACAAGGCGGACCGCAACGCCGAGGGCTACCTGGGCGTCTGGATTCCCTACTAAGGAGACAGGGGACGGTTCTCTGTCTCCTTTTTATTGACATTTTGCAGCAAGCTTGATATGATGCAATCCAGGAAGCAACAACCTGTCGACAAAGGAAGAGGGATAACAAATGCCTCGAACTGCCAGGAAAAGAAGCAGTAAACAAATCTATCATGTCATGCTGCGCGGGATAAATAAGCAGCAAATTTTTTATGATAAAGAAGATTATCAGTTCTTTACCGGTTTACTGGAACGTTATAAAGAACCATGCGGATATCAATTATATGCGTATTGTCTGATGGGAAACCATGTTCATCTGCTGATACAGGAGGGAAATGAGACTACCCTCGGCGATGTTTTCAGACATATCGGAAGTGCATTTGTCTATTGGTATAATATCAAATATGACCGGGTAGGGCATCTTTTCCAGGACCGATACAAAAGTGAACCGGTTGAAGATGATGCATATCTTTTAACCGTATTCAGATATATATTGATGAACCCGGTAAAGGCAGGTTTTTGCAACGCGCCAGAACAGTATCCATACAGCAGCGCAACAGAATATCTTAAAGGAACAAAGGGAATAACGGATACAAGCATGATCATGGGAATGCTTGATGAGAAGGGCCTGAAGAAATACATAAACCAAAAGAACGATGACCAGTGCATGGAAATGGATGAAATGATACGAAAAAGAGTAACAGATGAAGAAGCTAAAGGAATGATTAATAAAGTACTGGGCGGCATCATGCCGCCCATAGGGAAAGCAAAAGAACGAAAAGAACTGAACGCCTCCATCAATAGACTGATTCATTCCGGGATATCCATACGCCAGCTAAGTCGCCTGACAGGGATTTCAAAAAAAGTCATTGAAAGCGCGTTGGAATAAATGAGCAAGAAAAAGGAGACACAGAACCGTCCCCTGTCTCCAATGGCATCCAGCTGCATGTCAGATGGTTGGGTGTGGTAATCCTATCTGCACACCAACCATTTGACGCTTACGATTAATCCAGGCGAAATCTAATGACAATGTCTCGACGATTGAGGACGCACGCAGGACCGCAAAAAAGCCCGGGATTGTTCCCGGGCAGCTGGAAATTAATAGTCTCCAGTGTTACATTTCATACCTTCTATGGTTAAACTTTGGATATTTTTTCCTTGCTTCCGCCAGAGAAGGCGCTACAGTGCCAAATTTATCGTAGTATTTTTCGAGCGCGTCAACATCCTTCTGATCAATCTTTTGATTCTGAAAATAATAGTCTCCAGAGTTATAAAAGATTCCAAATGAACCGGGCGTTCCGTCTTCATTCCGCAATTCAATCCCGGCATCTCTGATGGAGCTTTCACGGTTAAAAATGGAGCCGCCGCTCACCTGTTCCAGATCATTTGTGTTTAATTCCTTGTTTTCCATCGTCTGTTTCTCCTTCTTCATGATTGCTTTTGCAATCTCATATGAATATACGCGCATGGACACTAAGATGGCACCAAAATCAGAAAAAAACCTCAATTTTGGAGACAGGGGACGGTTCTCTGTCTCCATTTTATTGACATTTTGCAGCAAGCTTGATGAAGAAGCTGAAGGAATGATTAATTAAGAACTGGGCGGCATCATGCCGCCCATAGGGAAAGCAAAAGAACGAAAAGAACTGAACGCCTCCATCAATAAACTGATTCATTCCGGGATATCCATACGCCAACTAAGTCGCCTGACAGGGATTTCAAAGCAAGTCATTGAAAGCGCATTGGAATAAATAAACAAGAAAAGGAGACGCAGAACCGTCCCCTGTCTCCTTCATTCCAGCGGGCCGAAGGCGATCATGCTGCCCAGCGGCCGCTGTTCCTTTTTGAAGCGGCCCTGGATGATCACCTTGCCGTTGAAGAGCATGCTGGCGGTGCCGCCGCCGTCCAGGTTCAGGGCTTCCGTGCAGCCGTATTCCTGCATTTTGGCAATCAGCCACTCGCCCTTGGCGCCCAGGTATTTATCCTTGTTTGGCACCCCCACCACCACCAGGATGTAATGGTAAGGCTCCACCATGCCCACCGCGCACCGGGGCTCGGAGTAGTTCAGGTACACCGCCTTGTTGCCGGCCTCGGTTTCGTTGATTTTTCCGTCCCGGATCAGCCAGGGGCCGAAGGAAAACACCTGCAGGGCACCCTCCTCCAGGTACTGCTCCGCCGTCTGCTCGTCGCAGAGGCGGGCTTTCATGCTGCCGTCCCGGTACACCGCCAGGGTATCCAGCGGCGGGAACGGCCGGCGTTTGGCGCTGTTCCGGGTCTTTTTGTAAAAGATTTCCCCGTTCCGGAGAATGATGCCCACCGGCCAGGTGGCGCCGCTCAGGATTCGCTGATGCCGGTAGCCGTAATAATCGTCCGACACCGCCAGCATCACCGGGTTGGCCGCCACCAGCTCGTCCGGATACACCAGGTTGAAGCCCGCTACCCGTTTCGCGGTGGGCTCCGTCAGGATGGTGAACAGCGGGGAGGTTTCCGAGGCATACACCTCCGCCACGCAGTACTCCCGGATCTGCTTTTTGTTTGCCTGCTCCTGAAAGCGGGTAACCCGGATGGAAAGATCCCGGGTGGAATATTCCCACCGGCCGTTTTCCTCATCCTCCAGCAGCCAGGCGTCCCCGGGGTTATTGCCCGTGAGGAAACCCTTTTCGTCAAAGAACCATCCGTCCCGCTCCGTCACCGCCGCGGAAATGGTTTCTTCCTCCTTAATCTCCTCCAGTTCCGCCGCCGCGGCGGAAAACAGCAGGCCCGCCGCCAGCAGGCCCGCGGAGAACCGTTTCAGTATCCTGTTCATCCCTTTTCGCCTTTCCGCGCCTTTCGGGCTTGATTCAGTCATTCGGGTTTTACCGGCTTTTTCCGGATATAATAGCATCGCAGCACCCACCGGTTGACGCGGGCGCCCAGGAACCGGTGCACCCACACCGCCAGATGCTGGTCCGCGCTGGCGACACGCTTGCGCAGGGGAATCCGCTTCCGGTCCAGGGTCCGGGCCACAATGCGTCCCAGCCGGTCCGGATCCGAGCCGCCGGTTTCGTCCCGGTGAATCCGGTCCGTGGCGCTTTTGTACGCCGCCGCGTAGGGGGATTTCTCCGTCATGGCCGCCGCGTGGGGCCGGTATTTGTCGCTGCCGCTGCGGTGATCCCCGGGCTCCACCAGCATCACCTGGATGCCGAAGGGCTGCCCCTCCAGGGACAGGCATTCCGCGTAGCCCTCAATGGCGTGCTTGCTGGCGGTGTAGGCGCCCTGGAAAGGAATGCCCAGCAGCCCGTTGATGGAGGAAAACATGACGATTTTTCCGCCGCCCCGCTGCCGCATCAGGGGAAGCACCTGCCGGTTCATCCGCACCATGCCCAGGAAATTGGTATCCATCACCCGGCGGAACTCCTCCGTTTCCGTTTCCTCGCAGGAGCCCAGCACCAGCATGCCGGCGCACTGCACCAGGGCATCCGGCAGCCCTTCTTCCGCTGCCCGGCGGCAGAAGGCGCGGACGCTTTCCCCGTCCGTCACGTCCAGCGGCAGGCGCACGATGCCGTCCGCCCCTTCCTCTTCCCGGAAGCTGCGGGCGCCGGCAATTACCTTCCATCCGTCCCGGCGCAGGGCTGCGGCCGTATGCAGTCCCAGCCCGCTGGAAGCCCCCGTTATCCACACGGTTTTCCCGCTCATTCGCGCTTTTCCTCCCGCCCGCGTCTGAATTGCTGAAAGAAAGAACGCTCCCGAAGGGACTTCGGGAGCGTTCTGATCCGTTCGGTTACTTGCTCATCGCTTCCTGCACCGCCACGGCCACCGCCACGGTCATACCGACCATGGGGTTGTTGCCGGCGCCCAGGAATCCCATCATTTCCACGTGGGCAGGCACGGAAGAGGATCCCGCGAACTGCGCGTCGGAATGCATACGGCCCATGGTATCGGTCATGCCGTAAGAGGCGGGACCGGCAGCCATGTTGTCAGGATGCAGGGTACGTCCGGTGCCGCCGCCGCTGGCCACGGAGAAGTACTTCTTGCCGGCTTCCCAGCGTTCCTTCTTGTAGGTGCCCGCAACGGGGTGCTGGAACCGGGTGGGGTTGGTGCTGTTGCCGGTGATGGAGATGTCCGCGCCCTCGTGCCACATGATGGCAACGCCTTCGCGCACGTCATCCGCGCCGTAGCAGTTGACCTTGGCCCGTTCGCCGGTGGAGTAAGCGGTCTTGCTGACAACGGTCAGCGCATGGTCTTCCTTCACGTCGGCGGACAGGTAGTCATACTTGGTCTGCACATAGGTGAAGCCGTTGATGCGGGAGATGATCATCGCGGCGTCCTTGCCGAGGCCG
>JAFXRG010000025.1 GCA_017526525.1 Clostridia bacterium | reverse complement strand
TTGCGGTATTCCTGCGAGTGCTGTGTGTTGATCTTCTCCCAGAATTCTTCAGCCAGTTCCTGGCTCGGTGTCGCAAAATAAAGAACCTTGTACTTTTCCGAGCTTTTTCCGAATGGCAGCGTCCAGCGGGCTTCCTTTCCGACACCGAAGGTCTTCAGGTCATCCTCCGTCTGGACTCTGACCGGAGCAAGATACATGATTTCGCCACTGTCAGTGGTGATGGTTTCGCTGCGAAAGTTTGCGGATTCATCTGTTCCGTCAGGGAACACGATATAATTTTCATTGATCTTCATTTGAGATTTACTCCTATTCTCAGATTTTTCTGAGACGGAGTAGATCTCGTGGGCCAGCATTCCACTCAATGGCCACCCACCCACGGATCACTCCGTCTGTGTGTGGCCAGCGGACTACTCACTGGCACTTTCTGGTCTTCCTTGAAGTGGTAGTCATCCGGGAGCCAACCGGACTGCTTCAGTTCCGACCGACCATCCCCTGCGCTGGGAGATGGGTCTTCCCGTCAGATCGTTGCCGGAGCGACCGGCTAGACCGTGACGGTACAAAGGAAACAGTGACTCAGGAGAACTTCTCTCCTACAGAAAGGACAGAAAAGAAATCCCCCTACCAAAAGCCGATAACCCCCCCTACTGAAAAGCTCCTCCCATATGGTAAGTGCAAAAAAATGTGGCGAAATTTACCCTTGAGCAGAAAAAATACTGTATCCGAAAATCATGTGCTTCACAGAAAAAGGCCTGGACAATGATCACCTTCTCAGGTGTTCACATCCAGGCCTCAAGGGCTCAACGGACTTGAAGGATAAGTATTCTGCCGGTCGGTTAGGTTGAAGACTTACGAACGATGAAATCACCATGCTTACGCGTAACATCTGTCACGGTCCCTTTACGCGTCAGCGTGACTGTCTGGCCTTCGTTAAGCACTACTCGCATTCCGCGATCGCCATGCTTGCTTTCGACTTCGCCAGTTTCCTGATTGCCAGTGGCAACCAGATTTTCTTTGATATCCGTAATCAGCATCATCTTGGCACCCCTCCTTTCCCTCGTATTTCACAGGCACCACCCCCCTTTCAGCAATAACCGTTAGCTTTACAGGTAACACCTTGGGGAAAAAAATATACGCCATGAGCGTCGTATATTTCATGATAGCCTGAATGGACAGATAGCATCCTGTTCGATGATTTCAAGATCCTTCAGGCGATAGAAAGCAGCAGCATACGAAACATTGAAAGTTTCACTGATCTTCGTAATTGCATCGGCAATCCATCCAGCTTTTCTATTGTATGGTTTTCGTGCCAAGAGAATTTTAACAGCGCTTTTCGGCATCAATATCGCGGCAGAAAAGCGATTCGCCTGTTGCTCTGCCCGTTCGATATCTGTCATATTCCGAATTCCGCTGAACTGATTCCTTCCAATTTTGAAATCCGCCCGGCATCGCACGTAAATACCAGTCTGATCCCTCTCAGAAGAACCTATAGTATTAAGGAAGTACGTGGTATGCAGAACACTATGTCCGCCTTCGTGCCCAAGAGTATAGCGGTAACGATGTTCCTGCGATTCCTCAGACAAAGAACTGTCGATTATGATAGTTCCAGCATCCACATGTGCATAATCCGCGCAGTTCTCCTCCGGCAAGTATACAGGCAGCCAATCTGTTGTTTGAAAAACTGTCGTGCCCAAATAGACTCCGCAATGGGAAAGGTACATGAAATCCACCGCCATCTTCAGATAACGTTCCACGAACCGATCAACATCTAACTCATGCGGATTAAGCAGGATCGCCTTGTCGAAGTCTACTGCCATCTGTTCGCCTATTGAATCAATATTTTGATTCGTGAGGAAGGGCATACCAGACGGGGAAAGCGAAAGCTCCGGTTTAAACATCTTAGCCCCTTCTCCTCTTTAGATCCTCGATGAATTTTTGCCATTCCTCTTCACCCGCTTCAAGATCCCTGGCTGTCCGTAAAGCAGCACTAACATACTCATGCTCCATGATATATTCGGGCAAATCAAGAGGAATGGTTTTTTTCTGGGTTCCGGCAGCGGTATAAAGATTATGCTTTTCCTCTTCATTCAAATTGAGGACTTTGACAACCAGGTCGAGGCGCTCTGCAGTCAACGCAGCCCTTCTTCCTTTCTCAACGTCACTCAAAAAAGGCGCTGAAACCCCAATCTGTCTCGCCAGTTCACGCAGTGTCACATTTTTCATTTCACGTAGATATGCCAGATATTCCCCGAAAGACTTACCATCCGTTCCCATTTCGACCTCTCCTTTCCTTGATGTTACCTGTTAGCTCTACAGGTAACATCATTCTACTACGTAAAGGCCAAAATGTCAATGCTGGACTGGAATCTGTCTGGCATCCTGGACTGGAATCTGTCTGGCATTCTTGTCGTAGCATGCCACAGGTCACTATTCGCGATTGACTCCCTTTACCGAACCCGTTATAATATTTGCGAACGCATAACAAATTAAGCGGATGCGTTCTGAAATTTCAAATCCGCTCGTTTTTGGAGGATTGTGAATGTCTACGGTTAGTTATAAGAAGCTATGGAAACTGCTGATAGATAAGGATATGAAGAAAAAAGACCTTCGAGAAGCAGCTGGAATCAGCACAGCCTCCATGGCAAAGCTGGCTAAAAATGAGAATCTCACAACCGATGTGCTTGTGCGGATTTGTGATGCCCTGAAGTGCGATATATGCGACATCATGGAGGTCTCTTCTGTGAATTCAGCAGAAGAAACGGAACAGTCCAACACAAAGGTAAAGGAGAACGCATGATATGGCACGTAAATCTGTAGAAAGTTTCCTCGGGAAGTTTATTTGTGGAGATTGCGAAGAAGTTATGCGCAAGATCCCAGACTCTTCTATTGACCTTGTTGTGACTTCTCCACCGTATGCTGATAAAAGAGATTACGGTTCTGCAGATGGGACTATTCCGCCAGATGAATATGTCAAATGGTTTATGCCCAAGGCCAAACAAATTCACAGGATCCTGAAAGATGATGGCAGCTTCGTTTTGAACATCAGCGACAAAGTTGTTGATAATTTTCAACACCTGTACGTGTTTGAATTACTGATGAATCTCTGTAAAAAAACGGGGTTCCACTTAGTTAGAGATTATATCTGGTACAATCCGGCAACTCCCCCTAATGTTTATTCACGCGGAGGTTATGGCCGCACAAAGAAATCGCATGAATACTGTTTCTGGCTTGCAAAAGGCGAAACATGGAAATTCAACATGGATCCTATTCGTAAACCTTACAGTCGCGATATGCAAAAGTATTTACAAGGAAAAGGTAAAGGCGATCGTAATCAGAACACCAGACCAAGCACACATAACTTTGATTGTGAAAAAACATGGACCAACAATGGTGGCTCTGATCCCGGATCGGTAATTGAGATTGCCAATACAAGCAGCAATGATTATTTCATTAAATTATGTAAAGAACAACAGATAGCCCATCCAGCGCGCTTCCCGGAAAAGCTTGCCGAATTTTTCATTCTTTCAGGAAGTAATGAGGGTGATATAGTCTTAGATCCGTTTTCTGGTTCCGGGACAACAGCCGCCTCCGCGCAACGTAACCACCGCCATTGGATGCATAGATACAAACCCCGACTATTGCAGACTGGCAACTTTACGATTAGAACACGAACAAACAGAGCAGGAAGAGGAAGATAACGATGCTACATGAAATCAATCGTGACAAATTCGTTGTCCGGCAGATGGACGGCGCTGAAGGTATGTTGCTACTTCCAGATAAATCCATCAAGCTCATATATGGATCGCCTCCATACCCAAACGCCGAGCGGGATTACGGTGTATGGCGCTCATCAGAGTACATAGCAAAAATGACCCCCTTCCTAGATGCAGCTTGCCTGAAATTGACTGACGATGGCTTTATTGTGATTAATGTCAAAGCCAATCGTGAAAAGGCAACATCTAAAGTTGCTTCTAAACGTTCCCTGGTCATCGAAAAGATGGCCATTCAGATGGAAGAGGACTGGGGATTATATTGTGTAGACATTGAGATCTGGATAAAAGAGAATCCTGCTCCCACTGGATTACGCGTTGCATGCCAGGATGCCTACGAACAAAATCTGTGGTTTTCAAAATCACCAAAGTGGACAATTAACATAGACGCCATTCGTCGGCCTTATGAATCCCATAGTGTTCAGACATACGACACGTATGAATATAAACCTCGTTCTAATGGCAATACCTATGTCCGAAAGAATAAGCGTATTGAACCCAATCCGCTGGGGGCATTACCCAAAAACATTATCAGTGGTGGTGTTTCCGCTCGGATTGATGATCACCCAGCAACACAGCCCTTGTATCTCCCTGAAAAGTATATAAAGGCAACCACTAACGAAGGCGATCTGGTTGTTGATCCATGGCTTGGAAGCGGCACAACTGGATATGCAGCATTGAGCCTTAATCGTCGCTTCGCAGGCTTTGATGTTGTCCAAGAGTATGTTGATAGTGCAGAAAAATGGTTGAGTTCTGTTGCTGGAGGCAAGGAAGCGGATGAAAAATAAGCGTCTTAGTAAGCACGATCTTAATAAGCGATTTATTGTCGGGCTGGATCATCATGTGTCATGGCACAGCGACATCAGCACATTCCCACTCCTCATAGATCTGCAGCCTCGCAAACTGCGATTAAGGGTATATCTGTGGAATTGCACTAATCCCCCTGGTGGTAGAGCACTAGACGAGTATAAATTCCAGGTGATTCTTCCCGGACAAAGACCTGGTATGCGTGCTCAGCCCGACTACTCAGATGGCAGAACCCCTATTATTGCTGCCTTAATTCAAGATGGTGGCGATGATGTTTTTGCGTTGTGGGATGCAGACAAGCATAAGGATTTTGCCTATAGCGCTAACATGCAAGTTAAAGCTGAGGTAATTATACAAGCATTATGCGCTCGTGTTGCGGAAACTGTCAGGCATAATCACGAACGCATCGTATGCGCACGACCAGAGCACCTATATGATGCCATCATCCGCAGAATGGATATCATGCAGGAACAACTGTTGGAGGGCAACTGATGGGACTGAAAGATCTGGCTTTCCTTACCGCATATAATAAAGCGGAACATAACATCGCCGAGATGTTCTATCTGCCTTGTATGCGGAATTCTGTCCAATACGACAGAATCTCTGGTTATTTTGGAAGTACAATCTTTATTATTGCTTGGGATGCACTGCAAGAGTTTGTTGAAAACCACGGCACCATGCGAATCGTCTGCTCTCCATATGTCTCAGATGAAGATGCCACGGCCTTGGCAAACGGTTATTCTGCAAAAAGCGATAGCATCCTTGCCGCATCTCTTGCTGAAGAAGTTGAGGCGCTTTTCAATGCACCATATCTTTCCGCTCCAGCAAAGCTGCTTGCATATCTTGTTTCTACTGGAACAATAGATGTCAGGATTGCAATCCCGACAGGTGATGAAACACCTAAGGCCAAACGTCTGTTCCACGATAAAGTAGGCATCTTCTCTGATTCTTCAGGAGACAAAGTTGGGTTTCGTGGATCAATGAACGAAACTTTTAAAGGATTATCTTCTGATGGGAATATGGAGTCTATAGATGTCTTTCCAAGTTGGATCGATAGCCGCGATTCTGAAAGGGTAACTGATGCTTCATCCTTTTTTGATAAGCTTTGGAAAGAAGAAGTTCCTGGTATTATCGTTTACCAGTTTCCAGAGGCATCAAAAGAGATACTGCGGATGAAATCTGAAGGGGTCCAATGGAAAGAACTCCTTGAAGAAATCAAGGCAAGTGAAAGCCTCGCTCAAAAATGGAAACCAAGCAAAAAGGGCAAAACACCCCGGGAGCATCAGGTTAAAGCATTGGAAGCATGGGTGGCTAATGGACGACACGGAATATTCGAGCATGCTACGGGTAGCGGTAAGACCTTTACGGCTATGTGCGCAATTCATGACGCATTTAAGCGCAATGAAGTTGTTTTAGTGTTAGTTCCTTCCCGCGACTTGCTACATCAGTGGGATCGCGAACTCAGAGAAACCTTACTTGATGACAAAGTATTCTACCTCTTATGTGGCGATAGCAATAATGAATGGAAGAAACCAGGAAAGCTGAATTCCTGGTCGAGTCCTGGAGGGTCTACACATCGCATTATTATTTCGATCATGGATACCGCATCGACGGATGATTTTCTGCAGAATATCTATCAGGGGGAGCATCTATTTGTCGTGGCGGATGAAGTGCACCGCTTGGGCAGTCCAAATCGGAGAAAATTCCTGTCTATTAGTACCGGTGCAAGATTGGGGCTATCCGCTACCCCTCGTCGATATGGTGATTCAGAAGGAACCCATGCCCTCTTTAACTACTTTGGGGGCATTATCCCTCCACCATTCACTTTGAAGGATGCCATTGACAGCAACGTACTAACAAAGTACTTCTATAACCCGCTCCCAATTCATTTAACTGAAAAAGAACAAGAAGACTGGAATGAGCTAACCAAACAGATCAGTACAACCATGGCGCGTCTTCATACTAAAGGCTCATCAGATGATAGCGTATTCTCCAATTCAAAACTGAAGCATCTCCTTATTGATCGCTCCCGTATAGTCAAAAACGCAGCTGGTAAAGTCGATCTCGCCATTAATCTCCTTCGTCGACAATATGTATCTGGTCAACGGTGGATTGTATACTGCGATAATATTACGCAGTTAAAGGAAGTGTTGTTTAAGGCTCTTGATGCTGGATTTGATGCTTATGAGTATTATGCCGAAATGGATGGTGATAGAGGAGAAACACTCCGTTACTTTGAGCGAAATGGTGGCGTCCTAGTTTCTATAAAATGTCTTGATGAAGGTGTCGATATCCCATCAACCACTCACGCCTTAATTCTTGCGTCTTCGCAAAACCCCAGAGAATTCATACAGAGGAGAGGCCGCATCCTTAGAAAAGCAGAGGGAAAGATATTTGCTCACCTATATGATGCTATTGCTGTTCCATCTATTACTGAAGATGAAGACACAAAAGCACTATCAATTATTGTTGGTGAGCTTTCCAGAGCTATTCAATTCGGTCATTGGGCAGAAAACCCAGCGTGCGTAACCGATTTGAAAAATATCGCTATTGATTTCCAGATTGATTATGACAAATTACAAGATGAAGGAATGGAGGATGACAATGACTAACGTCGAAAAGAACGAGCTTATTTCTGTACTCGAAGAAATACGCTCAACAAAGTACCCTGATGTCCCTGCTGAATTGATTGTGGATATTGTATCTGCAGAGTTCGATTCACTGGATGACCGGGCCAAGGCTCGAAAAGACGCGCAGAAAGTCATTGACGATTTTCTGAAACAAGTGTCAGTTCCATAAGGAGGGAAATGCTATGCTGAAATTTACAAGCATGACTATTACTAATTTCGGCCCTTATGCTGGAGAGCAAACCATTGATTTTTCCAATGGCGATGGCGTAACTCTTATCTGGGGAGACAACGGGCATGGAAAGACCACCCTGTTGAATCTGTTCAGATATGCTTTGTTCGGAAAGTTTCAGTATCGTCATGAAACCATAGAAGACATCTTAAAGCTTGCAAACAAAGAAGGGGTCAGTGCTGGCCGCTATGAATTTAAGGTTGTTCTGCGGATGATTTATGACGACCACCATTATGAATTAACTCGCCAGTACTGCCTTCGTGATGGTGTTACTGTGCCAACAAAAAAAGACGATTATCAACAAGAGATGTACCTCAAGGTTGACGGGCATTTCCCTCCAAATAAAGAACATGAACTTGCACTGATTATGCCAGAAGATGTTTCACGATTCTTCTTGTTCGATGGTGAACTACTTCAGGAATACGAGGAACTTGTTAAAGAAGAGTCAGGCAGTGCAGATAAAATAAAGAAGTCAATTGAAACTATACTAGGTGTACCAGTGCTTACCAACGGAGCAACTGACACTGATGCCATTCTGCGTGAATATAGAGATCAACAGACTAAGGCAGCACAAGCCAATACTCAAACACAAAAATATGCTGCTCAAATTGCTGCAGAAACAGCAAAAAAAGATGAGCAAAATGCTGAGCTTGATCGATTGAATGAAGAATATGATGAGCAGTTGGAATATAAAGCAAAGTTAGAGGAAGACAGTAAGCAAAACGAACATCTGCGGTCTCTTATTAGCGACATGGAACACCTGGAAGGAGATATCGCTGAACAAGAAGCACGTCGCGATGCTTTCTTACAGCAAATAGTTGTCTGCAATAAAAACATTTGGCAAGGCTTGATTAGCAAGCAAACCTCAAAGCTCCTTGAGGATGCAACAGCAGAATTAAGCGCCCTCGAAAAAAAGAAGCAATCACACGATTCTGCCAATCAGTTATTAACATACATGCAGAAAGTTGTGATCACGCGTCACTGCGAGTGTTGTGACCAGGACGTTGATGAAAAGCATGTTATTGCCCTAAAAGAAAGACTCGCAGCTGAACCTGGGGAATATGGTGGACTGTCTGCTGAAGAAACAACCCGTATGGAAGCTTTGCAGGTAAAAGTGGCATCTTTAAAAAGCATGCAACATGCGGATGAATCAGCCACCCTAAAAATCTGGGAAGATCAGCTTGCTGATGTCTTGGTTAAGATTGATGATCTCAATCGTCAGTTGAAAGCTGTAAAAACTGATATTGCTCGTTATGGAAGCATTAGTGATCTTTCTGCAGCGGCAAAAGAAAATGCTCAGAACCTGGCAAAGTGCTATCAGAAAATAGAAAACCTGAAAGATGGCATTCGTCAAACCAAAGAAAAAATCAAAGAGGCAGATTCTGCGCTCAATACGCTGGAAGAAAAAGTACGTCGTTCCGGCACAACAGATACAGAACTTAATCTGGCCATAGAGAGAGTAAGGCTATGCGAAGCTATTCATAAAATCTTTGAGGATGGTGTCTCCGCCTACCGTGACAAACTAAAGAAAAGTGTTGAAGAGGACGCTACGAAATTGTTCCGTGGGATCAGCAGCGACCCCGATTATGTAGCATTGCAGATCAATGATAAGTATGGTTTATCAATTGTTCATAAGGATGGAGATCTTATTCCCTTAAGGTCTTCTGGTTTTGAGCATGTTGTTGCATTGTCTTTGATAGGTGCGCTTCATAAAAATGCTCCATTGAGTGGGCCAATCATTATGGACTCTCCGTTTGGAAGACTGGATCCCACTCATAAACGGAATATAACGAAATCACTTCCCCAAATGTCTGATGAAGTAATCTTGCTGGCGTATACCGATGAAATTGACGCTGAGCTCGCAAGAAGCCTTCTCGGTAGCAACTTAAAGAAAGAGTATCGGTTACGGAAATATGGTTCTTTCCATACGGAAATCGAGTCGCAGTAAGGGAGGAAAACAGCATGAATGACATTATTAATTTCCGCTTATCGAAAGAAGCGAACGATGTGGCGGATCAACTTGTTGCAACAGGTAAATTCGACCATGGTACATCCGCAGCAAAATTTGCTTTTGCTTATGCAGTAAAAAACTATTATGGTCACTTTGACCCCGCAACATATGCCGTCACAGATGGTTTCGGAACTAACTATAGTGTTGGTTCATTTAATGATCTTGCCCCATATGTTCTCGTCCTATATCCCCAAACAGAAACTCCTTACATCTATGTCAGAGCATTGATTAATTATGGGCTTGTGAAAATCGGAGAAATTATAAAAGAAAAAGGAATGCCTGCAATTTACTCATTGTGCGATTAACTATTCCTCCGGCTTTGGCAACACGTCCGCCTCTGTTGCCCCTCATCAGTCCGGGTTGAGCACAAACCCGATCGGCACGGCGTAGGCGGCACGTCGGGCCAAATAGGGCCGAAAAAAGGCCGCTTCGATTGAAGCAGCCTACTGTCACACGATTCCCGGTAAACTATCACACGTTCCCATTGTACGGTCACACGATTCATTTCCGGTATCGTGTGACCTTTTGGCTTCGTGTGCTGGTATGCACCCATTTGCCTAGATCTCCATAAAACCCAGCCCTTTTCGACGATCAAAACTACAGACGAGAACAGACTCGAATCCCGCAGACCTTTTGATTTCAAAGGCTCCGGGCCGTTTTTTCATTGTATCAATTTCTCCATGTTTAGGAAGGCCAGGTATTCCGCAAAATTGAAGGTGCGGACGGAGTTCCGGGACAGGTCCGCCTGGATGACGGGAATATCGTTGGCGGCATCCAGGAAAATATTGTCGTCATCCCCGCCGGAGGAGGCGTAGGTGATATCCACGGTGGAAATGGATTCCGCCAGGCCGCCGCCGGTGATGACCGGCATATCCCGGGGCCAGTCCGTGGAGGTCAGGGGCTCCAGGATTTTTTCGTCCACCTTTTCCAGTTCCTTCATCAGGAAGACATAGGAGTCGTAATTCATGAGGTCGTTGCGAACAGGCTTTACCAGCAAAAAAGGTCACCTCAATTCTTCGGTCGTCAGGGTTACAGGAGATTGCGCTTCGTCAGGACGATTTCCGCGGTGCGGGTGCTGTCCCGGGGACGGCGGACGGTGACCCCCGGCAGCAGCAGGGTGCTGCCCTCGGCGCCGGGGTTCGTGACCAGGGCGCCGTCCGCCTTGCGGATGTACACCGGGCTGCCGGTCTGGGCGGAAGAATCCAGGGTTACCGCCATGGAGCCCCGCACCAGCACGTCCACCGGGTCCTCCGGGGTATACACCCCCTGGCTGCTGCCGTAGACCTCCGGGGTTTTGTCCGCCGCCCGGACCGTGAAGCCCAGGAAGTTTTCCGCCGTGCAGGTTTCCGCGTCAAAGGGCATGCAGGCGTTTTCCCCGGAAACCAGGAACACCGGTTTTCCGAAGGCCAGGTTTTCTTCCGAGGCGTTCCGCAGGGAGATGACGATATCGTCCACCGAGCGGGAAATAGCCCCGGCGAAGCCGTTGGTAAATCCGGAAAGTACTTTTCCCATACTGTTTCCTCCTTGCCGCGTCAGCGGAAATTGGCATTCCGCTTCGCCATGATTTTCTTTCCCAGGTCCGACAGCTTTGCCGGGGCCGGGGTGCCCCGGGACAGGGCGGCGTAGGTCCGGCGATCCCCGGCCTTCCGGTCCTGCCGCAGGTTGGCGGCAATCTCCGCGGAAACCCGGCGGCGCTGGGCCGGGGACATGCGCACCAGGGCCGGACGGAAGGCCTTCACCGCCGCCCGCAGGGCGTCCCGGGCGGTTTCCGGATCCGTTTCGTCTTCATCCCGGTTTTCCTCCAGGGTTTCCGAGGGGGCGCTTTCCAGCAGGCTTTCCACCATGCCGGCGATTTCCTCCTCCCCGGGGGCGGCCGTTTCGGCCCCGGCGGCTTCCAGGATTTCCTCCACCGCCTCCGCCGCTTCCTCCGCGGGGCTTTCATCCCCAGCGGGCGGAGCCAGCAAGGCGGAGAGCAGGGAAATCACCCGATCCAGCCGCTCCAGCACGGCGGCAAGGTCCCCTTCGTCCGCGGCGGTTTCCGGCTTTTCCTCCCCGGCGGGGGCCGCCGGTTTTTCGGCCTTTTCGGCTTTTTCAGCGTTTTCAGCGTTTTCAGCGTTTTCCGGGGTTTCCGGAGTTTCGGGAACCGGAGCGTCCGCCTCCGGGCCGATCATTTCCTCCAGGATTTCCGCAACGGTTTCGGTGTCGCCGTCCCGGGCCATCCGGGCCAGCAGGCGGGTCATGGATTTGTTCATGGTTTTTCTCCTTTCGTTTTTTCCCTTCAGGGATTTATCCGGAACAGAGGCGCGCGCTCCTCCGTTTTCCGCAGCAGGACAGGGGGGACGCCGGTCCCGGATGGAAACCCGGGGGCCGGCACGGCCGGCGTCCACCACCGCAATATGGTTGCCGCGAATGCGGCGCTGGAAATACATGCCATCCAGGCAGATCAGGTCGTAGGTGTAGCCGCAGGAGATTTCCCGCTTGCCTCCCAGGATGGCCTCCGCCAGGCTGGGATCGGTAATGATCAGGTCCGCCAGCAGCAGGTCGCTTTCCGCGCCGGCGCCCCGGCGGACATTATGGACGTGGCCCCGCTGGAAGCGGCGGACGTTTTCGATGTCCACCCCTTCCGGCGGATGATCGTCGGTGACGGGCATGCCCTCAAAAGAGGCGATGGTGGCCGGGTCGAACACCTCATCCGGCGCCCGGTACACGGAGACCGTGCCCGGGGCCGGGGGCAGGCCCAGCTCCTCCGGCAGGTATTCCTGGATGCCCGTGCGGGCCACCGGCACGTTCAGGCACAGCAGGTAGCCCTCCGGCTCCCGGCGGGAGATGTTTTCCGAAAGACGGGTTCCGTAATACTGCATGATGTTTCTTCAGCTCCTTTCCGAATTCTGCCACTGGCCGAAGGGCGCCCCCCGGGCGCGGAGCTCCTCCAGGGCCTCCCGGCGGGTCAGCAGGCCGCAGCGGAAGGCGTCGATCACCGGGGCGGAAAGCTTTTCCGCCAGCTCCGCGCTTTCCCGGGGGGATTCGGCCGCAATGGGATTGAAAACAAAGGACATGTCCTCCGGGAGGGTACCCCAGGCGGACAGCGCCAGCACCGGCAGCAGCTTTTCCAGGGCGGGGCGCAGATGGCGCTCCTGCAGCCGGGCAATAAGCTCATAATAATTTTTCAGGTCGGATTCCCCGGTGGCGTTCATGCCAGCGGGGGACCGGCCGAAGAGTTTTACCGCCGGGATCTCCGCCGCCCCGGCCATATCCAGCATGAACTGCTCATAGATTTCCGCCAGGCCGCCGAAGGCGTAGGGATGGTTTTCCAGGGAGTCCCCGGCGGACAGCAGCTGCAGGCCGAAGGAGGTGCGGAACCGGTTCTGGTCCATCATGGCCTCCCGGATCTGCTGCTTCTGCTGCTCGGTGCCCATGGCCAGGGCGTCCCCGAAATCGGAGATTTTCAGCGTGGTGATGTTGGCCTGGAAAATCAGCTGGGCAATATTGGCGGAGGCGGCGGAGCGCTTCTGCAGCTCCTCCCGGATATGCTCCAGCTCGCTGGCGCCCCAGTAATCCTCCCGCTCCGCCTCCCGGCGGGGCAGCTCCCGGCCGGTAAAGCGCAGCACCCGGGAATGATGCATGCGGATTTTTCCGGCGCCCTCCAGGTCCACGGCGTAATACTTCGGCAGGCCGAAGTCCGGGTCGTCCAGGTCCTCCTCCAGCTCCGGGGAGGGCTCGATGCCCTGGGCCCGGTCCAGCACCAGCAGCCCCCGGAAGCAATCCGGCAGCAGCAGGTCCATATCCAGGGGCTCCTCCAGCCGGTCCTCCTCCCCCCGCAGCACCATCAGGGCCAGGGCGCCGCCGTAAAGCCGCGCCCAGCGGACGGCGTCCGTGATTTCCCGGCGCACATCGTGGCGGGCCTCCAGCCGGCGCAGGCTTTCCAGGGCCTCCCCGGACAGGGGCGCCGAAAACCGGTACCAGCCCCGGGTCATATCCTCCGAGGGGGTATCGATAATCCGCATGGCCAGCCAGGATTCCCGGTACAGGGCCGTCAGCTGTTCAAAGTCCCGGGTAAAATCCGACCGCACATACACCCCGGAGGACAGAAGGGGCGAGGCCTCCCCGAGAAAGGCCGCCGGATTGGTATAAGCGTCCGCCGCCGGCAGGGCGGGCCGGCGGCGGGGAGGCGTTCGTCTTTTCTGTTTTTTCATTCGGTTTCACTCCGGGCTTTGCTTTCCGCCCCGGAAGCGGCTGTTCAGGGTCAGCACCAGGTAGCGCAGGGCGTCCATGGCGTGGTCGTGCTCCTTGAGGGGTTTTTCCTCCCCCCGCTGGCGGGCCTTTTCGTCCCAGAGGTAGCCGTGGATTTCCCGCAGGAAACAGGGGCAGTTTTTCCGGTGCACCCGGACGGAGCGCTCCGCGATGCGCACCGCCGCGGCGGCGATGCCCTCCCGGACGTCGTTTTTCGCGTCCCGGAGGCGGAAGCCCCGGTTCCGCAGCTCCGCCTTCAGGGAGGCGGCGCTGGGATCGATGATCACCACCGTGTTCCGGTCCCCGTCCAGGAAGCGCTCCAGGTCCTCCGCGTATTCCGCGTCGGTTTTCTGCCGACGCTGGGCGGCGGAATCCCAGTAGTACTCCTTCGCGATCCAGAAGGTGGTTCCGTCATCCCGCACATCCAGGAAAACACAGGGGTTCGCCGTTCCGTAGTCCACGGCCGCGAAACGGCGGCACCCCCGGTACCGAAACGGATCTTCATCCTCATAGGTATTGGCTTCGTCGTCCCACATGGGATAGACGGCGCCTTCCGCGCTGACCCATTCCCCCAGGATATACTGCCGATAAAAAACACCCGTAAAGCTGCGGGCGTAGGATTCCCTGATTCCGGGTGAGAGTGTCAGATTGTCGTCCATGGTGAAATGGAGGCGGTACAGGCCGATTTCCGCGGCACGGTCGATGAAGTCCGTTTTGATAAAATGATAGGCTCCGTTGGGGTTGCAGTTCATGAAGATTTTGCTTCCCTCCACGGAGCAGCGGCCGATCATCTGGTCGATGAAGGACCTTGGAAAAAGCGCCGCCTCGTCCGCGTAAGCGCCGGCGGCGGTCATGCCCTGCAGCTTGTCCTGGGCGTTGTCCTTGTCGGCGCCGAAGAGGTGATAGGTATTGGTGCCGATCACCACCCGGCCCTCCGCCCGCCGGTATTCCCAGGGAACGCCATAGGCCTCCAGCATGCCGAAGAGCGGGGAGAGAACATTGCGCTTCAGGGCGCCGGCCGTGACCCCGGCCACGATGAAATCCCGGCCGGAAAAGCAGGACTGGCTCCAGAGCAGGAAGGAGAGGATCATGGAAACGGTTTTGCCGGAGCGGATGGCCCCGTCCGCCAGGAACAGGCGGCAGTGTTCCACCCCGGAGCCGGGGCGCCACCAGAGCAGCGCCTGCTTCTGTTTCCGGGACAGGGGCCGCAGCACAAAGGGCGCTATACGAACACCTCCCGGACTTCCTCCTCCGGCAGGCTGACCGCGGCGGTGAGGGCCGCCAGGGCCTCCCGGGAGCCCTGGTCCGCGGCGCGGGGCGGCAGGAAGCGGTTGTACTGCTGGCTGATGATGGTGGCGCTTTTCTTCAGCTGGTCAAAGGATGCCCGGCGAATCTGAATGAGGCCGTCCTGACGGACGGCCTCAAGGATTTCTTCCAGGGGGTGGCGGTAGATCCGGAGACACCATTTTTCCAGCTTCGGCCGGGTGGTTCCCACATAGCCGAGGATTTCCGGGATTTCACACTGCAGGGCAGCCAGGTCTTCGAAGAGCTCCCGCGTCAGGTCGCGCCGGTAGCCCTTCAGGACGGCGGGTTGTGTCATGGGGTTTCCTCCCTGTCGGTTCATTTTCGTCTCCGAGTATATCATATCACACACACCCCCCGGGCAAAATGTACATTTGCGGGCAAAACGCGCATTTTTGAGAAAAAGGCAGAAAAACGGCGATTAATCCAGCATGCCCCGTAAAACCGGCCGGCAAAAATGCCGGAAAAGGGCCGGAAAAGGCAAAAAAAAGGAGCCGCCCGGGCGGCCCCTGAAAAAAACGGAGGGATTATTTGGCGTATTCCGTGCTCCGGGTTTCCCGGATGACGTTGACCCGGATCTGTCCCGGATATTCCATCTGCTCCTCGATGCGCTTGGCGATTTCCCGGGCCATGACCTTGATGCCCTCGTCGGTCACATCCTCCGGCTTCACCATGATGCGCACCTCGCGGCCGGACTGGATGGCGTAGCTCTTTTCCACGCCGTCGAAGCTGTTGGCGATTTCCTCCAGCTTCTCCAGCCGCTTGATATAGTTCTCCAGGCTTTCGCGGCGGGCGCCGGGCCGGGCGGCGGAAATGGCGTCCGCGGCCTGCACCAGCACCGCTTCCACGGTCTGGGGTTCCACATCGTTGTGGTGCGCCATGATGCAGTGCACCACATCGTTGTTTTCGTGATACTTCCGGGCCAGCTCGGCGCCCAGGGTCACGTGGGTGCCTTCGCTTTCGTGGTCCACGGCCTTGCCGATATCATGCAGCAGGCCGGCCCGCTTCGCCAGCTGGACGTCCGCGCCCAGTTCCGCGGCCATCAGACCCGCCAGGTGGCTGACCTCGATGGAGTGCTTCAGCACGTTCTGGCCGTAGCTGGTGCGGAACCGCAGGCGGCCCAGCAGCTTGACCAGCTCGTGGTGAATGCCGTGCTGGTTGGTTTCGAACACCGCGTTCTCCCCGGCCTCGCGGATCTGGTTGTCCACTTCCTTGCGGGCTTTTTCCACCATTTCCTCGATGCGGGCCGGATGAATGCGCCCGTCCATAATCAGCTTTTCCACCGCCAGGCGCGCCACTTCCCGGCGCACCGGATCGAAGGCGGAAACGATGACCGCCTCCGGGGTATCGTCGATAATCAGGTCCACGCCCGTGGCCGTTTCCAGGGCCCGGATGTTCCGGCCCTCCCGGCCGATGATGCGGCCCTTCATATCGTCGTTGGGCAGGGAGATGACGCTGACCGTGCTTTCGGCCACGTGGTCCGCCGCGCATTTCTGGATGGCCAGGGCAATAATGTTGCGGGCTTTCTTTTCGCCCTCCTCCCGGGCCTGGGTTTCGATTTCACGCACGGTAGCCGCCGCGTCGTGGAAGGCTTCCTTCTGCACCCGGTCGATGACCAGCTGTTTGGCTTCGTCCCGGGTGAGGCTGGCGATCCGCTCCAGCTCGGTGAGCTGCTTCTGTTTCAGATCCGTCAGTTCTTCCTCCTGGCGGGTCAGGGCGGCCATTTTTTCGTTCAGGCCCTCCTCCCGGGTTTCCAGGTTGTTGGCTTTGCGGTCCAGGGTTTCCTCCCGCTGGATCAGCCGGCGTTCGTTTTTCTGCAGTTCGTTCCGGCGTTCACGGATTTCCTTTTCGTTTTCCGCGCGTTCCCGGTCGTTTTCAGCCTTGGCCTTCAGAATCTCTTCCTTGGCTTCCAGGACTTTTTCCTTCTTGTAGTCTTCCGCCTTGCGGACGGCATCGTCGTAGAGGCGCTTGGCATACTCCTCCGTCCGGTCGATCTTCCGCTCCGTCTGGTTTTTCCGGTACGTGTATCCCACCAGCAGGCCGATGCACAGCGCTGCCAGCGCGATCACGACGGCGACAATCGGATTCATGTGTTCCCTCCCTTTCCTTTCAGACTCTCATTCGCTACTTTCAGATGTGCCGGCGCACAAAAAGCCGCGCGAAAACAAACGCTTCGCACGGCTGTACGCTGCTTCGACCGAGGCAATCCCGGTGACATGTAGGTATGCGGTTCGTTCCCGAGGGAACGCCCGAAAACACATCGCGGACAGGGCCGCGTTAGTACATTTGGGAAAACTCTATCGATAACAGCGCGCGGGATTCCGCGCAGCCGAACAAAAGAATTGTACATTCTTTTGTAACAATTGTCAAGAAAATTGACATTCCCTTCCGGAATGAATAAAATAGGAGAGTATTCCTTCCGGAAAGGACCGCCTTTCGGAATTCAGGAAGGAACCGATGGAGGAACCGATCAGTAACATGAAACGGAAACTTTTTGCGCTGCTGGTGCTGCTGGCCCTTTTTGCCGCTGCCGCCGCCGCGGGAGCGGAAACGCTGCCGCCGGAGGTCCCGGGGGAAACCGCCGGCGAGCCCGGAAGCGGGGAGCCCGCCGCGGCGGAGGGGGACGAAACCCTGCCCCTGGCCACGCCGACGGACCTTTGCGCGCATGAGCATACCCGGACCGTTCGTTATTTCGACTCCCCGATGTACACGCCCCTGAACGCGGAGTACCACATCGTATCCGGCACGGCGCTGGAGGAGGTTCTCTGCCTGGACTGCGGGGAATCCCTTTCCGCGGAAAAGGTCAGTTATGTGGAGGAGATCCATCCCCACCTGAACCGCAAGGGCCGGTGCGTCTTTTGCGGCCGGGAGGAGGAAGCGCCGGAAATCCCCGCCGAGGCCCAGGAGGTCGTTCTCCTGCTGGCGGGAGCGGAGGACCAGCCGGACCGCTTTGTGTGCACCCTGACGGAAATGGACCTGGCGGACGCCGGGGACATCCTGGTGCTGCGGCCCGAGGGGCGGGACGCGGCCCTGGTGCTGCAGGCGGAGCCCTTCCGCAAGGAGATCCGCTCCACCGGCGGAACCCTGACCGCGGAAATCAACAGCGAGCAGGGCCTGGCGGTGAACGCCTCCGTGCGGCTGTATGACGCGGACGGCAGGGAAACCGAACCGGACAAGCGGAACATCTCCCTGCGGATCTACGGGGAGGAAAGCAAAAAACCCCTGGCCGTGACCTACAATCCCCCCGCCGGCGAGGGAAAACCCACCGAGCAGCAGGCCAGCTGGGTGCCCGGCAGCGGGGAGAAGGAAGGCTACTGGCAGGCCGCCTGGCAGGGCAGCGGGGAATACCGCTACGGAGCCGAAGGCAGAAAGTGAACGGCGAAATATAAAGAAAAAACCGCCGGCAGGCAGGAGAGGATCAGGATATGGAATTTATCACCACCCGGGAACTGAAGGAACGGCTTTCCGAGCTGCAGGGACAGGAAGTGTCCCTGCGGGGCTGGATCCGGAACCATCGGAAGCAGAAGGACGTCTGCTTCATCGATTTCTTTGACGGAACCTGTTTCCGCAATCCGCAGGTGGTGTACGACAACAGCCTGCCGGACGCGGAGGCCGCCCGGGCCCTGCGGGTGGGCAGCGCCATCGTCGTAACCGGCAGGGTGGTGCCCAGCTACAAGGATCCGGAAACCCCGGAGATCCAGGCCACCGCCATCACCCTGGAGGGGGACTGCCCGGAGGACTATCCCCTGCAGCCCAAGCGCCACACGGTGGAGTTCCTGCGGGAGATCGCCTACCTGCGGCCCCGGACCCGCCTGTTCCAGGCCGTTTTCCGGGTGCGCTCCGTGGCGGCCATGGCCATTCATACGTATTTCCAGGACCGGGGGTACGTGTATGTGCATACGCCCCTGATTACCGGCAACGACGCGGAAGGCGCCGGCAACACCTTCACGGTGACCACCCTGCCGCCGGAAAAGGCCGGAAAATATGAGGAGGACTTTTTCGGCAAACAGGCGTCCCTGGCGGTGACCGGCCAGCTGGAGGGCGAAACCTTCGCCATGGCCTTCTCCAGGATTTACACCTTCGGGCCCACCTTCCGGGCGGAAAACAGCAACACCAAGACCCACGCGGCGGAATTCTGGATGATTGAGCCGGAAATCGCCTTCTGCGATTTGAAGGAGCTGATGGACCTGGAGGAGGATTTCCTGAAGGCCATTGTGAAAACCGTGCTGGAAAAATGCCCGGACGAGCTGAAGTTCCTGGACCAGTACAGCGGCGGCGGGCTGCTGGAGAAGCTGCAGACGCTGCTGACCTCCACCTGCGCCCGGGTGACCCACGAGGAGGCCATCACCATCCTGCGCAAGGCCATGGAGGCGGGCAAGGAATTCAAGTTTGAGCCGAAATACGGCGAGGACACCGCCAAGGAGCACGAGAAGTACCTGACGGAGGAATATTTCCACTCCCCGGTGTTCGTTTACGACTGGCCCAAGGACATCAAGGCCTTCTACATGTACCAGAACGACGACGGAAAAACCGTGGCGGCGGTGGACCTGCTGGTGCCCGGCTCCGGCGAGCTGATGGGCGGCAGCCAGCGCGAAACCCGCTGCGAACTGCTGGAAAAGCGCATGGACGAGCTGCACATTTCCAAGGAAGATATGTACTGGTACGTAAACCTGCGGCGCTTCGGCGGCTGCACCCACTCCGGCTTCGGCATGGGCTTTGAGCGGCTGCTGATTTACCTGACCGGGGTGGACAACATCCGGGACGTCATTCCCTATGCCCGCACCCCCATGACCTGCGATTTCTGATTTCAATACCGCGGAACGGGAAAGAACTCCCGTTCCGTTTTTCAGGAGGATCATGCGATGGGCAAAACCGTTTACCTGTGCTTTTCCACCGACATCATCCACGGCGGGCATATTGCGCTGATCCGCCGGGCCCAGCAGCTGGGGAGCCTGATTGTGGGCGTGCTCAGCGACGAGGCGGTGGCCAGCTACAAGCGCTTTCCCCTGGTGCCCGCCTCCGAGCGGAAAATCATGTTTGAAAACATCGCCGGGGTTACCCGGGTGGTGGAACAGAAAACCCTCAGCTACCGCAGCGTGCTGGAAGAGCTGAAGCCGGACTACGTGGTGCACGGGGACAACTGGGCCGAGGGCTTCCAGAAGCCCATCCGGGACGAGGTGATCCAGGTGCTGGCCGGCTGGGGCGGGGAGCTGGTGGAGTTTCCCTACAGCGCCGACGAGAAATACAAGGAAATGGACCGGCGGCAGCGGGCGGAGCTGGCCATGCCGGACCTGCGGCGGGGACGGCTGCGCCGGCTGCTGGACATCAAGCACTTCGTCACCGCCATGGAGGCCCACGACGGGCTCACCGGCCTGGTGGTGGAAAACACCGTGGTGCACGAAAACGGCGGCGCCCGGCAGTACGACGCCATGTGGCTGTCCTCCCTGTGCGACTCCACCGCCAAGGGCAAGCCGGACATTGAGCTGGTGGACATGACCAGCCGCTTTCGCACCATTGACGACATTATGGAGGTGACCACCAAGCCCATTATTTTCGACGGGGACACCGGCGGGCTGGCGGAGCACTTTGTATACACCGTGCGGTCCCTGGAGCGCATGGGCGTTTCCATGGTGATCATTGAGGATAAAACCGGGCTGAAGAAAAACAGCCTTTTCGGCACGGAAGTGGTGCAGACCCAGGACGACATTGAACATTTCAGCGAGAAGATCCGGGCCGGCTGCGCCGCCCGGCGCACGCGGGATTTCATGATCTGCGCCCGCATTGAATCGCTGATCCTGGAGCGGGGCATGGACGACGCCCTCCGCCGGGCGGAAGCCTTCACCAAAGCCGGGGCGGACGCCATTATGATCCACAGCCGCCGGAAGGATCCCGGGGAGATCCAGGCCTTCCTGGAGGAATTCCGGAAAACCGACGCC
Organism: Clostridia bacterium; assembly: GCA_017526525.1. GTDB lineage: Bacteria > Bacillota > Clostridia > Christensenellales > Aristaeellaceae > Aristaeella. The sequence continues at coordinate 5,416 of JAFXRG010000025.1, read as the reverse complement.
GCCACCCCGGTGGTGCTGGTGCCCACGTCCTTCAACTCCGTGACGGAGGAGGAATGGAAGCAGCGGGGCGCCAACATCGTCATCTACGCCAACCAGCTGATGCGGGCGGCGGTGCCCGCCATCCAACAGGCGGCGGAAACTATTCTCCGCTGCCACCGGGCCCAGGAGTGCGACGAAACCCTGATGCCCTTCAAGGACATTATCCGGCTGATTCCGGAGCAGTAACGCAGATTCATTAAAAGCAAAGCGCGGAAACGATCGGGAAAATTCGTTTCCGCGCTATTTTTTTGCTTTTTTATTGCCCGTTCAGCAGCTTTTTCAGGGGGGAGGAGGTAAGCTCCGCGGGCCAGACAATCTCCCCGGGCACAGGGGCCTGGGCTTCCGGATCCCCTTTCAGGTTCAGGCGCCGGGAGGGAAAGGCCCGGGAAAACACCGGATATTTCACCGTGTTCCGGAAGCGCCTTCCGGGGGCCGGCGTTCCCCTTCCGCCGGAGGCCGCCGTGGGCGCCGGCGTTTCCGGGGCCGGGGCCGCGGAAGGTTCCGGGGTTCCCGGCAGGGGCGTGTTTTCATCAATCAGGGGAATGGGTGTTTCCGCGTCCGGGATCGGTATGGGCGTGGGCGTGTTGCCGTCCGGGGCCGGGGTTTCCGCGCCCGGGGCCGGCGTCCGGGGAGCGGGCGTCGGGGTTTCCCCCTGCGGCAGGGCCGTGGGAGGTTCCGTGGGCAGGATCACCGCCGGCTCCGGGGTGGGAGTATACCGTTCATTTACTGGCGTGGGGGTCGGCGGAGGACCAGAAGGCGGGGCCGCCGGGGTTTCCGGGGCCACGGTGGGCGTCGGGTCCGCCGGGGATCCGGGCGTAGGAGTATCCGGCAAAAGGATCGGCGCCTCCGCCGAAACTGTGGGGCCGGGGGTCGGTGAACCGGGGGACGCGGGCGTTTCCGGGGTCGGGCCCGGCAGGCTCACCGGCGCCTCCGACGAAGCCGTGGGGCCGGGAGTCGGGGAGCCGGGGGACGCCGGGGTTTCCGGGGCCGGGGTTTCCGCTTTGGTGCCGCCGGGAACCGCCGGGGTTTCCGGGGGCGGGGTTTCCGACGGAGCGCCGCCGGGGATCACCGGCGTCTCCGGGGGCGGGGTCTCCGATCCGGAGCCGCTCGGGATCACGGGAGGTTCCGGGGGCGGGGTTTCCGATGAAGTGCCGCCGGGAATCACCGGCGTCTCCGGCGGCGGGGTATCCTGCGTTCGGCCGGGGATCACCGGCGTCTCCGGGGGCGGGGTTTCCGATGAAGTGCCGCCGGGGATCACGGGAGGATCCGAAACGGGCGGCGACGTGGGAGGCAGCGTAATGGTGGGCGTTGGGGTCGGCGTTGGGGTCGGCGTTGGGGTCGGCGTTGGTGTGGGCGTAGCAGTAGCTGTGGCCGTAGCAGTAGCTGTGGCCGTGGCCGTGGGCGTAGGTGTCGGTGTGGGCGTTGGAGTGGATGTGGGCGTAGGCGACGGGGATTCCGTGGGCGTGGGATCCGGGGATTCGGTTTCCGTGGGCCCGGGGGAAAGCGTCGGCGTGGCCGTGGGCGTTGGGGTCGGGGTCGGCGTCGGCGTGGGGGATTCCGTCACCCTGGCCAGGTCCCGCACCGCGGGCTGGGCCACGGAGGCATAGGGCTCCCCGCACCAGGGGCACACCAGGTAATAATATTCCCGGAGCCAGCCGTCCTCCGCCACCCGGCGGTCCACGATTTCCCGGGGCGGCGGGGGCGTGCAGTCCGGATCGGCGGCGCCGGGGCAGTTTTCATTATCGCACTGATAGGTCCGGGAACCGCCGGAAACGGGAAACAGCAGTACCGCCAGGACGCACAAAAGCGCCGGCAGGGTTTTTCGGATTTTCACTTTCCTTCCCTCCAGAGGGACTTTTTTTCATTTTCCATCCTGCCGCGCGTTTTTGTCAAGGGTTTTTTATGCTATAATCGGGAGCGAAAGGACGGGAATGCTGTGAAAAATTCAGGCAGTAAGCCGAACGGGTGTCATCCTGAACGAAGCGAAGGATCTTACGCTTTGGATGCAGGATTAGATTCTTCGCTGGCGCTCAGAATGACACCGGAGGAAGAAGCGCCCGGAAAGACCCGGGAGAAGGAAGCGCCAGAGGATTCTTCGCTGGCGCTCAGAATGACACGGGGGGAAGAGGCGCCCGGAAGGACCCGGGAGGATGCGGCGCCAGAGGATTCTTCGCTGGCGCTCAGAATGACACGGAAACCCGGACGGACACGGATTCCGGAGCTGGACGGGCTGCGGGTGCTGATGATTTTTGTCGTCAGCTGGTATCATATCTGGCAGCAGAGCTGGCTGGAGCCGATAATTTCCGTTCCGGCCCTGGGCATCCGCTGGTCCCTGGACTTCCTGGTGCGCAGCGGATACGTATGGGTGGACGGCACGGTGCTGCTCAGCGCCTTCCTGCTGGCGCTGCCCCTGGCCCGGAAAGGCCGGGAGTTCTCCCTGGACACCGGGGATTTCCTTTTCCGGAAGGCCAGGCGCCTGCTGCCCGGCTTCTGGTTCATCATCCTGGTTTTCTTCCTGGCCATGTGCCTGCCCTGGGACCTTTACCAGGGCAACGGGCCCTACATGGTCAAGGACCTGTTTACCCATTTCACGCTGATTTTCCCCTTCTGGCGGGATACATATATTTATACCCCCCTGGGGGCCGCCCCCTGGACCCTGGCCGTGGTGGCCCAGGGCTACCTGCTGTTTCCGCTGCTGGCCCGGGGCCTGCGGAAGCGGCCGGTGCTGACCTGCGCCCTGCTGTGCGCCGGGGCCTTCGGCTTCCGGGCCTGGTGCCTGTGGGGGCTGGCGGATTACTCCATGGTGGTGAACACCCTGGTGAATTTCCTGGATGTATACGCCATCGGCTTCGGCTGCGCTTTCCTGTTCGCTTATCTGGAGAAAAAGCTGCCCCGGGAGGGAAAACTAAAGAAACTGCTGCCCCTGCAGGCGGCCGCCACGGCAGTGTTTTTCCTCTGCGGCTGGGGGCTGGTTGCCCTGCTGAAGCACCAGGCCGGATCCCCGGACCACCTGACCCTGCAGGGAAACCAGATGATTTACCGGCCGCTGTTTGCCCTGTGCTTCGCGGGGCTGATGCTTTCCGCCCCCTTCAGCCTGCGGCCCCTGCGGTTCCTGCTGGGAAACCGGCTGATGCGCTTCCTTTCCGGCGTCTCCATGAACTACTACCTGATTCACCAGACCCTGGCGGTGCACCTGAAGCGGCTGAACTTTCCCCCCTCCGCCGCCGAAAACCCCAACATGGCGGGGGAGCAACCCTGGCAAAGCCTGTATACCCTGGCTGTTTTCGGCTTTTCCCTGCTGGCGGCCATCCTCGTCACCTACCTGGTTGAAAAACCCGGGGGACGGCTCATGGAGCGCCTGCGGACCAAAAGAAAAAACCGGGAAGCCGCGTGAGCTTCCCGGTTTTTTTGGCTATATTTTTAAATTTATTCGGACTCTTTGCCGGCCTCCGCCGAACGCTTCGGCTTTTTCGGCGTCACGCCCCGGATGGTGGCGGTGGGCACGGAAACCTGCTTCATGAAGGCGCTGGGGCTCAGGCCCACAATATGCTTGAACTGCTTGGAAAAATGGTACGGATCCTGCATGCCCACGGCGGCGCCGGCCTGGCGCACGGAGCAGTTCTGGTCCCGCAGGAGCTCCTTGGCCCGCTCCATTTTGCAGTGGAGCACATAGCTCAGGGGCGGCATGCCCACCTCCGCCACGAAGCGCTTCCGGAAGGTTTCCATGGGCATGCGGGAGATGGCCGCCATATCCGCCAGGGAGAAATTATCCCGGTACTGGTTGGCCCGCAGGGCGTCCACCACCTTGGCGATTTCGTGGGACAGCATGGCGTCCATGGCCACGGGCTGGCCCCAGTGGGAAGCGATCATTCCGTACATGAGGTGCTGCAGCTGGTAGGTGGCGTCCGCCGTTCCGCTGTGGCGGACAATGACCTGCACAATCTGCTCCGCCAGGTAAATCTGGCTGGGCAGGGCCCCCTGGCGCAGGGGCATATGCAGCAGGGCGCCCATTTTGCGCACCACCATGGGGCTCAGGGGCCCCTCCAGCGCGATCCAGAGGCAGCGGGTCTGCTTTTCGGCACGGATGGAGGCCGGCACGTCCGCCCCCGGCAGGAAGCAGGTGAACCCGGCGTTCAGCTCCAGCAGGTGCTGGTTCCAGTCCAGCACGATTCCGCCCCGCTCCACCGCCAACCACACCCAGTGATCGTGGGGTTTCAGGGGATAGTCCCCTTTTTCCAGCACAAAGGCGCCGGCCGCGTGGATCCAGGCTCCGCTGGCCAGGGTCAGGCTTCCGGGCTTGTGGGTTCCCTCCACAGCCAGGGCGGCCAGTTTCTCCGGAATGTTCGAAAGCAGGTAGGAATTCATGGCGCTTCCTCCGTTAAAAATGACCAAATAAGACAAATACACTTGAAAGTATATTCTCTTTTCCGTTATTTGTCAACGGATTCAGGGCTTTTCCGGCGGCGTTTTTTGGCCCCGGAGGCCTGCAGGAGGAAAAAAGCGCGGAAAAAACCGCCGGCGCCGCAGCGCCTTTACAAAAAACCACATTATGATATAATTCTTTCATTATTGTAAGGATCAGGTGAAGACAGATGGAACGCAGCTATGACCCGAAGGTGATTGAACCCAAATGGCAGAAATACTGGGAGGAGCACGAAACCTTCCGGACGGACGTGCACGACTTCAGCCGGCCGAAGTTTTACGCGCTGGACATGTTTCCCTACCCCAGCGGCGTCGGCCTGCACGCCGGGCATCCGGAAGGCTACACGGCCACGGACATCGTGAGCCGGATGAAGCGGATGCAGGGCTACAACGTGCTGCACCCCATGGGATACGACTCCTTCGGCCTGCCGGCGGAGCAGTACGCCATTTCCACCGGCAACCATCCGGAGGGCTTTACGAAGAAGAACATCGAAACCTTCTCCCGGCAGCTGAAGGAGCTGGGGTTCGACTATGACTGGAGCAAGATGATTGCCACCAGCGATCCGGATTTTTACCGCTGGACCCAGTGGATTTTCAAACAGCTGTACCTGGACGGCTACGCCCAGTACATCGACATGCCCGTGAACTGGTGCGAGGAGCTGGGCACCGTGCTGAGCAACGACGAGGTCATTGACGGCAAAAGCGAGCGGGGCGGCTATCCCGTGGTGCGCAAAAACATGAAGCAGTGGGTCATCAACCAGCCCGCCTTTGCGGAAAAGCTGCTGGAGGGCCTGGAGGAAATCGACTGGCCGGAAAGCACCAAGGACATGCAGCGCCACTGGATCGGCAAGAGCGAGGGCGTGGAGGTCAAATTCCAGATCGTGGGCGGCGGGGAGTTCAGCATCTTCACCACCTGCATCGAAACCATCTACGGCATCACCTTCATGGTGCTCGC
>JAFXRG010000024.1 GCA_017526525.1 Clostridia bacterium | reverse complement strand
GGGCATGATGTGGAAGGATTATGAAGATGCGGTTCAGGCAGCAACCGCTGAACGCATACGTGCAACAGCTATCATTGCCAGAAATATTAAAGATTATCAGCAAAGCAAAATCCCCGCTTTTACACCGGCGGAGTTCCTTGAACGGTTCTGACAGACAGACTGGCCGTCCGGTTCCGTCAGTGCAGAACCTTTTTTCCGGATGCGGCTTCGAAGTGACAGGCAACGATGCCCAGATCCACTTTTGCGTATGCACCGAGGCCTTTCACCCGGACATACGGGCTGCCGTCTTTCAGGCTGAACAGGAATTTCTGCTGGTTCACAGCGGTGGGCGCCTTCAGTGCAGCCTCGATTCCCCGGCCGAACCAGGGCTGGTCAGCACCGCCGTCCGCGACATCCTGCGCGGACTTGCTTTTCCGGTTCACGCCCTGTGTCTCTCCATAGCCAAGCGCAATGACCATGCAGAGTGTTTCGCCTGCAGGAATCAATTCCCTGACTTTCTTCTTGTTGAACGTCAGCGCCGCCCAGCAGGTGTTCAGGCCGAGCTGCTGCGCAAACAGTACGATCTTTTCGCCGAAGTAGCCGCACAGGTAATCAAAATCATCAGACTTCTTTCCGGAAAGCACGATGTAGTTCCGGACATTCCTGAAGCTGCCGTAATGGGCCAGCCTGGAATCGAAGCCGTCCGGATCATCATAACGGATGAAGATATTCAGCCCGGATTCCTGATTGCAGCCGGCAAGGAATTCATCCAGCCGCCGGCGGGTTTCCGGGTCGATGGGTTTATCCAGGTAAGCCCGCACGGAATGCCGGGCGTCGATTGCTTCCAGTATTGTCATTGTTATGCACCCCCCTCGGGCGGACAGTATATCAGAGAAAGGAATATGACACAAGTTATACAACTCAGCCAGGCAGGAAACGGACCCTTGACAGCATATATGCCCGTCTTGTATGCTGTTTTCATAATCAGAAGACTTTGCGGAGATACCTCCACGAATCAGGACGCACACTGCCGTTGCCATGTAAACCGGCGCGGCAGCATTCAGGCGGCAGGAAACCTGACAGCCCATGCTTTATGGCCAATCAGCAAAGCCAGAATAAGGGCGGATCTCCGTGTCCTATGCGGAAAACAAAAAGGATCGTCGCCGTGAGTGCGGGGGATGAAAAACATGGAAAAAAACGAACGCCCTGCGGGATCCCTATACGCTGTACGGCAGTAAGGATTCGCCCGGCTTCAGCATGAAGAACAAAGTGCAAAATGAGCTGGATTGCCCCGGCCATTGCGGAGAATGCGGGTAAGCTTGGCGTCGCCTGCGGGATGAAGGATCCCCGCGATGTGGACCTGCTCATCAGCGGGGAGGATGGAAACCTTTTTTTCCGGGGAAAGCAGCTTCTGCATGCCCGGTATGTCTCTTCTGAACTGGTTGCAAAAGTTTATGGGATGACTGCCGGACGCGATGACATCGCGATCCTCTGCACCGGACCGGATGATTTCTCTGTTTCCGAAGAGCACTACCGGCGTTTCGTTGAATGCCATGGAGGATGAGAGCGCCATCGACGGATCGGGATTTTCTGCGCACAATCAGCAGATCTGAAAAGAAAGGGAAAACCATGACAAAGGATGAACTGATGAACCTTGTGAACCGCTCTTTGTTCGCAACTGTCGGTTACACAGATGAAACGGGCAGGCAAAATGTCCGCAGGGTCTTTTGCGTATGGCACAAAGGACTGGGCAGACATCTGATATCGACAAATACAGGTTCAGCCCATGTGCAAAGCCTGATGAAAAACGGGAATTCCTGCCTGTATTTTTCGGATGATTCCGCTTTTGAAGGACTTTGCCTGTTTGGAAAAATGGTGGCGCATTTTGAAAAGGAATACAGGGAACTGCTTTGGAACGAGGGCGATGAAAAATATTACCCGAAGGGTATTGAGGATGAAGACTATTGCATCCTGGAGTTTATTGCCGGGAGCGGGCGTTATTATCGCTATGACGGAAAGGGCGACTTATCAGCATCTGAGATTGCCGCGTTTGACAGGGGCAGGGAATTTGAAAACGGATACAATGCCGTAAACGCGGTTGGCTGAAAGGAGACTGGCATCCGGCGCCCCGGAAGCCTTTCGGATTTTCGCGCTGTGCATGTTGCCAAACGGAGAGGTTGAACAGATTTTTATGAAACTGGAAAAAATGGATGATTTCTTTGCTGCGCGGATCGAAGGCTATGATGAGCACATGAAAAGAGACATTGAAGGAGCTTCCGGATTCTATGCCTATACCGCGACGCTGCTTCCGCAGGAAATGAAAAGCCGGATTCTCGATCTTGGCTGCGGTACGGGTCTTGAACTGGAAGCATACTTCGGGATAAATCCATCCGCGGAAGCGACAGGAATCGATTTGTCCGAAGTGATGCTGAATGCCCTGAAAGCCAAATTTCCGGATAAGAAACTGAACCTGATTCAAGGTTCCTATTTTGACGTACCGTTCGGGGAAAAACTTTATGACGCCGCCGTATCAGTCGAATCCCTGCATCATTTCCCTGCGGATATGAAAGTCTCGCTTTACAGGAAACTTCACACTGCACTGAAGGACGGCGGTTCCTTTGTCCTGACAGATTACTTCGCTGAATCGGAGGAACTGGAGAAAGAATACTTTCAGAACCTGGCCGCGCTGAAAAAAGAGCAGGAACTTTCAGATGATGAATTCTATCATTACGACACACCGCTGCTGGTTGAACATGAGATGGATATCCTGTGCCAGGCGGGATTCCGGGATGCCCGGATTATGAAACAATGGGGAGAAAGCACCTACACCGTGCTGGCAGCCAAATAACGATTCAGGATACTGATACAAATTGCACGGAGGAAGCATATGAATAACCAGGAATTGTGGGAAATCGTCAACCCCGTTTTCAACACAGCCAAATCATGCGTCCAGCTCGACGCCGCTTCAGGAGATGAGGATTCGAAGCAGCTTCTCGGAGCGCTGGGCTTTGAACAGGATACACAGCCCGCGGTATTCGCCTGTCACGGCAGGGAAGGGTTTACTACGGTCTCGATCTGCCTGCCGTGATTGATACCATCAGACCGGCGGTGACTGGCATCATCGGTGAAAACAGCAACATTCACTATTGTGCCGTGGACGCGACCAACTACGATTCATTGAAGAAGGCCTTTTCGGATAACGCGCATTCAATAATGTTAGGAGGCAGACCCATAAAAAAGCTTATTTCGTGTATCCTGGCGTTGGTCATGGCCGTTGCCGTCTGCGGCAGCGCTTGGTGAAGGCACGAAGGACAACCATAAACCGGATTGCAGAACTGGGAGGGGGGCGCCGTGAATGCGGAAGAGGGCAGGATCCTCTATGAGCTGCCGCTTCCGATCTGCAGGACGCTTTCGATTGCGGATCCGGTTATAAAATGGATTTCGCCGGATCCGCAAAGAGGCTGAGGGAAAATGTGCCTGCGTCAAAACACAAATGATTCCGGGAACGGGAACGGGAGGATGAAGCTGCCAGGCACATATTCGGTAAGGTTCAGGCAGCCGGAAGGGCGGGAAGCGTCATGCTTTCCAGCCCGGTTCCGGGCAGCACCTTCAGGTTCGTGCTCTCCGGCACCAGCAGCGCCAGCCCTGCCCGGACCAGCGATTCCATGACATCCATGGACAGCGCTCCGTCTTCCTCAACCGGGATGCCGGATGCGAACTGGCTCATGTCCATCCATTCGTTTCCGACCAGGAGCGCGAGGCTCCTGGTTTCCATGGTGTTCAGCCCGATGTTGGAAAGGATATAAATGGTGGGCATGCCCTGTTCCAGGATCATGGTAAGGGGTTCTCCCTCCCGGGAAACCCAGGCGGAACCGGTGGAGAAGATTTCATTGAAACGGTTCATGAGCTGCACCATCCCGGGGGAGTCCCATCCGGCCCCCTCCGGTTCTTCTCCTGTCAGCAGGGCAATCAGGTCTCCGAAGCCCGGTGCGCCGTCCTCTTCCGAACCGTTTCCGAGCTCGTTCAGCAACATGTCCAGCGCCAGGCCCAGCGCTTTCTCAGCCCGCACCTGAACCGCCGTCAGGATCCATCCGCTGTCCTTCATGGCCTCTGTATCCGGCAGAGTCAGTTCAACCCGCATCTGTCCCTCCGGCACCGTATCCGGCAGCCCGGTCTGGGTCATCCGCGTCCTGCCGGCCAGCATCCGCAGGCTGTCCCGGTATTTTTCCAGCCCCACGGTTTCCAGCGCCCATTCCATCAGGTCCGCCATCTGGTAATAATCCGTCCGGGGGCTCAGCCCCAGATCTACCGCCAGCCAGAAATCCAATGCTTCATCCAGGGACATGCCTTCGTCCAGGCACAGCCGGCTGGCGGTATAGTTCAGGATGGAGGAGTTGGTGTGCACCCCGCCGCGGTCATTGATGTCGTTCGGATGCAGCGCGCTGGGCGCATAGTACCGGTCCCAGACGTATTCCGGCTGATTAAACTGGTGGGGATTGCTCATGGCCCGGAAGGGACTGCTCAGGTTTTCGCCCAAATACCATTCCGTGTCAGCCGTTTCGCCCGTCTGCATTTCGCAGATGTTCCCCAGGATATCCGAGATTGCTTCATTGATCGCCCCGTAATCGTCCTTGTACAAGCCTCCCGGCACGGAAACCTCTGTCAGGCAGTGGGCGTACTCATGGGCCAGGACATCCAGGCATCTGCCGAAGTCCACATCCCGGCTGTAGGCAAAGGCCTGCCACGCCTGCCCGAGCATACCAAGATAGCAGGCGTTTTCCAGACTTTCGCCGTTGGCCAGGCACAGATTGGTTAGCAGCAGGATCGGGGTGCCTTCCCCGTCCGGGCCGTTCAGCCCCTTACGGGCGTAGTAGTCCCGGCACTGGAGGATCCGGTAATAGGTCAGCACATCGGCGGGATTCCATCCGTCGTTTTCGGAGGAGGACAGCAGGCAGTCCTTCTGCCCGTAGAGCACCATGCGTCTGAAATCTCCCACGACAATTTTTCTTTCCGGATCCCCCAGGAACCACCGGCCGGTGACGGGATCCTGCATGACCGGTACCGTGAAGGCGCCCGGCTTTCCCGTGAGCGCTTCCGTATCACAGCGCCACTCACCCCGGACCATGTGTTCAAAGTCCGGTACTTCCGGGGTTTCCGCTTCCGCCGTCATCCGGCCCAGCAGATCCTCCTCCACACCCAGGGTTTCATCCGTTTCTTCCGGGAAGGCCAGGGAACTGATCACCGTGTTTACGTCTCCATCCGCCCCGGTGATGATTTTCAGTGTTCTGCCGTAGAGTGCCTCTTCATCCCGGACCTGGCAGAAACCGTATACCGTGGTATCTCCGATGCCCAGCCGGGCATAGAGCGCCAGCTCCGTTGCCTCGTCGCCACCCAGCAGCTTTACCAGGCTGAAGGCGGCCTCTGCGGCTTCTTCCGCGTTCCGGACAGTGCGCAGCCCGCTGATGGAACGAATCATGTAAATCATACCGTTCTCCTGCAGAATTCGCGCACCGGAGGACAAAAGATCAGCCTCCTTCAGGGAACCTGCCAGCCCCCTGGCCCGGGCAGCCTCTGCAATTTCTTCCATTGCCAGGCCGGCGGATTGTTCCGCATCCTGCCAGAGCCTGTCCGCTCCGGTCACATCAAAGCGGGTTTCCGCCCGCCGCTCTTCCGCTGCGTACGCGCCGGCAGCACCGGAAAAGAGCACCAGCGCCGCCAGGATACTTAAAATTTTTCTGAACATACTTTTCCACTTCCTTATTATTTTCCGAACCGGCCTGTTATAACAAGCCTGCCTGCCGCAATGATCCGGCATGCCTTCCTGGATTGATACGCAGGCCGGGGGCCGGATGGCAGCCGCGCAAAAGCCGGAAAAGCCGGCGTGCCCGATGGCAGGCGATCCGGCATCCGGAAAACGGGGAACTGTTCCGGGAGGAATCTTGACGGTACATCGGATCGCATTTTATAATGAGCTTACCAAAATATAATAAAGGAGGAATTATTCTTGAAAAGACTGCTTTCAGTTCTTCTTGCCCTGGCAATGATGCTGCTTTGTGTTTCCGCTGTTGCGGAAACGGCCACGGCTACAACCGGAACCGCCACAGTAAAGGGATTCGGAGGCGACATCACCGTTAAGGTAACCCTGGAGGGGGCGGAAATCCGATCCGTGGAAATCACCGGAGACGGTGAAACGGAAGGCATCGGCAAAAAGATCCTCGCCGAGTGGCCTTTGGCCTTCCTTGAATACAACGGCATTGTGGACACCTATTCCGGCGCAACCTTCGCCGGCATTACGCGGGAAGCCGTTATTGCCGCCACGAGGCAGGCCCTGGCCAACGCCGGCGTCAACCCGGATGATTACATGCGGGAAATGGAAAAAGAGGAAACCACGGACCTGGTAATCGATACGGATATTGCGATCATTGGCGCAGGCGGCGCCGGCATGACAGCGGCGCTGACAGCTTCTGACGCAGGCAAAAGCGTGCTGGTGCTGGAAAGCCAGCCGGCTGTCGGCGGTAACTCCGTGAAGTCCACGGGCGGCATGAACGCTGCCAGGACCGTATACCAGGACGCGAACGAATTCGGCGAATCCGCCGGTATCGAAAAGACCCTGAAGGCTGCCGAAGGATACGCGGACAACGAAGCGATCACCGCGCTGGCCGCGAAGGTAAAGGAACAGTGGGAAGCCTGGCAGGCGAATCCGCAGGGGTATTTTGACTCTGTGGAGCTCTTTGCGCTGGATACCCTGATCGGCGGCAAGGGCCTGAATGATCCGGAACTGGTGAACACCCTTGTGAACAACAGCGCCGCAGCCATCGATTACCTGGATTCCATCGGGATTCACCTGAACAACGTGGCGGCCTTCGGCGGCGCTTCCGTGAAACGGATTCACCGCCCGGTCAATGAGGAGGGCAAGGTGGTTTCCGTCGGTGCCTATACCATCCCGCTGTTGGAAAGAGCCTGCCAGGGCCGGGATAACCTGGCGCTGCTGACAGACGTTACCGCAACCAGGCTGCTGACCGATGAAAGCGGCGCGGTCTGCGGCGTGGAAGCCTTCGGCAAAGCCGGAAACAGGATTACCGTAAACGCGAAGGCCGTGATTCTCGCCACCGGCGGTTTTGGCGCGAACCTGGACATGGTCGTGCAGTACAAGCCTGAACTGGCTGGTTTTATGACCACCAACGCCGCCGGTATCCAGGGCCAGGGCATCCTGATGGCGACTGAAATCGGAGCCGCCACCGTGGATATGGAACAAATCCAGATCCATCCCACCGTACAGGCGGAAACGGCTTCCCTGATTACGGAAGGCCTCCGCGGCGACGGCGCGGTCCTGATCAACGCCAACGGCGAGCGCTTTATTGACGAAGTGGGCACCCGCGACGTTGTTTCCGCAGCCGAGATCGCCCAGCCAGGTTCCTTCAGCTGGCTGGTTGTGGACCAGAAGATGGCGGACGCTTCCTCCGTGATCCAGGGATATATTTCCCGCGGCCTGATGCTCCAGGGCGACAGCTACGAAGCCCTGGCAGAGAAGACGGGCATCCCCGCGGAGGCCTTTGCCGCTACCATGGAAAAATGGAACGGATATGTTGCGGATAAAAACGATCCCGATTTCGGGCGGACCAGTTTCGCGGCTCCGCTGGACACGGCCCCCTTCTACGCGGTCAAGGTCACCGCGGGCATTCACCACACCATGGGCGGCCTGAAAATCGATTCCGGGGCCCATGTGCTGAACGCAGAAGGGAAGGTTATTCCCGGCCTTTTCGCTGCCGGTGAAGTCACCGGAGGTGTTCACGGCGGAAACCGCCTGGGCGGAAACGCTGTAGCGGACTTTGTAGTCTTCGGCCGGATCGCCGGCCAGCAGGCCGCGGATTCCATAAAATAAAAATCCCCGGCAGCCATTGCCAATGAAAACAGGTGTTCGCAGATGAAAGTCTGCGGACATTTTTTTCATCCCTGTTTGCGGCGGTCAGGCAAGGGCGTATGCGATCAGCAGGCGGAGCACATTCTCCGCCCCGTCCCGGTGACTTCTTTCATATCCGTGGGAGGCATAGACTCCCGCTCCGATCAGCCCGTGGCGGAGGTCATGCCCGGCATCAAGCGTTGCTTCCACATCGCTTCCGTAATGGGGATAGATATCAACCGCATAGTCCGCTCCGCTTGCCTTTGCCGCTTCAATCAGTCCTTTGACAACCGGATAGCTGTAGGGTCCGCCGCTGTCCTTTGCGCAGATGGATACCTGCTTTTCCGTACACTGCAGGCCTTCTCCCACGCAGCCCATATCCACGGAAAGCGCTTCTGTGCATCCGGCGGGGACGTTGCCGGCTCCGCCGTGCCCGACTTCCTCAAAGACCGTAATATGGGCATACAGCGCGCGCTTCGGAACGATCTTCCCGTCATGGATATACTTCGCAAGCCCCAGGAGAATCCCGACGCTCAGTTTGTCATCCAGGAAGCGGGATTTGATATATCCGCTTTTCGTAATCCGCACGTTGGGCTCAAAGCAGACGATATCCCCAACGGCAATTCCGAGCCTTTCCGTATCTTCCTTTTTCGTTACATCCTCATCCAGCACCACTTCGCAGGTGTCCCAGCCGCGCTTGATGTTGTTGTACTCTCCGTTCACGTGGATGGAAGCATTGCAAAGCTGGAACGTTCCTTCATAAATGCCGTTGAATTTCGTCACTACGCGCACATTTTCCGTTTCCGCGTTGTTGGGATTCATCCCGCCGAGATTGGTCAGCCGGAGCCGGCCGTTTCCTTTGATTTCAGCCACCATACCTCCGAGGGTATCCACATGCGCCTCCAGCAGCAGGCCGTGATCCCGATCTTCGCCGCCCAGGGAAACCAGGACGCCGCCCTTGTGGGTCAGGCGGGCTTCAAACCCCAGCTTTTCAAACTCGCTTTGCACCCAGGCTGCGGCGTTTTCTGTATAGCCTGTCGGGGAATCGATGTTTAAAAGCGTTTCCGTTTCTTTGACCAAAAAATCCGTATACTTCTTCAATCCGGTTGCCTTCATCTGCTGAGACCGCCTTTCTGAATTGTTTTTCTTTTTACAGCACATCAAAGCAGCCTGCCTGAATCATGGGCTTTTCCCGGGTCGTTCCGGTTCATCGTGACAAGGGGCTGGCAGTGCAGGCTGCTTCTGAACGCCTGAAGGAAATTATACCATGAAACCGGGCGCCGGATGAGGGAATTGCCAAAAAACTTCTTTCGTTTGCCCTTTTCCCGGAAGGGTATTATACTGTAAAGCAGGAGAAAACGAAGATAAACCTTCAGGGGGAATGAATATGAAAAAGCGCCTTACCGCCTGGATCGTCCTGCTGGTTTTGCTCTTTTCCGTCCTGCCGGTAGCATATGCTGCGGGAAGCGGCCCGGTTGAGGATTTCACCGTGGAAAAGGAAGAGGGCGGCATTTCGGTAACCCTGCCTGAGGGATATGCCGCCAGCGGATTCTTTAAGCTTTTCTGGAAAAACGAGACGACCGGCGAGATCCGGAACGACGTTTTTCCGGTGGATACGCCGTCCTACCGGATTGAAACGGAAGAAGGCGCCGAATACAGTTTCCAGCTGTACTATTCAAAGCTGCGGGGCAAACTGCCTTCCGCCTGGAAAGAGGAGCAGCCTGCCGCTGAAACGGGGCCTGTGACCTGGAAGGTGCTGTGGATTGACGCTTCGACAGTCGACTTCCGGGGCATCACAAATCAACTGAGCGACGCCAATACCCGGGCTTCCGAAGAAACTGCCCGGGCCTATGAGGCGCTGGCGGAGGAAATGGCCGGCGGCCGTGTGGACCTGGAAATCACCCGCATGACGCTGGATGAACCGATTACGGAGCTTGACTATTATCCCGAACGCGGCTACTGCATCAACCCGGACAATTTCAACATGAAGCATTACGCCCTGCGCAAGTATGACTCCGTCTTTATCTTTGCGCGCATGGACCATATTCTTGTCCGGTACACCGGCATCACCTTTGAGACGGAAAACCCGAAGGAGTATCCGGGGTATTCCTTTATTCCGCTGGTTGGCGAGGATAACGTGCTGCTGGGCGGGTATGACGTCCTGGGCGACGTCTGCGTGCACGAATGGATTCACCAGCTTGGTTACCTGTATAACACCTACCACCTGGAGATTCCGGATCCCGACGAGCCGGAAAAATACGGCTACAGCGACGATCTCGACCACGGACTTTTCCGGGATGCCCTGACCATGACCGCCGTTTCCGAAGACGGGCATTACATCGGCGTTCCCGCGGAAGCCTGGGAATACAGACCCACAAAATATGCCCACAGGAATCTTTCCGCATTGCAGGAAAAGAAAGCACCGGCAACGCCCGCTCCGCGGCAGGAAGAACCTTCGCCGGCCGAAACCCCGGCTGAAGAAGCTTCCCTGGACGTGGATCCCGCTGTTCTCGGCACCCTGGATGAGGAAACGGGCACCTATACCAACACGGTCATGGGGTTATCCTTTGCCGCGGACGACTGGTATTTCTACAACATGAAAGAACTTCCGTTTCCCATGTCTTCCACGCCAATCAACGAGGACGATTCAGAGGTTGTCCGGAATGACAATTCAATGATGCTGATGTTCTCGGCCAACTCAGCTGAACCGTCTGACGTGTCCGTCGGCATCAGCACTTCCGCCGTCCCGTTTGTTCGGAAAAACGGTGTGGAGGCTTACCTCCTGGAACGGAAAAAGCTTGCCGAGCGCTGGGCGTCCCAGAACGGATGCGAGGATGTTTCCTGCGAACTGGCTGAGCGCGTTGTCGCCGGCCGCACGCTGCCCGCCCTCCGGTTCTCCTACGTGTCCGGCGGCGTGGAAGTCCGCCAGGAAACGCTGGCCTGGCTCAACGGGGATGTCCTGAACATCATTACCGCGGATGCCTTTATGTTCGACCTTCTCCCGGATGTGATGAAACACTTCAGATGGCTGGACAACTGATGCGAAAGGGCCTGTATCCGCACAGAAAAAAGCAGGACCGCTGCGCCTACGGAGGGAATGTTTCTTTTCCCCGGCTTTATCAACACGCATATCCATATTTTCCAGTCCTTCCTGAAAGGCCTTGGGGCGGACCACCGGCTGATTGAATGGCTGAACCTGTCCGCGCTTCCGTACGGGAAGGTGATGACGCCCCGCCAGCATGAACTGGCAGCCCGGCTTGCCTGTATGGAAGCCCTGAAAAGCGGTTGCACCACCCTGTGCGAATTCTTTTATACGAACCAGGATCCCGAACTCGCACACGCATGCATTGAAGGCATGCAGTCCACGGGAATCCGCAGCGTTTTCATCCGGACGTTCCAGGATACCGGGGAAGAATACGGAATGCCGTCCGCCTTCATAGAGCCTGCAGAAAAGGCCATGCGGGAAGTGGAGAAGCTTCGGAAACGGTACCGGGAGGACGGAATGCTGTCGGTCTGGACCGGCCCCGACGTGACATGGTCCACGACCGCGGACGGCTACCGGACCATGCTGGAGTACTGCCTGGGTGAAAACGTCCGCTATTCCATGCACCTGAAGGAAACCGAAGTGGACCATGAAATGAGCCTGCGGGCCGGCGTCAACGTGGCCCTCGGCACGGACGGCGCTGCCAGCAATAACAGCACGGATATGCTTGAGACGATGAAGCTGGCAGCGCTGATTCAGAAAGGATTCCACCGGGACGCCTCGGTGATGGCAGCGGATCAGGTGATCCGGATGGCCACCTGCGGAGGCGCGAAAGCCATCGGGACGGAGAAGGAGACCGGCACGCTGGAGACGGGCAAAAAAGCGGACATGATCCTGTTTGATCCGCAGCACCTGAAGTCTTTCCCGGATCATGACGCGGAGGCCACCGTGGTGTATGCTTCTTCGGAGGAGAACATCGATACGACCATTGTTAACGGAAAGGTCGTCTACCATAAAGGCGCATTTGCCAGCGGACTCAGCGAGAAAGAACTGATTCGCGAATGTTCCGAAGAAGTGGAAAAAATGCGGAAACAGATCTGAATTGCGGGGATCGGCTGAATATCCATCCGGATCCGGCAGGTGAATGACGGGACGGAGGAACGCGGGCGGGAACAAAAAAACATTGACAGGCCTGAACCGTTGTGTTATTATATTTGAGCTGTCACGGGCAGCATGTGGGCTCGTAGCTCAGCTGGATAGAGTGTTTGACTACGAATCAAAAGGTCGTGGGTTCGAATCCCGCCGGGCTCACCAAGAGGGAAGCACTGAAAAGTGCTTCTTTTCTTTATGTTTCAAGGCCTTGCGGGATTTTTGCGTTTTTGGCATTTTGACCGTATCAGACATCTTCCGTACCATTTATCACGGAAAAACACTTAATAACACGAATAGTAAGTAGTCAAAACGGTAGTCAAAAATCAACGGATGGAGTGCCTAAAAAACTGCTAAAAAGGGAAGTGCTGTCCGTACAACCCGGCCACTCTGTTTGTACGAGAGAATACGAACAGCCTGACGAAATGATGGACATGAAAAACCCGTTACCCAGCGGAGGATAACGGGTTTGGTAGATTGTATGCGTTTTTCAGGCGCTGAACCTGGACTTGGCGTAATCGTCAAGCTTTGTTGTGTCCTGAAGTTCCCTCTCTTCGGTCAGTTTGGCATAAATTCTCATGATCATTGTCGCGTCTGCGTGCCCCATCCAGGACTGCAGGGTCTTGATCTTGACGCCGGCCTCGTAGCACATGGTGCAGAAGGTAACGCGGAAATCATGGCAGCGGATTCCTGATCGGTATGAGCTGATGAAGTCCCTGCCGGAGGATCCGCCTTATTCCAGGGCTTTCTGCTATGCGACATCCGGGGCTGAGTGCTTTGCACTGGTTTGTCCGATCCCGGCGGAACAGGCCATGCCGTACGGGAATCCGCAGGAGGTAATCGACGGGATTCACAGGACTCTGGGAGACGACCAGGGATTGATAGAAGTGGAAGGAGGCATCACTGCTGCCGGACACCGCTTCCTGTATTCGATGGTCAAAACGCTGCAGAAATCGGGCGGCGTTCAGTATTTCCTGCGAATGAATATCGGATATACCAGATGTACCATGCAGGTGCAGGGCGTCTTTGACGAAACCGGGACGACAGGCATCCGGGATTCCATGGTTTATCTTTTGCTGAGCAGGCAGGGCACGGTAAAGACTACGGAGAAAGGAATGGAAGGCTGGGTTTCGGATCCTTATGATCCGTCGTATACGAGGGGAGTATGCATGAACTGTTCCGAGAGAAGGGAGTTTGACGCGCAGTTTCCGCAGCACCCGCTGTCTGAAATGCGGCGGTTTGCGGCGGAAGTGATCCGTATGAATTGAAAGGAAGGGATTCTGATGGGCACAGGGTATACGCTTCAATGCAGGAAGTGCGGATATGAAATCTCTGCAGATCTGGGAGTCGGTTTCTTTTTTCCGAGGGCATACCAGCAGGCAATGAAAGCGGGCCGAGCCGGGAAACTGGGGAAAAAGATAAAGCAGTTTCTCCGGGAGCATCCGGACGGAGCGCTGGATGTTGAAAATGTGTTTTTGCAGTGCCCGGAATGCGGCATGCTGGAAAAGGGACCGGATCTCTCCATGTATGTCCGGAATCCGGATGTTCCGCGCAGGGAAAAAGGTATATGGTCTGTGGCTGCTCCGTTTGAGGATGTGGATTATGTTTCCCCGATGGAGCTGAAAGAGGAGCAGACCTATACGCTGTATGCCCCGGGACACATCTGCGAAAAATGCGGAAAGCCGATGAAATCCATTACGGATAATGAACTGATGAGAAGCCGATTCGATAAGGAAAAGGAAACAGACAGGACGGAGGTTTCCTGCCCCGAATGCGGCGATTTGCTGTGGATTGCTGAAATCGGCATGTGGGACTGAATGTTGAATAGAGAAAATAGGTTTTATGGCTATTTCGTGTGCTTCCCGGAAATACCTTCTTCAGATACAGCCTCCTTTCCACGACGGGCCTTTTCGTCATTATTTCCGGCATCATGTCGTGACAGATGACTGTCAGCAGCCCTTCACATATGAATTTGACAATCTGGAACACTTCCTTGACATCGGGAGGGAAACTTTGCATAATCAAAGCAGAAAACGATGCTTATTTATTTGCGGAGGAAACAGGATGAGGTAATTGATAAGCACACAGAGTCTTAGGAATAAATGTCCAATGAGAATAGATTGTTCAGGTGAAATGACATGTACTACAAGCTGAAACCTCAGTACTGCCTGCGGGGCTGGCAGTATCTGCCTTACTCGATCGTTGACCGCAAACTCGGTGAAAACCTGTTTGTGGATAAAGAAATGTTCGATACGGTCGAAATGTGCAACGGGCTGGTTGATTTCAGCCTGCCGCTGTTTTCCGAAAGCATCCGAAAGCGCCTTCAGGATCTGATCAATGGGGGAGTCGTTGAAGAATGTCAGTACGGTGAAGCCATTCGGGAGGATCAGAAGTATTTTCGCTATGACAACAGATTCATGAAACAGGTTCACTGGTCTGTTACCGGGAGATGCAACTGCAAATGCCGCCATTGCTATCTGTCCTGCGCGGAGAACCGGTATGGTGAGCTCCCGCATAAAGACATCATGAAAATCATCGACGATATGGGCAGGTGCGGCGTTCTTCAATGCTCCATTACAGGAGGGGAGCCCCTTGTGCGGTCGGATTTTTGGGAGATTGTCGACGCAATCAGGGACCGGGGAATTGTCATCAATCAGATTTACTCCAACGGGCTTGCGGTCAATGAGCGTTTTCTGGATGGCCTGGCCGCGAGGGGAATCTCTCCGGAACTGAATATGAGCTTTGACGGCATCGGCTTCCACGACTGGCTTCGGGGGATCAGCGGCGCGGAAAAAAAGGTTCGCCGCGCGTTTGAGCTCTGCAGGGAATACGGCATTCCAACCGGTTCCGAAATGTGTATCTGGAAGGATAATCAGGATACGCTTCGTGACAGCATCAACTATCTGGCTTCTGTCGGGTGCCGTTCTGTGAAGGTGTGCCCCATCGGCGATACAGGCGCCTGGAAAGAGGGCGGATACAACGAGGAGCACGGGATCACAGAAGATGAACTGTACCAGATCTATCTTGATTACCTGGATGACTTTTACCGGGATCTTCCCGACATCGCCATTCAGTTTGGGAGCCTCTTTGCGGGGCGCGGAAAAGATCCGGACCACTATGACCTGCCGGGGGTTCACGCGGATGCTGACCCGGAAAAAGCCTGTATTTGCCTTCATGCCAGGAATAACATGTATATCTCCGTGGAGGGGAGAGCGCTGACGTGTATGGCGATTTCCAATGATGAAGTCTTTACGGAGAATTATCCGCTGGTTCATAAGGTTGGCCTGAAGGAATGCCTTACGGATTCCAGGTATATGCAGCTGATCACAACCAGAGCAAGCGAGGTCCTGGCCCACAATGAGAAGTGCGCCGGCTGCGAATACCGGAGGTTCTGCCTGGGCG
Organism: Clostridia bacterium; assembly: GCA_017526525.1. Lineage (GTDB taxonomy): Bacteria > Bacillota > Clostridia > Christensenellales > Aristaeellaceae > Aristaeella. Next base: position 2,368 of record JAFXRG010000024.1, on the reverse strand, counting down.
GCTGCCGGGCCGGCGGGTTCATGTTCCACCCGGGGGATATTCTGGGCGCGGATGAGTCGAGCTGCAAAATGTTTATGAACGGCTGGGTTCATCAGGTGGTGAAAAAGGTCAGGCAGCTGCGGCCCACGGCGGTGTGCTCGAAAGCGAAATATTTCGAAGAAGGCGGAATGCTCTCAGGTTGATCCGAATCAGCAGCGTTCCCAGATCAATTGTCGGAGGGAATCCGGGCTGCCGTTGCGGGCAAGCCCTTGATCCAATAAAAAACAGGAGGAAAACGGTTATGACAGAAAACATGAAAAAGCTCGCGGAGGAAGCAAGCAAAAACGAGGAACTGAAAGAAAAGCTCATGAAGCTGGATGAAGGTTCACTGGATCAGGCCATCCTCATCGCAAAGGAATACGGGCTGGAGCTGACGGAGGAAGACCTGAAGCCGGAGAACAACCAGTCGGAGGAGGATGAAAAATTATCCTTCGATGAAATGGATGCAGCCGCCGGCGGCGATGGCTACGGAAAGCGGGACAAAAACGGCACGGCCTGCTGGTGTGCTTTCGGCGGAGGAAACAAGGGAAATGACGACGGACAATGTGCCTGTGTCTTGTACGGCCAGAATAAAGGTTTTGTGTGCCCCGTGGCAGGCTCCTTCCACACCTGACGTGTAATTGGGAACATACTGCTTGCCTGGTGATAATGAAAAAACCGCTCAGGGCTTATGACCTTGGGCGGAATTTTTTTTTAGTTTAACTGTTCTATATATGACACGAGGGGAGTAATCTCTGTGTACGGAAAATCTATAGAGCTGTTCCTGGCCAATGGAACGGCTGACAGCCTGATTACGGCAGAGCTTTCCAATTGGAACGGAAAGGCAATCAAAATTCCGCGGATTGAAGTGGCGGATTGCAAGCGTACCGACATTAAAGGGGCGGGCGTGTATTTCCTTTTCTGCAAAGAGGAAGACGATTCGGATTCGGTTTATATCGGGGAATCTGAGGCGATCCATCAGCGCCTCCTGCAGCATCTTTATGATTATAACCAGGAAAAGGAAAAGTTTTACTGGACCACTGCTGTCATTTTCCTTGGTCGGGATCTGAACAAGGCGCTGATCCGGTATCTTGAGGATCGTCTTGTACAGATCGCCAAAGAAAGCAAAAGGTATAAGATCCTGACGAAAAACACCTATAGCAAAACGGTCATGAAGGAATCCCAGACGGCAGCCATGGAAGAGTTTATTGATAATGTGAAGATCATTATCAATACTTTGGGCTATAAGGTATTGGAACCTGCTGCCCCCAAAAATACAGGAGTATCTGAACAAAGTGAATTGCTTTATCTGAATACGGGCAGTGCAAAAGCGACAGGCGTCATTACGACAGAAGGATTTGTATTGTTTGCCGGAGCCACGGTTAATGAGAAGGCATCGGAGAAATCTCTCAGCAAAGGTGCAATAGCTCTCCGGAACAAGCATTTTGCGGCAGGGAAAGTAAAGGATCTGGGAACGGTAGAGGATATCATTTTCTCCAGTTCTTCTGCGGCGGCGGATTTTGTTGTTGGCTATAGTATTAGCGGTCCGATGAACTGGAAGAATAAAGACGGGGTTACACTGAAAGAGATTGAATCGAAGGAATAGCAGGGAATTAATATATGAAGATGGAATAGCCATAACAGGACTGTGATAGCTTCGTATTCATGGAGTGTACTAAAAAATCGTGAAGTCGTCAAACGGTCGTCAAAACGAGTATTGTTGATAAATCGTGCCATGCGAGTGTTGATTTATAAAGGATTTCGGGTACGGCATATTCTGACTACGAATCAAAAGGTCGTGGGTTCGAATCCCGCCGGGCTCACCAAGAGGGAAGCACTGAAAAGTGCTTCTTTTCTTTATGTTTCAAGGCCTTGCGGGATTTTTGCGTTTTTGGCATTTTGACGGTATTATACATCTTCTGTACCATATAACACGCAATAATGGTGTAACACGTAAAGTAAGTCGTCAAAACGGTCGCCAAAAATCAACGGATGGAGTGCCTGAAAAACTGATAAAAAGGGAAGTGCTGTCCGTACAACCCGGTCGCTCTGTTTATGCGAAAGAATGCTGGGTATTTCCCGGCAACTGGCGTATCAGCTGGCAAATCGTGATGATTTCCCCTGCCTGCGGATCGGCAGGAGATTGCTTATTCCCAGGAGCAAACTGATCGAATGGGTGGACAATCATTGCGGGCAGGAAGTGATCCTCTGATCCTCTGATCCGGAAATGACGCGTTGAAACTTGCCGGGATACAGGATATAATGAATTGTTTGAAAATGCATCGTTGAGGAGGTGAGTCCGGTGTTTTACCTGAAACAGTATGATACAGTGCTTCTGTCTTTTGAAATC
>JAFXRG010000023.1 GCA_017526525.1 Clostridia bacterium | reverse complement strand
TTCGGGCTGTGCCATGTCTTCCGGATCCAGTTCGGGAATGATGATTTCGTTCTTCTGGGCGTCCAGTACGCGCACGTCCAGGCTCAGGGCCTGCATTTCCTTCAGCAGCACCTTGAAGCTCTCCGGAACGCCGGGCGTCGGGATATTCTGGCCCTTGATGATCGCTTCGTAGGTCTTGACGCGGCCGACGGTATCGTCGCTCTTCACCGTCAGGATTTCCTGCAGGGTGTTCGCGGCGCCGTAGGCTTCCAGGGCCCACACTTCCATTTCACCGAAGCGCTGGCCGCCGAACTGGGCTTTGCCGCCCAGGGGCTGCTGTGTAACCAGGCTGTAGGGGCCGGTGGAACGGGCGTGCATCTTGTCGTCCACCAGGTGATGCAGCTTCAGGAAGTACATGATACCCACGGTAACGGGGTTCTCGAAGTAGTCGCCCGTCCGGCCGTCCCGTACGCGGATCTTGCCCTGGCGGAAGAGTTCCTTCCCTTCCTCGTCCAGGTCCAGGCGCAGCGGCTTGCCGTTGTGGAAGTGGTATTCGTTCACATGCGGATCGTTCTCGTCTTCGGGGGCGGACATCTTTTCTTCCGCCTTGCCCAGGTGCTCGAGAATCTCGTCGTAGGTCGCACCGTCAAAGACCGGGGTGGCAATGTGCCAGCCCAGGGCCCGGCAGGCCAGGCCAAGGTGTACCTCCAGAACCTGTCCCAGGTTCATACGGGAAGGAACGCCCAGGGGGTTCAGCACGATCTGCAGCGGGGTGCCGTCCGGCAGGAAGGGCATATCCTCTTCGCGCAGGATGCGGGAAACAACGCCCTTGTTTCCGTGACGGCCGGCCATCTTGTCGCCCACGGAAATCTTACGCTTCTGGGCAATGTAGATCCGGACCATTTCATTTACGCCGGGGCTCAGTTCATCCTTGTTCTCCCGGGTAAACACCTTCACATCCACAACGATGCCGCCCTCGCCGTGAGGCACCCGCAGGGAGGTGTCGCGCACCTCGCGGGCCTTTTCGCCGAAGATGGCGCGCAGCAGGCGTTCTTCCGCAGTCAGCTCGGTTTCACCCTTCGGGGTAACCTTGCCCACCAGGATGTCGCCGGCATGCACTTCCGCGCCGATGCGGACGATTCCGCCGTCGTCCAGGTCCTTGATGGCATCGTCGGAGATGTTGGGAATATCCCGTGTAATCTCTTCCGGCCCCAGCTTGGTTTCCCGGGCTTCGCTTTCAAACTCCTCAATATGAATCGAGGTGTAAATGTCTTCCTTGACCAGCTTCTCGGAAAGAAGCACGGCGTCTTCGTAGTTGTAGCCTTCCCACGTCATGAAGCCGATCAGGGCGTTCCGGCCCAGGCCGATCTCCCCTTTCTCCGTGGAAGGACCGTCCGCCAGCAGGTCGCCCTTTTCAATCTTCTGGCCGGCTGAAACCACCGGGCGCTGATTGATGCAGGTGGACTGGTTGCTGCGGGCAAACTTGGTCAGCAGGTAGGTGTGGCGCTCACCGAAGTTGTCGCGGATCACGATATGATCGGCGTCCACCTTCTCCACCACGCCGTCCTCGTTGGCCAGGATCACGACGCCGGAGTCATGGGCTGCGCGGTATTCCATACCGGTGGCAACCAGGGGCGCTTCGGGAACCAGCAGCGGCACCGCCTGGCGCTGCATGTTGGAACCCATCAGGGCGCGGGTGGCGTCGTCGTTCTCCAGGAAAGGAACCATGGCCGTGGCCACGGAAACAACCTGCCGCGGGCTCACGTCGATGAAGTCCACCTGGGAAACGGGAACCTCGATGATTTCGGCCTTGTCACGCACGGTAATCCGGTCGTTCACGAAGGAACCGTCATCGTTCAGCGGTTCGTTGGCGGTGGCAACCTTGAAAAGGTCTTCCTCATCCGCCGTCATGTATACGATTTCGTTGGTAACTTTTCCGTTTTCACGGTCCACCCGGCGGTACGGCGCTTCAATGAAGCCGTATTCGTTGATCCGGGCATATGTGGCCAGTGAACCGATCAGGCCGATATTCGGACCTTCAGGCGTTTCAATGGGGCAAATACGGGCATAGTGGCTGTAGTGCACGTCGCGGACTTCGAAAGAAGCGCGGTCGCGGTTCAGGCCGCCCGGGCCCAGTGCGCTCAGGCGGCGCTTGTGGGTCAGCTCGGCCAGCGGGTTCGGCTGGTCCATGAACTGGCTCAGCTGGCTGCTGCCGAAGAATTCCTTGATAGCGGCGCTCACGGGGCGGATGTTGATCAGGTCGCCGGGTTTGATATCGCCGCTGTCCTGAATGCTCATGCGTTCGCGGACCACGCGCTCCAGGCGGCTCAGGCCGATCCGGATCTGGTTCTGCAGCAGCTCGCCCACGCTGCGCAGGCGGCGGTTGCCCAGATGGTCAATATCGTCCGTGGTGCCGATGCCGTAAGGCAGGCCCAGCATGTAGTTCACGGAGGATACGATATCGTCGGGAATAATGTGTTTCGGAACCAGGGCGGCTGCGTTTTCCTTCACGGCCTCAAACAGTTCGTCCTCTGTTACGGAGCTCATGATGGCCTGCAGGGTGGGCAGGTGAACCATTTCCAGGATTCCGGCATCCTTCGGGTTGAAGGGCAGGTACGCGGAAGCATCCACGAAGTTGTTGCCCACCACCTTGCGGATCTGGCCTTCGCAGTCCACCGACACGGAGTTCACGCCGGCATTCTGGATATTCCGCGCAACGTTCAGTGCAATGGTCTCACCCTTTTTGACCATGACTTCACCGGTCTGCGGATTAATAATGTCCTCCGCCGCCACGTGTCCGTTGATCCGGGTGGCGATGGAAAGCTTCTTATTGTATTTGTAGCGGCCCACGCGCATCAGGTCATAGCGCTTGGGATCAAAGAACAGGGAATTGAAAAGGTTCGTGGCGCTCTCGATGCTGGCGGGCTCGCCGGGCTTCTGGCGCTTGTAAATTTCAATCAGGCCCTCTTCACGGCTCTTGGCATTGTCGCCCTTCTCAATAGTCGCCATCAGGCGCTCATCTTCGCCCATGATGTCGATAATCTCGGCGTCGCTTCCGTAGCCCAGCGCGCGCAGAATCACCGTAATGGGCAGCTTCCGGGCACGGTCAATACGAACCCACAGCACATCGTTGGAGTCCGTTTCGTATTCCAGCCATGCACCCCGGTTCGGAATGATCTGGGAAGAATACAGTTCCTTGCCGGCCTTGTCGCGGGCCATGTCAAAATAGACGCCCGGGGAACGAACCAGCTGGCTGACAATGACGCGCTCGGCGCCGTTGATGATAAAGGTGCCGTGATCGGTCATAAGGGGAAAATCGCCCATGAAAACATCGGATTCCTTGATTTCGCCGGTTTCCTTGTTTTTCAGGCGGACAAACACCTTCAGCGGGGCTGCATAGGTGATGTCTCTCTCCCGGCAGCGGGCGACGGAGTTCTTCGGCTCATCCAGAGAGTAGTCCACGAATTCAAGAACGAGGTTCCCGTTGTAGTCGGTAATGGGAGACACATCGTTCAGCACTTCGCGGAGATCGGTATCGAGAAAGCGTTGATAGGAGTTCTTCTGTACTTCAATCAGGTTGGGCATTTCCAGAACTTCATCAATGCGTGAGAAGCTCATTCTCTTGCGGAGCTTCCCCATGGAGACCTCGTGTACCATGTTATGAAATCACCCCTTATTTATTCCGGTCAGTCACGCTCCGGCCTCCCCAAATCAAGGCTTGCATTTCACACGGCACCCGTGTAAAATAAGTAAGTCCCAATCCGAAGGCATACTTCGGGACGATACTGATGCAATTGTAAAGTTTATCATAGGAACCGAACATTGTCAATCATCATTTTTTTGTTTTTCCGAAAGGGTTTTCCATGCACATCCGACTGCTCATCAAATGGCTTGCATTCCTGATGGTTCTGGCGCTTCTTCCGCTGTCCCTGGCGGAAGAGGAAATCCCTCCGCTGGAAACGCCGGCTCCCGCCCGGATTCATGAATCCCCGGAACCCATTCCGGAGCTTCCGGTCATTGTGAACCATTCCCTGCCGGATGATCCCTGGGCGGACATCAAATTCAGATCCGATTCCGTTTTTCTTCATATCTGGTTTCCCAACATCATGAATGCCGATGAAGCCATCCTCCTCTGTGAGGATGAGGTCTGGCTCATTGACTGCGGGGATGAACGCAGCGCCGCCCGGGGTGTTGAGCTGATGAACAAGCTCGGCATCACAAAAATCGACAAACTGTTCAACACCCATCCCCATTACGATCACCTCCGGGGACTGGAAGTCACGCATACCTCCGTTCCCGTAAAGGAGCTGCTGATCTGTTTCCCGGAGGACGCCTGCGAAACCATGATCAATGCGGTTGCCTACGCAAAGGAGCACGCCATTCCCATCCGCCAGTACAATGACGGGGAAATCTTCACCATGGCCGGAAGGGTTTCCCTGAAATTCTTCTTTAATGATGATGAATCCCTGGATATGAACAACAACAGCGCCCAGACCCTCCTGCAGTATGGAGACCGCCGCATGCTTTTCATGGCGGATATGGACCGCCCGGGGCAGCAGGTTATGCTGACCCGGCGCTCCGCGGAGGAGCTCCGCGCCGAGGTGATCAAATATCCCCACCACGGCAAAACCGGCCTGCTGGATGAATTCTACCAGGCTGTCCGGCCCCAGCTGGCCGTCATTACCAACAGCTATGTAAAATGGGGCGGAATAGAGTACCTGATCTGGAAGCAGATTCCCCGCTTCTACACCAACCCCACCGAAAAATACGTCCATCTGTACACGGACGGAAAAACCTGGGTTGCGGAATATGTTCCCATGAGTTTCAAATAAAAAGAACTGGCTGCGGACAGTCAGTTCTATTTTTTTGCTTGTTTTTTATTTGGTGAAGGTCCGGATCCGGATAATCCCCTGCAGTTCGCCCAGGGTTTCCAGCGCGTGGGCCGAAGGCAGCTCCGCCAGCTCCATCACGGTAACGGCCATATCCTTCTTGCTCTTGTTGATCATATTCTCAATGTTGATTCCTTCCTTCGCCGCCGTCGCGGTGATGTTGGAAATCATGTTCGGAATATTCTCGTGCAGAACCAGCACGCGAACCGCTTCCGGCTCGGTCAGCTGCACTTCAGGATAGTTCACGCTGTTGTGGATGCTGCCGAATTCCAGGTAGTCCCGGATTTCCGCCGCGGCCATCCGGGCGCAGTTCTCTTCGCTTTCCGGCGTGCTGGCGCCCAGGTGGGGAATGCAGACCACCTTGTCCGTGCCGATCATGGCGTCGCTCGGGAAATCTGTCACATAGCTGCTCAGCTTTCCGCTTGCCAGCGCGGCCTTCACATCCTCGGCGTTGGCCAGTTCACCCCGGCTGAAGTTCAGGATCCCGGCACCGTCCTTCATCTTCGCGATCATATCCGCGTTGATGGTGCCCCGGGTCTTGTCGTTCAGCGGAATATGGAAGGTGATGTAGTCCGCCTGGGCGATGACGTCATCTGCGCTGGCAGCCCGGTGAATCGTGGTGCTCAGGCTCCAGGCGCTTTCAACGGAAATAAAGGGGTCATAGCCGATAACGTTCATTCCCAGTCCGCGGCTGGCCGCATTGGCCACGATGGCGCCGATGGCGCCCAGGCCGATGACGCCCAGGGTCTTGCCCCGCATTTCAGGGCCCACAAACTGGCTCTTTCCTTTTTCCACCAGCTTGGGAACTTCATCGCCCTTGCCCTTCAGGGTCTTGGCCCATTCAATACCGCCGGCGATGTTCCGCCCGCTCATCAGCAGGCCGCAGATCACCAGCTCGGCCACCGCGTTGGCGTTGGCGCCCGGCGTATTGAAAACCACGATGCCTTCCTTTGAGCATTTGTCCAGCGGAATGTTGTTTACGCCGGCGCCTGCCCGGCCGATGGCCTGCAGTTCCTTGTTGAACTCCATGTCATGCATCGCGGCGCTGCGCACCAGAATCGCGTCCGGTACCGGCTCGTCCTTGCTCACCGTGTATTTGTCCGCGCTCAGCTGCGTGTGGATAATATCCGAAATCGCATTCAATGTCTGAATCTTGTACATCCGTCATTCTCCTTCTTCGATCTTCCCGCGGGAAAATCAGGCATTCTGTGCTTCGAATTTGCCCATGAATTCAACCAGCTTCTTCACGCCTTCAATGGGCATCGCGTTGTAAATGCTGGCTCTCATGCCGCCGACGCTGCGGTGTCCCTTCAGGTTCACAAGGCCCTCCGCCGCCGCAGCCTTCACAAAGGCCGCGTCCTTGTCCGCGTCTCCGGTCACGAACGTGACGTTCATCCGGCTGCGGTACTTCTTGTCGGCAGTCGCCTTGAACAGCTTGCTGTTGTCCAGGAAATCGTACAGCATGGCCGCTTTTTCGATGTTGATCTTTTCCACCGCTTTCACGCCGCCAATGCTCTTCAGCCACTCAAAGGTCAGGCCGGCCAGGTAAATGCCCCAGGTGTTCGGAGTATTGTACATGCTGGCCTTTTCCACCTGAACCGTCCAGTTCAGCAGCTTCGGGCAGATATCCATGGCCTTTCCCAGCAGGTCATGCCGGATGATCATCAGGCACAGGCCGCTGGGTCCGATGTTCTTCTGTGCGCCGGCATAGATCACGCCGTACTTGCTCACGTCCATCTCCTCGGAGAGGATCATGCTGCTGGCGTCGCACACGATGGGCGCCTTGCACTTCGGCAGCTCCACATACCGGGTTCCGTAGATGGTGTTGTTCTGGGTAATGTGCAGGTAATCCGCATCATCATTAAACTTGATGGCATTCACGTCCGGCACATAGGTGTATACGTCGTCCCGGCTGGAGGCCACCACGTTCACTTCGCCGTAGCGCTTGCCTTCCTCCGCCGCCAGATGGGCAAAGTTACCGCTGTCGATGTAGTCCGCCTTTTTGTTGACCATCAGGTTCAGCGGCACCGCGGAGAACTGCTGGGTCGCACCGCCCTGCAGGAACACCACGTCGTAATCATCGCCGATATTCATCAGTTCCCGGACATCCGCCACGGTTTTATCGTAAATATCGGTATACATCTTGCTGCGATGGCTCATTTCCATCACGGACATTCCCGTATCACCGTAGCAGAGCAGATCCTTCTGGGCTTTTTCAAGTACCGGCAGTGCCAGCTGGGAAGGTCCCGGGGAGAAGTTGTATACGCGTTCCATTCTTTCATTCCTCCTGTTGTTTATGCGGGACGTTTTTGTCCCACTGGGATATATTTGAACCACGTCCCCTATTATGCATATTTCCTTCCCCCTTGTCAAGGCCAGTACAGGACAAAAACAGGAACAAAAAAAGAGGGGTCTCCCCCTCCCGATCACCGTTCAGTCCGCACCGAATACCGTCAGGATTCCGTCCGCCACCCTGAAACGGATGTTTTTTCCGCCGAAGGAAAAGGCGTATTCCCTCTCCGGATCTGTCTGATACCCCGGCCGCGGATCCTCCTTCAGGACGGACTCCAGTGCTTTCATTTCATCTTCCGTCAGTCTTTTGCGGGCCTCCCCGGAAAAGCGCACGATCGCCGTCCGTTTTTCCACCTCATCCGTAAATCCCCCCGTGGCTTCCGTCCGGCAGTCCGTATAAGGCAGATAGGGTTTGATATCATAGATCGGCGTTCCGTTCACCAGGTCCGCCCCGGCCACCTTCAGCACCGTTCCCTCCGCCGTCTTTTCCGTTCCCAGCAGCCTCACGCAGCTCAGGCCGATGGCGTTGGGCCGAAAAGGAGAACGGGTGGCAAAAACGCCCACCCGCTTGTTTCCTCCGAGCCGGGGCGGCCGGACGGTGGGAGACCATATATCCCGTTCCGCCCGGTCAAAGGCCCAGATCAGCCACAGATGCGAAAAATCCTCAATCCCCCGCAGCGCTTCCGGAACCCGGTACTCTTCCTCGAATACAACGGTGGAAACCACTTCCTCCGCCAGTCCGCTCTGGCGGGGCACGCCGAACTTTTCGTCATAGGCGTTATGAATTCTCGCAATAATCTTCATGCTTTCCCGGCCATGCTTTTTACATGACAACCGTAATGATATTGTCCTCCAGCAGTTCGCTCTCGTCAATCACGCCGGCCGCGTGCTCTTTGCCATTCAGGATATACTTTTCCGGCTTCCCTTCCTTGTGGGCCATATTGTCCACCGTAATGTGCAGCTTCTTTCCGCGGAAAACCTTTTCCATGGTGAAGCCGTCCCACTCCGAGGGAATGGCGGGAGAAATCTCGATGCCCCGGATCGTCGGCCGAAGGCCCAGGATGCCTTCCACGCATCCAACCATCACCGTGCTGGCGGTTCCCGTCAGCCAGTGCACATGGGCCCGTCCAGCAAAGGGACTCTCATGGCCTTCAATGAACTGTCCGTGAACATAGGGCTCAATCACCCGCAGGTCCGCGTTATCGTTGAAACTGGCGGGGCTGCTTTCCGTGAAGTACCGGAACGCCCGGTTTCCGTGGCCCACCAGGGCTTCCGCCAGGATCGCCCATCCCTGGGGCTGGCAGAAAATGCCGCCGTTTTCCTTTGTGCCCGGGTTGAACAGGCGCATCCGGGCGCCTTCGAAATATTCGTACCGGTAGCTGGGCTGCATCAGTTCCAGGCCATAGGGAGTATTCAGCTTTTCGTTGGCCGTCTGCAGAATAACCTCCGCCTGTTCCGCCGTTGCGCCGCGGGAAATCACGGCCCAGCTCTGGGGGTTCAGCCACATGCTGGCTTCCTTGTCTTTTTTGCTGCCGATCACGTCCCCCGTATCCCGGAAGCCGCGGATGAACCGGTCACCCTCGAAGCATTTCTCGTTGAGAATCTTCAGCAGCTTCTCCGCCTGCTCATCCAGGTACTTCAGGTATTCCGGCTCGTTCTCGCAGAATTCCTTCATGATGTTCAGCGCATAATACAGCTGGAAAGCCACGAAGGTGCTTTCGCCCTGGGAGCCCAGCACCAGGCAGTCGTTCCAGTCCGCGTGCAGGCCGGCCGGCATGCCGTGGGGGCCCAGGTGGGTCATGCTGAAGTTGATCGCCCGCTTCAGATGCTCCCGTACCGTACCCGTATCCTTGTCCGCAAAGGGAATCTCCTCGTCCAGGTAGGCGGTGTTGCCCGTTTCAGCCACATACTTGTAAACCGTGGGGAACAGCCACAGGGCATCGTCCGCCCGGTAGCTGGGATGGCCGGTCTCCTTCACGTAGCTGTCCTGCTCCGGCGTGTCCTCATGTCCCGCGTTGTGGGAATATTTGACCAGCGGCAGGCCCGCCCCGTGATGCACCTGGGCACTCAGCATGAAAGTCAGCTGTTTCCGGGCCAGTTCCGGATCCAGATGCATAATGCCCTGGATGTCCTGCACCGTATCCCGGTATCCGTATCCGTTCCGTTCTCCGCAGTAGATCAGGCTGGCCGCCCGGCTCCATACGAAGGTGGTGAAGCACTGGAAAGCGTTCCAGGTATTGATCATGGCGTCAAAGTTCTGGTCAGGCGTGGAGATCTTCAGGTTCTCCAGTTCGCCGTGCCAGTAACGGATCAGTTCGGCCTTTTCCGTTTCAATGATCTTCTCCGGATCCGTGTAGCGGTCCATGATTTTCTTCGCTTCGAAAACGTTCTTCTGGCCCAGCAGGAAAGCTGCCGTCTTCTTTTCCCCCGCTCCCAGCGTCACGGAGAACTGCAGTGCTCCGCAGGGATTGGCGTTATAGTTCACGCTGTTGTCGCATTTGCCGTCCAGCACTGCCTGCGGCGCGTCAAACCGGTTCCTTCCGAGGAACTGCTCCCGCCGTCCGGTGTAGCTGGCCACCGGCACGCCGGCCAGGCCGAAAAACCGCTCCCGTCCGGTAGTACCGTCCGGATTCGGGTAGTTGAATTCGTTAATCTGTTCCAGCAGGAAATTGTCGTGGAACTCCGTCCGGGTAATGAACTGCGTATACTGCATGTTCACCAGGTCCTGGGTATAAAAGCTGTCCGTGGTCAGCTCCGCGTAGCCGAAAACACCGATCTTCCGGGGCTTGTCCGTCAGGTTTTCCACCGTAATGGCCCATACTTCATGGGTGGCCCCCATGGGAACATAATACAGGGCCCGGCTCCGGATTCCCTTGTATTCGCTGATGAACTCGGTATAGCTGGTGCCATGGTGGCATTCTGTTTTGTATTCTTCCAGCGGCCTGGCCACCGGTTTCCAGCTGGCGCTCCAGAAGTCGCCTGTTTCTTCATCCCGCAGGTAAATATACCGGCCGGGTTCGTCAAACTGGTTGAACATATAGCGGAGGATTCTGCCGGCCGCACCGCTCTTTACAAAGCTGTAGCCGCCTGCATTCACCGTAATGATCGCGCCGTAGTCCGGACTTCCGAGATAGTTCGCCCAGGGTGCGGGGGTGTTGGGATTGGTGATGATATACTCTCTGGCTTTCTCGTCAAAATAGCCGTACTGCATCCGTTGGTTCCTCCTCTGTTCTGTGCGGTTGATCACTGTGTTCATCTTAACACAGCAAACGTTTTCACGCAAGATTCACTTTGCTGAAAAGGGGGAACCGGCAAAGCCGGTTCCCCCTGGGGCCGGAGGCGTGTTTTCGCACTCCCTCCGGTTTAGTCGAAGCAGTCTCCCACATGGTTGATGATCGTCTCCCCGCCCAGCGCGGTATCGTATTCTTCAAAGACGACCCAGGTTTCTCCGGCGTACTTGGGCTGGACCTCGTTCGCGGGCACCTTTGCCAGTTTCACCGGTTCGTTGGTAAAGACCGTCACGTTTCCGTGGTTTTCCTTTTTCACCAGCCTGTATCCGGGCACTTCCTGCTCCGTCCAGGTATAGGTGACAGGTTCACCGTTGATCACCGCCGGCAGGTTGCTTATTACGGCGGTCCAGTGGTTGCCCTCGTTCAGAAGCACGCTGGTTCCGTTGCTCAGCGTCATCCGGATACTGCCGGGCCTGATCCTGAACTCGTTGTCGTTGTCATCCCAGATTTTCTGCACCACCGTGCTGGTCAGCTGCGGGCGATACTTGTTCACCACCGTAAATCCGTGGATCTCCGATACATACATATCCACCGGATCCTCGCTGATGGAATACCGGATGGTCTTGTTCTGCAGATACTTCGGCAGTTCCGTGAAGGTATGCGCCCATCCGTTGTCCTCCGACAGGGTCACCCGGTCGATTTCCTCGCCGCCGGCGTACAGCCGTACCGTAACGCCTGCCGGACGGTTGCCGTCCCGGTTATTGTCGTCATCCCAGATCTTGTTCACGGGGATGTCGATCAGGGCCTGCATTTCTTCCGGTTCTTCCTCCTTCTCCACGATCTCAAACTGTTTCTCAATCACCAGCCGGCCCTTTTCCATTCGGTTGGTGATGACAAATCCCTTCGCCGCGTCTCCGGTCACCCGGGGTTCATAGCCCTCCGGCACCTCGGTTTCTTCCACGGTGTACCGGACCGGCCGGCTTTCGCCGTCCTTTTCACAAATGTTCCTGTACAGGTCCTTCCAGGTATGGCGCCATCCGTTTCCTTCGTTCAGGATTACGGGATTGCCTTCAGCTTCACCCTCCGCGAACAGCTGTACCCGGATTTCTGCCGGCCGTTTGCCGGCGGAGTTGTTGTCGTCGTCCCAGATCTTTCTCACGGAAATCTCTGTTTTTTCGGGACCGTAAGTGTTCGTCAGGATGGTCAGTGCACCTGTTGTTCGGGGTTCTTCCTGCGTGTACCCTTCCGGCAGAACCTCTTCCCATGTGTACACAATGTCCCTGCCGTCCCGATCCGTCTTCCGCAGGTTCTTCTCAATCAGCGTCCAGTTGTTGGCAGCCATCAGCTGGCGGGTAGCCAGGACTTCCCCGTTGGCCAGCAGTTTCACAGTCAGCACAGCCGGCCGTTTGCCGTCCCGGTTTTCCCCGTCTTTCCAGATCTTCCGGACCGCTGCCTCCGTGGTGGCCAGGGCATCCTCCACCAGCATCACGCCGTCTTCCCGGATGGTTCCCGTGGACGTCACCTTCCCGGTTTCGTCAATCGTAAACTTCGTATCCGTGGTCAGGTTGTAGCCCAGGGGTGCCACCGTTTCCCGCAGGATGTATTCCTCGCCGGTCTTCAGGCCTTCGGTCTCGTGGGCTTCCAGGGTGGAGATCCATTCATCCGCCACATTGCCGTCCCGGTCCAGGATCTGAATATGGCTTCCTTCCAGTTCCTCGCCGGTAGCGATGTCGGTCTTCAGCACCCGGATCCGGGTCTTCGCGTCTTTCACCAGCAGTACACCGTCGGAATCAACCATGGCCGTTCCGGTAATCTGTCCCGCTTCATCCACGGTAAAGGTGGCGTCCGCGGTAACGGTGTAGCCGTCCGGCGCTGTCTTTTCATGCAGGATATAGGTTTTTCCCGTTTCCAGGTTCAGGACTTCGTGGAGCTTCCCTTCCTCGGATGTCCATTCGTCCACGGTCTTTCCGTCTTCGTCCAGAATCCGGATTTCGCATCCGCTCACTTCATCCCCGGAGGCAATATCCTGTTTCCGTACCCGGATCACATGGTTGGTAAAGGCAACGGCAGCCCCCGTCCGGTCCGCTTCCGCTGTCACCGTCCCGTCGCCGTTATCCTTCAGCGTCACGGTAATCTTTTCAACGTTCCTGTCGTAAAGCACCGTCCTGTCGCTGCCCGGAACCTCGGAGATTGTGTATACAACCGGGCTCTTTGCCGCGTCTTCACTCGTATAGGAAATCGGATCAAAGACCACAGTTCCGTTTGCCGCGTTCTTCCGGGTCTGCAGCACGTTGCCGTCTGCATCCTTCAGTTCAAAGGAGAATTCTTCTTCCTTCAGTTCCCGGCCGGTCAGGATCTTCTGCGCCGTCAGGACGATCTCGCCCTTCGCGCTGCAGGTGTTGATGAAAGTAGCCTGGCGGCCGGCTTCATCCGCCGCTGCCGTAATCGTTCCGTCTCCGTTGTCGGTCAGGGTCACCTTCACAGTGACGGCGTGTTCGTCATAGGTGACATTCCCGTCCGTTCCCTTTACCTCGGAAATGGTGTAAAGAATCGGGCTGGCGGCAATGTCCGCTTCGGTATACTGTATCTCATCAAACAGGATGCTTCCGTCCGCCGCGTTCTTTTTGATCTGCAGGGTCTTTCCTGCGGCGTTCTTCAGTTCGAAGCTGAATTCCTCCGCCTTCAGTTCGCGGCCGATCATGACCTTTTCCGCCTTCAGCTGAATCCGTCCGGCAGCGCTGTAGGTGTTGGTAAAGATGGCCGTCTTGGTGCCGTCCTTGTCAATCACGCTCTGCGCGTTCACCGCCTGCGTGGTGTATCCGGCCGCCGCTTCTTCCTCCGCCTGGTAGGAAATCAAGGCAGGCAGTCCGGTGGCCGTCTTCTTTTCGCCGTCCTTCAGCGTGAACTTCGCCACGCCCCGGACGAACTTCATCTCCCCGTAGGTGCCGGTGATTCCGTTATCGCTCAGCGTCACCGTAAAGGCGAATTCCCGGTCGGGATCCGTTCCGTTCACCACGTGCTTCTCCACCGTCAGGCTTCCCTGGTCATAGGTATTGGTGAATACCAGCGGATTTTCGGCGGTATCGATCGACACGTCCAGTTTTCCTCTGCCGGAATCCTTCAGGGTGACCCGTACGGTCTTTGCCGTGTCGTTCCGCACATGCCCGACGTTTCCGGTTTCCGTAATGGTGTAAGCAATATTCCGGCTGGAAGCTCCCTTCAGGTCCGCCAGCGTATAGCGAATCTTTCCGAAGTCCAGCACCGTGCTGTTTCCGCTCACCGGCTTCGCTGTCAGTGTCGTCCTCTCCGGCATCGGAGCATCGGCGGAATCCGCTGTCACCGTAAAGGTCCATTCGTCGCCGGCCCTGAACTCGCGTCCGGACAGCACCTTGGTTCCCTTCAGGGTCGTTTCCCCTTCGGCGCTGTACTTGTTGATGAAGGAAACCGCCTTTGTTACGGAGCTGTTTTCCGCCTTCAGGGTTCCGTCGCCGTTGTCGCTGATCCGGACCGTTACCGTCTTCGGACTGTCGTTGACGACGCCTTCGCCGCTTCCCGTTTCCGTAATGGTATATACATAGGTCTTTCCGACATCCTCCAGGGTGTAGGCAATGGACCCGAAGTCCACCTCAAAGCTCGTCTTCCCTGCTTCAGGCGTCACCCGGACCACGGCTCTCTCCGGCATCGGCGCCGTTGCCGGATCCGCCGTCACCGTAAAGGTCCACTGATCCCCGTTCCGGAAGGTGCGCCCGGTCAGCGTCTTTAACGCCTTCAGGTCGGTGGACCCGGAAGCCGTATAGGTGTTTGTGAAGCTCACGTTGACGGCCGCCTTGCCATTCTCCTCCGCGGCCGTCAGTTTTCCGTTTCCGTCCGCGGTAACCTTCACAGTCACCGTCTTCGGATTGTTTTTGTCGTTAACGACTCCCGCCGCTTCCCCGGTTTCCGTAATGGTATAGACATAGGTCTTTCCGGCGTCCGCAGGGCCGTATGCAATGGTTCCGAAGTCCGCAACGGCTGCAGTTCCGTTCTCAGGCCGGATTGTCACGGAAGGATTGGCAGGCATGGGAGTTCCTGCCGCTGCCGTCACCGTGAAGGTCCAGGCATCCCCGTTCCGGAATTCCCGGCCGGTGATATGCTTTTCTGCTTTCAGCGGAATGGAGGCCGCCATCATGTTGTTCCGGAAGGTCGCCGTCGGAACGTTGGCCGTATTCCCGGCTTCAACCTTCACCGTCACAGCCTTGGTCGTGCTGTTCACGCTGTTTCCGCTTCCGGCACTGACTGACGCTTCCAGCAGTTTCGCCCCGTTTGCAGGCGTTTTCTCCAGAATGGTATAGCTGCCGGGAACCAGGCCGCTCACCGTAACCTTTCCGTTCTCCGCGGAAACCGTTGCGGATTCACTGTCGATCTGGGCAAAGCTTGCCTTCCCGTTGACAAAGGTGATCTTTACCGTCTTCGCAACCGTTGTGCTGTCCGGTCCCTGAATCTCAAATTCGTAGGTTCCGTCCGCCAGGTTCTGTTCCGCTGCCGGTGTGCCCGTGCCGATGTCGGTCCCGTTGACAGCAACCTTCTTTTCAATTGCCAGGCTTCCCTTCCGGGTGTTCCGGAACCAGACCGTGGTGTTCGTTCCTGTTTCCAGGGTGCCGGTTGTTGTCGGGGTGGCCGTGTAGGACGTGCCGGAATTGGAAGCCTCCACCAGGTATTCATTTCCGCTGGTCACTTCCGTCACCGTATAAGTCCCGGCATTCAGGTTCTGCACGGTCAGGCTTCTGTTCGTATCCGACCATTCCAGCGTCAGCTGCACTTCGGTGCTGCTTTCCTCGCCGTTCTGCTTGTACCATTTGCCGCCCTTTGTAACGGTGAACACAAAGGTACCGGTATCTCCGCCGACCAGTTCCTTCTGAATAGTCAGGGAAGCTTTTTCCTCTTCATATTTGTTGGTGAAGTGAATGGTCCCGGTCCGGTTGCTCTCCGACAGCTGAATGGTGGTATTCGGCTGGGTTCCTGCCGGCGTGGTGGTAGTCCCGGGCGTTGCGGCAATCGTTGTCGTGCGGGTATATCCGCCCACGTCCGCGTTGGATTCCGTCACGGTGTATACCACGCCCGGCTGAATATTGTTCATCGCCGTCGTCAGAATCCACTTGTCATCCGTCATCGCGTCAATCTGCGCCCAGGTCCTGCTTGTTTCTCCCTTCAGATTCCCGCCTGTAATCGTGAAGGTGATCTTGTTCTTGTCCGCGTCGGGGATGTTTTCTCCGCTGAAGGTCTTCGTGATCTCCAGCTGATACTTGTCATAGGTGTTGGTAATGGCCGCGGTTTTTTCAGTATTTGCAGCATCCAGCGTCAGGCTTGTGCTCGCTTCGGTGGTGCTGCTGCCTCCGCTCACGGCAATCGTACGGGTATGCGCATAATTTCCGATCGTATCGTTGCTTTCCGTTACCGTGTATGTTCCCAGCGGCACGTTGTCCAGCGTCAGCGTGTATACTCCGTTGCTGTCCTTCACAAACGCCGGCGCTGTCGTGTCCGTCAGCGTTTTGTTCGTCACCGGCGTAAATCCAGCCGGTCCGGTCACCGAGAACAGGATCTGTCCCTTCTGCGTGTCATCCAGGTCTCCTGCCGCGGTTCCGCTGAAGGTCTTGGTAATCACCAGCCGGCCCCGCTGTTCGTTGGTGAACTTTGCACTGGTTTCACCGTCTCCGCTTGTATTCGCGGATTTGGTGATCACAAGTCCGTTGGTTCCCTTTTCAACTTGTACAGTGAAATAGTGTTTGCTTAAGTCATACCGGACATGATCCAGAGTTCCGACAGGGTTCGTTGCATCTACGCCGTCCGGAAGTCTAATCTCCTCGATCATGAAATAGTATGTTTTCCCGATGTCTTCCTGGGTGAAAGGAATGGCATTAAAGGTAACCGTCCGGGTGCTTCCGCTGCCCGCTTTGGCTGTAGTCTTTTCGTCCGCCTGCGCCAGCTTCGTTGTCATCTGCACCGTGTTGCCTACACCGGTCACCTGCGTCAGTCTGAAGCTAAAGGATTTGCTGCCCAGGTTACCGTTGGTGAAGGTCTTCTCTGCGCTGAATACAACACTGTCGTTTGCAGCATACGTGTTCTCAGCTGTAGCAGCCGCTGTCTGTACCGTTCCGTTAGCCGCTCTTGCCGGAATAGTTCCGCTCAGGTTGGTGCTGCCCGATGTGTTCAGCGTGTATCCTGCCGGCGGATTTGTTTCAGTAATCGTATACCCCGTTCCGGCCGGAAGTCCGCTGATCGTCAGCGTTTCACCGCTCTTCAGGCTGATGCCGGTTATCTTTGTGGTGTTGTTGGTTGTGTCTTTGGTAACAACTACAGATTGGATTGAAGTATTGCCGCTGTGTGTGGCGGAATAGCTGTTCGCCAGTGTCACGCCTGCAGGCGCGGTCAGTGCAATGTCAAAAGTAAAGGCAGTGTTGTTGTCCGTTATACCGCTGACGCTCTTCGTCAGGCTCAGATTTCCTGTATCAATGTTGTTGATGAACGTTGCCGTTGGAACGGTAGCCGTATCCCCTGCTGTGACCGTGACGGTTGCCACCTTTGTGGTTTCATCGACGTCTCCTCCGGTCGTCGGAGTCACTGTTGTGCTCAGCAGGCTTGTTCCATTCGTCGCAGGTGTTTCGGTGATTGTATAGCTGCCTGCTTTCAGGCCGGTTACCGTTACTTCTCCGTTTGAAAGCGTTACGCTGGTGTCTCCGGATACACTGCTCACTGCGGACACCGCAGCGCCGGTACTATCAAAGCGCACCGTGATCGTCTTGCTTACTGCCGGAGTCAGATTGGCACTCGCAATCGTGAATATGTAGTTCCCGGCTACCAGCGCTTTCCCTGCCGTATCCGATGCATTAATAGCTGCTCCGTTCACCTGCACTGTCTTCCGGAACTTCAGGCTGCCGGTCTGCTCCACATAGCTGTTGGTGAAGTGAATGGTCCCAGTCTTGTTGCTCTCCGACAACTGAATGGTGGTATTCGGCTGGGTTCCTGCCGGCGTGGTGGTAGTCCCGGGCGTTGCGGCAATCGTTGTCGTGCGGGTATATCCGCCCACGTCCGCGTTGGATTCCGTCACGGTGTATACCACGCCTGGCTGAATATTGTTCATCGCCGTCGTCAGAATCCACTTGTCGTTCGCCATCGCGTCAATCTGCGCCCAGGTCCTGCTTGTTTCTCCCTTCAGGTCTCCGCCTGTAATCGTGAAGGTGATCTTGTTCTTGTCCGCGTCGGGGATGTTTTCCCCGCTGAAGGTCTTCGTGATCTCCATCTGATACTTGTCATAGGTGTTGGTAATGGCCGCGGTTTTTTCAGTATTTGCCGCATCCAGCGTCAGGCTTGTGCTCGCTTCGGTGGTGCTGCTGCCTCCGGTCACGGCAATCGTACGAGTATGCGCATAATTTCCGATCGTATCGTTGCTTTCCGTTACCGTGTATGTTCCAAGCGGCACGTTGTCCAGCGTCAGCGTGTAAACTCCGCTACTGCTGTCCTTCACAAACGCCGGCGCCGTCGTGTCCGTCAGCGTCTTGTTCGTCACCGCCGCAAATCCGGCCGGTCCGGTCACCGAGAACAGGATCTGTCCCTTCTGCGTGTCATCCAGGTCTCCTGCCGCAGTTCCGCTGAAGCTCTTGGTAATCACCAGCCGGCCCCGCTGTTCGTTGGTGAACTTTGCAATAGTTCCCTCGTCTCCGCTTGTATTCGCGGATTTGGTGATCACAAGTCCGTTGGCACCCTGTGCAACGCTTACAGTGAAATAGTGTTTGCTCAGATCGTACCGGATATGATCCTCAGCCCCGACAGGGTTCGTTTCACTCACACCATTCGGAAGACCGATTTCCTCGATCATGAAATAGTATGTTTTCCCGATGTCTTCCTGGGTGAAGGAAATGACATCAAAAGTAACCGTCCGGGTGCTTCCGCTGCCCCCTTTGGCTGTAGTCTTTTCGTCCGCCTGCGCCAGCTTCGTTGTCATCTGCACCGTGTTGCCTACACCGGTCACCTGCGTCAGTCTGAAGCTGAAGGATTTGCTGCCCAGATTACCGTTGGTGAAGGTCTTCTCTGCCTGGAAAATGACGTCGCCATTTGCAGCATACGTGTTCTCAGCTGTAGCAGCCGCTGTCTGTACCGTTCCGTTGGACGCTCTTGCCGGAATGGTTCCGCTCAGGTTGGTGCTGCCCGATGTGTTCAGCGTATAGCCTGCCGGCGGATTTGTTTCAGTAATCGTATATTCCGTTCCGGCCGGCAAGCCGCTGATCGTCAGCATATCACTGTTTTTCAAGCTGATCCCGGTAATCTTTGTGGTGTTATTGGTGGTGTCTTTGGTAACAGTCACAGACTGAATCGTACTGTCGCCGGTGTGCGTGGCCGGATAGCTGTTCGCCAGTGTCACGCCTGCAGGCGCGGTCAGTGCAATTTCAAAAGTAAAGGCTGTGCTGTTGTCCGTTACACCGCTGACGCTCTTCGTCAGGCTCAGATTTCCTGTATCAATGTTGTTGGTAAACGTTGCCATCGGAACAGTGGCTGTATTTCCTGCCTCAACCCCCACCGTCACAACCTTTGTCTCGCTGTTAACGCTGTTTCCGGTGCCGCTGCTGACGGTTGCACTTATCAGGCTCGTTCCGTTCGTCGGCTGAGTTTCGGTGATTGTATAGCTGCCTGCTTTCAGGCCGGTTACCGTTACTTCTCCGTTCACAAGCGATACGCTGGTGTCTCCGGATACACTGCTCACTGCAGACACCGCAGCGCCGGTATTATCAAAGTTCACCGTAATCGTCTTGCTCACTGCCGGAGTCAGATTAATGCTCGCAACAGTGAATACATAAGCTCCGGCCACCAGCGCTTTTCCTGCTGTATCCGATGCGCCAACGGCTGCTCCGTTTACCTGTACTGCCTTCACGAACTTCAGGCTGCCGGTCTGCTGGGTATACGTATTGGTAATGGTTATGCCTGCTGATTTGGCATTGGTGCTCAGGACTGCCACCGCATTGTGATTTGTGTCATTGTCTGCCGTAACATTTGTCGCTGTGCTGTTTGTGGCAGCATATGTCGCACTGTAAGAAACCCCATTTGGCAAGCTTTCCTGAACCGTATATCTCCCCAGTTTCAGATTGCTCAGTGTAACCGTCTTGTCCTTCGTAATGGTGAAGGTTGCTGTTGCGCAGTTTTCTCCGCTTTGGGGAGTCTTCGTCAGCGTCACATTTGCATCTGTATTGTCTTTCGCTGTCACGTTTGAGAAATCTGCACCGGCCGGTGCGGTCACAACCACCGTAAAGGGTGTCTGATCCGTCGAAAGGTTCTGCGTGTCTGTCACAATCTTCCTGACTGACAGTGAGCCCAATTGTTCATTGATAAATTCCGCATCATAATCCACGCCGCTGGCGCGTCCCGGATTCTTTGTTACAGTCAGAACGCCCTGCCCGTTATCGCTTACTGTAACCGTAATGAGCTTCCGGGAATTTTCATCATACCGGATGCCGTCGCAGATATGATTTTCCGTACCGGCGGGAAGTACTTCCTCCAGCAGGAAATAGAATGTCTTTCCGTCATCCAGATTTGTGAACTCTATTGAATTTCCCAGCGAAACCGTCTCGTGATTGTCTGTGTTGTTTGCAGAAGTGTTTGCAAGAACCGGCGCACTGAGCTTCACATCTTTGGTAGCCTGAGTCGGGTCCGTCGGACTCTTCACCTGAGTCAACCTGAAATTGAATTGATGATCTTTCAGGCTTCCGTTTGTAAATACCTTATTGACTTTGAAATCGATACGACTCGAAGAACTGTATTCATTGACAAATTCAACATCGCTGATCCCGCCGGCGAGAGGCTCCGTTAAGTACTGCTCGTCTACCTGCCAGCGTTCTTTTTGTTCTGTTTCCGAAAGAAGTCCGTTGTGCTCGCTGTTTGTCTTGTGAACTGTTGCAGAATATTTCTTCTTTAGGTTCTCTTTGGCCGGCGCACCGTCCGGAAGTTTATAATACGTGTTTTCCACTGTGCTGCTCTGCAGGTCAGCGGAGACTTTTACCGTGGATTTAACAACATAGCGAACCGTGTCATATTTCATTCCGTCCTTCGGATTGGATTCCGGAATCTGCTCATAAATCAGGAAATAATGATCTCCTTCGTCGGTCGGATTCGGGAAACTGATTTCCGGGAATGTGATATCGGATCCGTTGTTGCTGACAGTACTGGAGGCATCAGTTGACCATGCGCCTGTGTCAATATTCAGAGTTTCCATGACAAACGCAAAGCTTTTTCCTGCTGCCGGTGCCGTCTTATTTTCACCGATTTTGATAAACTTTTTGGCCCCGAAACCGGTCAATGTACCATTATAACTCCGTGTGTGCCGGTAGAAGTGCCACTCTGCGCCGCTGTT
Source organism: Clostridia bacterium (assembly GCA_017526525.1). Taxonomy (GTDB): domain Bacteria; phylum Bacillota; class Clostridia; order Christensenellales; family Aristaeellaceae; genus Aristaeella. The sequence goes on along the minus strand of JAFXRG010000023.1, from coordinate 49,496 downwards.
GACCGTGCCGCCGGTCAGAATCCAGCCGGCGCCGTTTTCCTGTGTAACCTGGGCTGCGTTGGGTGCCAGGAACAGGGCGGAGGAGTTCTGCAGGTGAACGGTTCCTGTAGCTTCATAGGCATTGAACGTGATATGTTCGAGAATCACGTCATCAACCGCCTGGTTTTTGCATTTGTCTCCGTTCAGCGCGTTCGTGGTGCTTTGAACAGGATTTTCCGGTTTTCCGTGGTCGTTTGTCAGATCCTTCAGCGTATCAGGATTATCGGGATCATATACTTCCACATAGAATTCTCCGATGTTAACATTACCTGTTCCCGGAATGTTAAACACAATGCTCTGCCCCGGCAGTTTCTGAATATGCCATCCGCCTGCAGCAATGATGTCCCTGACATCCGTGCAGTCAACATAGATGGTCTTGCCCTCCGGGAACAGGCGGGTATCAATCAACACATTACCTGTCAGATACCCGGCTGGTTTGATTGTTTTTTTCCGGCTCATGGCTGCCGAGTTCGTTCGTCCGGCCGCAACCAGGCTGTTTACATACCCTGAAATGGCAGACTCGGGCTGCGGAATCACATTCACAGTAACGTCGTTCCCGGTTGTATCCCAAATCTTATAATTTTTGTATCCTTCATGCCCGTGAACCACCGAACTGGAATTCTGTCCTGCATAAACATCAATGTTGACCTGATTACCCGCTGAAAGCCAAAGCTGCTGCTCAATGTTTCCTACACAGAATGGAATGGGATTTGTTCCGCTTCCGTCAATATCAATATTATCACTTGTTCCTGTTGTATATGTATTGACTGCAAAGTTTGTTTCAGTGTGTCCCCTCTGAATGTAATGATCTGCAACAATACCGTATTCAACAGCGTCTCCGAGGATCTGCCCAGGTGTTAATGCGGATTCTCCGGAATACTTTGTCAACACAACATAGTCGGTTATCGTTGTGGTCTTCGCGTTGTTGTCGTATTCCTTCTGCTGTTTCTTTTCATAACTGACAACATAGTATTCGCCATTGATTTTGACAGGATATCCCTCAGCGATTGCTTTTCCGTTTTGTGCCAGGGAAACAATGAATTTTTCGTTTCCGCTGACCTTCCCGGGTTTATTTCCCGATGTATCCCAATGGTATTCTGCAGGTTTTTTAGTTTCATCCTGTATAACAATGGGCTCCATATTATTCGCGCCAATGTTGTTCAGGGCCTCAGAACTGGTATATATATCAGTCCCTGTGTTTTCATGTACTGCCTGCACCTCAAGCGTGATACCGTCAGCAGAGGCGATTGCCACTGGCGTTTCAATCAGTACCTGATATTTTTTTGTGTACTCGTCGTACAGCCGCAGTGTTGTTTTAGACTTGGTAACAGCATCATTTGCATCCTTTGTCTCGGTATAGGTATTGTCCCAGAAATCAAAACCAGGAATTGAATCGTCTGATGCTGATATGGTATGTAAATTCGTCGGATTGTTGGAACTGTGATACAAACGTACATCAATATCGTAAACTGTCGGATCATATTGTACGATGTAGTAGGTTGCCGGATTTTCTCCGCTGCCGTGTGTCTTGACCTTATCGTTCCCGTTTTCGTCAACCATGATGTATCCTGTATTTGCAGGAATTTCCACGGTTGTCTTACCATCAGCATTAACCTTGGTAACATAATCCTCTGCTTTGAAAATGGAATATGCTACCACCTGGTCTGTTTTTTTCTTCTTCAGGAGCACCCGGAAATAAACCTGATCAGATCCCACATTGATTTTGGGATTATCTGTTTCTCCGCCGGTATATGCGCTTCCCTCTTTGGAGTGGTAAAACTCTGTAGCAATTTCATGAGAAATACCATTATTGGATACTTTAGTGAAGATCGTCTTCAGAACATTGTTCTCAGCCAATTTGCTGGAGAAAGTATACAGTTCTGTGGTAATATCCCCTTCGTGATACTTTGTGATTCCTGCCGCGGTTCCGTTAATCACAGCTTGGGTTAGCTGATTATCCGTCAAGCCGGATATAACAGAAACATCAAGCCTTTCTCCGCCGGTTCCTGAATAGTAATGCGGATCGTTTGTATTGATGGACCCATCGCTCTTCAGGCTGTGGAAGATCAAACCGGTTGTCTCCACTGCGGACGGATTAAATCCTTCTGCAGTGCCCTGCTGCTTCAGGGCATAATATGAATTTCCCTCCACATCCGTCAGGGTAATCAGCAGTCTGTAGTTCTTTGCGTTTTCCGGAATGTCGCTGTAACTCTGTGCTTGGCCGTTTGTTTGATTAAACTGCTGGCTTGTTTTCAGATCTGCCAGCTTGGTCAGTGTGATAACTCCTGTTCCGTTTGTGCTGGCAGTCTGAATGGTATATTTATTGACGATTTCTGAATTTCCAAAGATTTTGTGAATGATATTGGGATCGGAAAAGCCATTGATAATTTCACCATAATTACTTGCGCTTTTCCCGCAGTATACCAGTTCATTGATAACCGTATCCCCGGTAACATAAAGATTCGTCATGACCCCGGAGGAATTATCCGGATCTGTTATAGAAATATTGCTAAGCTGTTCATTTGAGTAGAATTTAGCGATCCGACCCCCGTCTCCGCTGCTCATTGTCGATCCCTGGATTGTCAGCGGCTTCGCGTAATAATACTTCTTTCCGCTTGGCTTAATCAACGTTGCCAGATAATACCAGTTGCTTCCGTAATTGGAATCAAATGCAATATCCTTATTCGCTGATTCACTGATTGTATACTGGTATGGATCAACCTTTGAAACGCGGATGGTAGTGATTCCGTTTGTCTTATTTGATGTGATGGAAGAAATCGCAAATCCGTTTCCAAACGCATCAGCTGCTCCAAGAACGTTTGACTGATTCTTCAGTGTGCCGCGCGGTGGATTGTCACCACCCCCATTAACTTCATAGTCAGGATTGCCAGCTGTAAGAGAAACGTTCACCTCGCGCTCGCTTTCATATTGCTGCGGATTACCGGCATTTCCCATGCTGAACGAAGTAACAGCATAACTGGTTTCTGATTGTCCGGCAGTAAAAGTATTGTTTAACGGAATTGTATTGACATAATAAAGATTTTCATTGTTGTATCGTCCCGGCGTGTTTAAAAACAGATAATAGTTTCCGTTATTCAGTGTAGCAGCATCTGCATTGGATAATGAGTATTTTTCATTGCCTGAATAAAACTCGATCTTTACTGTATATGCTTTCTTTTTCTGAGCTCTGATCTGATATGTATTGTTTGAATCCGTCTCCATCGGGGATGGATTTGTTATCTCATAAATTGATAAATCGCAGGACTCCCAGCCTATATTAGTAATATTATTTATTACCTTAAATCCCTGCACTTCGGGCAGTTCAATTGCAGTTCCATTCTGTTTAAATTGTCCTATAGTACCGTTTGTATTGATCGTTGCATAGATAGACCAATTATTATTATAGAGCGCAGCAAGATAATAACCGGCTGGAATCGACGGACTTGTATCCAGAGTTTTTCCATCCACTTCATAGTAGTTTATATTGACAGTTCGCGGAGGAAGCTTTTTAAAAGTAAATACTTTGTTGTACCTTTGGGGTGATGACTCATACTCGTATCCTATGCTATCAAGAACATAATCTCCGCTTATTCCGTCTGTATTTACAGGCGTGCCGTTATAAAGAACGTCCCTTGGATCATTATTTTGTCCTAGTGTATATATTCCGATTTCAAGCGGTTCCTGAGAATTATACGCATTTTCGTTTGGATACTGAAATCTGTTGTTGTTGTTTGCTAAAGAAAAACTCTGTTCTGCAACTGACGGTTGATTAATCTGAGCACAATAATGATATACCTGATTGTTGAGATTTTGTTTAAAAACAACCAACGTCTTGTTTTTCAATGCTCCCAGTGATGCACCGGCAGCAAACGTACTTCCATTCTGATCAACAAATCTGACAACTGCTGCTGTTGCATTTGGCTGAACCTTTATTGTTATTTTCCCCTCCGTAGGGGTATTGGACCATGAAAAATAATAGTCGCCGGCCACTCCGCTTGCCTTAAGCAGTGTGCCAGATATTCCATCACGATTGTAATAATAATCATCCGCAACAGCTTGGGCTTTGGAAGTATTAGTGCTGGAAATAGCCGTATTGTAGAGAATTAGATATGTCCAGTTTTCTCCTGGTTGACTAGGAACTCCTGATTTATTAACAAACTCACCAACTGTATTTCCGGTGATTTCGGCTGCAAAGACACCACCTAATGTACTAACAGCTATAACGTAATACCCATCTGATACGGAGGCTTCACTTTCTATAGAAACGCTGGTACCGGCTCCCGGAGTGCTTTTCAATACATCCCGGAACGTTCCACCGTATTCTCCGGTATCCTTATCCGTTCCGTTTCCTTCCGCTGCTGCGTAAAACGGAATAACATCAAACGCCATCATCATGGCCAGCAGGATGGCGAATATTTTTCTGGCGGTGTTTTTCATATTATCCAGCCTCTTTCTTTGTCATTCAGGGAGATCCGATAATACAGCATCTTATTTCTCAGCAGGCACCTAAACGATGACTTTGACGCGCCAGTGATACACACTGTTCTCTTCCGTTACGATCACATCAAGGTGTTCCCCGATTCCATCCTCAATGTTTTCCCAGTTCTCACCGTCTTCGCTGTACTGCCATTGCAAGGTATATTCAAGACCGTCATATCCGGTCAGGATTGCAGAAAAATGAGCAACCGAACCAATGGAAGGCTGTTCGTCATCCCAGGAAAGGGAAACCTTCACTTCCCGGTCTTCTGGAAGAAGGGGCGAATCCTTTTCCGTTTCTTCTTCTGTTCCGCCTGAAGCCGAAGGCTCATTCCCGTATATTTCGTTTTCCGCGGTTTCCTGTTGTTTCTCTGAAGGCTCTGCTTCCTCGTTGATCATCCCCGGATCCTCGGTTTCCGTTTCCGGTTTGTTATCCTGTTCATCCGCCTCTTCGGCATTTTCCGGCTGTTCTCCGTTTTCTTCATCCGGATTGGTTTCTTTATCCGTCTCTTCCATGCGGGCACTTTCCGGAGCTTCATCCTCTTCCGGAGCCTCAGAGGTTTCAGGTTCTTCGCCGGCCGCAACCGTTTCTTCCGGTTGCATGGTTTCTTCTGCAGGCATTGCTTCTTCCTTCTCCCGGATCGTCATTGTGAAGGAAACAGCTGCATCCTTTTCGGTTTTCAGAAGGAAGGAATAGATCTGTCCCTTTTCCAGCTGCTTCTCAAAGGTGTACACAATGTCCGGTCCGAAAGAGCTTTCATCTTCGGACTTCGTCAGTTGAATTTCCTTTTCGTCCAGTGTGACGATAATGCAGTTTTCTGTGGGAACCTTCAGGGTAAAGAGAAGGGTACGGGACTCGTCATCGGAAGCTTTCACCGTAAACGGGGCTTCCCTGGAGACTTCTCCCTGGATGTTTTTCTTTCCGTTCAGATTCAGCAGAATCTCTTCAGCATCGGTTTCGGGTTCTGCTTCTGCTTCATCGTCTGCTTCAGGCGCTTTGTCTTCGCCCTCTGTTGGAACAGTTTCCTCTTCGGCGGGGAGGTTTTCTTCCGCAGGAGGAAGGCTTTCTTCTTCAGTGGAATCAGTGTTCTCTTCCGCAGGAACGGTTTCCTCTTCAGCGGGGAGGGTTTCCTCCGCAGGAGGCAGGCTTTCTTCTCCGGTGGAGTCAGTGTCCTCTTCCGCAGGAAGATTTTCCTCTTTTTCTGGTTCTTTGACTTCTTCCGTGGGAACGGTTTCCTCTTCGGCGGGGAGATTCTCTTCCGTTGTGGGAAGGTTTCCCTCTTCTGTGGAATCCGTGTTGTCTTTTGTCGGGAGAACTTCCTCTTCTTCAGGATCCTTTACTTCTTCGGCAGGATCTGCTTCCTGCTCTGTGGGAATCCCGTCCTCTGCGGCGGAAGGATTTTCCGTTTCGGGTGTCTCCGCAGGTTTTTCTTCCGGCTTATCGGCCTCCGGGTTTTCTTCGGTTTCGGGAATGTCCTTCTTCCCTGCTTCTGCTTCTTCGCCCGCAGGAGCTGTTTCTTCGTTGGTTTCTTCCGGATTTCCTTCTGCCTGGTCCTCCGGTTTGTCCTCAGTGTCCCCGGCAGGTTCCGCAGATTCCCCTTTCGGTTTTTCCTCTGTCTGTTTTTCGGTCTTCTCTTCTTCCGTCACAGGGGCTTCGTCTGATTCGGACGGCGGATTTTCCCCAGGAACTTCTTCGGCAGGAACAGTCTCTTCCTCCGCTTTCTCATTTTCTTCGGAAACGGTTTTTCCCTCAGGCGCCGTTTTATCCTCTTCAGGATTTTCCGTTCCGTTTTCTTCGGTTTCTTCCGTTTCTTCCTGTTCAGGTGTTCCTGCGGCAGGAATTGTGTCCTTTTCCGAATTTACGGCTTCCTGAATGGTCATGGCCTCAGAAACGACCTCTTCCAGGATTCCTGCATCCGAAGCAGCATCCGCCGGCTTGTTTTCCGGGGATGCCTCTTCCGAAGATTCCGGAATGGATTCGGAAGTAATTTCCCGCTCTGTTTCCGGAACGGTTTGCTGCGCGGAAGCCGGAGCAGGTTCCGCTTCCGGATCCGCTTTTCCGGAAGGTACGGCTTCTTCTTCCGGGTTGTTCACCGGAGCAGAGGCCAGCTCCGGCTGGGATTCGCTTTCTTCCGGAAGCTGTTCCTCTTCGGATTTCTCTTCCGGCAATATGGAATTGCAAACATTCTCCACCGCCGCCTCATTATCTTCCGCCGGATTGACTTCCGCGGCAAAAGCTGCTGAAACGCCGTTCAGCATGAGAGCCTGTGCACAAAGGATGGAGATCATTGTTCTGAACCGTTTCGTCATGTTTCTTACCCCTTTATATCTGGTTGGTCGTTTAAAAATACTCTAAAGCACTCGGTTACATTTTGGTTACATGTCAGAAGTCTCATACGTGTCTGTTATTTTTATAATTGTTATAAATACCCAAATAAAATATACCACGGTTTTTATTTGTTTGCAACATCCTATACATTTCTTTTTCAATATTTCTTTAGCAAAACGGCATCCGCTCTTTTTTCAGGAGCGGATGCCGTTTTTCCCTTGCATTCAGTTTTGTTTTTCTCTCGTTATTTGCTATTGCTTGTTTTTGCGAACGATGTAACTGTCATGTCGCCGATTGTTCGTAAAAAGACACCCGGATTCCGACTTATTTCCGGATTCCCAGAATATTCCGCAGGCTTTGTTCATTCGCGTCGGGGAAATACTTCCGGATCTGCTGCCGGATTCGCTGCCAGGATTCCTCCGGGGATTCTGAAACGCTGTTTACGTCATTCCATCCCCACTTGGTCTCCGGCGTCATGATTTCCGCCACATGCCATCCGTATTCGATTCCCTTTTTGTTCCGTTTCTGTCGGAATTCGCTCATCAGCAGAAAGCTTTTCATCTGCAGTTCCGTCAGGGCGCCTTCAAAGCCTTTCTCCAGGGCGGCCTTCTTCCGGAGCTCGCTGGTCAGACAGGCTTTCCCTTCCGCATCCTCATTCAGTTCCAGCACATCCAGAATCCGCTTGCAGCGGCTGTTCAGCTTTCCGTCTTCATACATGCCTTCGTAATCATATCCGTCCCGACGGTAGTTGGCGAAGGCGGGAAACCATTCCTTTGACACAAAGCCCGCTTTCCTGTCAAAAAACTTTCCGTACGCCACATAGCGGTTCGGCGCCAGCACCTGCCGCCAGGCCCAGGGATCCGTTGCCGGATCATCCGTCCACCAGTCGCTGCCCGGCGTATGTTCTTCCACGGAAAATCCCGGAATGCTGTTTGAAAAAAGCGGAAGGAATCCTATTCTCTGAATCAGGTCCAGAAGATCCTCCGGCGAATGAAGGCAGCCCCTGTCCGAGCGCCGGCAGCCCTTCATGATCCAGTTTCCGTCAATGGTTTCCATTTCTGTCCTCCTGCGTTCCGGTCATTCCCTGCGGTCATAGGAAAGAACGGTCCGGATTTCCGTTTCATAACGGTCAAATTCTTCACCCAGTCTGTCCCGGTTGCTGTCAAGGAACAGATTGCCTTTCATTTCAGACAGCCGGACAGATTCCCGTGGCTTTCCCCGCAGATGAACATCGCAGTAATCCAGGATCTTCTGCATATCTTCCGGAAGGATGGCATGGCCGTCCCGGTGAATCAGCAGATTGTTGTGGTCTCCGGCTCCCAGCAGTTCCCAGACCGGCTGAGAGGCAACAAAGGCCAGGCACTGCCCTTCCGTGTTGTTCCATCCTTCCGAGGTAATTCCGGTCACAATCAGCAGGTGTCGGTTCTTTCCGGCTGCCAGCGCGCACAGCAGATGCTGGTCCACCGGCAGGTATTCCGCGCTTTTGATCCGGCGGAAGTTCTGACAGAACCAGTATCCTTCCCCGCCCTTCAGGTTGTCAAAAGGCTCGTTGATGGAATCGTTGATCCAGGCTTCCGGTCCCTTCAGGGAAGAAAGATCGTATTCCTTTCCGTGATTGTCCGTCCGGAAAATGGCAATTCCTCCGGCACCTGAGCAGGAAGGAACCGTTACCCGGAAGCGTTCATCATAGGCGCCGGCCACCGCCGCGCTTTTTCCGTAACGGGAAACACCCGCTACAATGCACTGGCCGGGATCGATGCCCAGTTCCCGGGCCGCGCCGTTTTCCAGGGCGTCCAGGATTTTGATGGCGCCCCAGGCCCAGTTCAGCAGAACGCCGTCCTGCCAGTCCGTGTTTTCATGGAACGGATACAGGTCGTAATAGGCGCCCTGATGCCGGTCATTGTCTGAGGCCACAGCGGTTGGATCATACTGAATCGCCGCGTATCCCCGTTCAGCAGCAATCTTTGCATTCGGGGATTCCATGGGTTTTCCGAACCAGGAAAAGGGACAGTATTCAATCCAGCAGGCGGATGCGGCGGTTGCCGCTTCCGGAAGGGTGATCTTCACAGGAAAGGAAGCTTCCCGCCCGTTCCGTCGGACCGTAACGGTCATCTGTTTTTTCCGGGAGTTTTCCGTTCCGGTGTCCTCAAGGGTCCAGGAAACCTCTTCTTCCCGGCGGTCCGGCAGCTTCCCGTAAACATATTTTTCATACAGCGCAAAGATTTCCTGTCTTCTCTCCTGCCACTGCTCCGCAGTTTCCACCTTTTCGCCGTTCAGAAACACCAGCGGGTCCGGCAGTTCCCGGATCGGAACAAGATCCTGCGGTTCCGGGAAAGTGTATGCTTCGTTCATTGCGGTTCCTCCGTTTTCCGGATTGGATCCTTTATCCTCCGGGAAGCCTTCCGCGCTTCCGCAGTGCAGGAATGCGGCCAGCGTGATGCCGGCCAGAAAAGCGATCCCCTTCCGGAATTTCCTGATCTTCATGAAATTTTCCTTTCGCTGCGGGATGGAAAAAGGTGCCGGCTTTCCGGCACCCTGGATTATCCTTTTGTGATTATTTCATGAAGCGTGCCTGGCGTTCCACGGTTTCGGGATGGATGGCCAGCAGCGCTGCCTGCTCCTTGTCGATCTTGTTGTCCCGCAGGAGCCGGGCCAGTTCTGTATCCATGGAAAGCATGTCCGCACCGCCGCCGAAGATGGCGTTATCGATCTGGTGCGTCTTGCCCTCACGGATCAGGTTCTGGATGGCGGGGTTCACGCACATGACTTCAAAGACCGGATGAAGCTTTCCTTCCTTGGTCAGGATCAGTCGCTGGGATACCACGGCGCGAAGCACCATGGACAGCTGCGAACGGATCTGGTTCTGCTGGTTGGCCGGGAAGGCGTCGATCACGCGGTCGATGGTCTTGGCAGCGCCCAGCGTATGCAGGGAGGACAGCAGCAGGTGGCCGGTTTCCGCCGCGGTAATGGCGGTGGAAATGGTCTCGATATCACGCATTTCACCCAGCATGATTACGTCAGGAGCCTGACGCAGGGCGGCGCGCAGGGCCCGGGCAAAGGTGGAAGCATCTCCAGGCACTTCGCGCTGGCTGACCAGGCACTGTTTGTGGGGATGCAGGTACTCAATCGGGTCCTCAATGGTAATGATGTGGCCGCTGCGGGTGCGGTTAATCTTGTCCACCAGGCATGCCAGCGTTGTGGATTTACCGTTGCCGGCAGGACCGGTTACCAGAATCATGCCGCTGCGCAGATCCGCCAGCCGCATAACAACTTCCGGAATATTGCAGTCTTCGGGATTGGGAATACCGAAGGCAACCACACGGCAGGTCATCGCCAGGGAGCCGCGCTGCCGGTAGGCGTTGCAGCGGAAACGCGAGAGATCCCGCACGGCGAAGGAGAAGTCGTCGTCTCCCTCTTCCTTCAGGGTTTCCCGGTTTCTTCCGGCCAGTTCATAGGCGCGATCCACCAGAATGGAAATGTCGTTGGGCAGCGCCCGTTCTTCCGTGATCGGAATCATCCGGCCGCTGGCCTTGGTCATAATCTGGGAACCCGGAACCACGAATACGTCGGATCCCTTGTATTCAAGAGCCTTTCTCAGGATCTCATCAAGTGTCTCTACCATTCCCAATCTTCCTCCGGTTCGTCGACCTTTAATTTGTAGGTAATCCACTTGGCCCGGGGAAACTCGCCCGGATCAAGCAGTTTAACTTCACAGTTCATGGTGCGGTTGTCCAGGGGTTCACTCCAGGAAACGATATCTTCATCCAGCTCCATATCTTCCGGCAGCGCTTCCGCCACCTTCTGCAGATAGGCTTCCTTATCCTGTGTTTCCTTCTGGCATTCAGCCAGAATCGCGTCCAGCGCCGCAAACCGGCGTTCGGATTTTTCGGACAGTTCGTAAACCCGGGTGATCATCTCGGCGCTGCGGGAAGCCAGGCTGTAATCGTTCCGGGATCCGATCTGCGCCAGCATGGCCAGCATGCACAGGGACAGAACCACCACAATGAGGATCAGGGAAGCGGCGCCCGGTCCGAGCGCGATTTTACGCTTGTTCACGGGCTCACCTCCTTCGGCAGATACCGTGTGCTCGGCAGGGAGAACAGCTGTTTCCCGTCGCCGGTACCGGTTATCGTGAAGGTTCTCAGGGATCCGGCTTCCGTTTCCTCATCCGCCTGGGTCACCTGCAGGGTATAGTCCTTGCCGGTCAGCGTCCATACACCGTTTTCGGCGGTGAACCCCAGGTTTGCCAGCGTGGCGTCCGGATCGTCGGAGCCGTACAGGTCGTCAGCAATATTCTCCGCTTCCATGATGGCGAAGTTGGTGGCTTTTGCCTGCATGGTTTTATGCTTCGCACCGGCGAAAAGTTCCACCAGGGTGGTAGCGCCCAGCATAAAGAAGAAGATAACCAGCAGCAGTTCCACCAGCAAAGCGTTTGCGCGGTGTCCTTCTCTCATTCTTCGGCACCTCCCGCGCGCAGGGTCATCCGGATGGAGCTTTCCGTGTCATCCGACGCTTTCAGATGAACCGTCAGCACCTTTCCGTTGATTTCCGGCACAAATTCCTTCAGGTCACACAGCGGCTCGCCGTACTTGGGATCAAACCCCAGCTCATCGTCCGTGTAGGTCTCCAGCAGGGAACCTTCATAGGCAAACAGCCGCTTGTAGTTGACTTCGCCGTCGATTTCCTCCACCACGGTCAGCGCGGTGATATCCCATCCGTCCAGCTTTTCGACCTTAACATTCCCGCCGTCCTCAGCCCAGATGGCGCTGCGGACAACCGCCGTCATGATCCGGCTGGTATTGTTGCGCTCCGCGCTGTCCACGGTTCCCCGGTACAGCTGTGCGCCGATGGTTACCAGGAAGGTGCTCAGGCATGCAAACAGCGAAAGCAGCAGCAGCACGAACACGTTCTGAATGGTCTTGGGTGTATTTCCGATCGCTTTTCTGCTCACAGGTCGCTGTTCCCCCTTTCAGCAACCTTGATGGAAGGCATCAGGTTGGATGCGAGAGGGCGGTAATAAACAATATATCGTTCCTCGTTGTAGGAGAGATTGTAATGCTCGCGCAGGTATTTCAGGTCATCCGGATACATGCCTTCCACTGCGTAGCAGGTCAGTGCCGCATTCTTCACAGCATCCCGGACAATCTCCAGCTCCCGGCCGTTGCCTTTTCCGGTGATGTTGTTGACGAGAAGCACGAAGGCAAGAATCAAAGCGACGAAAATGAGAATCGCCGCGACATCCTTTTTATTGATGCTCATCTCGTTCGCTCCTTTCCCCGTGAATTCTTTCTTTCATTACATGGAACTGAGGACACCGGCCATCGGCAGCATGACGCTCAGCAGGATGGCGCCGATTACGACGCTCAGCAGAGCCACCAGCGTGGGCTCCACAATGGAAATCAGATGGTCCAGACCGTCTTCAACCTGTTCCTCGTAGATCTCGGCAATCTTGTCCATCACCTGCGGTTCATGACCGGAGGCAGCGCCGACTTTCAGCATACGGTTGTGGAAATCAGCGAACAGTCCGCTCTTGGCAAGAGCGTCACTGAAGGTTTCGTCCTTCTTCATCTCATCCCGGATGAACTTGACCTTTTCAATGGATTCCTCATCCGCCAGGGCGGCAGGAGCCATCTCCAGGGCATTTTCCATCGGGAAGCCGCTGGACATCATCAGTCCCAGAATGCCGGCCACACGGGAAGCGGAAAGCTTTTCCGTCAGCTTGCGCACCGGCGGGAACAAGTTCTTCAGGAACTTCAGGGTCTTGGAGCGGGCTTTGGTTTTCAGCAGGATCATGATGACGATGGCCGCCACCACAACCAGGCCGATCAGAACCAGCACTGCCCAGCCGGCATAGGTACCGACAGACATCAGGAAGGAGCCGCTGCCGGAAGCGCCCACGCCCAGGGATTCAAGAACCCGGCGGAATACAGGCAGCACGCGCCAAAGCAGGATGCCGATGATGACCACCAGCATAACGCCCAGCACCAGCGGATACGTAATGGCGCTGACCGCCGCGCTCCGGATCCGGCCTTCACGCTGATAATACGTGGACAGGCTGATCATGATATCTTCCAGGCGGCCGGTCTGTTCACCGATATCCACCATTTCGATCATGTAGGAAGGCCAGTCTTCCTCATTCTCCTTCATGGCGACGTACAGAGAACCGGTTTCGTCCACAACCTTGTACAGGTTGGTGTACGGCGTAACCTTGAGGTTCTTTTCCTTCATCTCGTCTTCCGCGAGCATCTCGATGCCGTCCCGCAGGGTCATGCCAGAACTCAGCATCAGCGCGATCTGGTCGCAGAAGCTGCTCAGCTCTTCAGAGGACATGATTCTTTTTTTCTTTTTTCCTCCGATTGCCATCCCTTTTCCCCTCCATCTGTCGGTTTCTGATTTTCAGATCAATACCAGCGTTCCGTGGTATAGGTATCCGTCTTGGAACTGGCGTTCAGTTCCGCCGTGGGATCAAAGAACTTGTCTTCACCGTTGACCACAGCCAGGACCCACGCGTGGGGCGTTCCGGAACCCAGCGTGCCGATCATCAGCCGGGCCGGCACGCCCTGGCTGCGAAGCATGGCGCAGGTCAGCGCGGACAGATCCTGGCAGATGCCCATTTTCTTTTCCCAGCAATAGTCGATATCCGGCAGCTGACCGGACTGAACGGTCACACTCTTGATAAAGTCGTAGGAAAAGTTTTTCAGAACATAGTCACATACGGCTTTGTAGATATCCGGCTGCGAGGTCATTCCGCTGCACAGATCCGTGGCGACTTTCACGCACTCGGTATCCGCCGTATAATTCACATATTGATTTGGATAAAGGAAGCACCTGAGCTCGTCTTCCATTCCCTTCGGCGACACCGTTACTTGTCCCTTCGGCTTATACTTCTTGCCTTCCACATTGCGGTACAGCGTAACCGTGTAGTTGACTCTGCCGAACTGCAGCGGGAAAACTTCGAATTCGCCTTCGCCGTTCAGATCGTAGTTCAGGGCACTGCCGCCGATGGATATACGTACTTTCAGACGCTTCTTGTCCTTTTTGGCCTTGACCATAATATATCCGTCAGCCGAGTTGCTGCTGTCCACTGTAAGATTGCCGTCAGATTTAACCTGTTTTCCCGATGCTTCCGGCATCAGTACTTCAGCCGAAGAGAAAAGCACCACGCCGAATGCCAGAAGCAACGCAATGAGAATTCCGATACTGTGCTTTACGGTCTTCCCAGCAAACATGGCTTTTTCCTCCCCTGTTATATCCGTTTACAGTTACAGTTATAGTATCACAATCCGGGATTGTTTGCAACAATTTCTGAGAAGCGTTCCTTATTTTTATCTCTTTATCTTCTGTATAATTCGACACAGGCAGCGGGTTATCCCGCTCCGGGTGGACAGTTCCCGGGAAAAAAGGTAAAATATTCCGTGATCGGAGGGATGCGTATGATTTTGCCTCAGCATTTAATGGCATCTGCAAAAGCCACGCCGGTCCCGGATATCAACACGCAGGTTGTCAATGAACTTAAGGGCGTTGTGGGATCCGCCCGGGATAAAACCGATACTTTTTTTCAGAATCTTCCTTCATTCCTGACCCGCCTGGCCATCGCCGCCGTGGTGCTGATTGCCGGCATTCTGCTGATGCGCCTTTTCCGGCTGCTGATCCGGGTGATTGTACACCGGCGCGGGAAGGCTTCCCCGGAAGCCATCCGGAGGACGGACACCTCCCGCTCCATTATTTCCAGCGTCGTTTCCTATATCTGGTATTTTATCGTCGTCGGCGTCATCCTCAGCCTTTTCGGCCTGGATATCACCTCAATCCTGGCCGCGGCCGGGGTGGTCGGTATTTCCGTGGCCTTCGGCGCCCAGACCCTGGTAAAGGACCTGCTTTCCGGTCTGTTTATCTGGGCGGAACGCAGCCTGATGGTCGGGGATGTGGTAACCGTCAACGATCTGAGCGGCACCGTGGAATCCATCTCCATCCGCACCACCACCATCCGGAATTACAACGGAAACGTGTTTATCATTCCCAACGGCGATATCCGGGCCATCATCAATATGAGCCGGGGATTCAAGCGCGCAATTGTCAATGTTCCCTGTCCCTATGAGGAAAACCAGGAGCGCCTGGTTGCCATGGTGCGGGAGGAAATGGAAAAGGCCGCCGTTGAAATCGAAGGCATCTCTTCCGTTCCGGAGGTCATGAGCATTGTTTCCTTTGACTCCAACTGCTGCACGCTGCAGATTGCCGTTCCCTGCCCCGTCGGACAGCACTGGCGGGTGGAACGGGATATCCGCACCCGGGTGAAAGCCCGCTTTGATCAGGAAGGCATTATTATGCCGCATTATACCGTGCCGAAAACGTAAGCCGGCCGGAAAACCGGCATCAAAAAACCGCGGAAGCTGTTTCCGCGGTTTTTTTGTTCAACCGATTAAATTACTTTTTCTTCTTGTTGACCAGGTCCTTCAGGGCTTTGCCGGCTTTGAAAGCGGGGGCCTTGCAGGCAGCGATCTTCACAGAAGCACCGGTGCGGGGGTTGCGGGCAACGCGGGCGGGCCGTTCTTTGGCTTCGAAGGTGCCGAAGCCGATCAGCTGGACTTTTTCACCCTTGGCCATGCTCTCAGCGATCACGTCGATGATGCCGTTCAGAGCCGCTTCGGATTCTTTTTTCGTCATTTCGGTTTTAGCCGCCAGAGCAGCAACCAGTTCTCCCTTATTCATTGAGAAAACCCTCCTTGCAAAAATTGATGCTACTTCAGTATATACGAAAACCTTTCTCTGTCAAGCATTTTCCGCATCAATGGTTAAAAAATCATGGTTTACAGGCCATTGGAAACCTGTTTGCGGTTATTTGGCTTTGTGTGGTATCATAAACCTGTTGTAGGAGGGGTGCTGTATGCTGCCAAAGCTCATCGTAATCGAAGGGACCAACGCCTCGGGAAAAAGCTCCCTGGGCGTTTCGCTGGCAGAGCGCTTCGGCGGGGAAATCGTTTCCGCCGATTCACGTCAGGTATATGAGCGGCTGGATCTCGGATCCGGCAAAATCACGCCGGAGGAAACCCGCGGGATTCCCCATCACCTGCTGAACGTGCGAAAACCCGGCGAATTTTTTTCCATGGCGGACTTCCAGCGCCTCGGCTTCGAAGCCATTGACGGAATCCTTTCCCGGGGCCGCGTTCCCTTTCTTGTGGGCGGTACCGGGCTGTATGTGGATGCCGTGGCGGACGGATACGAGCTCAGTGACCAGGCGCCGGATCATTCCCTCCGGGCGCATTTTGAAACCTTTGACACGCCGGCCCTGTATGAAATGCTTAAAAAGCAGCTGCCGGATACGGACATCGATCCCCGCAACCGCCATCGGGTGATGCGGGCCCTGGAGCGCCTGGCGGCGGACGACTATCATCCTGCCGGGAAATCTCCCCGCTATACCCTGCTGAAGCTGGGGGTCACCTGGCCCCGGGAAATCCTGAAGCAGCGGATTGACGAGCGGCTGGAGAAGCGCCTGCAGGAAGGCATGGTGGATGAGGTAAAAGCCCTGCTGGAAGAAGGCGTTTCCGAAGAGTTCCTTGTAAAGCTCGGCCTTGAGTATAAGTATCTGACCTGGTACCTCACGGGCAGGATCGGATATGATCAGATGGTGGAAGAGCTGGGAAACGCCATCAAAAAGTTTGCCAAGCGCCAGATGACCTGGTTCCGCCGGGATCCCCGGATTCACTGGCTGGACATGGCCGGAGATCCGCTGGAGGAGGCTTCCGGTTGTATCCGGGAATTCCTGAAGGACGGCTGAACCGGCTACCTGTTTTCAAAAAAAGCTCCTTCCTGCGGTTTGGCAGGAAGGAGCTTTCGTTACTTTGCACGGCTTCCGGTGAGAATTCCGATCACCAGCGCCGCAACCAGCAGCACGGAGGTAATCACAATCACCAGGTCCACCGTTCGCAGGGACACACGATCCTTGATCTTGTCATACAGCTTGTAGCGCCGGGGGCCAGCAGGCTTTTCGGAGAAGGTTTTTTCCGACTGCGTTTTCGCAACCTCCATCTCCGCCCGGGCATTGCGGATGCTTCTTTCGTCCTTCATGGCTTACTTCTTCACAATGTACTTGCGTACGTCGATGGAAACCGCCAGGATAATGATCAGGCCGCGGATAATGTACTGAATATAGGGGTTGATGCCCAGGAACTGCAGGGCATACACAATGGCCTGCATGATCACCGCGCCGATCACAACGCCCTGGATGGTACCGACGCCGCCGGAGAAGCTGACGCCGCCGACCACCACCGCGCTGATGGCGTCCAGTTCGTAGTTCAGGCCGGTGTTGGCGCCGACGGAGGTGATCCGGGCCGCTTCCAGGAAGGAAGCTGTACCGTAGAGCACGCCGGCCAGCAGATAAACCAGCATGATGGTCTTGGCCACGTTCACGCCGGAAACGGCCGCCGCTTCGGTATTGCCGCCCACGGCGAACATGTTCTTGCCCAGTTTCGTCTTGTTCCAGATCACCCAGACAATGGCGGACAGCACCAGGAAGTAGATGACCACCAGGGGAATACGCAGCTCGCCGATGTAGATGGCACCGGCAGCGATATTCAGGAACGTGGGATCAAACGTGGACAGTGCCTGGGCTGTACCGGATGGCTGGGATTCAATATACAGGCAGTTGGCGCCGTAGGCGATCAGCTGCGTGCCCAGGGTTACGATGAACGCGTGCAGATGCAGCTTGGCCACGCCGAAGCCGTTGATCAGGCTGAAAGCCACAGCCACGGCGATGGAGGCAAACAGCGGAACCAGCAGACCGAAAGCTCCCAGCGGCTGAACCATCGTGGGGAACATCCGGCTGGCATAGGTGGTGGACTGTACCAGGGAAGCCGTCACGGCTGCGGAAATACCCAGCACACGGCCGATGGACAGGTCCGTACCGGCCAGCACGATCAGGCCCGCGCAGCCCAGGGCCAGGATACCCTTCGTGGAAGCATTCTGCAGGATGTTCAGAATGTTGTTCATACTCAGGAAGTCAATCCGGATGATGGAAACCACCACCAGAATCAGGCCCAGAATAATGAACAGTGCATAGTTCAGGAAGAAATTGGTCAGTTTGGCCGTTTTCGGGTTTGCTG
Organism: Clostridia bacterium; assembly: GCA_017526525.1. Lineage (GTDB taxonomy): Bacteria > Bacillota > Clostridia > Christensenellales > Aristaeellaceae > Aristaeella. Next base: position 31,556 of record JAFXRG010000023.1, on the reverse strand, counting down.
CCCGGGTTTTGGCCCGGGGCTTGATGTCCATGGCCTGGATCACAAAGTAAGCCAGCGCCACAACAATCAGCACGATACCGATAAACTGGATCACAACGCCGCTGGTCATCCGGCCGTTCTCCAGCAGCTTCGGCAGGCCTTCCCGGTACAGGCCCAGCAGGCCTTCATTGGAGGCGATTCTGTCAAATTCCGCCTTGTCGGTGATCCCCAGCTCCTCCATGGCCATTTCGGCCCGCATGGGTTCACTCCGCTCCCGGTCCTTGATCAGATCGTTCAGGTTTTCCTCCGTCACGGTCTCATCTTTTTTGTGGGCGTACTCCAGGAACTTGCCCCGGTCTTTCGCGTTGGCAACCGCCGTTTCATAGGAAGCCCGTTCGTTCACCGCCGCCTCAACCCGGCTGCTGTCCAGTCCCAGTCCTTTCAGGAAGCTGACGACCTTATCGTTGCCGAGCTTCTCCAGGGAACCAAGTTCCTTCAGGGAGGAGGGATCCTGGATGTAGCCGATGGCGGCCTTCTTGTCCCCGCCCAGCATCGCGGCGGCGTTGTCATAGATCCCGATGCCCGTCGCGCCGTAGATTGCGAGTCCGATGCCTGCCGCAAGCACGACCAGCATGATGATGCCAATGATCCTTTTCTTGCTCATCTCTTTTCACCTCATCACACGTACTTGGCTGCCAGAGCCATGATCGTTTCCTGTTCTCCCGGGATGTTGCCGAAATCCTTGCCGCGTTCCACAATGCCCGCCAGCCGGCCGTTGGACATGACCAGAATCCGGTCGCAGATGCCCAGGAGCTCCGGCATTTCGGAGGAAACCATCATGACGCCTTTTCCCTGTTCCGCCAGTTTCAGAATCAGCTGGTAAATTTCATATTTGGCGCCGACGTCAATACCGCGGGTCGGCTCGTCCAGCAGCAGTACATCCGGCTGGGTCAGCAGCCAGCGCCCGATAATCACCTTCTGCTGGTTTCCGCCCGAGAGGCTCTTGATGTGGGTCTTCTTGCCGGGGGTTTTCACCTTGATGGATTCAATAACCCAGTCCGTATCCTTGTCCATTTTCCTGCCGTTCAGCAGCGGTGAACCATAGGCGTCCACGTTTGCGATGATGGAGTTGAACAGAATGGAGTTTTCGGCAAAAATACCGGTGGCCCGGCGCTCTTCGGTAATCAGGGCGAAACCGTTTTTCCGGGCTTCAGCGGTGGTCACATTGCTGATTTTCTTTCCGTTCATTTCCACCGTTCCGCCGCCCTTGGTGAAATAACCGAACAGCGTGTTCAGCAGCTCTGTCCGGCGGGAACCGACCAGGCCGGCTACTCCCAGCACCTCTCCCTTGTGCAGCTGGAAGGTGACGTCATGGCAGGTGGGCTCATACATACCGCTGAAGTTTTTCACGTCCAGCAGTACTTCACCGACCTGGTTGTTCTTGGGCGGGAACTGGTTGGTCATTTCCCGGCCCACCATCAGGCGGATGATTTCTTCCTTTGTCAGCCCCTGGGCAGGCTTCGTGGCAATCCACTGGCCGTCGCGCATAATGGTGACGTCGTCGGAAATCCGCAGGATTTCATCCATCTTGTGGCTGATATAGATCAGGCCGACGCCTTCCGCCGTCAGGCGCTTCATGATGCGGAAAAGGTGTTCCACCTCATCCTCGGTCAGCGAACTGGTCGGCTCGTCCAGCACCACAATCTTCGCGTTGTAGGAAACCGCCTTCGCGATTTCCACCATCTGGCGCTTGGAAACGGAAAGCTCCCCGATAATCTGTTTCGGATCCACGTCGATTTCCAGTTTCTCGAAAACTGCTTTCGTGTCCGCATACATCTTCCGGGTATCCACGGTGCCGAACCGGGTGGTCGGGAACCGTCCCAGCCAGACGTTCTCCATCACGTTCCGGCGAAGCACCTGGTTCAGCTCCTGGTGCACCATGGCAACGCCGTTGTCCAGTGCGTCCCGCGGGCTGGTGAAGGTCACGGGAGTGCCGTTCAGCTGAATGGTGCCGCTGTCCCGGGTATAGATTCCGAACAGGCACTTCATCAGCGTGGACTTGCCGGCGCCGTTCTCCCCCATCAGGGCATGAACCGTTCCGGCCCGCAGCTGAAGTCTCGCGTGATCCAGCGCCTTGACGCCCGGGAACGTTTTCTCAATGTCCATCATTTCCAGAAGGAACGTCTCCCGGGTTTTGGTTTCCTGGTTCTCAGACATGTGCAGTCTCACCACTTTTCTGATGTATTCTTGCATCCGGGTTTCCGCAAACAATGCTTCCGCAAACCGGTTCGGAACCACTGTTTCCGGAAACTCAGCCCCATTGTTTTCTCAAAACAGGTTCCGGCGACCGAAGCCGCCGGAACCCTTTTGAATAGTTTTTTACATCCTGTTCATCACGCCGGGATGATTAGTCCAGGTTATCCAGGGTGATCTTCGCGTAGGGGATGTAAACGGAGCAGCCGTCATCGTTCAGCTTGTACTTGTCTTCCATGCCGGCATAGAAGTCTCCGTTCATCAGCTTGTTCAGCATGAACTCGATGTTGGCATGACCCATGGCATCGCCGTCCTGCTTAACGGTAGCGGTCATCTTTCCGGCCTTGATGGCTTCGATGGCAGCGTCGGTGGCGTCCACGCCGATCACAGCGATGGATTTGTCACCTTCTTTACCGGTGTTGTAGCCGGTCTCGCTCAGGGCAGCGATAACGCCGATGGCCATGTCATCGTTGTTGGCGAAAACCAGTTCGATTTCCGGATGAGAGGACCAGGTGGCCTTCATGGCATCGTTGGCCTTGGTGGTATCCCAGTCAGCCACGATGATGTCGGTGACCATTTCCAGCGGAACGCCCAGTTCCTTGGCGGTCTCTTCGGAGTACTGGGTACGGGCAATGGCTTCGGGGTTGTTGGCAACGCCCTTGAATTCAACGAACTGGATCTTTCCGTCGCCGTTGACGTCGATCTTGGCGGGATCCTTCGCCCACAGATCAGCCAGGATTTCACCCTGCATGTCGCCCGCTTCGCGCGGCAGCGTGCCGACGAAGAAGGAGCCGGAGTTCTTCACAACGGATTCGTAGGTCTCTTCAGACGGCGGAATGTTGTAGAACAGGAAGGGGATGCCCGCAGCGGTCAGTTTGTCGACCAGGGTCTGGCCGCCGGCCGGCTCTGCCAGGTTGATGATCACGAAGTCAGGCTTCTTGCTGATGGCCTGGTCGCACTGTTCGACCTGCTTGGCCATGTCGTCGCCAGCATCCTGCATGTCCAGGTTGATGGTGATTCCCAGTTCTTCTTCGGCAACAGCCTTCCACTTCATCATGCCCTGACGGACAGAGGAGCCGTAGGTGTCGTCAAATTTCCAGACGAGTACGGTGACGTTGAATTCCTTTTTCGCTTCATCCGCGAAAACCGCGGTGCAGCTCAGCACCATGATCAGTGCCAAAACCAGGGCTACCAGTTTCTTCATATAGAGATCCTCCTTTTTTTGATTTTCCGGATGAACAATCCGGTTTGATACTGGCCATATTTTACACAAAAACAGGTCGTTTTGTAAATGGATTTTTGTTTGTTTTAATCCGAAAAAGGTTGATTTTCCTGTTCTTAAATTGTTTTCGATGCTGCAAACGTTTACAGGCTTCGGCCCCGGAATCTTCTCCGGGGCCTATACTTCCGGTTCAGGCTTTTTCCATCAGTTCCTTCAGGTGATCCGGCTTTGAAGTGAAGCGGATCGTATAGCCATTTGCCTCGACGGCGGTCACCTTGGCATACACGTCAGCATCAGCGATCCGGATCATCAGGTTATCCAGCCGGAACAGATGCCGGTCGGTTTTCATCCAGGCGTATTTCCCGTCCGCAGACATCCGGAAAAACTGTCCGTGGTAGGTTTCCTCCCCCACAACCTTGCCATTCAGGAGATGGAAGGGGTAAACGCCCCTGGAGGGCAGCTCTTCCCATTCGATTTTGTTTGACAGGCCATTCAGATGAAGGTCCTTCCCGATGCCGGTTATTTCAAATACCTTCAGCTCGTCACGGCCGCCCTTGGGCATGAAGCTGTTTTCGCCGGCCACGGTCACCCCCTCAGGAATCATCTTCAGGGTTTTTTCGGAAATATAAATCTGTCCCCCGGTGCTGAGGCTTTCCAGCCGTCCGGCCAGATTGACGGTTTCTCCCATGCACCCGTATTTCATTTTGTGTTCCGACCCGATGTTGCCCACCACCGCCAGACCGGTATGAATGCCGATTCCCATCTCCAGCTCCGGATATCCCTTTTCCCGGTTCCAGGCATTCACTTTTTCCATGGCGTTCTGCATTTCAACGGCGCATCTCACCGCCGCTGCCGGATGATCCGGCAGGTCGATGGGCGCACCGAAAACCGAAAAGATCCCGTCTCCCAGGAATTCAATGACCGTGCCTTTGTTTCTGCTGATGGCCTCGGACATAAACTCAAAATAATGGTTAATCAGGTCAATCAGTTCCATGGACGACAGGTGGGTGCTCATTGCGGTAAAGCCCCGCAGGTCGCTCATCAGGATCGTAACCTCACGGGTCTGGCCTCCCTGTTTTTCCCCGTCCGGCGTGGTCATTACGATGTCGGCAATCTCCGGTGAAGTGTACCGGGCAAAGGCAAACTTCAGCTTCAGCAGGTTTGTCAGGTCACTGATCACGAACAGGATCAATCCGTCCGAACCGCAGGTGAGGCTCACCCGAAGCCGTGCCTTTGATCCGTCCTTTCGATAATAGTCCACCAGGGACTGAAGGGATTTCTTTTCCATGACCCCGTCGATAAACAGCTGAATCAGCTCGTCATTTCCCGTCACAAAGGGAATCACATCCCAGATTTTTGCATCAGCAGTCCGGTCCAGCCCGAACAGTTTTTCCGCGGCCGGATTGGCATAAAGCAGATCCCCTTTCCGGCTTGTCAGGCATACCGTGTCCTCCATGTTCCGGAAAATATAACTGACCTGGTCCGCGCTCATTTCCTGAATCATTTTTATTTCCGTTCTTTCTGAATGTTTTTATTTTCCGGACAGTGCCTGCAGATAGGCAATATCCTCCATCAGCGGTTCTCCGTGGTATACCGGCCGGGTGTATTCAATCACACGGATTGCCTCCGGCGTCTTCGCGTCCATGCAGGGCACCAGCTTAGCGTAATCCGCGGTGCCCTCCCGGAGGCGGTTGTGCAAATCGTGCATCCCGTCGTTGTTGTGAAGATGGAATCCGCCGATCCGGTCTGCCAGGTCCGCAATAAGCTTCGGAACATCCCAGCCGTTGGCGTTGGCATGGCCCACGTCAATCAGGACCGGCAGGTCCCTGTCCCGGCACACATCCGTAAATTCCTGCTGGTTCAGCAGAAGGTTCCCGACAATTTCGATGCCGGTATTTTCCACCAGGATCCGCGTATCGGGAAACATTTCCCGCATTTCCTCCAGGTTTTCCAGGGAGTTCCGGAGCATTTCCTCCTTCTTCTCCGGAATGACCTGCCCGTTGTTCAGATGGTATACCATCAGGGACGGATGCAGCACCTCGGCAAACTTTTTGGTCAGCCGGAGATGATACATTCCCTCTTCCCAGACCGTGCTGCCCCGGGGAAACGCATGATCCACCCCCAGTACCGGTTCGTGAAACATCAGCGGTCCTTCCGCAAAGAAATCGATATTTTTCCGGAAGTTTTCCTCAAACTCCGGCATGTCAAACATCATCAGGATTTCAAATCCAAGTCCGTTCCCGAACCTTTCCCGGTAAACCTGTGCGGTTTCCAACCGGTTGCGGGGCAGCACACATGTATCCACATAGATTCCCATGATTCCTGCACGCTCCTGCCATTCTGTCGGAAGATATAAAAAGTGCCCGGTTCCCGGTTTTTCCCGGTTCCGGGCATCATATCCGTCTTACGCCTCTTCGGCAGCCTGCTCACATGCCTTGAAATAACTTACCGTCAGTTTTCTCAGCCGGTTGCACAGGTGCGCCAGGATCATTTCCACCTCCGGCGGATTGGATTCGAACAGAGCTCCGAGATCCTCCTCGCGGATGGCTTCCAGGATCGTATTGTTCTCAGCAACCACCGCCGTTGCACTGCGGACTTCCTTGCCTACAATGGCCATTTCCCCGAAGAAGGAATCGGAATACAGGGTGGCCAGCTTGTTTTCATTGGGCGTACCGTATCCCGTAAAGATATCCACGGCCCCGCCGTGAACCGCGTACATGTAAACGCCTTCGTCCCCTTCGCGGAAAATGATCTGTCCGCGGTTGTAGAGGGTAACCGGCAGCGAAACGACGCCCGACGATACGGTTTTCTGAACCAGAAGGTCTTCCGCCGTAGCACCGCTGTTCTTTTTGGCCATGGCACTGATCGCCCGGTATTTCTTCAGCTTTGCCAGGAAGCCTTCTTTCTTTTTGGCTTCCGGTTCCTGCTTTTCCCGAATAAACTGGCAGACTTCGTCATATTCAGCGGTCAGGTTCCGGATCCGTTCCCCGATCTGCTTCATCATCGTCAGAATCGTTTCGGGCTTTTCCCGGAAATACGAAAAGAAATCCTTTCCGGGAATTTCATTGACCACAAGCTCGCTCTCCGCCACAATTGTGCTGCTGCGGGGCCAGGCTTCGATCACGGCCATTTCCCCGAAATATTGTCCTTCCGTCATTTCGGACAGTTTTTTCTGGCCTTCCTCGCCGTAATTGAGATAAGCGCCGGCCGTGCCTTTGATGATCTGATAAAAGTTGTTTCCCAACGTTCCTTCCCGGAAAACCACTTCGCCTTTTCCGAATCTGATCTCTTTCATATTCTTTTCCCCTCTGCTGTATAGATCTTTCTGAGCCTTGTCTTTTTTTATGATTTTATGCAAGTTGTTCTCTTTTGTCAAGACTTCTCCGCCGGCCTCAGGTATTCTGGATAAAGGCCTGGATCTTCACAGCCAGCCGCTGCTGGGTTCTTTCCGACGGATGGAAATTGCTTCCGTAACCGTCCCGTTCCGCGTCCTGGTCCTGCAGCGTCATGGAATGAATCCTGACGTCTCCGGTTTCCGCCCGGTATTCGTTCACGGCCCGCACCATGTAATCATTGAGTTCCGTTCCCATAATTCCCAGAACGCAGAGGATCATGGCGCCGGGATTGTTTTTCCGCACTGTTTTCAGGAAGTCCTTGTACTGCCCCCGGAACATTTCCTTCCGCGGTTCCCGCCCCTTGCACCAGCTCAGGTCGTTGGTACCCAGGTTCACCACGATTTTTTCCGGCTGCCAGCGGCTGAAATCCCAGGGAATCTGTTCCATCAGCCGACCGGAGGGCAGTTCGAAACTGTTCCGTCCGGCGAATTCATAGTAGGGCTGAACCCGCTCGCTGACATTCCGTCTTTCAGGATCATCCGTATACCCCGAAACGATCCCATGGCCGCTGAAGCAGGTCAGTACGGAATCCAGTCCCATCCAGTCCGTTACCAGCCCGGCGTAGGATTTTCCGGCATTCTCCGTCGCGGTGGTAAAACCTTCCAGTTCGTTTTTTCCCTCCACGCCGTAACCGCAGGTAATGGAATCCCCGATGAATTCAACCCGCAGCCCGGTATCTTCCAGCGGAGCAACCCGTCCGTCCGTCCGGATTTCCTTCACCGCCAGAATGCTCTGGGTGCATTCGCTCAGCTTCCGGAAACGGATTTCCGCCCCCCAGGGGACGTTGGATTCAAAAACGGTTACCGTTTCCTCCGCTTCCTGCATCCGCCGGTCAATCACCGGATCCCCGTCCACCAGCACGCTGTAGCGCGGGGTCTGAAACGCCCGGAGCGCATCTGTCGTGCTGTCGTCCGACTGCAGTACAATTTCCAGCTTTTTAGCGCCGGAAACCCGGAAACCCACTTCGCTCAGCGAGGTGGACATCCACAGCATTCCGCCGTCCTCAACCGTTCTTCCCCGGACCCGGACCGTATGTTTTCCGATTTGCTGAATCATTTTATTCTCTCCTGACTGTTCACGGTTCGCTGAACAGATAGTCACGCAGTTCCTTCACTGTTTTGAAATACAGCCTGCTGTTTTTCCGCATGAATTCTTCAATTTCCGGAATATCGTTGGCCCATCCCGCCGCGGCAAAGGGAACCCCGGCGGCCCCTGCCATATCGCAGCCCGGCCGCAGGTCATCCACGACCAGCAGTTCCTCCGGCCGCAGCCCGAGAACCCGCATGGTCTCCTCCAGCGGCCAGGGAGACGGTTTCCGCTTTTCCGGCGGATATTCCCATCCGAAAATCAGGTCCGGTTCCGGCAGGCCGTTTTGCCGGTAGTCCCGCCGGATATTGTCGCTGAAGGAATGGCTGACAACACAGATCTTTCCGCCCCGGGCTTTCTGTTCCTCCAGTATTTCCCGGATTCCGGGATATGCCTCCGGAACATGGTCCTGGACATATTCGTTCCAGAAGGCTTCCTCCTCTTTCATCTGCTTTTCCGTCAGTCCGCAGATCCCGGTCAGCATTTCAATCACTCCCGGGTCGGAATTGTAGCGGAAATACTCCTCCAGCGTCAGCATGCCCTCCGGCCGGTGAACCTCCATGTATTCCACAAAGGAGGGATAATGCACCGTAGCGGTGGAGTTCACCGTCGTATCGTCATGGTCCAGAACCAGGCAAGGAAATTTCAGTCTTTTTTTCATTTCTCCACCGCCTTTGTTTTTCCTGCCTTTCCGGCAGTCTTCCGGGCTGTCCGCTTACTCCTTCAGGGTGTTTGTTTCCTCCAGCAGGCGAAGCGTCTCCCCGAAGTATTCCTCCATCTCCTCCGCGGTCAGTTTCATGGCCGCCTTCAGCAGCTTCGGAATCTCCTTGGGCCTCACCCGCGCATAATACTTGGTGGCCCGGATATTCTTCTTCCAGTTTTCGAGTTTCATGTTTTTCCACCGGCTGATGTGGCGGGGCAGGATGGGTTCCAGCTGCGCAATCACCTCATTGAACCGCGTTTCCACGTGATCCCAGCGGAACACCGTGCTCAGCAGTTCGCTCACTCTCCGCAGGAACCGGTCCCGGTATTCCGGCACCTGCAGCAATGCGTTCAGGGGCTCGTGGCGGAATCCCTGAATCTTTGCGCTGACCGGCTTGATATAGTACTCAATCGGCGTTTTGTCCAGTCCGCGCCAGCAGGCTTCCACATCAAAAAGAAGATACTTCCATTTGCCTCCCGGCACCCGGTAAAGCCGGACGTTGGTAAAGTCCACGTTGCCGAGAATAATCTCGTAGGCGGCGTGGGTGAACATGTTGTCAATGTCCAGCTCCGCCTCCACCCGTTTCAGGTTTTCCGGATCCGTCAGCTTGTTTTTTTTGCAGAAATCACACAGGGCCAGCCAGTCCTTGTTGTCCCCGTTCTGGAGGAATTCATCCCTTCCCGTCCGGGCCAGGATGTCAATCCGGTCGATCTGGTCCGGATCCGTCACGCCTTCATAGGCCGCCACAAAATGCTTGTTGATCTTCTCCCGCAGATTGTAGTGACCCCAGTACTGCCCGTTGATATAAACCTGGATCACCACATGGTCCTGGTAAAGAATCCCCTGTCCCTCTGCCAGGGAGCTGGCCACAATATCCCGCAGCCGCGTGGCGGAATAGTCGCTGTTGGCAGCCCGCAGCAGCAGGCTCTTGTATTCCGTGTAGTTCCGGGTCGGGAACGGATTGAACACAAATTTTTCCGCTCCCCAGGATTTCCGGGCATACAGCGCAATGCTCTTCTGGGAGTTGATCCGGGCGCTGTGGCCGGAGCAGGTCATGGTGCCCGTCTGGCTGATTTCCCGTGTTCCCTCCGCGTTGAAGTATTCAATGTGCACGGGATATTCAAATCCCTTGCTGTAGTTGGGAATGGATCCCGTTCCCTTCACCAGCATGCCGGTTTTCCGGTTGAACAGGTATTTGTCGTCGGTAATCAGGGAAACAATCGCCGTCCGTGGATCGTCGTCGATGAAATAGGTGGCGCTTTCCGTTTCCGAGCTTACCGCCCCTTCCCGGAAAGCCTTCACCCGCAGCGGAGTCGTTTTCTTCAGCGTCAGTCCTTCTGCCGGAAAAACCTTGCTCTTTTCGGTGGGTGTCTCTCCGTCCGTGGTGTAGCGCAGCACCGCTCCTTCCGGCCCCTCCGCCTTCACGGTCACGCTGCCGGAATAAAAGCCGCCCTTCCCGGACAGAACCGGTGCCGCAACCCGTCCGCTGTAAGCCCGGTCGTCGTTTTTCTTTCCCCGCGTCGGATTTTCAAAAAAACCGTATTCCCCGTCCCTGGCCGGCTTTCCCCAGCTGACGCATCCGTACTGCTCCGGCACTTTGACCCGCTGAATCTCCGTACCCTCCGCGTCGGAAAGGATCAGGGTTTCCCCGGAAGCGGAAATGGAGTACCCGGTATAAAAGGTATTTCCCTTTCCGGGATCCTTCCCGTCCTCTCCGGTGCAGAACACGGTCAGATACGCCCCGCTTTTCAGCCGGGTTCCCTTCGGAAAGCTCCATTTCAGCGGATCCTTTTTGCTGTCGCTCAGATACCAGCCGCTCAGGTCTTCGGTGTTCTTTCCGTCGTTATACAGTTCAATCCAGTCGTAGGCTTCCCCGTTTTCATAAAAGCCGTTGCTGGCCATCACTTCGTTGATCACCACATCGGCGGAAGCAGCGGAAAAGGCAGCCAGTGCCAGAAGCACGGTCAGCACTGCCGCCATCCATCCGGTCTTTTTCATTCTTCCGTCCCCCTTTGAACCGTATGATACCACAGAACGCTCAAAAGAGAAAGAAAAACAGCAGGCCTGCAAATTCTGTCAGAAAGCCTGCTGCCTTGCCGGTTCCGGCAGGTTATGCTTCTCCCCGTCCGCCGTTCCAGCCGTCCAGCACGGTTTCCGGGGCAATCCCCTTTTGTTCCGTTTCCGTCAGCCGTTTCTGGGACGGATGCCGCGGGGCCTGGTCCGCCCTTGCGCCCCGGGTTCCGCCTTCGCCGCACCGGGAGGTCACCACCCGGGTCTCATCCCAGTCCGTAAACCCTTCCGGTGCCACATGTTCGTCCATCTCACAGTCCAGGAACAGGGTTCGTGCGCCGGCCCGCCAGGGTCTGCCCAGATACGCCCGGCCTTCCGGGCACTCCCCGGTCAGCAGGCAGCGGTGAAACACAAATCCCCAGGGCTGATCCATATGCGTGTTGGCTGCGGTGTACCATCCTCCACGCTTATTCATGAACAGCGTGCAGTCTTCAAACCAGCACCGGTAGCAGCCGAATATGAAATCCACGTCCCCCTGGATCAGGCATTTTTCAAAATACTGCCGGCTGCGGGTCAGCGGTCCGTCCTGCACCCTCGGGGCCTGTTCCGCCCGGCCGGTCCGGCTGCCCAGGTCCTCCGTAACGTCCGGAGTCCGCAGCGGTCCGCAGTACAGCGTATCCTGGTGGGCAATCATCCGGCAGTTTTTCCAGGCGCCCCGGTCCCCCGCGGCGTAAACAGCAACCGCCTGGCCCACAATTTCCCCCTCTCCGGCGTCATTCCGGATCGTCAGGTTCTCCACCCGGATATCCTCCCCGGTGGTCATCAGGGTCCAGGACCGGAAAGTGGTCCGCTCCGTACCGTCCGGATGCATTTCCAGCGCATAGGAAGACCAGGTAATCACCGTCTTCTCCGGATCCTCCCCGATCAGGCGCACATGATCCCGGTGAATGGCAACCCGCTCCCGGTATATTCCCTTTTTCACAAGGATGATCCGGGGTTCCGTCCCGCCGTTTTCCGGCAGGGCGTCCACCGCCGCCTGAATGGAGGAAAAGCCTTCCTTTCCTTCCTGACTGACTACCAGCGTCATCGGACCTCTCTCCTTCCTGTTTCCGTAAAACGTCAAAGAAGGTCCAGCGGATCCCGCCCGGTTTTCCGGGCAGGAATCCGCTGAACCGCAGAATGATTTACCGGGTTTTCCTGGAATTACTGCGCGGCGGCAAAGCGGTCGTACTGCGCCTGCTTCACCTTCAGCAGCTCTTCAATCTGCAGTCCCTTCAGGGCTTCAATGTAGCTGTCAAACTCATCCGCAATGGAATAGCTGCCGCTGATAAAGCCCACCATACGCTCGTCCACGTAGGTCTGCAGGTCAACCATGTACATGCTCAGGGTGTTGGCTTCCTCGGTGGTGGAGTAGACGTTCGGGAACGGAGCGCGGATGTAGGGTTCTTCAAATTCGCGGTCGTTCTGAACGTGCCAGGCCGCAAGCAGGACATCCGTTGCGGGCACACTCTGCTGGGAGGGCATGTTCGGAGCATTGATGCCCAGGCCCTGGAACCAGGTGGAGTCTTCCGTGGTGCGGGGCAGGAAATGACGGTTGCCTTCCGCGTCCACTTCATAGGTCAGGCCTTCTTCGCCCCAGACATACAGGTCCTGGGCCTCTTCGCCCATGGCGTAATCCAGGTACTTGATGGCCGCTTCCTTGTTCTGGCTCTTGGCGTTGATGCCGAACACGTTGCTGACAGGATTCCGGCCTACATAGAAGCCCTTATGCTCGCCGCTGAGGGGGGCAACGCCCACGAAGATGCCGTGCTCGCCGTCATATCCGGGCGCATTCTGGGAATACAGGGTGGACATCTGCCAGGAGAAGTCGAAGGTCACGCCCGTAGTATCGTTGGCGCAGCGTTCAACAATCTGGTCCCGGTTCAGGCTGGTGAATTCAACCTCCAGCAGGCCGTCGTTGTACAGGCCGTTCAGGAAGGTCAGATAGGCTTTGTAAGCTTCGGATTCGTAAGCGGCATAATGCACAACGCCCGCGTCGTCCGCATAGAAACCGCTGACCAGGTCCAGGCCGAAAGCAGGTCCGAACATGTAGGGCAGGAACGCGCTCTGGATGCTCATGGGGATTTCATCCGTGGTGTCGCCGTTGCCGTTCATGTCGTTGTCCTTGTAGTACTTCAGCATTTCAACGAAAGCGTCCAGTGTGGTGGGAGCTTCCAGTCCGGCTTTTTCCAGCCAGCGGACATTATACATCAGAACCGGCTGATAGTTATTGGTAACCACGGTCTGGGGCACATAGTAGATGTGGCCGTCCACAGCGGTCAGGGAGCCCTTGATGATGGGGTTCTCGTCCAGGAACTTCTTGTAGTTGGGCATAATGTCAAAATGCGTGTCCAGGGGCTCGAACAGTCCGGCAGACAGGTAGGTCTGGTTGGTGTCCAGATCGGGCAGCATGATCACGTCCGCCAGGTCCTGTCCGGCAGCCAGCATGGGGCTGACAGCCTCGGCATAGGTGCCGGGGTCCAGCAGGTTCCAGTCCACGGTAACGCCGGCGTTGTCCGCGATCTTCTTCAGCAGATACGCGTCTTTCAGGTCCACCGTGGAGTAGTAGGAGTTGATCGCCAGCTGGCTGATGGTGGGGTTGTCCGCGAAGGCGGAAACACAGCTCAGCAGCAGGCACAGGGCCACCAGGATGCTCAGGGTCTTCTTCATGGTATTCTCCTCCTTTTTATTTCAAGCGGATTTCCGTCCGCCTGGTACCGAATGGATTATCCTTTCACCGCGCCCAGCATCGTTCCGCTGACCAGGTATTTCTGAACAAAGGGCGTAATGCAGAAAATCGGAACAGCGGCCAGTACAATGCATACGTAGCGGATTTTCAGCGTGTTCTTGGCTGCAGCATCCGCCGCCGCTGTTCCTGCCTGCTGCAATACCTCCGCGGAGGACATCAGCAGCACCCGGCGCAGGAACATCTGCAGCGGCTGCAGTTCGCTTTTGCCCAGGTACAGCATGGCATTGAAGAAATCGTTGTACCTTGCCACCGCGTAATACAGGGTCAGCACCGCCAGCGTGGGCTTGATCAGCGGAATCGCAATATGAAGCATCATATACCAGTCGCTGGCGCCCTCCAGGGAAGCGTTCTCAAACAGGTCTTCCGGCACGGATTCCATGGCGGAACGGCAGATCATCAGGTTGTAGGTGCTCAGCAGCACCGGAAGGATCATCGCCAGCCGGCTGTTGTAAAGTCCCAGCCCGGTAACCACCATATAGGTGGGAATCATGCCGCCGCTGAAATACATGGTAAACACCGCAAAGAAATTCAGTTTCCGCCGCAGGAAGAACCGTTTCCGGCTCAGGGGATAAGCCCCCAGGCAGGTGAACACCACATTGGCAATCGTTCCGAGAATCGTATAGATCGCCGTGTTCAGGTAGGCCGTCCACAGCTGGGAATGTCCCATGACCATGCTGTAGGTCTCCGCGGTGAATCCCTTCGGCAGCAGCCATACGTCTCCTTTCGCCACGGCCGTGCCTTCGGAAAAGGAGATGGAAATCACATACAGGAAAGGATAGGCCGTTACCACGACCGCAAAGATCACCAGAATCCAGATGATAATATCCAGCGTTTTGTCTCCGGCTTTCTCCGTCAGGAAAGAATCCGGTTTGCGCACCCTGCGCTTTGCAAGGACTGTCATGCCCGTCTCCTCTCCTTTCTTACCAGAGGCTCGATCCGGTCACCCGGCGGCTCAGCGTATTGCTTCCGACCACAAACAGGAAGCCGACTGCGGAATAGAACAGGCCCACCGCGGACGCGTAGCCGAAGTTCTTGTTTTCAATTCCCTGGCGGTACACGTAAGTGGCAATGACATCGCCGGTCTCGTACACGGCGGGGGAATACATCAGGTAAACCTTCTCAAACCCGACGTTCAGCAGGTTTCCGAGGGTCATAATCAGCAGAAGGATAATCGTATCCGAAATCATCGGCAGGATCAGGTGAACAATCTGCTGCCACCGGCTGGCGCCGTCCACGCGCATCGCTTCATAAAGGGAAGGATCAATCCCCATGATGGCCGCCACAAAGATAATGGCGTTGAAACCGAAGCTCTGCCAGGATCCGGAGATCACATAAAGCTTCCGGAACCAGGAGGGCATGCCCATAAAGTTGATGGCTTTTCCGCCGAATGCCTTGATAATCTGATTGATAATTCCGCCGGAAGGGCTCAGGAAATTGGTCATCATGCCGACCACAACCACGGTTGAAATGAAATACGGCAGGTAGGTAACCACCTGGGCCGCCTTCGCGAAGCGTTTGGCTCTCAGCTGTGTAATGCAGATGGCAAAAATAATCGGAATCGGGAAACCGAAAACCAGTGAGAAAAAGGAAAGCAGGAACGTGTTCCGGATCAGCCGCCAGGCAAATACGGAATTGAAGAACTGTTCAAACCATTTCAGGCCTACCCAGGGGCTGCTGAAAACGCCTGTGAATCCGCTGCCCATTTTAAAATCTTCAAATGCCATCATCAGGCCTGCCATGGGCAGATAGCAGAAAATCAGATAGAAAAGGAAAACAGGCAGGAACATCAGAATCAGCTGCCGATCCCGGCTGATCAGCTGCCCCAGGGTCTTCTTCCCCGGCTGAATGGCGTTCACCGGACTGGACATGATTCCTTTCCCTCCCTTGCTCGTTTTTGTTTTGCGGTTGCTCTCCGTTTCGCAATCACGATAGCAGAATCCCGAAAAAAAAGACAAGCATCAAATCATGCTTGTCTTTTTTGGTTCCAAATCTGCCTCTTTTGACAGGATGAATCAAATCCGGCCGATTCCCGAATTGATTCATGAAAAACCGCTAATCCCTGTATTCACTCGGATTGACCCCCATCACCGCCTTGAAATTCCTCCGGAAAGTCAGGATGTTGGTAAATCCGCACCGGCTGCTGACCTCTTCCAGGCTCAGGTCCGTTTCCTTCAGCAGCTCTGCCGCCCGGCGGATCTGCTGATCCCGTACATAGTTCAGGAAGGTCTGCCCGTACCGTTTCCTGCAGATCAGCCCGATCATTTTCGCGGATACGCCGAACCGGTCCGCCACCAGGTTCAGGCTCAGGCCGGGATCAAACAGATGCTCCTCCAGATAGGAGCAGATTTCCTGTTCCAGCGACCGCTCGCTGCTTTCGTTTTCCTGTGCGGGGGTTTCCTGCAGGCTGGCGGCAAACACCTGGCGGTAATAGGAAAAGATTTCCTCCATGGTTGCCGCTTCCCGGATAGGCTCCATCCGCACATGGGTCGTGCTCATGTCGTAGGCGTTCCGCAGCGCTTTGCGGATCGTCCAGTACAGTTCGTCCGCCATCTGCCGGGCCTCCGCGGCCGGCAGATCCGCCTCCACCATATTTTTCTGGTAAATATCGTCCAGCAGCGCGTTCAGCCCCTCCAGGTTTCCCTCCTTCAGCAGCCGCACCATCTGTTTCTGGGCATCCTTCGGGAAATAATACCCGGCGGAATCGCCGGATCTGTCCTCCGGGAAATATACGGTTCCCCGGCCTCCGGTCAGCATCTGGTTCAGGGAGGTCTGCGCCTCCCGGCAGGCTTCGCCCAGCCGGTCCAGGTCGCTTTCCCGCCGGCTGACGCCGATGGTGATCACGGTGTTCTCATCCCCGACCTGTTCCTGCATCTCGCTGTACAGCCGGTAGAAGAAATTGTCGAAAGCTTCCTTTTCATCGCTGGCAGCAATCACAAAAGTGTTCTGAAGGTTTTCGGGAACTGCGGCAACCTGAATCTCCGAATTGCCCAGATCCCTGCAGGCGGACAGAACCAGCGCCTGCAGGTCCCGGTATTTCCGTTCCGCGGCCGCCGTTTCCCGGGTAATGGCCAGGTTCACGATCCCCGCCATATAGTAATTTTGTTTCAGCTCGGTAAACTGCTCCTCCACCAGCATCCCGGGCCGGTCTGCCCCGCGGATCGCCGCCTGCAGCATGCCCTGCCGGGCATAAGGGGTAATGGTCACCATTTTTTCCCGATAGCCGTTTCGCTCGCCGATGAGGCTGCTGATTCCCCGGATGATGGCGTCAAACTCGTTGTCCTTGTCCTGGCTTTCGGCAGTTTCGGCAGCGGCCGGCCGTTCTCCCATCAGCTGGTGAATCTCGTCAATGGGGCGGTAATACCGCCGGGAAATATGGTAGGTCAGCAGAATGAACAGCAGGCTCACCAGTCCCATAACCGCCAGGGGAATCAGCGCGGTCAGGGGCAGCGGCGCGTTCATCAGTCGTTTCGGAACAAAAACCTCGTATTCCAGGGTATTGTCCACCAGGCTTTTAACGGAAAAAACCTCTCCCTCCGGATCCCCGGATCCGAAGGCCGGCTGTCCCCTGCGGAGAATCCGCACCGCAGCCTGCTCCCCCACCCGGTCCCGCAGGGCGGAGCGCATCTGGTCCTGCTCCATCAGGACCAGCACCTCTCCCTTGATGGAGCTCTGGCTGCCGAAGCCGTTATAGGCCTCCCCGTAAATCAGGTATTCCTTGTTGAGCATCATCTGGTTTCCGCTGATCCCCATAAGCTTCGCTGCCGTGGATACGCCCAGGTACGGGGAAATGGGCAGCGCCTGGCATTTGCCTTCCACCGAATAAACATATCCCGGCAGATAAACCTTCGCTTCTCCCTGAAAGGCCAGCACCAGGCTGTACAGGCTGGTGCTGTGTGCGGAACCCATAATCCGGGTCAGGTCTCCCAGCAGGTTGTACATCTGCAGGGAACTCATGGTTCCCTTTTCAACAAACACGGTCTGCAGGGAAGACCGGGCGCTTTCCGACGCGTTCACGGAAGCGCAGAGCATCTGCGCCTGCATCAGCTGCTGGTCCATCCAGGTTCCCCATGCAATCGCCCGCTGGGTCCATTCCCTCCGGGTCAGCTCCGTCGTTTCCCGCCGGTAGGTGATCGCGGACCATCCGATGAAAGCCCCGAAAACCAGCACAATAATCAGGGTATAGGACAGGAAAAGGCGTTTGAAAACCCCGCTGTGAAAATATCTCATCTGTGCTCTCCCCGGATGCCGCTGGCCGCTCCGTCATACCCGTGCGTCAGCGGGTCATAGGACCGCCGCGCCTGCACGGTCACGGCTTCCGCATTTTCCGTAAAGGAAATCACCATGTCAAATCCGCAGGGGCAGTCGCCGATGGCGTGGCAGCGGACCCGCAGCGACCGGTCCGCAAACCATCCCGCCGATACGATGGCAGGCACTCCGTCCCATCCGGGATATCCGCATACCCGTGTTTCTCCTTCCGGCAGGGGCAGGATGCAGTTTCCCCGGGCGTTTTCGTATTCCAGCCGGTCCCCGTATACCCGGAGCCGTTTCCAACCCAGGTCGTTCCCTTCCGGGAAAATATATTCCCCCGCCCTGACTTTTTCGGCCGCCGGATCTTCCCGGAGGTTCAGCGGAGGCAGCTGAAAGCGCCGCGGTTCCATATCCTCCCGGTCCAGCCAGGGATAGACCTCTTCAAAGAAAGCGTTGTAAATCCGCTGCATACCGCAGGGATCCAGCCGTACATCCGCGATGGTGCACAGCACCGCATCCTTTTCGGGACAGATTACCGCCAGCTGTCCTCCCATGCCGTACAGAACCCATCCGGCCCGGGTACGCCAGCACTGCCAGCCGTATCCGTATTGTTCCTCCTCGTTTCCCTGCAGGAGCGTATCAATCTGCTTTTTCTGCATTTCCCGTACAAACCAGTCCGGAATCAGTCCGTCGCCGCCGCGGCTCAGGCACAGCGCCACCCGGTTCAGGTCCCGCAGGCTCATGCACAGGCCGGTCCCGCCGGTGCACTGTCCGGAGGGGTCCCGCAGCCAGTACCGCCGGTCCTCGCACCCCAGCGGGGTGAACAGCCGCTGCTCCAGGTAATCAATAACCTCTTCCCCGGCCAGTCGTTTCACCAGGCTGGAAAGCACCTGGCTGTTTCCCGTGTCGTAATTGAAAACCGTGCCCGGTTCGTGATCCGGATGCCCGGTAAAAAACGGCCGGGTCCAGTCTTCGTCCTCGTATTCCCGGTATGCCGTCACCCGGTAGCAGGTTGCCATGCGCAGCATGTCCCGGATCGTCAGATGCAGCAGCCAGGGGCTCGGATGATCCGGCAGCAGGTCCTGGAAATAATCGGTAATGTGATCCTCCAGCCGCAGTTTTCCCTTCTCCATCAGCATCCCGATGGCGCATGCGACCATCGTCTTGCTGACGGAATACATCCGGTGCGTCCGGTCTTCGGTAAAGGGCGGCCGGAAGGCGCCGGCCTTTTCCTTTCCTCCCACGGACAGAAGGAACCCGTACAGGTTCACATCCTCCCGGGTAAGGCGTTCCGCAAAGCTTTCGATTCGTTTTTCCAGTCCCGTTCCCTTCATTTTGACGCCGTTCTCCTTTGTCCGTTACTTCGGTTCATCATTTCACATAGTAATGCCGGGCAATCCATTTGCTGAGCCCTTCCAGTCCCGGATACAGCAGGCGTTCGCTGATGTTCAGGGAATCCAGCATATCGCGCACCCGCCAGCGCAGTTTCCGGTCGATGACGTATTTCACCGTGTTCCGGGTATGCGCATCCAGAAATCCTTCAATGTCCGTCATGTCCGTGGGAATGACGGCAAAAAAGGAGTATTGCATAATAATCCGGTTGTTGGTGCTCGGAGGCTCAATGATGACCATGGAACGGTCTCCCATGTCCGTATCGTATTCCTCCAGCGATGACGCCAGCCTGCTCAGCATCTCAACGGAAAACAGGGTGGTCTGTTCCCGGCCGACCGCCAGCCGGTATTTTTCCGGCAGGTGATTGATCTGTTCGTTCATGTCAATCCGCCACACTGTGCAATCCCTGGCTTCCATGTCCGCCAGGTTTTCCTCCGTCATGGCAAAGTGCAGGGCAACCAGCGCAGAGTGGGTCCAGTCCAGCAGCCGCGTCGGCAGTCCGTTATGCTGCCCGGTGATCATCTGGTGCCAGACACTCTGGGTCACCGTGGGATCGTCCCGCAGGGCATATTTTGCGAAATTGTTCAGGATGGCAGGCTCCAGTGTCTTCTGCAGCTGCTTGCAGCAGCGGCTCAGGCTTGTAACCATCCGGTAGGAAGCATCCGGCATTCCCCGGTAAAGATATCCGCTCCGGTTTCTTCCCAGTTCCGGCCGGTATTCCTGCTCACTCAGCAGGGGCATCAGATCCTCCACCGTGCTGATCCTGACTTCGCGAATCATGCTGCGCCTCCGTATCCGGGAATCCGCCTTCCCGTTTGTTTTTCAGGTCTTCAGACTGCCTGTTATTTTAACACAAACCGGCGCCCTCTGTACAGAGAGCGCCGGAGTTGTGCATGGTTCCGCGATTCATTGTTTTGCCGGCCGGATGGCTCCATGCCGGTACAAAGAACCGGGATTATTTGCTGTATTTTTCCCGCTTGGTGTAGTGGGTATGCAGCAGCTCGTGAGCCAGATGGCTGTTGGGCTCGCCCAGGTAGTCCTTGTAGACGGCCATGATGGAAGCGTTTTCGTGGCTCTTCCGTTCGGGCTTGTTCGCGTCTTCCCGGTAAAGGGCAGCCGCGCGGAGAACCTTGGGATCGCATTCCATCCGGGTCTGGGCGTTCACGATGGGCTGTCCGCCGCCGGTTACGCAGCCGCCGGGGCATCCCATGATCTCGATGAAGTGGTAGGTCTTTTCTCCGCTGCGAATGCTGTCCAGCAGTTTCGCCGCGTTGGCGGTGCCGTGGGCTACCGCCACGTTCACATCCAGGTCTCCCACTTTCACAGTGGCTTCCTTCACGCCCTGGATACCGCGGACGTCGTTGAAGTCCACGTTGTCCAGCGTCTTGCCGGTCACCTTTTCGTAAACGGTGCGCAGCGCGGCTTCCATCACGCCGCCGGTGGCGCCGAAGATAACGCCTGCGCCGGTGCTTTCGCCCAGCATGGGATCAAAGTCTTCGTCCGGCAGGTTCACGAAGTCGATGCCGGCTTCCTTGATCATGCGGGCCAGTTCGCGGGTGGTGATGACTTCGTCCACGTCCGGCAGGCCGTTGTGGCTCAGCTCGGGACGCTTTGCCTCAAACTTCTTGGCAGTACAGGGCATCACGGATACCACGCGGATATCCTTGGGATCGATGCCTTCCTTCTCCGCCCAGTAGCTCTTGATCATGGCGCCTTCCATCTCATGGGGAGACTTGCAGGAGCTCAGGTTGTCAATGAAGTCCGGATAATAGGTTTCGCAGAACTTGATCCAGCCGGGAGAGCAGCTGGTGATCATGGGCAGCACGCCGCCCTTGGTCAGCCGGCCGATGAACTCGGTGCCCTCTTCCATGATGGTCAGGTCCGCGCCCCAGTCCGTATCAAACACTTTTTCGAAGCCCAGGCGGCGCAGTGCGGCAGCCAGTTTTCCGGTTACGGAAGTGCCCATGGGCATTCCAAACTCTTCACCCAGCGCGGCGCGGACCGCGGGAGCGGGCTGCACAACCACATGCTTGGTTTCATCCGCCAGCAGGTCCCAGACCGCCTTGGTGGAATCCTTTTCATACAGCGCGCCGGTGGGGCAGGCCGCGATACACTGACCGCAGTTGATGCAGGCCACTTCGTTCAGCGGCTGTTCCCAGGCGCTGCCGATCTTGGTCTTGAATCCGCGTCCCATGGGGCCGATCACGCCCACGGCCTGGGTGTTGTTGCAGGCAGCAACGCAGCGGCGGCACAGGATGCACTTGTTGTTGTTCCGGACGATGGAGGGGCTCAGGTCGTCGATGTCATACTCGTTCATCTTGCCCTTGAACTTGTCCACATCTTCAACGCCCAGGTCGATACACATCTGCTGCAGTTCGCACTTCTGGTTGCGGGCGCAGTCCAGGCAGCGCTTGTCGTGATTGCTCAGCAGCAGTTCCAGGTTGATCTTGCGGGCCGCCCGGAGCTTGGGGGTATTGGTCTTGACGACCATATTCGGGGAAACGGGCAGCACGCAGGCTGCGCCGAAGGCGCGGGCGCCGGTATCAACGATACACATGCGGCAGGCGCCGATCTGGTTGATGTCTTTCAGGTAACACAGCGTGGGGATGTTGATGCCAGCCTTCTTCGCGGCTTCCAGAACCGTCGTGCCGGCGGGGACTTCAACACTGACGCCGTCAATCGTAAGCTTAACGAGATTTTCCATTTGTGTTGTTCCTCCTCGCACGATTACTTCTTCACGATAGCGCCGAACTTACAGGTTGCAATGCAAGATCCGCACTTGATGCACTTGGACTGATCGATCACATGGCGTTCCTTCACGTTGCCGGTAATGGCGCCCACCGGGCACTTCCGTGCGCAGGCGGTACATCCGCGGCATGCGTCGGTGATCTCGTAATTCAGCAGGGCCTGGCAGTGATGCGCCGGGCACCGTTTTTCGCGGATATGAGCTTCATACTCATCCCGGAAATACTTGATGGTGGAAAGCACGGGGTTTGGAGCCGTCTGGCCCAGGCCGCACAGGGCGCTGTTCTTGATGCTTTCGGCCAGCTCCTGCAGCTTCTCGATATCGCCTTCCTCGCCCTTGCCCTGGGTAATCCGCTCCAGGATCTCCAGCATCCGGCGGGTACCGACCCGGCAGGGAGTGCACTTGCCGCAGCTTTCGTCCACGGTGAAGTCCAGGAAGAAGCGGGCAATGTCAACCATACAGTTGTCTTCGTCCATTACGATCATACCGCCGGAACCCATCATGGCGCCGATCGCGGTCAGCGTGTCATATTCCACGGGGGTATCCAGCAGGCTGGCCGGGATGCATCCGCCGGAAGGACCGCCGGTCTGCACAGCCTTGAATTTCTTGCCATTGGGGCATCCGCCGCCAATATCTTCAATAATGGTCCGGAGCGGAATTCCCATGGGAACTTCCACCAGGCCGGTGTTGTTGATCTTTCCGCCCAGTGCGAAGACCTTCGTGCCGGGAGAGCGCTCGGTACCGATGGACCGGAACCAGTCGGCGCCCTTCAGAATGATCTGGGCCACGTTCCCCAGGGTTTCAACGTTGTTGATGTTGGTGGGGCTTTCAAACAGGCCCTTCACCGCCGGGAACGGGGGCTTCGGCCGGGGTTCGCCGCGTTTGCCTTCAATGGAGGCCATCAGGGCGGTTTCCTCGCCGCACACGAAAGCGCCGGCGCCCAGGCGGATGTGAATGTCAAAATTGAAATCGGTGCCGAAAATGTTGTTGCCCAGCAGGCCGTATTCATGTGCCTGTTCAATGGCCTTCTCCAGCCGTTTTACGGCGATGGGGTACTCCGCACGGACGTAGATCCAGCCTTCATCCGCGCCGATGGCGTATCCGCCGATGGCCATGGCTTCCAGAATCGCGTGGGGATCGCCTTCCAGCAGGGACCGGTCCATGAACGCGCCGGGGTCACCCTCGTCCGCATTGCAGACGAAGTATTTGTGCTCCGCCTGGGTTGCCCGGGCAAACTGCCACTTTTTGCCGGTGGGGAAACCGGCGCCGCCGCGGCCGCGCAGGCCGGATTTCAGCACTTCGTCAATGACCTGTTCGGGGGTCATTTCGGTCAGGGCCTTGGCCAGGGCCTTATAGCCGTCGAACGCGATGTATTCGTCAATGTTTTCCGGATCGATCACGCCGCAGTTCCGCAGCGCAACACGCATCTGCTTCTTGTAGAAACCGATCTCGCTCAGGCTCTTCTGCACGCTGGATTCATGGGTCTTGTGATCCACGTAAACCAGCCGCTGGACCTTGCGGCCCTTCAGCAGGTGCTCGGAAACGATCTCGTCCACGTCTTCTTCTTTCACGCGGCTGTAGAACGTTCCTTCAGGATAGACGATAACCACGGGGCCCGCTTCGCACAGTCCGAAGCACCCCGTACGGACCACCTTGACTTCCTTGTCAAGGCCTTTTTCCTTCAGCTGTTCCTCGAAACGTTCAATCAGCTTCGCGGATCCGGATGAAGTACAGCCGGTGCCGCCGCAGACCAGCACATGAGAACGATAAAGCTCCATCTGGGTTTTCCTCCTCTAATCAGTCGTTTGCGGCGCCGATGGTGTATTCAGCCACCGGATGGCCGTTAACAATGTGCTCGGAAACAATACGCGGTACCATTTCAGGCTTCACGTGAATGTAGGTCACTTTTTCCTGACCGGGCAGAATCACGTCCAGCATGGGCTCGTAGCGGCACATTCCGATGCAGCCGGTCTGGCTCACGGTAACGTGCTGCAGGTTCCGCTTCTGAATTTCATCCATAAAGGCAAGCATCACGGGGCGTGCGCCGGCGGCAATTCCGCAGGTGGCCATGCCGATCACAACACGGGCCGCGTCCTGATCCTTGCGCATGTTGATGTTTTCCAGCGTTCTTGCGCGGATGGCTTCCAGATCTGCCAAAGATTTCATATCCATACACCTCCAAAGATTGTTTTCATTTCCTCGTCCAGTGCTTCCTTCAGCCATGCGGCCACGGAAGGCTCGTTAAATGGGATGTCGCTGCCCAGGGCTGCCCGGACCTCCCGGGTATCGAAAACGCTTTCCCCTTTCGGGCTTTTGCTTTCAATCCGGAAATCCGGCGACAGGGGGTTGGTCAGCATCAGGCTCAGCAGGGTGCCGCTCATATCCCCCGGAGGCAGGCAGTCGATATTTTTTGTGTCCATGGACGCGGTAAGCACCGTGCCCTTTCCCTCTTCGCTTTCCAGGGTAAATACCCCTCCGGCTTTTTCGGCGTTTTCCTTCATCATGGGAATGCCGAGTCCGACCTTGCGGGTCGTCCGGGTGGTGGCGAAGGGACTGGTCACCCGCTGAAGCAGTTCAGGGCTCATGCCCTTCCCGTTGTCCTCCAGCTGCAGGATCAGCATTCCGCTTTCCTCCAGCGTCAGCCGTATCGTCACCAGGCTTGCCCCGGCGGTGATGCTGTTCTGCGCCAGATCCAGCAGATGCAGGCTCAGGTCACGCACGGTACTTTTCCAGGATGCCCGGAACCAGGTCCGGAGTCAGCCGGCCGTACACTTCTTCCCCGATCATCATAACGGGGGCCAGGCCGCAGGCGCCCAGGCAACGGGTGGCGTTCAGGGTGAACTTCCCGTCCTCCGTGGTATCACCGGGCTGGATCTTCAGCTCTTCGGAGATTTTATCAATAATTTTCTGGCTGCCCTTTACGTAGCAGGCAGTGCCCAGGCACACGCCGATCACGTGTTCTCCCTTGGGCTTCAGGGAAAACTGGGAGTAGAAGGTGGAAACGCCGTATACTTCGGACAGGGTCACGCCCAGCCCGTCCGCGATCATTTCCTGAACGTCCTGCGGCACATAGCCGAAAATGTTCATGGCTTCCTGCAGGCAGGGCATCACCGCGCCGCGCTCGCCTTTGCGCTTCTCAATGACCTCCTGCAGCTTTGCGTACTTTTCCTTTTTGTCAGGCATACCGTCCATGACCTCCTTGATGTATTTTGAACCTTTTGCAAAAATCGCAGCAAAAGTCCGTTTTCACAGTTGTTAATAGTACCATATTTTTCGGCACATGAAAAGCTTTTTTGATTTGTTTTGGAAAGATTTTTGGTTAGTTTATACTAACGAAAAGCCTTTTTCCTCAAGGCTTCCGGCCGTTGCGGCTTTTCCCGGGGATCACAGGCCGCCGCTGATCCTTTCAAACAGCCCGCCCAGCGAAAACCGGTCCACCTCCAGGTCGAAAACAGCCTCCAGAATATCTCCCAGGTGATGTGCGTCCGAGGACTGCAGCCGCAGCCGGTTTCCCACCAGCCGGTCTGAAACCGGCAGCTCCTTCCGGACCTCGCAGACCGGGAAATCGGGTTCTTCCGGAAAAAGTCCCAGGTTGGTCAGCAGTCCGTGCCCCCGGTTGATGTGGGCGGGAACAGCGGCGCCGCCGTTTTCCCGGATGATTTTCGTGCATTCCGCCAGGTCCAGGTCCGTGGATCCGATCAGCAGCCGTTCCTCTGTCGCAATGATTTCGTCATCCGTATTCATCACATACTGGTTGCCGAAATAGTCCGGCCTGTTTTTCATTTTCGGCAGGTGTTCCGTGAAAATTTCCCCGATTTTCACCGCGGTTTCCACATCCCGGAAATAGCCCAGCAGATGCACTTCCTCCCGGGTCGTGATTTCCATTCCGGGCAGCAGGATCAGCCCGTAGTAATCTGCCGCTTCTTTCACATAGGGCAGGTTTCGGGCTGTGTTGTGGTCTGTCACGGCAATCGCCTGCAGGCCCTTGATATGCGCCATTCCGCAGATGTTCGCTGGCGTCATGTCGTCGTCCGCACAGGGGCTCAGGCAGGAATGGATATGCAGGTCAGCCAGCATGCTTCTTCCTCCCCTTTCCCTTCATCGGTTACCCTCTTTTTTCACTCGTGCTTCCCCGGCAGTCCTTTTCCGGCAAGTCTTGCGCAGATTTCATAGGCGGTCAGCGGGCTTTCCAGCACGGTAATCCCTTCTTCCTTCGCCTTTTCCACCGAAGGGGCTTCCATTTCGATTCCCTCGGGAATAATCACTGCCGTCATCTCCATCAGGCTGGCCACGGCAATCACGTTCATATGGGTCTGCACCGTAACCCAGGCCATCCCCGCCGTGCCGTGGGCCATGACCCAGCTCAGCAGGTCGCAGGTATAGCCGCAGGAGACCTCCGCGTTCTTGTCTGTTTCCGGCGTCCGGTCCTTTGCTTCCAGCAGTTCCGTCAAATCCCTGACAATCATTGTATTCATCTCCCGGATTCTTTTTTCTTGATTTTTTTTGTCTTCCGTTGCAGGAACGTCCCGGTTATTCGCGGGTCGTCTTTGCCAGATCCACCATTTGCTGCGCCATAACCCGCAGCTGGTCCTTCATCATGTGGATACAGTCCATTCTCGTAGCGTCGCCCTGGATCACGTCCTCCGCAAAGGTCCGGCAGGTGGGGCTTCCGCAGCTTCCGCAGTCGAATCCGGGCAGTTCGCTGTACAGTTTTTCGATCTTTTCCATCTTTCTCATGGCTTCCATCAGATCGTCGTCCAGCTTCATCGCCGAATTCGGCAGGATTCTTCCGCTCATGTACAGGTCGTACTTGGTCATCATGCCGCTGTCCACGTTCAGCTCCGGCTCCGTCTGCCGGGTTGCCAGTTTCCGGATTTCCGACCGGGCCACATAATTGTTTTCAAAGTTCAGCGGCCCGCCGACGCATCCGCCGGTGCAGGCAGCGCCTTCAAAAAACTCCAGGTTTTTCAGCCGGTTGTCTTCAATTTCCTCCAGCACCCGGATACAGTTCTCAATTCCGTCCACCGCCATGGCTTCATCGGGACTCACTGCGAAGCTCTCCCCGCCGCTGCGGGCCCATCCGACTCCGATGTCGGAAGCTTCCTCCAGGGTCAGGTCCACCGGCGTGTTTTTCAGCTGGCTGGACAGCAGTCCGTAAATCTCCAGCACGGAAATAGCCCCGTTCACCGCGCTCTTTTCATGGCCGATAGGATTCCGGATGGCCGTCACCTTGGCCGGACACGGCGTGATGAAAAAGCACCCGATCTCCTCCGGATTTACCCCGTGTTTCCTCGCAAACTCCTGCCGGGCAATCATCGCCGCCACTTCCATGGGCTGGCGCACGTCCACAATGTGGTCAATCAGGTCCGGAAACCGCACCTGAATCAGCCGCACGATGGCAGGACACGCGGAGGAAATCACCGGCCGCGGCAGCTTCGGATCCTTCAGCCGCTCCCGGATTGCCTTGCTGACAACATCAGCCCCGCGGGCCACCTCATAAACATCGTCAAAGCCCATGCGCTTCAGGCCGCCCAGCACATGTGAAATGCTCTTCAGGTTGTTGAACTGTCCGTACAGGCTCGGCGCCGGCAGTGCGATTTTGTATTTGAACTGTGAAATGGAGCTCAGGGGATCCGTCACCGCCACTTTGGCGTGATAGCTGCAGACCCGGATGCACTCCCCGCAATCAATGCACCGTTCGTCGATAATATGCGCCCGTCCGCCCCGAACCCGTATAGCCTCTGTCGGACAGCGCTTCAGGCAGTTGGTGCAGCCCCGGCATTTTTCCCCTTCCAGCCGCACCGAATGAAACCGTTTTTCTTTCGTAACCATAACCGCAGACCTTTCGTTCCCTTATCGGAGGGCGAAGCTCATGGTGATGGTGGTTCCAACCCCGACTTCGCTCTGAATGTCAAACTCCGTGGCGTTCCGTTTCATGTTCGGCAGTCCCATACCGGCGCCGAACCCCAGCGTCCGCGCCTCCGCGCTGGCGGTGGAGAAGCCTTCCGTCATTGCCTTGTCAATGTCCGGAATGCCCGGACCCACGTCTTTGGAAATCAGCGTTACCTTTTCCGGATCCACCAGCAGCGTCAGCGTACCGCCCAGGGAGTGAATCACCAGGTTCAGCTCCACCTCGTAGCAGGCAACGGAAACGTGCCGCAGCACTTCCGCATTGATCCCCAGCTGTTTCAGCGTCCGTTTGATGGTGGTGGAGGCTTCCCCGGCCGTGGTGAAGGCGCCGGCTTCCACGGGAAAACTCTTTTCCAGCAATACAGCCATTTTTATGCTCCCTCCGGTTCAGGTTTCTTCGCCTTGGTGCCCGGCAGTCCGCGCACATACAGTTCCCCGCAGGCTGTATAGGTCGTCAGCGGGCTTGCAATCACGGTAATGCCGACTTCATCCGCCATCTCCAGGATTTCCTCGCTGGGCATTTTCCCCCGGGAGAACACAATGCAGGTAATATCAAGCATCTCACTGGTACGAACCACGTGCGGGTTAATCAGTCCGGTAATCAGCACGGTCCTGTCCTTCACGAATGCCAGCACGTCACTCATCAGATCCGATCCGCAGGCGGTTTCCACAGGCGTATCCAGCCGGTCTTCCCCCACCAGCACTTTTCCTTCCACAATCTTCATGACTTCCCGAATCGTCATACCATCAACCCCTGTCCTTCGTTACTTTTCCTGTTTCCCGGGTTATTCGGCAGGTTCCTTCCCGACGCACCATCCCCGGAGTTTATTGACCGTCCGTTCTACCGCGTCCTTGCTGTTTCCCCAGGATTCTTTTTCGTACCGGTAGTCAAATTTCTTGATGAACCAGGATATTTCTTCCTGAATCCGGTCCATGTTCTCCCGCTGGGCTTTGGTCAGCACGGAAATCAGGCCTCCCAGCTCCTTCGGCCCCAGCTCTGCCCGGGCCGCTTCCAGCAGCCGGGCCATATGGGGCAGGCACAATCCCTTTCCGGCACTGAAGCGCGTGCGGAAATCCGTGTCGTTCTGGTAAAGGTGCAGGAAGGTATGCAGGTATCTCTGCATGTTTTCCTCAATGGTTTCGCACATCAGGCAGCTTCCGGCAAGCTCCTGCAGGGCCTCAATGCTTTCCTGTACAGCGGCGTCGGGTCCTTTGGCCTTTCCCCCCAGCCGGCCTGCCAGGCCGATATTCTTCAGCGTTTCGGCGGCGCCGTCCAGCTTTTTGTAAATTTTTTCCGTCCGTTCCCGGGTCTCAATCATGTGGCTTTCCAGCATCAGCGCGTGTCCCAGCCGGTTGCTCATGCCATAAAGCATGGCGTGATGGCGGCGGCAGAAGCCTTTGCTGTTCACCTGAACCCGGATATCCGGTTCCATCACGGAAGCCCCCAGGTAGCGTTCTGCCTCTCCCAGTTCCGTTTTCCTCTCCAGCGCGCAAAGCAGGCATTCTCCTTCCAGCTTCAGCGCATCCAGCACCGGAATGGTATCGATATGGTATCTCATTTCCCCTGTCCTTTCCCGTTTTCAGCGACGGGTTCGATCTTCAGGCTCCCCCCGGTTTTCTCCAGCTTCACCCCGGCCTCGTCAAAAAGCTCCAGGGTAAACGGATCCGGATATCCTTCCTGGTAAACCACTCTCCTGATTCCGCTGTTGATGATCATCTTGCAGCACATGGAGCAGGGCTGGTGTGTGCAGTACAGGGTTCCCCCGTCAATGGAAACGCCCAGTTTGGCCGCCTGGACAATGGCATTCTGCTCCGCGTGTACCGCGTAGCAGGTTTCCATTCGGGTTCCGCTGGCAATGCCCAGCTTGTCCCGCAGGCATTCGCCCTTTTCCCGGCAGGTTTTGATTCCCGCCGGCGCGCCGTTGTAACCGGTGGTCATAATCCGCTTGTCCTTCACGATCACGCAGCCGATGCTGCGGCCCTCCCGGAAGCAGCTGGACCAGCCGGCAATCGTAAACGCCATCTGCATAAACCGATCGTCCCATTTGTCCATTCGCTTTGTATCCCCTTTTTCCGCTTTTTGAACATTATAAAAGAAAGCACCCTTCCCGTCAATCAGGGTTCGGTACCATCGCAGCCGCAGACAGATTGATGATTGATTGTTCCTCTCCGGAGGTCTATAATGCTTCCGGAGCAACCGTTTTCCGCCGTTCCGCGCCCTCCGGGGCCATGCCTCCGGTGCCATGTGTCATCCTTGGCCCCCCGGGTGTCATCCTGAGCGAAGCGAAGGATCTTTCCTGCGAAGGATCCTTCCTGCGGCGGAAGCATCATACCGTACCGGAGAGAAATATCCATGAAAAGCTGTCCCGAATTCCCTGCGGAGTCTTCCTTCATGGAAACCCTGCAGCTGGCAGGAAAAATCATTATGGAAAACGGCGGGGAAACCTACCGCGCCGAGGAAACCATCAGCATGATGGGCGAAGGTTTCGGCCTGAAGCAGGTGGAAAGCTTTGCCGTTCCCAGCGGTCTGTTTATCAGCTATCTGGGAGATGACGGCAACCCCGTCACCTCCGTAAAAAGGGTACACCGCCTGGCCCGGAATCTGACCCGGGTGGATGAAGCCAACCAGATTTCCCGCCAGGTCTATGCCGGCCAGCTCACCTGTTCCCAGGCTCTGGAAAAGCTCCGGGCTGTGGAACGGATGCCCGGCTCCTTCCGCGGCCTGTGGGGGCTTCCGGCCGCCGGCCTGTGCGCCGCCGGCTTCTCCGCTCTCTTCGGTGCCGGCTGGGTGTCCATTGCCGTCGCGGCCGTGGTAGCCACCCTGGTTCAGGGGCTGGAAATGCTGCTGAGCCGGATCCGTTCCTCCAGGGGGCTGGCCGCCTCTGTGCTGGGCGGATTGTTCACCGCCCTGCTGCCGAACCTGCTGGCGCTGCTCTTCCCGGACCTGCATCTGCAGACGGAAATGATCATTGCCGGCGCCGTCATGCCGCTGGTGCCCGGTCTGGCCAT
Organism: Clostridia bacterium; assembly: GCA_017526525.1. Lineage (GTDB taxonomy): Bacteria > Bacillota > Clostridia > Christensenellales > Aristaeellaceae > Aristaeella. The sequence goes on along the minus strand of JAFXRG010000023.1, from coordinate 815 downwards.
GACCAATGCGGTTCAGGATTCCATGCGGGGAGACATGGTTTCCGGTCTTTCCCACGGCGTCCAGGCCATTCTGACCGCTTTTCTCATCGCCGGCGGTGCGCTCCTGTCGGTGGCCCTGATGCGAATCCTGACGGGAGGTGGAATCTGATGATCTGGGAAGAACTGTCCCGTGCCCTGTTCGGCGCTTTTTTCGGCACAGTGGGATTCGCCATGCTGGTACATGTGCCTCGCCGGTCCTGGCTGGTATCCGGCCTGATCGCCGCCCTCTCCTATCTTGTATACTGGGGCGCATCCCGAATCGGCCTTTCCGAGCCCTCTTCCATATTCCTCGGTTCCTTCTTCGGTTCCCTGGCAGGCCAGCTGAGCGCGCGAAAGATGAAAATCATCGGCACGGTTTTCCTCATGTCCGCCATTGTCCCGGTAGTTCCCGGCCTCGGCCTGTACCGGATGATGTCCTTCCTGGGCCAGAACCGGATTGCGGACGGAACCGCCATGGGCATCCGGGCGATGATTACCATTGCCATGATTGCCCTGGGGCTCGGTGCCGGCACAAGAATAGACCGGCTTTTTCATCCCATTGGCCGTTCGAAAGAATCCCGTGGCAAAAAAACTGCTTGACAATTTATGCTCCGTCCTGTATTATATGCTCTGCCGCTTGTGAAAGCAGCGGATGACGCGGGGTGGAGCAGCTGGCAGCTCGTCGGGCTCATAACCCGGAGGTCGGGGGTTCAAATCCCTCCCCCGCAACCATATGGCTCAATAGCTCAGTTGGCTAGAGCATTCGGTTCATACCCGGAGTGTCATAGGTTCGAGTC